>NZ_CAXUPX020000015.1:0-95985 GCF_964252895.1 Aminobacter sp. LjRoot7
ACGGCTATTCGTGCCTGATGACCTCTCTGCTGGCTCGGCCTTCGACGCCGACCCGCAGCAGAGCCACTATCTCGCCCATGTGCTTCGCCTCGGCGAAGGCGCTGAGGTGCTGCTGTTCAACGGCCGCGATGGCGAATGGTCGGCAAGGATCACAGGCAGGACCAAGAAGGCGGTGCGGCTCGAGGTTCTCGAACTGCAGCGACCGCAACCCGCGCATCCCGACCTCGTCTATTGCTTTGCGCCGCTCAAGGTCGGTCGGCTCGACTATCTCGTGCAGAAGGCCGTCGAGATGGGCGCTGGCACAATGGTGCCCGTCATCACCCAGCACACGCAGTTGGCGAAACCAAGCATCGACCGGCTGCGGGCCAACGCCGTGGAAGCCGCCGAGCAATGCGGCATCCTGGCCATTCCAGACGTGCGAGACGCAGTGAAGCTGGAGCAGCTGCTCGCCGGATGGGACAAGGAGCGGCGGCTGATCTTCTGCGACGAGGACGCCTCGACCAACAATCCGATGGCTGCGCTGCAGGGGATCAAGGAGCGCAAGCTGGCGCTGCTGGTCGGGCCGGAGGGCGGCTTTTCCGACGAGGAACGCCGCATGTTGCGCGCCCTGCCCTTTGTCACGGCCATTCCTCTGGGGTCGCGCATCCTGCGCGCCGACACTGCGGCCGTGGCAGCCCTTGCCGTCATCCAGGCAACGATCGGCGACTGGTAGTCGTCAGAGCACCTTGCCCGGCCACGGATTGATGCCGTCGCGCAGCCACAACAGCGTGTCGAGCCAGAAATCGGGCGCATGGCGGCTGTGGAACAGGCCGAAATGGCCGATCTCACGTTTGTCGAAGTCGCCGGGCGACAGCAGCACCTGCGTCGTGTTCGAACCGGTGTAGTAGCCAAGCGCACGGCTGATGGCTTGCGGCGTGCCGATCTCGTCATCGGTGAGGCAGACGGCGAGGATGGGCGCGGTCACCGCGGCAAAGCGGCGAAGGACGTCGCCGCGCTCCGCCTCGGGGTGGCTCAGCTCGATACGCGCGCTACGAAAGCTCCACTCGTTAGCGACCCCCTTGGGCAGATCCTCGAGCCAGCCGACCCGCTTTCCAGGGAAGTAACCGCAGAGGGCGGTGATGACGGGCATGGCCACATGCCATTTGAGAAACAGCCGCGGGCGGTGGGCGGCGGCATAGTCGCGCCAATAGGCGTATTGAGCGCCAACCGTGAGCATGCGGGTGATGCCAGGCGCGGATTCAGCCAGGCCGGGCAAGACGCCGCCGATGCTGTGTCCCACCACCATCAGGGGCGCGCCGGGATCGAGGCGCCTGGCCAGCCGCAGCACCGCCTCGAAATCGCGTTCGCCCCAGTCGCGCCAGCGATGGCCGCAACCGCGCAGTCGCACCGTGCGCGAAGCACCGATGCCGCGATAGTCATAGGTGACGACGTCGAAGCCGCGACCGGCGAGAAACATCGCATAGCGATGATAGTAGCTGGCAAGCACGCCGGTGGCCGGGTTGACGATGACGGTGCCTACCTTTTCGCCACGCGCGTGCGGCCAGATATGACCACGCAGCACGACACCGTCGGCGCATACGACCTCGATTGATCTGGGCTCGCTCACAAAAACGGCAATCGACATGGTTCACCTCGCTTTTCGCCCTCAAGCGCTAGCGAAATCCCCTTCCCAGCTACACTCACTAGTCGGTATACTTTTCGGATGAAGACAGCCGGGAAACCGACGCGCCAGCGCATCGTCGATGCGGCATCGAAGCTGTTTTATGGCGAGGGCATCCGTGCCGTCAGTGTCGATGCCGTGGCCGAAAAGGCGGGGCTTACCAAGCGCACGCTCTATTATCACTTCCAGAGCAAGGACGAGCTGATCGCTGCCTATCTCGACGGCCGCGACCAGCCCAATCTGGCGCTGTTCCAGCGCTGGTTCGAAGAAGCGGAGGGCGGGATCGACCAGAAAATTCGGGCGATCTTCGAGAATCTCGCCAAATCCGCGCGGCACCCCAGATGGAAGGGCTGCGGCTATCTGCGCACAGCAGCCGAACTGGCGGATATGCCCGGGCACCCCGCGATCAAGACCGGCATCGCGCACAAGAAGCGCGTCGAGGCCTGGTTGGCCAGCGCCTTCGCCGCCGAGGGCGTCAGGTCGCCCGAGCTTCTGGCGCGGCAGATCATCCTGTTGCTCGACGGCTGCTTCGCCATCGTCCTGCTCAACCGGGACGCCTCCTATATGGAAACCGCCGGCGAGGCTGCGGCGACGCTGGTGAAGGCGGCGCTAGCGTAAACCAGTCGCAAAAACCGCGGATTTGGGACGTGCAGTCCGCAACAGGACAAATCCAAGCATCAAGATTTCACTATCGGCACCCGAAACGATCAATTCCTGTTGACGAAGGCTCAGGATTTTTCGCTTGATCGGCGAGCGCTCGATCGTCCATCAAGCGCCCGCGGTCCTTCCGCCTTCAGGAGAAGCATACATGGCGCGCGACACCACCGATTTCCGGCCTATCGAGGGGATGGACGAACTCGTCGGCTATCTCGCAGCCGGCAACAAGCCGCGCGACAAATGGCGGATCGGCACCGAGCACGAGAAATTCCCGTTCTATGTCGACGGTAACGCGCCTGTTCCTTATGGCGGCGACCGCGGCATCCGCGCGCTGCTCGAAGGCATGCAGAAGACGCTCGGCTGGGACCCGATCATCGACGCCGGGCGCATCATCGGCCTCGTCGAGCCGACCGGCCAGGGCGCCATCTCGCTCGAGCCGGGTGGGCAGTTCGAGCTGTCCGGCGCGCCGCTCGAAACGATCCACCAGACCTGTCGCGAGGGCAATGCGCATCTGGCACAGCTGCGCGAGATCGCAGAACCGCTCGGCATCCGCTTCCTCGGCCTCGGCGGCAGCCCGAAATGGACGCTGGCCGAGACGCCGCGCATGCCCAAGTCGCGTTACGACATCATGACCGCCTACATGCCGAAGGTCGGCACCAAGGGCCTCGACATGATGTACCGGACCTGCACCATCCAGGTGAATCTCGACTTCGAAAGCGAAGCCGACATGCGCCGCAAGATGCAGGTGTCGCTCAAGCTGCAGCCGCTGTCGACGGCGCTGTTCGCCAACTCGCCCTTCACCGACGGCCGCCCCAACGGCATGCAGAGCTGGCGTGGCGACATCTGGCGCGACACCGACAACCAGCGCTCGGGCCTGCTCGAATTCTGCTTCTCGCCGGAATTCGGCTTTGCCGACTATGTCGAATGGGCGCTCGACGTTCCGATGTATTTCGTCATCCGCGACGAGCAGTACCGCGACATGACGCACATCACCTTCCGCCAGTTCATGGCAGGTGCGGCACGCAACGAAATCCCCGACGGCATGCCGACGATGGGCGACTGGGCCAACCACCTGTCGACGCTGTTCCCCGACGTGCGCCTCAAGCGTTTCCTCGAGATGCGCGGCGCAGATGGCGGCCCGTGGCGTCGCATCTGCGCCCTTCCCGCCTTCTGGGTCGGCCTGCTCTATGACCCGGCAACGCTCGATGCCGCCGAAGAACTCACCCGCAACTGGACCTATGCCGAAACGCTGGCGATGCGCGACGCCGTGCCCGAGCAAGGCATCGCGGCCCCGTTCCGCAACACCACGCTGCGAGAGATCGGACGCGAAGTACTGGCACTGTCGCGCCAGGGGCTCGTCAATCGCGGCCGCAAGAATCGCGAAGGCTTCGACGAGGCCGGCTTCCTCAACACGCTCGACGAGGTGATCGCGCGTGGTACGACGAGTGCCGAGGAAATGCTCAACGCCTACAACACGCGCTGGGGCGGTTCGATCGAACCGGCGTTCCTGGAGTATGCCTACTAGGCTCCGATAGCCCCTTCAATCGACGCTGGAAACGCTCTACGTTTCTCCTCGGCTCAAGCTCCTGAGGAGGAAAAAATGCTGCCATTGTTCGAGATGCTGGCCAATGCCCAGAACGGCAACGGCATGGAGGCGCTGTCGCGCCAATTCGGGCTGAGCCAGCAGCAGACGCAATCGGCGATCGAGGCGCTGATGCCGGCATTCAGCCAGGGGCTGAAGCGCAATGCGTCTGATCCCTATGGCGTGGGTTCCTTCCTGCAGGCGATGGCGAGCGGCCAGCATGCCAAATATTTCGAGGACGCGTCCCGCGCCTTCTCGCCTCAGGGCGTCGACGAGGGCAACGGCATTCTCGGCCACCTGTTCGGCTCGAAGGATCTGTCGCGCGCGGTTGCCGGCCAGGCGGCGCAGGCGACCGGTATCGGCCAGGACGTGCTCAAGCAGATGCTGCCCGTCATCGCCTCGATGATCATGGGCGGGCTGTTCAAGCAGTCGACGGGGCAGATGCAGGCGGCGAGCGGCATGGGCGGCGGCAACAACCCGCTCGGCGAGATCATCGAGCAGATGATGCGCCAAGGTGGCGGCATGATGGGCGGCGGCCAGCAACCACAGCAGCGGGCGCCGCAGCAGACCCAGGCGCCCGATCCCTTCGACAACCCGTTCGGCAAGGTGCTCAAGGACATGTTCGGTGGCGGCCAGGGTCAGCCGCAACCCTCGCCGCGCCAGCAGGCGCCGCAGCAGAGCCCCTATGGCGACAACCCGCTCGGCAAGATTTTTGAAGAGATGCTCGGTGGCGGCCAGTCTGCGGAACCCGAGCCACAGCCAAGGCAGCGGCCGCAGGAGCAGGCCAATCCGAGCGGGCGGGCGAAGAACCCCTATGACGACCTGTTCGGCAAGATGTTCGAGACCGGGCGCCAGCAGCGCGACGACTACCAGAAGGGTGTCGAGTCGATCTTCGACCAGTTCAGCAAGGGCATGGACAGGTATCGCTGATCACCTGCAAGGCTTGATGCTCGATGCGAACCTCGCCTGAGATGTCAACCGGTGGCGGCGCGAACAAGTCTACGGTGCCGGTGCTCGCCAATTGCCTCGGGCACTACGACGAGCAGGCACCGATGCCAGGCCTCGACGCGCATTTCCAATGCGTGTGGACCAACGCCATCCCCAGGGATCATTTCGGGCCTGTGGCCGTCGTGCCGGACGGCTGCGTCGACCTGTTGTGGAAGGACGGACGGCTAGAGGTCGTCGGACCGGATGTGGTCGCCGCCAATCCCGAGTTGCGTGGCGGAACGACGGTGCTGGGCATTCGCTTCCGCCCGGGAGCGGCACTCCGCTGGCTCCGTACACCTATGAGCGCGATCGTCGGCCAGGCGGTTGACCTCGCCGACCTCTGGGATCCAGCCGTTGCCCGCGACCTGTGCGAGCGGATCGGCGATGCGCCGACCATCGAACGGCAGGCCGCCGTGCTGCAGCAACAGCTGCTCAAGCAGCTTCCCGAGCTGGAGCGCCCGGCGCGCGACGCAGGTGCAATCTTTGCGGCAATGGCATCGGGGTCGGATGACGTCGGCGGCAGGATTTCGTCGCTGGTGGATCGCCTTGAGATCAGCGAGCGCACGCTGAGGCGGCGCAGCCACGACTATTTCGGCTATGGACCAAAGACGCTGGACCGTATCCTGCGTTTCCAGAACTTCCTTTCCCTCGCGCGCTCGCAGGGCAAGCAGCGCATGGCAGGCCTTGCCTACGAGGCCGGTTATGCAGACCAGGCGCATCTCGGCCGCGAGATCCAGACTTTGTGCGGCATGACCGCCGGAAGCTTCGTGCGCCAGTTCCATAGCTGACTGGGGCTGACTGGCCGTTTCGTTCAAGATTTCCGGCACCCCATTCGGTATCGGCGGCTATCCCCAAGAAACGCAGGAGATTTGCCATGGGTACGAGCGGAAACGATCGACGGATCGACAACATCGAATTCAACGTCAGCGACATCGCGCGGTCGCGTGAATTCTATGGCAAGGCCTTCGGCTGGAGCTTCACCGACTACGGCCCGACCTATTGCGAATTCACCGACGGCCGACTGACCGGGGGACTTACCACAGGCGGCCCGGTGAGATCAGGTGGACCGCTGGTGATCCTCTATGCCAATGATCTCGCCGCAACACAGAGCCGCCTTGAGGCTGCTGGCGCCAGGATCGTCAAGCCTGTGTTCGAATTTCCCGGCGGCAGGCGTTTCCACTTCGCAGATCCCGACGGCTACGAACTGGCGGTGTGGTCGGCGAATTGAGATGGCAACGATGGCCGAGAACCTCGGCTTCATCTTGCTCGGCGGCGTGTTCGTCTGGGCTGGTGTCGAACATTTCTGGAATTTTCGCACTGTTACCGGCTACCTGACCGACAAAGGGTTTCCGGCGGCGGCACTTCTGCTTGCCCTGGGCTCGATCGTCGAGATCGTCGCCGGCCTGTGCCTGGCGATCGGCGTGATGCGTCCTTACGCGGCGGTGGCGCTGATCCTGTTCACCATCGCCGCGTCACTGATGGCGCTCAATTTCTGGCGCTATACGGGTGCGGAGAGACAAGGGCTGCGCTCGTCATTCATCATCAACTTCGCCGTCGTCGGCGGGCTCATCCTCGCGGCTGCTGCTTAAGGAAGAACGTCGCAAATCTGATCTGAATGCCAGAGGAACGCCTCCCAGATACGAAAAAGCCCGGTCCTTGGGAGGACCGGGCAGCATGCAGGCGAGGCCGGCGGGGACCGGCTGGGAGTGGGGAGCCTGCAAAAGCAGATTTCGGCTATGCGACGCGGCGCGCCATGACTTCGATGTTTTCGCTGCGCGCCTGCCTGATCGAGCGAAGACGCACGGTCGGGTCGGTGGCGAACGGCAGGTCGACAGCCACGCACAGATCGCTGCGGGTCAGGCCGACATCGGCGAGCTCGGTGTCGCTCAACTCGCCAAGGCGATAGAAGGCGCGGCGATTTTTCCAGGCACGGAAGAGATCGGCGGTATAATTGACGATACGCATCGCATTCACCGGCCGAGCCGCGGAATGCGTCGTCTCAGTGCAATGGTCGAGCGTGGTCATGACGATCTCCTCTCAGATCGGGGACAAACGGGTCCCGTTCCGATCGACGCTCCTTCAGCCGCCGCATCGGTTCCGATTCACATGCCTCATGTGGACAATGCGAGATTGCCATCAGCGTATTGATTAATCCAACGAATGTTTCTAATCTTTACCATCAATGTTCATGATGGAAACGTCGATGGCCGCTCCGCTCGATCTTGACCAGCTCCATACCTTCATCTCCATCGTCGACACCGGCAGCTTCACGCGCGCCGCCGACGAGGTGCACCGCACGCAGTCGGCGGTGTCGATGCAGATGCGCCGTCTCGAGGACCGCATCGGCAAGGCGCTCTTCGAAAAGGAAGGGCGCATGAACAAGCTGACTGAAGAAGGCGAACGCCTGCTCACCTATGCAAGGCGGCTGCTGCACCTGAACCGCGAGACGCTGGCCGCCTTCGACGACAAGGCGCTGGAGGGCACGGTCCGCATCGGCGTGCCGGACGACTATGCCGACCGCTTCCTGCCCGAGATCATGGCGCGCTTCTCGCGCTCCAATCCGCGCGTCGAGCTATCGGTGCTATGCGAGCCGACCGTCAATCTTGCCGACCAGATCCGTCGCGGCAATCTCGACATCGCGCTGGTGACCCAGTGTGAGGACACGCGGCCGAGCGAGATCGTGCGCAACGAGCCGCTTCTGTGGGTGTCGTCGGCCAGCCACATGGTGCATGAGGAACCGATCCTGCCGATGGCTTTCGGCCGCCCGACTTGCCAGTGGCGGCAGATGGCGACGGAACGGCTCCAGGCCAGCGGCCGCGAGCACCGCGTGCTGTTCACCAGCTGGTCGGCCAATGTCATCACCGCCGCCGTGCTGGCTGGCCTCGCCGTATCAGTACTGCCCGAATGCGCGCTTCGGCCGGGCATGCGCGTGCTTGGCGAAGCCGACGGCTTCGGTGCCTTGCCCGATTGCCAGATCGGCATCTTGCGCGGCCATTCCAGCCGGCCGGAGATTGTCGACGCGCTGGCCCGGCATATCTCGGAGAGCCTCGACAACATCTCGGTGCCGCTGACAGAGGAGAGCGGGACGTTCGATTTCGCAGCCCTTGCCGCCGCGCGCGGCCGGCGGCTCAAGCCGAGCCACATCATGCCGGGATGGTAGTCGGCAACTGAGCCGCAAAGCTTGACGAGCAGGGCCACGCGGCCCTCAATCGCGCCATGAACGAACTTGCCACCGAATCACGCACCAACGCTGCCGAATACACCGTCAGCGAGATTTCCGGCGCGCTGAAGCGCACCGTCGAGGACGCCTTCGGCAATGTGCGCGTGCGCGGCGAAATCTCGGGCTATCGCGGACCGCATTCGTCGGGCCATGCCTACTTCTCGCTGAAGGACGATCGTTCGCGCATCGAGGCGGTGGTGTGGAAAGGCACGATGAGCCGGCTGAAATTCCGTCCCGAAGAAGGGATGGAGGTGATCGCCACCGGCAAGCTGACCACCTATCCCGGTTCGTCGAAATACCAGATCGTCATCGACAATCTCGAGCCCGCCGGCGCCGGCGCGCTGATGGCGCTGCTGGAAGAGCGCAAGCGGCGACTGGCCGCCGAAGGCCTGTTCGACGACCGCCGCAAGCAGCTTCTGCCGTTCATGCCGCTGGTGATCGGCGTGGTGACGTCGCCGACCGGTGCCGTCATCCGCGACATCATCCACCGCATCAAGGATCGCTTCCCGCTGCATGTGCTGGTCTGGCCGGTGCGGGTGCAGGGCGAGACGTCGGGCGCGGAAGTGGCCGCTGCGGTCAACGGTTTCAATGAGCTGCCCGAGCTCGGCACTATTCGCCGCCCCGACCTTCTGATCGTGGCGCGTGGCGGCGGCAGCCTCGAAGACCTCTGGGGCTTCAACGACGAAGCGCTGATCCGCGCCGTTGCGGCATCGCACATCCCGGTCATCTCGGCCGTCGGCCACGAAACCGACTGGACGCTGATCGACCTTGCCGCCGACAGGCGTGCGCCGACACCGACGGGTGCCGCCGAGCTTGCAGTGCCGGTCAAAGCCGAACTCGAGGCCGTGCTCGCCAATCTTGGCGCACGGCTGCGCGGCGCTGTTTCCCGCATGATCGACCGGCGCAGACAGGCAGTTCGCGCGGCCGCACGCGCCCTGCCCACCCCCGACCAGTTGCTGGCGTTGCCGCGCCGCCGCTTCGACGAGGCAACCAGCCGGCTTGGCCGCGCGCTAACCGTCACCACCGAGCGCAAGCGCGCCCGGCTGTCCGCCGTGCGGCTGTCGCCGGCGACGCTGGCCCGGCGCATCGGCGAGACGCGCCGTCATCTCGACCGCGACATGCTGCGCGCCGACGCAGCGCTTCGGGCGATGGTGCGCGAAAAGCGCATACGCTTCGACCGCACCAAGGGACGGTTGTCGCCGGAACCGCTGGTTCGGCGACAGGAGACCTTTGGCCAGCAGCTCACGGCGCTCGAACGCCGCGCTACGCTGGCGGTCGGACGCAGGCTGGAACGAGCGCGGACGAGCCTGTCGCAGGCCGACCGGCTGATGGCGACGCTGTCGCACAAAGCGGTGCTGGCGCGCGGTTTCGCGCTGATCCGCGATGCTGACGGAACGGTGCTGAAACGTGCCGCCGAGGTGGCCACGGATGCTGCGCTGTCGATCGAATTTGCCGACGGTACCACAAATGCGATAGCCACCAGCGGCGATGCGATCGTCGGCGAGGCCAAGCCGAAGCCGGCGGCGAGGCCCGCTGCGAAGGCTAGGGAACCTGGCAATCAGGGCAGCCTGTTCTAAAGCGATAGAGGGTCAGTCGCCCGTCGGCGACGAGATCACCGGTGCCACCAGCGGCGAAATGAACGGTGCGCTCCACGAGCCGCCGACGAAGAACGCCGTAGGCGGCACTGCCGGTGCGACCGGGGTTGTCGTCGTCGAGGTGGAGGCGGTGATTTCCTTGGCTTCGACCGCGCCCGAGAGCGCGAGCCCACGCCCGACATAAGGCACGATGCCGGTCAGCCAGATGCGGCTCGTCGGCGTGCGCGCCTCGGCCTTGTCGATCTTGGCAACGCCGTTGGAGATCGTCGCCTTGAGCTCGACGCCGTCGACCGGCAGCGTGCCGCCCGAGACCTCGTCGAGCGAGAAGAAGCCTCGGTCGGCCGTACGCTTGAGGAAGGCCGGCAGGTCGAGCCCGACAATGGCACCGACGCCGAAGGTGGCGGCGACCGAGCCGTTGGCATTTTCCAGCAGCGTGTTCCAGTTCAGGCCCGGGCCCTGGAGGATCACCGACACCGTGCCACGGCCGATCGGCACGATGTGGCTCATGCCGGCCGCCGTTCCAAAAGCGCCGCCATCGATATCAGACGCGAGCAGCCGCATCTCGGCCTGCGTGCCGCCCGGCTTGCGGTCGAAACGAATGCTGGCCTGGACATTGCCGCCAAAGGCTTCAGCGTCGGAAATATCGAACGCCGCCAACCCGCCCTTGACCTGCGCCGTGGCCGCGACCTCGGCGAGTGCTATGGAACCGGCCGTGGCCTTTGTCGCCGACAGCCTGAGGTCGAGATTGATGCGGTCGGAGAAGCTGGTGTCGATCTCGACCTTGCTGGCTGCACCGTTTGCCGGTGCCATCGGCGCGAAGGACGAGGCAAAGGTCATCAGGTCGAGCGTGTCGAAAGCCAGCGTTCCCGAAACTGACGGCACCGGCCCGTCGAACGACATGTCGAGGATGCCCATGCCGGGATTGCCGTCGAGCGTGACCTGTGCGTTCTCGATCTTGAGGCGGGAAAGATCGCCTGTGATCTTGGAAGCGAGCGAGATCGAGCCGACCGGGCTGCCCGGCAGGATGCCCGGCCTGGACCATTCCAGCATGCGCCGGAAGGATGGCGACACGATCTTGGCCTGGCCGTCGACATGCGCGTCGGGACCCATGTCGATGGTACCGTCGAACGAGGCTTCGACCGGTGCCGATTTCAACGAAGCGACGATCGGCGCCTCACCACCGGCAAACAGCATCAGCGGGCGCGGCGACGACAATTCGAGCGCCACCTGCTCGCCATGCCACACGCCGGTTGCGGCCAGCTTGCCGGCCTTGTTCAGCGCCGGCAGGCTGGCCTTGCCGGTGAGGTCTGTCAGGATCTCGTCCTCGCCCTCGTCGGAAACGGCGACGACACGACCGTCGATGAACTCGACGGCGCCGAACTCGTCATCAGGCAGCGCGCTGAGGTCAGGTTCGACAGGGTTCGACGTGACGGTGGCACGCGCGCGCTCGATAGCGCGGCTGAGGCGCCCGCCGGTCGAATGCGGCATCTCCACGCCGCCATCGGCAAGGCGCTTCAGGCGCAAAGTCGGGCGGATGAAATGCGCGTCGGAGAAATCGACATTGCCGCTGAGTGCTGAAAGCGCCGACAGCTCGATCTCAACGCGTTCGGCCTCGATGACCGGCGAGCCCTGCTCGTCATCCCAGTCGGTCAGGGTCACGTCGGTCAGGGTAGCCCGGAACACCGGCCAGATCTCGATGTCGGGCGTGCCCTCGATCGAAACGCGGAAGCCGCTCCACGCGCTCATCTCGAAGGCGATGCGGTCCTTGACGATCTGGGTGGAAGCGATAAACGGCACTGCGGCAATCGTAGCGGCGATCAGGACGATGAGTCCTGTGATCGCCCAGATGCTGCGCCTGAACAGTGGTGATGGCATGTTGCCCTTGTGCCGCCCGTGCTGCGCCGTTGTGGCTAACGGGTGTAACCGAGTAACGCGGCATTTCAAGTCTTTGTGGCCATGCGATGACGTTTGCGCACAGCGCAATGGCGCTAATCGACATTTCCTTGATCTGCTGCAGTGCGACATGCATAACCATGCGCGTTCTGGGAGAGATGCTAATGACTGTCGAAAAGCCACTTTGGACGCCCTCGTCAACGCAGGTGGCGCAAGCGCCCCTAACGGCGTTCATGGCTGCGGCGGGCGAGCGCGCCGGCCAGTCATTCGCGAATTATGCCGAGCTGCATGCCTGGTCGATCGATGATCGCGAGGCGTTCTGGGACCTGGTCTGGGACTTTTGCGGCGTCATCGGCGACAAGGGCAGTCGCGTGCTCGTCGACGGCGACAAGATGCCTGGGGCGCAGTTTTTCCCCGATGCCAAGCTGAACTTCGCGCAGAACCTGTTGCGCGGCTCTGGCAATGGCGAGGCCATCGTCTTCCGCGGCGAGGACAAGGTCGAGCGCCGGCTCAGCTGGGACGAACTCGCGGCACTTGTGTCGCGGCTGCAGCAGCTGTTCGTCTCGCTCGGCGTGACCAAGGGCGACCGGATCGCTGCGATGATGCCGAACATGCCAGAGACGGTGGCCGCAATGCTCGCAACCGCCTCGCTTGGCGCCGTGTGGTCGTCATGCTCGCCCGATTTCGGCGAACAGGGCGTGCTCGACCGCTTCGGCCAGATCGAGCCAAAACTGTTCATCGCACCCGATGGCTACTGGTATGCCGGCAAGCATATCGAGGTGGGATCGAAGATCGCGGCCGTTGCCGACAAGCTCGGCAGCGTCGCCAAGGTGCTGGTCGTCGACTATCTCGGCACCGCCGGTGATGTCGCCGCCACCATAGGCAGGGCCGAGGCGCTCGACGACGCGCTGGCACCGTTCGCGGCAAAGGCCGTGACGTTCGAGCCCCTGCCCTTTTCGCATCCGCTCTACATCCTGTTTTCGTCGGGCACGACCGGCATTCCCAAATGCATCGTACATTCGGCCGGCGGCACGCTGATCCAGCACGTCAAGGAACTGCGCCTTCATGCCGGGCTCAAGCCAGGCGACCGCTTCTTCTACTTCACCACCTGCGGCTGGATGATGTGGAACTGGCTGGTCTCGGGCCTGGCCGCTGAGGCGACGCTGTTGCTCTATGACGGCTCGCCATTCCATCCCGACGGCAACGTGCTGTTCGACTTCGCCGATGCCGAGAAGATGACCTATTTCGGCACCTCGGCGAAATTCATCGATTCCGTGCGTAAGGCAGGTCTCAGGCCCATCGACAGCCATGACCTCGGCAGTGTGCGCACCATATCGTCGACCGGCTCGCCGCTGTCGCCGGAAGGCTTTGATTTCGTCTATGACGGGATCAAGAAGGACATCCACCTCGCCTCGATCTCGGGCGGCACCGACATCGTGTCGTGCTTCGTGCTCGGCGTGCCGACCGAACCGGTCTGGACCGGCGAGATCCAGGGCGCCGGCCTCGGACTTGCCGTCGATGTCTGGAACGATGACGGCAAGCCGGTGCGCCAGGAGAAGGGCGAGCTGGTTTGCGCCAGGGCGTTTCCGGCGATGCCGATCGGCTTCTGGAACGATCCCGACGGCAAGAAGTATCATGCCGCCTATTTCGAGCGCTTCGACAATGTCTGGTGCCATGGCGATTTCGCCGAATGGACCGTCCATGGTGGCATGATCATCCATGGCCGCTCGGACGCGACGCTGAACCCTGGCGGGGTGCGCATAGGCACCGCCGAGATCTACAACCAGGTCGAGCAGATGCCGGAGATCGCCGAAGCGATCTGCATCGGGCAGGACTGGGACGATGATGTGCGCGTGGTGCTGTTCGTCCGCCTCGCGTCCGGCGTCACTCTCGACGAAAACCTGGAAAAGCGCATCCGGACAAAGATCCGCACCGGCGCCAGCCCGCGCCACGTGCCGGCGAAGATCGTCGCCGTGACCGACATCCCGCGCACCAAGTCGGGCAAGATCACCGAACTCGCGGTGCGCGACATCGTCCATGGCCGCGCCGTCAAGAACAAGGAGGCGCTCGCCAACCCCGAAGCGCTCGATCTCTACAGCGACATCGAGCAACTCAGGAGCTGAGCCGAAGCGGCATGCTTAACAAGAGGTAACCACCAAATTTACCTAGACTTCAGGAGTGGTACACTTTCGTAAATTTTTCATCACTGAGGTAAGGAGCTGTTAAGGTTCGACCGCGATAGTCGATGTCAACTTGAGGGAGAAATCCCGCTCCTCATCTTTGAGGATTGCCAGTTCAGCTCAAGTCCCCGTTGAAACAGCATCTACCTTCAAGGCGCCCCAGCGGCGCCTTTTTCTTTAGCTTGACCTAAAGAAGAACTTAGAGCGACGCTTCGGCGTCGCGCACCAGTGCGCCCGAAAGCAGCACCACCGGCACCATGGCGGTGATGATGATGGCGATTGCCGCCACCGCCCCCTCCTCCGGCACGCCGCGCGAGGCGTTTTCATAGACATGCGTCGCAAGTGTGCTGAAGCCGAAGGGCCTGAGCAGGATGGTCGCCGACAGTTCCTTGACTGTATCGACGAAGACCAGAACCGCGGCTGTCAGGATCGCCGGCTTGAGCAATGGCAGCAGCACGCTGGTGGCGCTTTGCGCCGGAGTCTTGCCGAGGCTGCGCGCGGCTTCGTCGAGGCTGCCCGGCAACTTCTCCATGCCGGAGCGAACGGCACCCTCGGCAAGGGCGACGAAGCGGATGGTGCAGGCGATGATCACCGCCGCGGCCGAGCCGGTGAGCAGGAGCCCGGTCGAAAAGCCGAGCCATGTGCGCGCGAAGGCATCGAGCGAATTGTCGAAGCGCGCCAAAACGAACAGCAGGCCGAGCCCGAGGATACCGCCGGGAAGCGCGTAACCGACCGAGGCAAGCCGCACGGTGGCGGCCATGGCGCGACCTTTCGACAGGCGCTGGGCATTAAGCAGGAACAGCGCGATGACAACGGTGAAGGTGGCCGTCAGCGACGCGGTCATCAGGCTGTTGAGGAATGCGCTGGCCACGTCGGGCGAAACGAACTGCTCGAGCCGGCGCGAGGCATATTGGCCGAAGATGGTGATCGGCACGCCGAAGCCGCTGAGGATCGGCAGCGACACGGCGGCAGGCAGGGCAAAGCGCCGCCAGCCTTTGAGTGCTGTGCGTGGCGGATGGACCTTGAGATGTGTGCCGCGCCCGGAATGGAAGCGCTGACGCCGGCGTGCCCATTGCTCGGCGACGAGCAGAAGCAGGACAAGTACCAGCATCAGGATGGCGATCTGGGCGCCGCCCTCGAGGCTGCCGCGGTTGAGCCAGGTAGTGTAGACGGCGACCGTCAGCGTGCGGACGCCGAAATATTCGGCAGCACCGATGTCGTTAATCGTCTCCATCAGCACTAGGGCGACACCGGCAACGATGGCCGGGCGCGCCACGGGCAGAAGCACGCGCCAGAACACGCGCGCCGGCGACGCGCCGAGCGTGCGGGCGACGTCGGCGATGTTGCGGCCCTGCATCAGGAAGACGATGCGGGTGGTGAGATAGACGTAGGGGTAGAGCACCGAGGCGAGCACGAAGGCCGTGCCCCAGGTCGAGCGGATGTCGGGAAACCAGTAGTCACGGATCGTCTGGAAGCCGAAGATGTCGCGGACCAGGCTCTGCACCGGTCCCTGATAGTGGAAGAATTCGCCAAAGGCATAAGCCGCGAGATAGGGCGGCACCGCCAGCGGCAGCACCAGCGCCCAGGACAGGATGCGGCGGAAGGGGAAGTCATAAGCGACGACCGCCCAGGCGCAGGCGACGCCGGCAATCGAGGTCAGTGCCGCGACCATGGCCAGCAGCGCCAGCGTCGTGCGCGTGGCGCCGGGCAGCACGTTGGCGATCAGATGCGGCCAGTCCTCGCCGCTACCGGAGAGCGCTACGAAGGCCAGCGACAACACCGGCAGGATGACGACGACGCCGACGGCGAGCGCCAGCATGCCGATCAGCGGATGGCGCAGGCGCTTGACGGGCAAAGGCCGGGCGTTCGCGGCTGACGCCACGCCTGATACTTCCGCATCTGCTCCGCCTGTCGTCGGCAAAGATCAATCCCCTCTGGAGCGCCGTGTCCGCTGGATGCACGACCGACGCTCCAAGTCCGTCGAATCTGCGCATCGCCCCTCAATCGATGCCGATTTTCGGGCCGAGGCGCCAATGCAGAAAAGCCGGACCGATCGCCCGGCCCGGCTTTTCCTCAGTTCATGTCGCTGCCTATCAGCTGCTCGGGCCGTCGTCGAGACCGACGCGGTCAACCATTTCCGAAGCAGCCTTGCGGCCCTTGGCGATGTCGACCAGCGGCAGGGTGTCGGCGTTGAGCGTGCCGAACGCCTTGACCGTCTCGGACGGCTCGAGACCCGGCTCGACCGGATACTCGTAGTTCTTCTCGGCGTAGACCTGCTGGGCCTTATGGCTGGCGAGGAAGCGGATCAGCTTGACGGCGTTGTCACGGTTCGGCGCGTTCTTGGCGAGTGCGGCACCCGAAATGTTGACGTGGGTCAGGCCGTTTTCGAAGGTCGGGAACAGCACGTTGATGGCGTTGCCCCATTCCTTTTCCTTCGGGTCCTTCTCGTTGTTACGCATCAGGCCGACATAGTAGGTGTTGCCGATGGCGATGTCGCACTCGCCGGCAGCAATCGCGCCAGCCTGCGGACGGTCGCCGCCGTCAGGCTTCTTGGCGAGGTTGGCCTTGAGCCCCTTCATCCACTCTTCGGTCTTTTCCGGACCCCAATGAGCGATGGCGGACGAGAACAGGGCGAGGTTGTAGTCGTGCTGGCCCGAACGCATGCAGATCTTGCCCTTCCACTTGGGATCGGCGAGCTCGGCATAGGTGATCGCCGTGTCCTTGACGCGATCCTTCGAGGCATAGATCACGCGGGCGCGCTTGGTGACGCCGAACCAGTTACCATCAGGATCGCGATACTCGGCCGGCAGCAGCTTGTTGACTTCCTCGTCGACCAGCGGCTGGGTGACGCCCTTCTCCTTGGCGGAGGTCAGGCGGGCGATGTCGACGGTCATGATGACGTCGGCGGGCGAATTGGCGCCCTCGGCCAGAATGCGCTCCTCAAGACCCTTGTCGAGGAACAGCACTTCGGTCTTGATGCCGGTCTCGGCGGTGAAGGCCTCAAGAACCGGCTTGATCAGATCAGGCTGGCGATAGGTGTAGATGTTCACGACGCCATCGGCGAGCGCCGACGTGGTGAAGAGTGCGGCAATGGCAAGCGCGCCGCCTGCAATGGCCGACCTGGCGTTTCCAATCTTCATTTTTCTCTCCTGGCCAAAGGGGGCAAATTCCCTCGAGGAACTCATGGCAGCCTCGATTTCGAGACTGCCTCCCCTATGGTCATCGTGACTCTTGCGGTCAAGTTTAAAGGCCAGCCATATCAATAGTTTAGAAGAATTCTAAACTGGAGCATTTCGTACCGGATTCAATGGCTTGTTCGACAATTTCTAACAATCGCATGGCTTGTTCACGAAAATGTGCGAAAATGTCGCACCTCACTAACAAGCCACTACTCGGCAAGGACCCTAGTCGAGGGGAAAGTCACCTCGACTAGTGTGCCCTCGCCGGGCGTCGATGCGATGGCAAAACGGGCGCGATTGGCCTCGACCATGGCCTTGGTCAGCGGCAGTCCGAGACCGGTGCCGTCGCCGCGCGAGCGCTTCAGCGAGTTGATCTGCTTGAACGGCTTCAGCGCCTGCTCGATCTCGGCCTGGCTCATGCCGATGCCGGTGTCGCGCACCCGCATGACGATGTCGCCCGAGGTTTCGTAGGAGGTCGAGACAATGACCTGACCGCCGGCCTGGGTGTAACGCACCGCATTGGACAAGACGTTGAGCGCGATCTGGCGGATGCTACGCCGGTCGGCGACGATCTCGGGCAGGCGCGAGGCAAAGCTGGAGCGGATGATGACACGTTCACGGTTGGCCTGCGGCTGCATCATCGCGACAGTCTCGGCCAGCGTGTCGTTGAGCGACACCGCCTCATAGTCCATCTCCTGCTGCCCGGCCTCGATCTTAGAGATGTCGAGCAGATCGTTGACCAGCGACAGCACATGGTTGCCGGAGCGGTTGATGTCGCGGAGATAGTCGCGGTAGCGGTCGTTGGCGACCGGGCCGAACTTCTCGTCGACCATCAGCTCGGAAAAACCGATGATGGCGTTGAGCGGCGTGCGGATCTCGTGGCTGATGCGGGCGAGGAAATCGGTCTTCTGCGACGACGAGCGCTCGGCCACGGCACGGGCCTGGGTCAGCTCTTCCTCGGCACGCTTCCACTGGGTGATGTCGCGGACGACGGCGCAGAAACCGCTGTCGTTGGGCAGGCGGCCGATGGTCATGAACAGCGGAATGAAACGGCCTTGCGCCTCACGGCCGATGACCTCGCGGCCATCGTTGAGCACGCTCGCCACCCCATGTTCGGACAGCCCGACGAGATAGTCGCGCGCGGCGCGCTGGCTCTCGATGGCGAACAGCGAATAGAACGGCTTGCCGGTGACCTCGTCGCTGTCAAAGCCGAACAGAGCCTCGGCCGGACGGCTGATCGAACGGATGGCGCCGTCGCGGTCGATCAGCACCACACCATCGGTGGCGGTGTCGATGATCGTGCGCATCTCGGCGAGACGCTCTTCGAGTTCGGCGACCTGCTCGACCGCACCTTCGACATCGTCGTCGGCGCTGATGCGGCGGACGACGAGCATCAGCGCCTTGCCGTCCTGCCATGGCACCGAACGCAGCACCGCCTCGATGGGGAACTCCTCGCCGTCGCGGGTCTTCAATTTGAGATCATGGTCGGAACCGGGCTCGTCGCCATAGCTCTCGGCGAACAAGGCATCGAGGCCGCCGGCCCGCGCCAGTTCGTCGACCGAGCCGTAACCGGTTAGGTCAAGGAACTCCGCATTGGCGTAATGCAGCACGTCACCGGCATGGATCAGCACCGGCACCGGCAGCTGCTCGAGAATGGGTGCATCGACGGGCGTGTCGCGGCCGGCGGCGAAGGACGGGATGACGTCCTCGGCGCGTAGCGGCGGCTTTTCCGGCTGGTCACGATCGATGTCGACGATGGGCTCGACCGGCCGCACTGACGACAGCGATACGATTTCCGCGCTCTCAAGCGGAGGCTGCTCTACGGGCGCGGGCAGAGCCGCATCAACCGTCTCCGGCGCCGCGGCATCCACCGCTCCATTCGGCTCCGGCTTTTCCGCCAAAAGCTCGTGCTCAGGGGCTTCGGCGGTCACCAGCTCATTCTCGGCAGTTTCCGCAGCCGCCGCTTCAGTATAGGCGGCGATCTCGGCCGAGGCGGCCTCGCCATTCTTTTCCGGAACAGGCGTTTCCGCTGCGACCTTCGCCGCTGCCGGCTTCTCCGAGTCAAGGGTCTCGCCGGCGGCGGCTTGCTGCCTTGCCGCGACGATCTCATGCGCCCGCTTGAGCTTTTCGCCGATCTCGCGGAAAGCGCTGCGCTCGGTGCTGGACAGGCCCTTGCCGTTGGCAGGCTCCTCCGCCGTTGTCGGCCGATGCTCGGCCAGGCGGATCACCTTGTCGGAATAGCGCCGATCATGCCTGCGATCGATCTCGAGGGCAGGCACTTCGCCGGCAAAGGGATCGTCGGCATTGTTCGGGCCGGAAGCCCGCACAGGCGGCTCGACGGGACGAGATTCCGAAACTTCGGCCGCAGCTTCGGGCGCCGTCGCGGCGGGCTCGGCTGCAGTGAGCCCCGCAACGGCCGGTTCGACGGTTGCGGCTTCAGCAGCTGTCGATTCGACGGCGGCAGGTTCGGCTGCAGCCGGCGCTTCCTCTACGACAGCTTGCGACGCGGCATCTTCCGGATGCTTGCCGTTGGGAACCAGCGCCAGCCCGATGCGCTCGTGGTCGATGACCGCCTCACCGGGGCGTGCGACGCCAAAGCCGCGAAAACCTTCGAAACTGCGGTCGCGGCCATAGACCGGCAATGCGGCGAGGTCGACAGGGATACGCCTGTCGGTGCCGGCGACAGGCCAGAGCACGGAACGGCCGGACCAGGTGTCGCGGCGCTGCAAGAGACCTGCGATCTCGCCTGATGGGTCGAGCTCGAAGGTGGTCGAGACATCCTGAAAACGGCGGCCGACGACATCGGCAGCATGATCGCCGACAACGGCCGCGAACTCCGGCGAGATGGCGCTGAAGCGGCCTTCGGCGTCAGTGCGCCAGACAAATCGGACAGGGGCCGTCGAACGTTCTGGTGCTGGCCTGGGTGGTGCCGGCTGCGATGGCGCGGGCTGTGCGGCCACAGGCGTTTCGATCACCGCAGCCGGGTTTTCCGAAGTCTGCGGAACGTCCGCCGATTCGGCGACCGGCTCCGGCGACACCGGCTGGGCGACCTGCTCTGACGGCGTCGCTGGCTGGACAACCGGCTCAGGTGCGGAGGTCGCCCCCTCAATAGGCACGTCGCCTACGGCAGGCTCCACGGCTGCCGCTTCGATAACGTCAGCATCGACCGGCGGTGCAACGGGTCTGTTGGCCATCGCCGCCCGGACGGTGGCGCCGGCCCGGCTTTCACGTTCCTCAGGGCTGAAATACCAATGGTCATGGTCGGCGTGGTCGTGCGCTGGTGCAGGTGCAGGTGCAGGTGCAGGTGCAGGTGCAGGAATGAGGCTGCCTTTCGGCTCGACTTGCAATGCATCAGCGCTGGCGGCACGCACGTCCAACTCCTCGGCGGCGTCTTCCATAACCTCCAGGCGTTCGTCGACCACCACCAGTAGGTGTCGTGCCGGCTCGTCGGTCAGCCGGGCTAGGCCGGCGGGTAGATAGCCGCCGGTCGCGGGGATGGCCCGCTTGATGATGCGGTCGCGCTCGCGGCCGACTGCCGAAACCAGCCCGGCCAATGTCGAAGGCGCGATGCCAAGCCTGGCAAAGCCGTCGGTTGCGGCCTCGACCTCGCCATGGGCGTCGAGGAAAGCCAGGAAATGCCCCTGCTCGGTGAAGCCGCTGATGGCGTTGGCGGCGATGTCTCTGGCCCCGCGCGCGCTGGCGGGAACGGCGAGCATGATGGCGGTCGCGCCATCCGGCAGCCGGACCGAACTGGCGACGAACGCGACGGCGGTGCTCGTCAGGCCCGATGCGACGCGCACCATGATGGAGCGGTCGCGGCCGATTTCGGGAAAGCCTGAGGTCGCTGATATCTGGCGACGGGCGATCGGCCCCAGCCGCGACGGCGCGCCAATCACCGCATCGATGTCGTCATAGCCGAGCACGGCAGCGCCCGGGCCATTGGCCCAGAGCACGTCCTCGAGATCGACCGACAGCACGACGATAGCGTCACCGGCAGCGAAACGCTGCCTGACACGATCAACGACCGCGACGTCGATAAAGGAATAAGCTGCTGACGGCATTCACATGTCCCGCAAGGCGCGCATTCTCACAATTAACGCTTTGTTAATAAAAGCCGTCATCGCTCAGGTCTAGCAAACAGCTGTCATAGAGCGAGATTATTCTCGTCACGTGGTTAACCCGCGCCGGCCTGAAATGGTGCACTGCAACATGGATATTGCAATGCACAATAAGATGCCCTATATGAGAGTTGCGAATAAACGAGACGGGTGAACCACCCCGTCCAGTCCACAGGGTGAGACAATGTCCAAGACCAAGACCGCAGAATTCGCAGATACCGTTGAACTGCCGAGCTTCGACGTTTCCAAGGCCTCCGACCAGTTCCGCGCCTTCGCCGAAAAGGGCGTCGAGCAGTCCAAGGAAGCCTACACCAAGCTCAAGACCGGCGCTGAAGAAGCCCAGAAGACCATCGAGACCAGCTACGAGACCGCCCGCAGCGTGACCAACGAGCTGTCGCTCAAGGCGATTGCCGCGCTCCGCACCAATGCCGAGGCCGGTTTCTCGCACCTCGAAGCTCTCGCTGGCGCCAAGACGCTGTCGGAAATCGTCGAGCTGCAGACCTCTTATCTGCGCAGCCGCGTCGAGCAGACCGTCGAGCAGGCCAAGGAATTCCAGGCCGTTGCCTCGAAGGCCGCCGAAGACGTTTCGAAGCCGGTCAAGACCGCTTTCGAAAAGGCGCTGAAAGACCTCAAGGCCGCTTGATCGCGCCTGAACCAGATACCCGGCGGGTGGTTCCTCCTCCCTCTGCCTGCCGGGCGAAGCGGCCAGCACCTCCTCCCGCTGGTCACATAAAGGAAAAGGCCGGCACCTCCTCCCGCCGGCCTTTTTCTTATTTTAGGCGGCCCCGGAACGCCTGAAATCAAGGACTTCCCACAGGCAGTGCAAATCGCCGCAGTGGAATATGCGCAAAGCTCTTGAAATGCGTCCGAAGAGTCCGTATTGACGCCGCACCAACAGGTACGCGGTTGTAGCTCAGTTGGTTAGAGCGCCGGATTGTGGATCCGGAGGTCGGTGGTTCGAGCCCACCCAACCGTACCATTTTCTCCCCCAAAGACAGTTTCAAGCATCGATGACAGGCAGCGTCGCCTTGCGCATAGTGCAGCCGCATTCCGGCCTGATCGTCTGCTGAAATCGCGAATCAAAGGACCTTGCCCATGATCGACCTGCGCGTTGCAGCCGGCATTGCCACGGCGATGATCGTTCTCGCCGGATGCCAGAAAGAGCCTGCGACAGGACAGCCGACATCAGGAATCTGCGATCGCACTGCTGCAGAATCACTTGCCGGCAAGGACCGGCTCGCCGACGACGAGGTGAAGCGCCTCACCGGTGCGACCATCGTTCGCCAGCACAAGCCGGGTGATCCGGCGACGATGGATTTTCGCCAGGAGCGCGTCACCGTCGAAACCGACCCCACGAACGGCAAGATCGTCCGCGCGTTCTGCGGCTGACATCGACCCGAACGCAGGCGGCCAGTCATGCCCGATGCGAAGTCCCTGGATCTTTCGAGGTTGCGTGAGATCGCCTGGTCGACCTGGGACCCCATCGGCCTGCTCGCGCCAGGTGCAGACTGGCGCAACGAACCCTTCGCCGACGAATATGACAGCTACCTGATCGAGGCCGCGTCCGGGCGCCGGAATGGCTGGCCGGTGGAGAAGGTTACGGACTACCTGCTGTCGCTTGCCAGCGACCACATGGGGCAATCGGAGGTTTCCGCGTCGGCGGCAGAAGCAACTGCCAAGGCCATTGCGAACTACCTGCGCGAATTGGACCACGGTTAAGCGGCGCTAATTCGAAAACGAAAACGGCGCGCTTCATCTGAAGCGCGCCGTTTTGCTGTCCCAAAGGGACGAAAATGCACCGCGATGGCGGAGGTGCTTACTGGCAGGGGGCCAGGTAGGTCACCGGCTTGCCGTAACGGTCGTACATCGGCCGGCCGCGGTTGTCGTACTGGTGGTAGCGGCATTCGCCGGGTGCCGTGCCCGCGCCGATCATCGCGCCGGCAAGGCCGCCGATGACAGCGCCCGCGACCGTGGCACCGGTGTTGCCGCCGATGGCCTGGCCAACGAGTGCACCACCCACGGCGCCAACGGCACCGCCGCCGACGGCACGTTCCTGCGGGGTGTTACAGGCCGTAGCGGCCAATGCGACGAAAGACAAAGCTGCAGCTGTGGCTAGAAAACGCGTCATCAACCCTACTCCTTGAAACAATCGCCACGACGCTATCATGGCGACTTTTGCTTATCCAGAGGCATATCCTTGGAAACTCTGGCCTTTTCGGCCGCTCCAGGGTTCTTTCCTTATGCCCGGCAAGACTGGTCGCCGCCGTTGCTGGCGACAGACCAGGACGCCGGTTCACCCGCGCTGCGCTGCCTGTTCGTCACGCAGGCGCTGGACCTCGCGCCGCTTGTTGACCAGCGAGGCAGCGATGACACCGCAGGCAACGATGCCGATCAGGATGGTGCAGGCAGCGTTGATCTCGGGCGTCACGCCGAGGCGCACCTGGCTGTAGATCTTCATCGGCAGGGTTGTCGCGCCCGGCCCCGAGGTGAAGCTCGAAATCACCAGGTCATCGATGGACAGCGTGAAGGCCAGCATCCAGCCGGAAATGATCGCCGGCAGGATGACCGGCAAGGTGATCTGGAAGAAGGTTTTGACCGGTGGTGCGCCGAGATCCATCGCCGCTTCCTCGAGCGAGCGGTCGAAGGTGACCAGCCGCGACTGCACGACGACGGCGACGAAGCACATCGAGAAGGTGATGTGGGCAAGTGTCAGCGTGAAGAAGCCGCGATCAAGGCCTACGGCGACGAACAGCAAAAGCAACGAGAGGCCGGTGATGACCTCGGGCATGACCAGCGGCGCAAACACCATGCCCGAAAACAGCACCCTGCCGCGGAAACGGGTGTAGCGGGTCAGCGCCAGTGCGGCGAGCGTGCCGAGCACGGTCGCCATCGTCGCCGAGATCAGGCCGACGCGGATGGTCACCCACGCCGCGTCCATCAGGCCCTGGTTGTGGAACAGCGAGACGTACCACTTGGTCGAGAAGCCGCCCCAGACTGTGACGAGCTTCGACTCGTTGAAGGAGAATACGACCAGAAGCACGATGGGCAGATAGAGGAAGGCAAAGCCCAGCACGATGGCCGTGATGTTGAAGCGGCTCCAGCTCGAGTTCATCTCAGCGCCCCTGTTCCTGGGCGCGTGCCTGCGCCTGCTGGAAGAACATGATCGGCACGACCAGCAGCAGAAGCAGGATCACCGCCACCGCTGAGGAGACCGGCCAGTCGCGGTTGGCGAAGAACTCGTTCCACAGCGTCTTGCCGATCATCAGCGTTTGCGAGCCGCCGAGCAGGTCGGGGATGACGAACTCGCCGACAGCCGGGATGAACACCAGCAGGCAGCCGGCGATCACGCCGGGCAGCGACAGCGGGAAGGTGATCTTCCAGAATGCGGAGGCTGGCGGGCAGCCGAGGTCCTGCGCCGCCTCGATCAGCGAATAGTCCATCTTCTCCAGCGCCGAATAGAGCGGCAGGATCATGAATGGCAGGTAGGAATAAACGATGCCGATGAAGATCGCGGTGTGCGTGTTGAGGATCACCAGCGGCTGGTCGATGACGCCGGTGGCAAGCAGCAACTGGTTGAGTAGGCCCTCCGGCTTGAGGATGCCGATCCAGGCGTAGACGCGGATCAGGAAGCTGGTCCAGAATGGCAGGATCACCAGCATCAGCAGCGTCGGCCGGATCGTTGCCGGCGCGCGCGCCATGCCGTAGGCGATCGGGTAGCCGACGATCAGCGCCAGAAGGGTCGAAATCCCGGCGATGATCACGCTCGATACATAAGCGTTGAAGTAGAGCGCGTCCTGCGTCAGCCAGAGGTAGTTGTCGAAGCTGAACTCGCCGATCTGCGACAACAGCCCGGAAAATCCGTCGGCAAGGCCAAGCGTCGGCGTGTAGGGCGGCATGGCAATCGCCGTCGTCGACAGCGAGATCTTGAAGACGATGAAGAACGGAATGAGGAAGAAGAACAGCAGCCAGAAATAGGGGATCAGGATGACGAGGCGGTCGGTGATGGCGGAGAGCGGGTGTTTCATCTCCCCACCTATCGCGTCAGAACGACGCCGGCGTCGTTGCGGAAGGAGATCCAGGCCTTGTCGTCCCAGCTCAGCGGGTCCTCGGTGGCGCGCGTCGCGTTGAGCGAGCTTGCCTTGACCACCTGGCCGTTGCCGAGCTGGACGTGGAAGATGGTCATGTCGCCGAGATAGGCGATGTCGTAGATCTCGCCTTCCATGACATTGTCGCCAGTTTCCGGCTTCTTCGACGAGACTTTGATCTTCTCCGGCCGGATGGCGAAGGCGACCTCGCTGCCGGCGGCAGCCTCGCCGGCGTTGGCCGTGCGGATGGTAACGCCATTGGCGCTGGCGATTGTCGCGCCCGCGCCGTCACGGTCGGCGACCTTGCCTTCGAACATGTTGATGTTGCCAACGAAGTCGGCGACGAAGCGCGAGCCCGGCGCTTCATAGACCTCGGCCGGCGTCGCCACCTGCATCACCTCGCCCTTGTCGAGAATGGCGATGCGATCGGCCATGGTCATGGCCTCTTCCTGGTCGTGGGTGACGACGACGAAGGTCAGGCCCAGCGTCTGCTGCAGGTCCATCAGCTCGAACTGGGTTTCCTCGCGCAGCTTCTTGTCGAGCGCGCCGAGCGGTTCGTCCAGCAAAAGCACCTTGGGTCGCTTGGCCACCGCGCGGGCAAGTGCAACGCGCTGGCGCTGGCCGCCCGAAAGCTGGTGCGGCTTGCGCTTGGCGAACTGGCTGAGCTTGACCAGCTTGAGCATCTCGGCGACGCGGGTGTCGATTTCAGCCTTGGGCATGCCATCCTGCTTGAGGCCGAAGGCGATGTTCTGCTCGACCGTCATGTGCGGGAACAGCGCGTAGGACTGGAACATCATGTTGACAGGCCGCCGGTAGGGCGGGATGCCGCGCAGGTCCTGGCCGTCGAGCAGGATCTGGCCGGAGGTCGGCTCCTCGAAGCCGGCGAGCATGCGCAGCAGCGTCGACTTTCCGCAGCCCGAAGCGCCGAGCAGCGCGAAGAACTCGCGCTCGTAGATCGACAGCGACAGGTTGTTGACGGCGGTGAAGTCACCGAAGCGCTTGGTGACGTTCTTGAACTGAATGTAGGGCTTGGCGTCTGGCTTGTTCCAGGGAGCAAACTCCCTGCGGATATTGCCGAGCGATTTCATTTGCCTCTCCCACCTGCCCCTGATTGCGAAGCCCGGCGCCGATGGCGCCGGGCTCGTATGCCCGAAATTATTGTCCAGTGACGATCTTGGTCCAGCTGCGGGTCACCGCGCGCTGGGTCTTGGGATCGTAGGGCGGCACGGTGAAGAGCTTGGCGAGCGTCGCTTCATCAGGATAGATCGCCGGATCGCTGGTGATCTCCTTGTCGATGAACTGCTGCGATGCCTTGTTGCCATTGGCATAGAAGATGTAGTTCGAAGCCTTGGCCGCGACTTCCGGCCTCAGCATGTAATTGATGAACTCATGCGCCTCGGCAACGTGCTGGGCATCGGCCGGGATCGCCATCTGGTCGAACCACATCTCGGCACCTTCCTTGGGGATGACGTAGTCGACGACGACGCCCTGATCCGCTTCGGAAGCACGGTCGCGTGCCTGGAACACGTCGCCAGACCAGCCGACGGCCAGGCAGATGTCGCCATTGGCAAGCGCGTTGATGTATTCCGAGGAATGGAACTTGCGGATCGACGGACGCACCGCAAGCAGGGCCTCTTCCGCCTTGGACAGGTCGCCCAGTTCGGTCGACTGCGGCTTGAGCCCGAGATAGTTCATCGTGGTCGGGAAGATGTCGGTTGGCGAATCCAGCACGTAGACGCCGCAGTCGGCGAGCTTGGCCAGCTGCTCCGGCTTGAAGACGACGTCCCAGCTGTCAATCTTGTCGATGCCGAGCGCTTCCTTGATCTTCTTCTGGTTATAGCCGATGCCGACCGTGCCCCACATGTAATTGACCGAGTATTCGTTACCCGGATCGTAGGCGGCGGTGCGCGAGCTAACCACATCCCAGACGTTCGTCAGATTGGGCAGCTTGGACTTGTCCAGCTTCTGATAAACGCCGGCCTGGATCTGGCGCGCCAGGAAGGGGCTGGCCGTCGGCACGACGACGTCATAGCCGCTGCCGCCGGCGAGCAGCTTGGTTTCGAGGATCTCGTTCGAATCGTAGACGTCATAGACGACCTTGATGCCGGTTTCCTTGGTGAAGTCTTCGATGATCGTGGAATCGATGTAATCGGACCAGTTGTAAACGTTGACGACCCGCTCCTGGGCGCTGGCGGGGATCGTAAACACGGCGATAACGGCTGACGCGGCGGTCAGCCAAAGCGCTCTACGGTTCATGGCAGTCTCCTTTTGCGGACGCACCCGTCCCGGCGCATCCTGGTCCTGTACAAAAATCGAGTGATGAAGGTAGCGCGCTCCCGCCGGCTCGCGGCACGGCGCAAACGTTACGGCGATTTACATCTGCGGACACCGAAGCCCCGGCAGTGGAACCTGGCAAGATACGCCTGTGTTGTTGTTACCCTCAACGCTCAGCCTGCCCGCCCGACGGTAGTATTGTCAATGGTAAACGACCAATTGATCAATCGGGCATCGGCATGCCGGTGACGCCCGGTCTTTGCGGTTGCGCCTGTCGCCTGAACTCGAGCCCGAGATGCACGAGCAAGGCGACGAAAATGACCGCACCACCGATGATGGTACGGAGCGACGGCACTTCGGAATGGACGAGCCAGACCCAGATCGGCCCCAGCATCGGCTCGAAGGTGCCGATCAGGGCGGCGACGGCGGCAGGGATCAATCTTGCCCCGGTGGCAAAGAAGGCGAGGCCCAGCCCGAGATTGACGACGCCGAATGCAAAGAGAAATCCCATTTCGCGTGGCGAAACGGCAAAGGCCGAAGCCTGTGAGGCGGCAAAGGCCGCCGCGATCATGGTGCCGAGGCAGGTGGCCGGCGTCATGCGCACATGCGAGAAGCGGCGGGTGATGACGGTGGCGATCGAAAACACCACCGCAATCAGCAAGGCAAGGCCGTCGCCGATCGGCGAAACCTTGCCGGTGAGCGACTCCGAAACCATGATCGCCACGCCGACGATCACCGCCAGGATCGCCGCCCATGTCGCCAGCGCCACCCGCTCGCGAAACAGCACCCAGGCAAACAGCGCCGCAAGCAATGGCACGCCGGCCTGCATCAGCAGCACGTTGGCGACGGTGGTGTAGGCAAGGGCAATGACGAACGACGTCGAGGCGGTGGCGAAGCAGATCGCCACCAGCAGCCCGGGAAGCCCCATGCCACGGAACAATTGCAACGTTCCGCGCAGGCCGTCACGCCAGCCCATGAAGGCCAGAAGGAAAGCGGCAGCCCAGAACGAGCGCCAGAACACCACGGTCCAGATGTCTTCGATCTCGATAAAGCGCCCGATGGCGCCACCGAGGCTCCACATCAGCGCCGACAAGAACACCAGGACGATGCCCAAACGCTCGTCCCGCCGCGAAACCTGCGGACTGACGACGTTGGAAAGCGGGATTGCCGGGTCTGTCATAGCCTCAGTATCGATGACCTTTTGGCGGCTGGATATGCTCAAAACGACTTGAAGCGGTCCAATTCGCTACCGCATCAGGTCAGGTCGGGCGAGGTCCAGCCCATGGCGATGGTTTGTGGCAAACCGCCCTACAGAGCACGACCACCGATCGGAGGTCGCCATCGACAATTTTACAGCGCGCGATTTTCTGCTTGACCTCAATATTAGTTGAGGTTTTACAGAAGCGGCTCCGACACGAAAAACGAAATGGAGCCACCCCTCAAAATGCCCCAGAAGATCAAGCTCGCCATCATCTATGGCAGCGCCCGCGAGGGCCGTTTCTGCGATACCGTCGTCAACTGGGTCGCTGCCGAAGTTGCGGGCCACCAGCAGTTCGCTATCGACTATGTCGACCCGCGCGACCTTGGCAGAAATCGCGCCGATGTCGCCCGCCGCCTCGGCGATGCCGATGCCTTCCTGGTGGTGACGCCCGAGTACAACCACGGCTACACCGCCGATCTCAAGGCGCTGATCGACGCCCACAGCATCCAGTGGCAGGCAAAGCCGCTGGCCTTCGTCTCCTACGGCGGCATATCAGGCGGGCTGCGGGCGATCGAACAGTTGCGCCTGGTCTTTGCCGAGCTGCATGTCGTGGCGATCCGAGACACGGTGAGTTTCGCCAGCGCCTGGAGCAAGTTCGACCGCGACGGCACGCTGATGGACCCGCGTGACTCGCGCAAGGCGATGTCTGCGCTGCTCGCTCGCTTGCAATGGTGGGCGATCAACCTGCGCGAGGCACGCGCCAACACGCCCTATCTGGAGGTGGCCGCATGAACGCGCTGCAACAGGTTCGGGTTACGGAAGCGGCGGCCGTGCCCGACGGGCATGCCGGCCGCAACATCACGCTGCTTTTGATCAGCACGTTGACGATCATGTCGGGCGCGACCATTTCGCCTTCACTGCCGGCGATCGAAAGCCATTTCGCCGGCAGCCCCAACGTCGAGATTCTGACGCGGCTGGTGCTGACGCTGCCGGCGCTGTCCATCGTCATCTGCGCCCCGTTCGCCGGCGGGTTGGCCGACCGCGTCGGCCGCCGGCCGCTGTTGATCGTTGCAGCTCTGCTCTATGGGCTGGGCGGCATGTCGGGGCTGCTGGCGGAGAGCCTGCCCGCCCTTCTCGTCGGACGCGCGCTGCTTGGCGTTGCCGTTGCCGGCGTGATGACGACGGCGACAGCGCTTGTCGGCGACTATTTCAGCGGCCCGGCGCGTGACCGCTTTATGGGTTATCAATCGGCATTCGTCGGCTTCGGAGGACTGATCTTCCTGACCGGCGGCGGCATGTTGGCCGAATTGCACTGGCGTGCGCCCTTCGCCGTCTACGGCCTGTCGCTGGTGCTGATACCGGCTATAGTCGCATTCATCGACGAGCCGATGCGCAACCGCATGCCGTCGGCGACCGTTGCCATACAAGCCTCAGCCGGCACGGCATGGCTCGCCGTCTTCGCCGTCTACATCGCGGCCGTGCTCAACAGCGTCGCCTTCTACCTGCTGCCCGTCCAACTGCCGTTCCACCTGAACGCCATGGGCATCGGTTCGCCGACACTGGCCGGCCTCGCTATCGGGCTCAGCAGCCTGATCGGCGCGATTGCCGCGCTGGGCTATGCGCGGTTGCGCGCCAGGTTTGGGGTTATCGGCGTGTTCAGCCTCGCCTTTGGCCTGATGGCGACAGGCTACATCCTGGTGGGACTGGCGAACGCGCTGGTCATGGTCCTGCTGGCCGCCGCCGTGGTTGGCCTGGGTCTCGGCATGATGATGCCCAACATCGCAGCAGCGGCGATGGCGGCCGCGGCGCCCGAGATGCGCGGACGCGTTGCCGGCGGCATGACCGCCAGCATCTTCGCCGGACACTTCATCTCGCCCTTCGCCAGCCAGCCGATGATCGCGGCATTCGGTTTTGCCAACACTTATCTCTACGCCGGACTCGCTGTCGGCAGCGTCGCCGCGCTTGGTGGAGTGGTGGCTGTCCTCCGCGCAAGCGCCGGCAGGACAAACAAGGCGGACCTCCGGGGCTAGAGGAGACCCGCCCTGTCTCTACTTGGCCTGCTTGGCCTGCTTCAGTGCTTCCGACAGGACGGCATCTTCGCCCGAAACGTAGCTGGCGAAGGTCTGTCTGACGGGAACGGTGGGCAACAGGGAACCCGGGGCAGTGCCGTAGACATAGTTCGGCAGGAAGCAGGTGGTCAGCTGCGACAGCCGGCAGCCGTTTTCCCAATCGTGATAGGCGGTGGTGTAGCGGAACGCGATCTTGGAGTTGGGCATGACCGTCGTGCCGCCCTCGCCCCACATCTGGCCGGCGTCACCCATTTCCTCGCCGACCAGCACGGCACGCTCACCAGCGTAATATTTCAGCCGCGACGCGATGCTGATCGCCGCCGAGAAGGTGTTGCCGCTGGTCAGGATGAAGATGCGGCCATTGGGCACGGCCTCCGGCAGCAGACGCGAAAAATCGGTGCCGAGCATGTAGTTGCCGCCCGGGCTGAACCTGAGATCGACGACGGCATGGCTGACCTTGCGTGTGCCGGCCTCGGCAAGCAGTTTCGCCAGATAGTCGGTCATCGGCGCCCCGTCCGCATCGCGGAACCTGTTGACCTGCACGTAGAGGATGTTGTCGCCTTCGAGGTAGCTGTGCCACGCGTTCTGGTCGGGACGCGACAGGTAAGGCGGCGTGACGCCATCCAGCACATGGACCCAGCCGGCGCCACCCTTTTCAGGGGCAACCGGACTGAGGTCGCGCTTCGGCCACACGGTTCTCGTCGACGGCTCGCCCTTGTCCGGCACGACGGCAAGCGTGCGCTCGATTTCGGTGCCGTCGGCCTTGCGGAAGCGAAAGGCGCTCTCGTCCACCTTGGCGGCCAGCTTGGCTGCGTGGAGCAGCTCGGGCGAGATCATGAAATTCGGCGAAAGCTCGCGCGCGTATTTTTCGGTGCCGCCGACATATGGCCGCAACGCCGCGACCAGTTCGTCCGGGGTCTTGCCGTTCGCCGCAAGCACTTGCGCGCCGAGAAGATCGCGATGCTCAGCTGTGGCGCGGACAACGAAAAGGCCGTCGGCAAACCAGCCGAGACGCAGCGGGACGGCATTGAAGCCCTGCCCGCCGGCAAGGCCGAGAACGTTGGTGTGGCCGTTCCGGGCAATAGCAACCGCCTTGGCCGCTCCCATCGCCAGTGCAGGCCGGTCAAGCTCCGAGGCTTGAGCAGTTAGTTCGTCGACTGCCTGGACAAAGGCGGCACTGGTTTCAGCCGTAAAGCTGCGTTCGACCAGCTGCATGTTGCGAAGATGAGCCAAATCCTGCGCGTTCTGGTCGGCCGCCGAACTGCCGGTGGAAGAAGCCGCGGCCGGGTAAGATTTGAACACCGGATACAAGATGAAGCCGAGTGGCAGCACAACGATAATCAGCAGCGCCAGAACAGCAAGCGCCACACGCTTCAGCCACCGCCTCGACTTGGGGCGGACATCGGAACTACTCATGTGATCCTCTCCAAATACTGGGTCATCGCCCAGTTTCGGTGAGCACATGGGTGCGGCGCACGCGACCTTCAATTACCTGCCAAGTCAACCACGCGCCGTGGCCCAATGGGGAGAAACGGATCGGCAAGGTTTGTCCCGGATAAAGCCGGGCAAACTCTGGAACTGCGCATCGCGCCCTCCGAAAACGGAGTTTCGGCCGACGCGCAAGGAACCGTTCATGCTGACCGTACTCAACTGCCTCGTCACCGCACACGACTACCGTTTTGTCGCCGCCGCCCTGGCCATCTGCGCGCTGGGCTGCGTGGTGTCGATGCGCCTGTTCGCCCGTGCCCGCAATGTCCGGCGCGCCAAGCACGCGGCCTTTGTGGTCATGGCTGGCCTCGCCGGCGGCATGACCATCTGGACGACGCATTTCCTGGCGATGCTTGGCTTCATCCCCAATGTCGAGCACGGCTTCGAGCCCAATTTCACAGTGCTGTCCCTGGCCTTTGCCATCGCCACCTCGATGGCCGGCTTCCTCATCGCCGCCAGCCGCGAACGCGACTGGATGATCGAGGCCGGCGGCGCCGTCATCGGCGCCGGCATCGCACTGATGCATTTCACCGGCATGCGCGGTTTCGTCGTCGCCGGCACCATCAGCTACGATCCGTCCTTCGTCGCTTTTTCAATCATGGCCGGCGCGGCACTCGGCATGTTGGCAACCAACCGCGTGGCGCGCGGCACCAGTCGCGACAGCCAGTATGCCGGCATGGCCGCGCTGATCCTGGGTATCGGCATCATGCACTTCACCGCCATGGGCGCGGTGCAGATCACGCCCGACCCGCGCGTGGTGGTTCCCAGCCAGCTGATGTCCGACAGCGTGCTGGCGATCCTGGTTGTCTTGGTGACCGTGCTCGTGGTGATGCTTGGCGCGGTTACTCACCTTGCCGAAGAGCAGGGCCAGCAGGACGCCGTCGCGCATTTCAGGCACCTTGCGATGCACGATCCGCTGACCGGCCTGCCCAACCGCGCCGCCGTTCGCGATGAACTGCCGATGCGGCTGAAGCAGGCGGCAGGCACCTCGCTGGCGCTCATTGCGATCGACCTCAACCGCTTCAAGGAAATCAACGACGTCTACGGCCATGCCGCCGGCGACGCGGTGCTGATCCAGACCACCGCGCGCATGCGCGCGTCACTGATCGACGGCGAGTTCTTTGCCCGCATCGGCGGCGACGAGTTCATTGCGGTGAAGCCGTTCACCCGCGAAAACGAGGTCGAGGAGTTTGCGGCCCGCATCAGCGACGCCTTCTCGCGTCCCAACGAACTGGGCAAGGGCCGCTTCTCGACCAGCGCCAGCATCGGCATTTCGGTCTATCCCAAGGACGGCGACAGCGTCGACGAGCTGACGACGCGCGCCGACCTCGCAATGTACCGGTCCAAGAAGCTGCAGGACGGCACATGGTGCTGGTACGACGCCGATGCCGACGAGGACGGCCGCCGCCGCGGCCAGATCGCCATCGGCCTGCGCAGCGCCATCGCCGAGGGCGCACTCCGCCTGGTCTACCAGCCGCAGATCTCGATGAAGAAGCGCCAGTTGCTCGGCTTCGAGGCGCTGCTGCGCTGGACCAGCCCACAGCTCGGCGAGGTATCGCCGGCCGACTTCATTCCGGTTGCCGAGCAGACCGGCATCATCGTCGAGATCGGCGACTGGGTGTTGATGCAGGCGTGCCACGAAGCGACGCAGTGGCCGGCGCCCACAGGCGTTGCGGTCAACGTTTCGCCGGTGCAGCTGATGCGCCCCAACTTCGCCGAGCGGCTGACCGAAATCCTTACCGAGACGGGCCTGGAGCCGACGCGGCTCGAGATCGAGATCACCGAAACCATGCTGATCGACAATCCGGGCCAGGCGTTGCTCGTGCTGCGTAAGATCAAGGCGCTGGGCGTGCGCGTTGCCATGGACGATTTCGGTACCGGCTACTCGTCGCTGTCGACGCTGTTTTCCTTCCCCTTCGACAAGATCAAGGTCGATCGCAGCTTCCTCAACGCGCTTGGCCGCCAGGCGCAGGCGACCAGCGTCATCGAAACGGTCATCGAACTCGGCCACAAGCTGTCGATCCCGGTCCTGGCCGAGGGCGTCGAGACGGATTTCCAGGCCGCGTTCCTGAAGGACCGGCGCTGCGACGAGGCGCAAGGTTTTCTCTACGGCCGGCCGGTGGATTCCACCACGGCGCATGCGCTGGCACAGTCGGGCACCTGGCAGGACGACAGCGCAGCACTTGGCAAGCTGAGCGCCTGATCTGGCGCTTACTGGAAATCGAAGGCCGAGAGCCCCGTTACCATCTCGTCGAGGCCGAGCGGCCTGGTGATAGGCGGTTCGGCGCGCGACAGGCAGCCGGAACGCTCGCACAAGCGGCAGGCCGGGCCAACCGGCGTCGCCGTCACGGTGCCTGGCTTGGCGCCGATAGAAAGTGCCGGAAGGGCGGCGCCATAGACGATCTCGTCACGGAAGGCGATGTCGCAGCCGAGCAGGATCGCCGTACGCCTCGGCCTCTCGCTGAAAGCGCCCTGCGGCCCTTCGAGCGTGCGTGCGACGCACAGGAACTCGGCGCCATCGGGCATTTCCACCGCCTCGACGAAGATCTGGCCCGGTTGGGTGAAGGCAGCATGCACCGGCAGCTTCGGGCAACCACCACCGAAACGGCTCTGCGGAAAACCTTGCGCGCCGGCCTTGCGGAAGCGGTTGCCGGCGTTGTCGACCTCAAGCATGAAGAACGGCACCGCCGCACTGCCTGAACGCTGCAGCATGGTCAGCCGGTTGGCCGCCTGCTCGAACGACACGCCGAAGCGCGAGCGCAACACGTCGACATCGTAGCGGGCGCGCTGGGCAGCCGAGTGGAACGCCTGGTAAGGCATCATCAGCGCATGCGCGGCATAGCGGCCGAGCTCGAAGCGGGCGAGGCGCTTGGCTTCGTCGGAGGAGAGTTTCAGCGCCTGGATTTCAGCGGCGACCGCCACCTGCATGCGGATCAGGCTCGCCTCCATGGCCACCTCGCGCAGCTGGTCGAAGGGCGACAGGCGTTCGGACAGAAACAGGCGCTGCGAATGCCGGTCGTAGCGGCGGCGCCAGTTGGGCATGGTGGCGACCGGCAACACCTTGACGACGATGCCATGCTCGCGCCTGAGCCAGCCCTTCAGCGCGCCGAACAGGTCGTCGCCAGGATCGAGCAGAGAGGTGAAGGCCTCGGCCTCCTCCTCCAGCGAGGTGAAATGGTTGGGCCGGCGCTCGAACACCTCGTGGACTTCGTCGATCGGCAACCGAGCGCCCGACAGCGCCGTGGTGTGCCCCTCGCGCGCCAGCAACTCAGTCAGGTCAGACAGGCGTTCGGCCTGCTCGCGATAGGCGCGGAACAGCTTGATCACCGCCGCCGCAGCATTGGGTGCGGCCTCGGCGATCTCGACCAGCTCCTGGTCGCCGGGCAACTCGCCTGACAGAAGCGGGTCGGCAAAGACCTCGCGCAGGGCCGCGATCGAGCCCCTCGCCTCGCCCTGCAACTCGTCGGGATCGACCTTGTAGACCGAGGCCAGCTTGAGGATGAGCTGCACCGTCAGCGGCCGCTGGTTGCGCTCGATGAGGTTGAGATAGGACGGCGAGATGCCCAACCCCTCGGCCATCGCCGTCTGGGTAAGGCCCTTCTGGTTGCGGATGCGCCGGATGCGCGGTCCGGCGAAGATTTTCTGCTCAGCCATGGCTTTTACACCGAATTTACAACGAAAGGAGGGGAATTACCCTACCCACTCTTTTACATTCTTTACAAATTTACAGCGCCATCCTGTCAAACGCAACACAGGTTTTCCCTATTATCCGCCACATTTCGTTGAATTTTCTGGCTGCTTCGGCGCTGCAATGTCAAACAAGTCACATAGAAATCGCCGCACAAACCCTAGACGCGGTGGCCGCCCCCAAGACCAAAGTGACCAGACGGAGTCGACAATGACTGATTTTTACAACCTCGTCCCTTCAGCCCCGGAAGGCCGTTTCGACGGCATCGAGCGCCCCTACTCGCCGGAGGACGTGAAGCGGCTGCGCGGCTCCGTCCAGATCAAGCAGACCCTGGCCGAGATGGGCGCCAACCGCCTGTGGAAGCTCATCCACGAGGAGAACTTCGTCAACGCGCTCGGTGCCATGTCCGGTAACCAGGCGATGCAGCAGGTCCGCGCTGGCCTCAAGGCAATCTACCTCTCGGGCTGGCAGGTTGCCGCCGACGCCAACACCGCTTCGGCGATGTATCCCGACCAGTCGCTCTACCCAGCCAACGCTGCGCCTGAGCTGGTCAAGCGCATTAACCGCACGCTGCAGCGCGCCGACCAGATCGAGACCTCGGAAGGCAAGGGCCTGTCCGTCGACACCTGGTTCGCCCCGATCGTGGCTGACGCGGAAGCCGGCTTCGGCGGCCCGCTCAACGCCTTCGAGATCATGAAGGCCTTCATCGAGGCAGGTGCTGCCGGCGTCCACTTCGAAGACCAGCTGGCTTCGGAAAAGAAGTGTGGCCATCTCGGCGGCAAGGTGCTGATCCCGACCGCAGCACACATCCGCAACCTGAACGCGGCTCGTCTCGCTGCCGACGTGATGGGCACCTCTACGCTGATCGTCGCCCGTACCGACGCCGAAGCCGCCAAGCTGCTGACGTCCGACATCGACGAGCGCGACCAGCCCTTCGTCGACTATGACGCCGGCCGGACCGTGGAAGGCTTCTACCAGGTGCGCAACGGCATCGAGCCCTGCATCGCCCGCGCCATCGCCTACGCTCCGTTCTGCGACCTGATCTGGATGGAAACCGGCAAGCCGGACCTCGAGCAGGCCAGGAAGTTCGCGGAAGCCGTGCACAAGGCGCATCCGGGCAAGAAGCTGGCCTACAACTGCTCGCCGTCGTTCAACTGGAAGAAGAACCTCGACGACGCGACGATTGCCAAGTTCCAGCGCGAGCTGGGTGCGATGGGCTACAAGTTCCAGTTCATCACGCTGGCTGGCTTCCACCAGCTCAACTTCGGCATGTTCGAACTGGCCCGCGGCTACAAGGATCGCCAGATGGCGGCCTACTCGGAGCTGCAGGAAGCGGAATTCGCGGCCGAAGTGAACGGCTACACCGCGACCAAGCACCAGCGCGAAGTCGGCACCGGCTACTTCGACGCCGTGTCGATGGCGATCACCGGCGGCAAGTCGTCGACGACCGCGATGCACGAATCGACCGAACACGAACAGTTCCGCCCGGCCGCCGAATAGGCCTGGCTCCAGCTACCCCGGAGGCACAAGGCCTCCGGGCACCGCCCGAGGCAACGCCCGAAAGGGCAAGGCAACCACCGAGGAGAACCACAATGGCACCGCGTACCCGTGTCAAGGAACGTGCCGAAGAACAGGCGACCACCATGAGCGCCGACCAGCAGGCCGTGATCCGCATCGTCGCCAACGACCTGCACCGCCTGAACCAGTCGGTCATGAAGGCAGTCGAGGCCGGCGTGTCGGTGGAACTGGTCCGCTCGGCCCGTCACCATGGCGGCGACGGAAACTGGGGTGACCTGCTGATACCCGTCATCGTCACCCAGCAGCCGCACGGCTGACAAGCATTCCCTCTGCCCCCACGGATCCCGTCCGCAGCCCCTGCTGCGGGCGGGATTTGTCTTTTGAGCTATTGCTCGATGGACTACGGCCCATCTGTCGAATTTCTATTGCCTACGACTAAAGTCGAATGCCGTTTCCAGCGTATTACTTGACACTTCCCGCAGTTGACGCGAACGTAAGGCACCGAACGCAACCCGTAGTGAACAGACGCCCTCAGCTGTCGGCTAAGCCAATGAAATGGAATGACCCAGATTCGGGCGGCAGCCCGGATGAGAGTGCGCGCACCCTTGATGGCGGCGCAGCAGACCTTACCAAAGTGCTTGTCGTTGGCCGTTCTCCGATCAACCGCGTCGTCGTTGCCAAGATCGTCGAACGCTCCGGGCTGAAAACGATCTCGGAAGCGCCTGATACGGCTGCGGCGATGCTGCGCACCATGGCGCCAGGCACGATCATCCTCGACGGCGGCAGTGACAACAAGGATTGCGACGGACTGATGCAGTCGATCCTGTCGCTGAGGCTTGCGTCAGGCAGCAACCTGCCGTCGGTGATCCTTTTGTCCAATCGCGCCGGCACGCCCGAAAGCCTGTCACTGTCGAGCGCCGTCGACATCGTTGTCGCCAAGCCGATCACGCCGGAGCGGCTGCAACCGGTCGTCGAGAAGCTGCTGGGCCGCTGCTGAACGTCAGCCGAGACTTTTCAGCAGCTCCGACAGCTCGCCGAGATGCTGGAGCTTGCGGAAACGCTCGGCCGCCGTCGGTTCGTCGACATGCTCGTAGGCCCAGGTCAGATCGTGGGGAATGTAGACGCCCCAGCTTCCGGCTTCGATCGCCGGCACCACGTCTGACTTGAGCGAGTTGCCGATCATCATGCTGCGCGCCGGCCCATCGCCATGGCGGGCGAAGATGCGCTCATAGGTCGGGCGCGACTTGTCGCTGACGATCTCGACGGCATTGAAGAAATCGCCGAGGCCCGATTGCGCCAGCTTGCGCTCCTGGTCGAACAGGTCGCCCTTGGTGATCAGCACCAGGCGATAGCGGCCGGCCAACGCCTCGAGCGTGTCGTGGACATGCGGCAGCGTCTCGATCGGATGGCTCAGCATCTCGCGGCCGGCAGCCAGGATCTTCTCGATCACCGACGCCGGAACCCGGCCTTCCGTCACCTCGATCGCGGTCTCGATCATCGACAGGGTGAAGCCTTTGATGCCGAAGCCATAGGTGCCGAGGTTGCGCTTTTCCGCCTCGAGCAGGCGCGACATCAGCTGCTGTTCCTCGCCATGATCGGCAAGCAATTCGGCGAAATGCTTTTCGGTCAGGCGGAAGAACTGTTCGTTCTGCCAAAGCGTGTCGTCGGCATCGAATCCGATGGCGGTGAGGGAGGGCAAAGCAGATGTCATGGCGGCTCTCTAGGCCGAAAATCGGACTGAAACCAGCTGATTTGCGCTCGAACCCAAGCAGAATCGCCTGTTTGCCCCCCTTTTCTTATTTCATGGCGCCCGGCTATACTCGGCAATCTGCAACGACAACCTGGTGAATGATGCCGCCTGCAAAGAAGGAAGTCCGTCCGACCACTCGGGGGGCTCGCGCCCGCACGCCCGCATTTGTGAAAAACAAGCGTGGTGTGAAGAATTGGAAGGAAGCCTCCGAATGGCTCGAATGGCGCGGTATCGAGGACATAGAGTGCATCACGCCTGACCAGGCCGGCGTTGCCCGCGGCAAGATGATGCCGTCGAGCAAGTTCACCTCCAACACCGCGCTGGCACTGCCGTCCGCACCATTCATGATGACGATCTCCGGCGGCTACCCCGAAGACGGCAATGGCTTCGAATATCCCGAGGACGACGGCGACCTGAAGCTGGTGCCTGATCTGTCGACGCTGTCGGTGGTGCCCTGGGAGGACGATCCGACCGCTCAGGTGATCTGCGACCTCGTCCACCAGGACGGGCGCAACGTCGAGTTCACGCCGCGCAACGTGCTGAAGCGCGTGGTGGCGGCCTATGACAAGCTCGGCCTCAGGCCCGTTGTCGCGCCGGAGATCGAATTCTACCTCGTCCGCAAGAACCCCGATCCGGATTATCCACTGACCCCGCCCGTCGGACGTTCGGGCCGCCCCATCGGCGGTGGTGCTGGCTATTCGATCGCCGGCGTCAACGAGTTCGACGAACTCATCGACGACATCTACCATTTCTCCGAGGCGCAAGGCCTGGAGATCGATACGCTGATCCACGAAGAGGGTGCCGGCCAGCTCGAGATCAACCTGCGCCACGGCGACCCGATCGAGCTCGCTGACCAGGTGTTCCTGTTCAAGCGCACCATCCGCGAGGCAGCGCTTAAGCACGACATCTATGCCACCTTCATGGCCAAACCGATCCAGGGCCAGCCGGGCTCGGCGATGCACATCCACCAGTCGATCGTCGACAAGAAGACCGGCAGCAACATTTTTGCGGCCGAAAACGGCTCGGAGACCGACGCCTTCTTCCACTTCATTGGCGGCATGCAAAAGCATGTGCCGAACGCGCTGGTGATGTTTGCGCCTTATGTGAACTCGTATCGCCGGCTGACGCAGGCGGCCTCGGCGCCCGTCAACAACAAGTGGGGCTACGACAACCGCACCACCGCCTTCCGCGTGCCGCGTTCCGATCCGGGCGGCCGCCGCGTCGAAAACCGCATCCCCTCGTCGGATGCCAACCCCTACCTGGCGCTGGCGGCATCGCTTGCCTGCGGCCTGATCGGCCTCAAGAACAAGCTGCCGGCGGAAGCGCCTGTTCTGACCACTGCCAACGAGGACGAGATCGACCTGCCGCGCGGCCTGCTCGAAGCGGTCGACCTGTTTGAGGGCGACGAAGAGCTGACGTCGCTGCTGGGGCAGTCGTTTGCGACCACCTATGCGGCGATCAAGCGCGCCGAGTTCGAGACCTTCATGGAAGTGATCAGCCCGTGGGAACGGGAGTATCTGCTGCTGAACGTTTGAATGGACGAATAGGGAATAGTGAGTAGCGAATAGAGAAGGGCCTCGTGCTTTTCACTACTCACTACTCACCATTCGCTACTCGCCATTCGCCTGCATCCGCTCGAAAATTACCGGAGCCCTCTCCGCATCATGCCCCATCAATCCCCGATCTCGCCTGGCCTTTCCTGGTATGAGGACACCGCCGGTCCGCGACCTGAGTACCCAACGCTCGACGGCGACAGGCAGGCCGATGTCGTCATCATCGGCGGCGGCTTCACCGGACTGTCGGCAGCGACGCATCTGGCCAAGGCCGGCACCAATGTCGTTTTGATCGAGGCGCATCGCTTCGGCGACGGCGCTTCGGGGCGCAATGGCGGCCAGCTCGGCACCGGCCAGCGCGCCTGGGCCGAGGAGCTCGAAGGCGAGCTTGGCTTCACCCGCGCCAAGGCGTTGTTCGACCTGGCCGAGGAAGCCAAGGCGCACCTGCTCGACTTCACCGCCGCCAACAGCATCGACATCGACTATATGCCGGGCCAGATGTCGGTGGCGCACAAGCCGCGCTATGTCGACGACTACAAGGCCCATGCCGAGATCATGGCCAGCCGCTTCAACTATCCGCATGTCAGCTTCATGGACGCGAGCGAAACCGCCGAGCGGCTTGGCTCGACGCACTATTATGGCGGCACGCGCGACACCGGCACCGGCCATATCCATCCGCTCAAGCTGGTGATCGGCACCGCGCGCGTGGCGGCTGCTGCCAGCGCCCATATCTTCGAGAACACGCAATCGACCGGCATCACGTCCCACGGCGGCAAGGTGCGGGTGACGACGCCGCGCGGCACCATCACCGCCCAGAAATGCCTGATCGCCGTCAATGCCTATGGCGGCAAGCTGGAGCCGGTGAGTGCCTCGCATATCATGCCGATCGGTTCGTTCATCGGCGCCACGGTGCCGCTGGGCGCGGATTCAAAGGTCATCCCCGGCGGCGAGTCGGTCGACGATTCCCGCTTCGTCGTGCGCTACTTCCGCAAGTCGCGAGACGGGCGGCTTTTGTTCGGCGGGCGCGAGATCTACGGCGTCAACGACCCCAAGGACATCCACATCCACATCCGCAAGCAGATCACCGAGATCTACCCTGCGCTGAAGGATGTCGAGATCACCCATGGCTGGGGCGGCTATGTCGGCATCACCGTGCCGCGCAAGCCGTTCGTGCGCGAGGTGATGCCGAACGTCATCTCGATGGGCGGCTATTCCGGCCACGGCGTCATGCTGTCGAACTTCTTCGGCAAGCTTTACGCCGAGACGGTGGCCGGCAACCGCGACCGCCTCAAGCTGATCGAGGAGCTGAAGATACCGCCCTTCCCCGGCGGCCGGCGTTTCCGTACGCCGCTTCTGTTCCTCGCCCTCAACTGGTTTGCGCTGAGGGACAGGATATAGCGCCATGGCGGACGAACTGGTCGATCGCATCTACGAAGCGGCCTTCGTCCCCGAACAATGGATCGCGACCCTGCAAGGCATGGCCGCAGGCTCCGGATCAGCATCCAGTGGAATGCTGGTGTTCGATGGCGAGCGGCCGGTCGGCGTGCTTGCAACCGACCTGACCCGCGAAGTGTTCGAGGAATTCGCCACGACCGACATGTGGCGGCAAAGCGAACGCCTGCGCCATTTCCACGCCAATCCGATCTCCGGCTTCGTCCATGCCGACGACTATTTTCCGCAGTGGATGCAGCTGACCGACGAACCGACTCAGCTCATGCGGGCGCGAGGAGTAGGCTGGCAGGCAGGCACCATCATTCCGCTGCCGACCGGCGAACTCGTTGTCTTCACCTTCGAACGGCATATCGAGGACGGGCGCCACAGCAAGGAGACGATGTCGCGGTGGCAGGCCCTGCGCCCACATCTCGCGCGATCCGGATTGATCGCAGCCAGGCTACGGCTGGAGCGCGCTCACGGTACGGCGGCGACACTCCAGGCGATGGGTCTGCCGGCGGCGGTGTTGAGCCATGGCGGCCGGGCATTGGCCGTGAACACCCTGCTTGAAGCCATGCCGGATCTCTTCGTGCCGCTGGCGCATGGCGGGCTGGCGCTGGCGGATGCCGCCGCCCAGCCCCTTTTCGCGGACGCGCTCAAACTGTCCATGACCGACGCGCCGGCCGTGATGTCGCTGCCTGTCGCAGCCAGCGAGCGGCATCCCGCCTGCATCGTCCATGTGCTGCCGCTGCGCCGAGCCGCGCTGGACATCTTTTCCCAGGCTGAGGTGCTGACTACTGCGACAATGCCAAGCGCAAGTACAATGGTGCCGGCGCCGCAGATCCTGCACGGCCTGTTCGACCTGACACCGGCCGAATCGCGGCTTGCGGCGGCACTTGCCGCCGGTCATTCGCTGCGCGAAGCAGCCATCAGCCACGGCAACCAGTTCAGCACGGCGCGCTCGCAGCTCGAAGCGATCTTCCGCAAGACCGGCACGCACAAGCAGAGCCAGCTCATCGCCCTGCTGCAGAGCGCAGCCTCGCTGAAGCGCGACCACTAACCCCGCTGATCCACCCAGAAAAAATGCGCCGGCATCCGGCATCTGCCGGATGGACTTTGCATCGCCACGACCGGAATCCTCTGGGCATGACGGACGCCGCTCAAGGAAACCGGCGTCCGCGGGGAGAGGATGCGGCATGCGGACCGACAAGGGATTGGCGGGGGGAGCCATCGTTGCCACGTTGCTTGCGCTGGCGGGAGAAGCCGCCGCGCAGGCAACGTGCACCATGAGCAGTGGGACGGCGATGGCGGTGGGTACGAGCACCTTCGGATGTGGTCCTGGTGCCTCTGCATCAGGGGATGCAGCCACGGCCTTCGGATCTTTGAGCCAAGCACATGGTATGTCAGCAACAGCGGTGGGCAAACGTGCGGAAGCTGGAGGACTCCAGACCACAGCAATTGGGTCTGACAGCGTTGCCCTTGGCGACGATGCCAGTGCATTGGGATACCGGGCAAGTGCCTTGGCCGGCGGCGTCGCAATCGGCGTTAGAAGCAATGCATCTGGTCGCGATTCGGTGGCCGCGGGGAAAGATTCTCTCGCCAACAGCATGAACTCCGTAGCCGTAGGCTCACTCGCCAAAGCCGGGCGAGCGTTTGGCACTGGTAACACGGCCATAGGAGCACAAGCGGAAGCTGGCCGTGCCTTAGATTTATTCGGCAGCAACTCAACAGCCATCGGCACCGCCGCCACGGCCAACGCCAGCGAAGCCACTGCAGTCGGTCAAGGCTCACAGGCCAACTTCGACGGCTCGACGGCAATCGGGCAAGGTGTTGTCACCACGCGTGCCAACCAGATGAAGCTTGGTCATAGCGACAACACCTACACACTCACCGGCCTCGCATCCTCCGCCAGCCTCGCCGCCCAGACCGGCCCGATCCAGTTTGTCACCTCGGATGCCAGCGGCAACCTTGCCGTGTCGGCCTTCGACGTCTCGACACTGGCAACGACGGCCAGTGTCGAGGGCCTGCGCAGTGGGTCGGCGAAACGCGCACCGAGGCACGCCAAGGCATCGCGGCGGCGATCGCCATGTCGAGTGCGGCGATGCCGTCCGCGGCGGGACGCACCAGCTGGGCGGCGAATGTCGGCCACTTCAAGGGCGAAACGGCCTTCGGCGGCTCGCTCAGCCACCGGCTCGACTTCGACAATCCGGTCGCCATCAGCCTCGGCTATTCCTATGGCGGCGGTGACAGCCATGCGGCGCGGTTCGGCATGATGGGGGAGTTCTAGAGCATTCAGTTTAGGCCCGGTGCCCAAAGCAAGGCCAGGCGTGCCCTTGCGATGGGCGCCCATCTCAGGGTGCCCCAAGGCGATTGCGGCGGGGCACCCGCCTTTCCCGGCAGACATGACCTGACATGCGCGATCAGCTGATATCCAAAGCCAGAGTTTCAAGTATTGTTGTCATCCTCCTGACGCTGCTGGCGGACGGAGTGCCGGGGCTCGTTTCGACCACAGCTCTTGCGCAAACCGCCAAGTCGAAAGCCGACAAGCCGCAAGCGGCGAAACCCGCCGACATCGACAGGAACGGCGTGCTGATCCTGACGCGCGGCGCAATCCTCGCGCTCGACCAGGCCAACAAGACCGGCAACTACACAGTGCTCCGCGACCTCGGCGCGCCCGGCTTCCAGGCCAACAACGCTGCCAGGCTGAGTGAAATCTTCGCCACCCATCGCCAGCAGGAATTCGACCTCGGCGCGGTCGCCGTTCTCGAACCGCAACTGACACTAATGCCGCAGATCGAACCCAACGGCATGCTGCACATGGCCGGCTACTTCCCGTCTCTGCCGCTGCAGGTCGATTTCGAATTGCTGTTTGCACCGGTCGAGCGGCAATGGCGGCTGTTTGGCATTTCGGTCAATCTCAGCAAGGGCGGCCTGCAGGCACCGGAGGGGCAAGACAAGCCGTCAGCAACGGCACCCGCCGTCACGCCCGACGCGCCTACCGCCGAGGTCAAGGCGAAGCCCAAGCCGTGAGCCTCGCCGCTGTCACCGGCGGCTCCGGGGCAGCTTTAGCCGACCTGCCTTGCAGCATCCGGCTTCGCGCCAGGTGTCGTCGACTGCCACAGCGGCAGCTGCAGCCTGATGCGGGCACCGCGCCATGGGCCAACCAGGATTTCGACGCCCCCGCCATGCAGCCGGGCGATCTCGCGGGCAAGGTTGAGCCCGAGGCCAGCGCCGCTGTTGCGCGGGCGCAGGCGATAGAACGGCTGGAAGACGCGCTCATGTTCGTCGTCGGGAATGCCCGGGCCTTCATCATGGATTTCCAGCCCGCCTTTGGCGTCCACCACCACCGAAACGATGCCCTCGCCGCCGCCATGATCGATGGCGTTGCGCAAGAGATTGGTGACGGCCTGCTGGATTTGCGACGGCTGGATGTTGACCAGCACGCTCGACGCCGCCGGCTCGAAGGAAAAGTCGTAGCCGGCGGCAAGCGCCAGCGGCGCGAAATCGGCGGCGAGATGGCGGGCGAACTCGACGAGGTCGACGACCTCGCGGGCGCCTGCCGACTGGTCGAGTACCTGGCGGTCGAGCAGTTGCTGCGCCAGATGCGACAGGCGCTCGATGTCCTTCAGCAGGCGCCCGCTTTCGGGGTCCTCGCGCAACAGTTCGGCGCGGGTGCGCAGGATGGCGATCGGCGTGCGCAGTTCGTGCGCCGCGTCGGTCAGGAACCGGTTGCGCTGGTCGTACCCTTGGCCGAGGCGCGACAGTGCGTTGTTGAAGGCCTGCACCATCGGCTCGATCTCGGTCGGCACGTTGGCGGTCGGCAGTTGCACGCCGCGATTGTCGATGTCGATGCGGCCGGCCTGCCTGGCGGTCGCGACAAGGCCGGCGAGCGCCCGGCGGACCACCGTCGGCGTGACGACGAGGGTCGTGCCGCCCATGACGATGAAGAAGGGCGCCAGAAACGCCACGATGATCAGTGCCACCGTCGGTCCGATCTTCATCCAGTCGATTTGACCACTGGCGTCGCGCGTACCGTCGAGGCTCAGCTGGAATGTCACATCGACGCCGTTCGTTTCCATGCGCGAGAGAATGGTCGAGGTGAGTATCTGGACCCGGCCGGCGTCGGTCGGGCGATTGGCGAGGATTGCGTCAGGGCGCAGATCGTGCATCGGAAAGCGCAGGAACGCGTAGTCGAGTGCCCAGGGCAACCCGACATGCCCGTCGTTGTAAGCGTCCGGTACGTTCCCCTGTTGGAGCGTCTTGCCTGCCTGGTCTCGCACGACCAGCCACAGGTTGGGATAGTTCTGGCGTGCCGCGCGCATGTCGTCGGTGTCGCGCAGGATGAGGTTTCCGCTGACATCCCTGCTCACCGCACCGGCAACTGCCTCCACGGCGGTTTCATTGTCGCTGAGCAGCCGGGGCTCAAGCAGGAACAGCACAAACCAGATGAGGCCGACGAAGGCGAACAGCGTCGCGGCCTGCAGCAGGATCAGCTTGCGCACGAGCTGCCATTGCAGCGAGGTGGGGCGCAGCTTCTTCATGCCACGGCGCGCAGGAGGTAGCCGAGGTTGCGGATCGCCCTGATCTCGACCCCGGCCGAGACGTCGTCGAGCTTGCGGCGCAGGCGCGATACGTGGGAATCGAGCGCGTTGGAGCCGATCTCGTCGTCCATGGCGTAGACCGACTCTTCGAGCGTGGCGCGCAGGACGGTGCGGCCGGGCCGGCGCAGCAGTGCTTCCAGCGCCAGCTGTTCGCGCCGCAACAGCTCCAGCGGCTTGTCGCCGACGCTCGCCTCGCGATGGTGAAAATCATAGGTGAGCCTGCCGACTATCGTCTGCTCGGATCTGAGCGCGACAGGGCGGCGATGCAGCGCGCGCAGCCGCGCCATCAGTTCCTCGATGGCAAACGGCTTGACCAGATAGTCGTCGGCGCCGGCATCGAGGCCGGCGACACGATCATTGAGGCCGCTGAGCGCGGTCAGCATCAGGACCGGCGCATCGACACGCAGGGCGCGCAGCTTGGGAATGAGGTCGAGGCCTTCGCCATCCGGCACGCGGCGGTCGAGCACGATGGCATCGTACGGGCCGAACTCGGCCGCGGCTTCAGCATCTGCGAGCGTGGCGACGTGATCGACGATGACATTGCGACGTGCCAGCGCCGACTTCAGCACCGAGGCCATCTCCGGCTCGTCCTCGAGCAGCAAAATGCGCATGCACGTATTCCCTCAGTCAGTCCTCAGGCCGTCGTGGCCGAAACCGGTGGCGGCATTAGGGCCTCCACCGGCACGGCATCACGCGGTTACTCGCATTCCAGCTTCGGCTTGCGGAAGTTGGTGATGTACCAGCGCCCCTCGGACCTGGTGGCGTAGAATGTGTAGAAGCACTCCTGCTCCTCGACATAGCCCGGGGTCGTCATTTCCTCATAGCGCGTGCCGCGCCTGGTGTCGCGGTACTCGCCGCTGGTCGAGCCGGCTACGGCGTTTGTCGTAATCTTGCTCCACTGATAGGCGCGCTGGCCGCGGCCGAGTTCGATCACCGACGTGGGCGGGCCGTAGTCGATGATCACTGACTCGAGCGGCTGGCCGATATAGCCCTTCATGACGTCCGACTGGCAGCCGGCCAAGAAGATGGCGGCGGCGACAGCAAGTGTGCCGACAGCGCGGCGGGCAGTGCTGAGAGACATGTCTGATCCCAGGTTGTGGATGATGTTCCCGGGCAGCTACGCCGCAAAGATTGCATCTACATTGCAGGGCTCAAGGCAAGGCCTCGACACGCTGCAGCATCACGACGATTTCCGGGAACCTTTTGCGAGATCCGGCATCCAATGACTGAAGCCACCGCAGCGTGCGTTGGCCCAGCAGGAGATGTTCCGATGAAACTGGTTTCCGCCGCACTTGCCCTCGTGCTCGCGAGCGCCCTGCCCGCCCTTGCCCACAACATCCCCGCCGATGTCGCCAAGTCGCCGCCAGCCGGCGCCTTCAAGGCGGTGAGCAGCCTGGTCAAGCTGCCCGACTTCCTGCCCGGCATGGGCCAGCTGTTCGTCGATCCGGCGACGCTGCCGGCCGGGCCGTTCCTTGCCTATGACCATGACGGCAAGCTGGTCAGCACGATCTATATGCTGCCGATCAAGGACCTCAACCCCGACAAGCGCTTCGACGATCTCGCGGCACCGGGCGGCAATGTCGACCACGTCAGCGTCTACTACAATGCCGGCCACCCCGGGGTGGAAGAGCCGCATGCCCATGTCGTGCTGTGGCATGTAGCCAAGGCCGACGAGGCACGGGTGGCGAAATGATCGTCACGCGCAGGCGCATGATCGAAGCCGGCGGGGGACTTTTCCTCGCCGCGCTCCTGGCGAGACCGGCACTCTCGGCCGGCGCGATCATCGACGTCGAGATGCATGGCAAGGACGACGGAGCGCATGTCTGGTTCGACCCGATCGGCATTCACATCGAGCCTGGCCAGACCATCCGCTGGACCAACCGCGACGCGGGCAATTCGCATACGGTGACGGCATATCACCCCGATATGTTCGAGCGGCCGCTGCGCATTCCCGCGAGCGCCAAGCCTTGGGATTCCGACTATCTGATGCCGGGCGAAACCTTCTCGGTGACGCTAACGGTGCCCGGGGTGTATGACTATTACTGCGTGCCGCACGAACACGCCGGCATGGTCGGGCGGATCGTGGTCGGCTTGCCGCCTGCGCCGGTCGAAACGGCAGTGGCAGACCAGACGCTGACGCAGCTGCCTGATATCGCGCTGAACGGGTTTCCGCCGGTGGACGAGATCATCGCCAAGGGCATCGTCCGCAAGGCGTGAGCAGTGGACCGAAATGGAGGCGACAGCATGCAACTGGCAATCTTGCGGCAACAGGTCGATCTCGACGGGCACCGCGACGAGGAGCTGGTGGCACTCGCGCGCCAGGGCGGCGAGAACGCTATCCGCGCGCTCATCAAACGCAACAACCAGCGGCTTTTCCGCGTCGCCCGTGCCGTCACCCGCGACGACGCCGAGGCCGAAGACGTGGTTCAGGAAGCCTATGTCAGGGCCTTCACCCGGCTCGACAGCTTCAAGGGCGATGCGCTGTTTTCGACATGGCTCACGAAGATCGCGCTCAACGAGGCGATCACGCGCATCCGCAAGCGCCGGCCCGTCGCCGAGCTGGAAGAACTGGATATCGCGGCTGCTGCCAATGGAGGCCAGGTGATCATGTTCCCGACATCGCTGACACCACCTGGCGCGGATGCCGAGCTTGGCCGCTGGCAGGTACGCGCCTTGCTCGAACAGGCAATCGACGAATTGCCGGCGGCCTTTCGCATCGTCTTCATTCTGCGCGACGTCGAGGAAATGAGCATCGACGAGACTGCGGTCCAGCTCGCGATCAAGCCCGAGACGGTCAAGACGCGGCTGTTCCGCGCCCGCAAGCTGATGCGGGCGGCCATCGAAAAACGCCTATCGAGCGGCTTTGCCGAACTGTTCCCGTTCAACGGCTGGCGCTGCGAGCGCATGGCCGACCGGGTGGTCGAGCGGCTGCGCGCAGATACCTAGATCTTCCTGACGATGACACTGCCGGCGGAATAGCCAGCACCGAAGGAGCAGATCACGCCGAGGCTGCCCGCAGGCAGGTCGTCGGAGAATTTCGAAAACGCGATGATCGAACCGGCCGACGAGGTGTTGGCGTAGTCCTGCAGCACGTTGGGCTGCTCCTCGCGGCTCGGCTCGCGGCCCAGCACCTTCGAGCCGATCAGGTCGTTCATGCCCTTGTTGGCCTGGTGCAGCCACAGCCGCGACAGGCTCTGCGGCTCGATGCCCTGTTCGGCGAGATGGCTCAGCATCAGTTCCGCCACCATCGGCACCACCTGCTTGAAGACCTTGCGGCCTTCCTGGTGGAACTGCATGTCGCGGCGGTCGGCCATATGGCCTTCGCGGGTGCGGCGCAGGAAGCCATTGTTGTTGCGGATGTTGTTGGAGAACTCGGTCAGGCACCGCGTCGCCAGCACCTCATAGGCATTGTCCGCCTTCACCTCGTCAGCGCGCTGCAAAACGACCGCAGTGCAGACGTCGCCGAAAATGAAGTGGCAGTCGCGGTCGCGCCATTCCTGGTGGCCGGAGGTGATCTCGGGATTGACCATCAGGATCGCGCGGGCCGAACCGGTGCGGATCATGTCGGCTGCCAGTTGGATGCCGAAGGTCGCCGAGGAACAGGCGACGTTCATGTCGAAGGCAAAGCCCTTGATGCCGAGCGCCTGCTGCACCTCGATGGCGACAGCCGGATAGGCGCGCTCGTGATTGGAGGCGGCACAGATGACCGCGTCGATGTCGGCTGCGGTCAGGCCCGCCGTCTTCATCGCCTTGTCGGCTGCCTTGACCGAAATCTCGGCCATCAGCGACAGCTCGTCCTCGGCGCGCTCGGGCAGCACCGGGTGCATGATGCCGGGATCGAGGATGCCGAACTTGGAGACGACGTGGCGGCGCTCGATGCCGGACGCCTTGACGATGAACTCTTCCGACGACATGGCCATCGGCTCGCGCTCGCCGGCCTCGATGGCGTCGGCGTGCAGCTTGTTCTGGCGGTGGGCATATTCGTTGTAGGAGGCCACCAACTCGGCGTTGGTGATGACTTCCTCCGGCGTGAAGATGCCGGTACCGCTGATCGCAACCCTGTGCATGGCGTTTCCCATTGGTTTTGAGCCATTGGAATAGGGTTCAGGCAGCAGCGGTCAAGCTTTGCGACCACAATTTCAGGTCGAAAGCGCGGTTACCTGGCGGCAGAAATGCTCAAATGCAGCGCCCACCATCCACTTCCATGGCAACGCCGGTGATCAGCGAAGCCTCGTCCGAGACCAGGAACAGCGCCGCATTGGCGATGTCGAGCGGCGTCGAGAAGCGGCCGAGCGGGATCGACGCCTTGAACTTCTCGCGGATCTCGGGCGTGTCCTTGCCCATGAATTTCTCCAGCATGCCGGTCTCGCCGGCGACCGGGCAGAGGCAATTGACGCGGATGTTCTTGGGCGCCAGCTCGACGGCCATCGACTTGGTGGCGGTGATCGCCCAGCCCTTGGAGGCGTTGTACCAGGTCAGCCCCGGACGCGGCCTGAGGCCGGCAGTCGAGGCTGTAGTCAGGATCGAACCGCCCCCCTGGCGCTCCATTATCGGCACCACCGCGCGCGCTGCATGGTAGATCGCTTTCATGTTGACGGCGGTGATCAGGTCGAAGACGTCTTCCTCGACATCCACGAGGTCGCCGTTGCGGTGGGTGTAGCCGGCGTTGTTGACCATGATGTCGATGCGGCCGAAGGCGCTCTTGGTAGCGTAGACCAGTTCATCGAATTCGGAGCGTTGCGACACGTCGGTGGTAACCGCGATCGCGCCGTTGCCGATCTCGGCCGCGACCCGCTCGGCCTCCCTGGAGTTCAGATCGGCGACGACGACCTTGGCGCCCTCCTCGGCAAAACGCCTGGCCATGCCCTCGCCAAAACCGGCGGCACCGCCCGTGATGATCGCGACCTTGTCCTTCAGCCTGTCCGCCACGTTACGTCCCTTCGAATCGAACCTTGTCACCAGCCCCTTATCGAAACGGAAAACGCATCAGTCAGCAACAGACAAGCGACTGCCGGCCGACGCTCGGCTTGCGGCACTGTTCAAATAATTCTAAAGTAAATGCCTGCCTCTGGGTGGGGGACGCAAACATGAAACTTCGTTTCTTATTTGCATTGTTTTCAATAAGCACAGGTCTGTTCATCGGCTTCCAGCAAGCAGCAACTGCCGCATGCGTCGTGCCGAGCTACAACCAGAAACGCGGCATACCGCCTGGCTTCACCGAGCCACAAGGCTTCAAGGGCCGCTTCGACTTTCCTGCAAGCACCAGCGAGCCGCTTCCGGCCTTCCTGTCGATCGACTTCACCCAGGATTGGCGCGCCTATATCCAGGCGGTGCTCGAGTATTCGTTCGAGGGCAACATCGCCGTCGACTTCAAGGTCGCAAACAACAACACCCGCAACTGGTATCATGCGCTGTGGATGCATCCGGGCAATTCGGGGCGTGAGTTCCTGCACGGCCTGACCAAGGAACGCGCCACTGATCCGGAACAGCTTGCCGAAGGCGTGACCAAGTCCTTCGACACCTGGGCGGTCGGCTTCTACAACGCGCTCGGTGCCACTACCTTCGCCAAGGTGTGGAGCGATCCGTGCAGCCCCAAGATCGACGACATCTATTTTCCTGTCGGCACCACGTCGTTCAAGCTGCTGTTCACCACCGCCACCGCAACCGACATCCCTTATCTCGCCGGCGCGCCGGAATGGGACGGCGACATCGGCCGCGCGCCCAACCGCATCGGCAAGCTGCGTCTCTACCAGATCGACATGGCCGTGCGCGATCCGCGCTCGCTGCAAACCGGATGGGTGTTCGGCACCTTCGTCTACCAGGGCGACGAACCGGGCACCGATCCATGGAAAAAGCTGGTGCCGGTCGGGCTGAGTTGGGGCAACGACCGCTTCGTGCCGCCGCCGGGACAACTGCGCCAGAACGTGCTCAACGACACGCTCGAGGGCAAGATCTACGGCTGGCCCGCGCGCAAGGAGCTCGGCTGGGGCGGGCGCGTCAACGGCCCGGCCGACAACCAGATCAGCTCGTGCGTGTCTTGCCACGGTTCGGCGCAATATCCGCGCAGCGACGATTTCGGTAATCTGCCGCGGCAGCCGGCGACCCCGGTCGATTACCAGCGTCGGCTTTTGGAATATTTCCGCGACATCTTCGCCGGCGGTGTGTTCGACGGCGAGTCGCGTTACTTCGGCACGCAGACGGCGGTGCTTGCGCGACCGCTCGATTACTCGCTGCAACTTCAGGCCGGCATCGAGCGCATGTGCGCGACGGTCACCGCGCGCGAAGCGCCATTCAACGACGGCACGGTTCCCGTCCCGCCGGTTTGTCCCGCACCTCCTGCTGTCGTGGCTGGCGGACCGGAAAGCCTCTCGGCCGGGCCGGCACTTGCCGATCGCGAAGACACGATCGACGCGCTGCTGGAGCCAATCAGATAGGCTTGGAAACGCTTCTGACTTGAAGCCAAGGCCTTTGGCCGAGATGCCTGTCAGCACCACCGTGTACTGGCACGCGCCTTGCCGCCACGAAACAACCGATATCCGGCTGGCGCCACGGCTTCGTCTGGACCACTATCAAATCTTCGCGTGTGACACCGTGGCGCTGGCTTTAGGGCTAGTGCTTTTAAATCGATTAGCATATATCGGTCGTCGACATCGCGACCGTCATGAAAACGGATAGAACATGACCAGCCAGATCATCCCCGTCGATCCCTTCGACTTCATCATTTTCGGGGGCACCGGCGATCTGTCGGAACGCAAGTTGCTGCCGGCGCTCTATCACCGCCAGCGCGACCACCAGTTTTCCGAGCCGACCCGCATCATCGGCGCGTCGCGCACCAAGATGGATGACAAGGAATTCCGGGCCTTCGCCAAGAAGGCTATTTCGGATCATGTGAAGCCCGAGTACATCGAGGAAAAGGAGCTCGCGACCTTCCTCGACCGGCTGAGCTACGTCACCATCGACGCCAAGTCGGGCGATGGTTTTGCCGAACTCAAGAAGTCGCTCGCCGACAGCAAGCGCATCCGCGTCTTCTATCTCGCGGTGGCGCCCAGCCTGTTCGGCGACATCTCCGACCACCTCAAGGCAAACAAGCTGGTCACCCCGGATTCTCGCATTGTCGTGGAAAAGCCGATCGGCCGCGACCTCGAGTCGGCCAAGGCGCTGAACGACATCATCGGCGACGACTTCGGCGAGCACCAGATTTTCCGCATCGACCACTATCTCGGCAAGGAGACGGTGCAGAACCTGATGGCGCTGCGCTTCGCCAACGCGCTCTACGAGCCGCTGTGGAACTCGGCCCATATCGACCACGTGCAGATCACGGTGGCCGAGACAGTCGGCCTGGAAGACCGCGTCACCTATTACGACAAGGCGGGCGCGCTGCGCGACATGGTGCAGAACCACATGCTGCAGCTGCTCTGCCTTGTTGCCATGGAGGCGCCGGCCTCGATGGAGGCCAATGCGGTGCGTGACGAAAAGCTCAAGGTTCTCAATGCGCTGAAGCGCGTCAACGGCAACGAGGCGCCGAAGCAGACCGTGCGCGGCCAGTATCGCGCCGGCGCATCGGCCGGTGGCCCGGTCAAGGGCTACATCGAGGAGCTGGGTGCTGAGAGCAACACCGAGACCTTCGTCGCCATCAAGGCCGAAATCGCCAACTGGCGCTGGGCCGGCGTGCCGTTCTACCTGCGCACCGGCAAGCGGCTGGCGTCGCGCGTTTCCGAGATCGTTATCGAGTTCAAGCCGATCCCGCACTCGATCTTCGGCGAGAGCGCCGGGCCGATCTTCAACAACCAGCTGGTCATCCGTCTGCAGCCTGATGAGGGCGTCAAGCAGTTCATCATGATCAAGGACCCGGGCCCGGGCGGCATGCGCCTGCGCCAGATCCCGCTCGACATGAGCTTCGCCCAGTCCTTCGACGGACGCGCGCCCGATGCCTATGAGCGGCTGATCATGGACGTGGTGCGCGGCAATCAGACGCTGTTCATGCGCCGCGACGAGGTCGAGGCGGCATGGAAGTGGATCGACCCGATCCAGCACGCCTGGGAAGGCAGCCGCCAGGAAGCCCAGGGCTACACCGCTGGCACCTGGGGTCCGTCGGCCTCGATCGCGCTGATAGAGCGCGACGGCCGCACCTGGCACGAGAGCAATTGAGCGCCATGGCAGCACCCAGCTGGAACGCATTCGAGACACGGGACGAACTGGCGGCAGCCCTTGCCGCCAGGGTGGTGGACACGCTGAAGGCGGCCATCGCCCGCCGTGGCGTGGCTTTCCTCGCCGTCTCGGGCGGCACCACGCCCGGCCGCTTCTTCGCTGCGTTGTCTAAGCAAGAGCTCGACTGGAGCAAGGTCACGGTGACGCTTGTCGACGAGCGTTTCGTGCCGGAAAGCTCGCCGCGCTCCAATGCGGCGCTCGCCAAGGCCAACCTGCTGCAGAACGAAGCGTCGGCCGCCAGCTTCGCACCGCTGTTCCATGAGGCAGCGACGGTCGAGAATGGCGCTGATCTTGCCGACTCCGAGCTGCGCGCCCTTCCCTGGCCGCTTGACGTGTCCATTCTCGGCATGGGCGGCGACGGCCACACGGCCTCGTTCTTTCCGGACGCAGCTGGACTGGACGCGCTGCTCGACCCGGATTCGTCCCGGCTGGTGATGCCGGTTCACGCCGACAGCGCCGGCGAGCCAAGGCTAACTTTGACGCTGCCTGCATTGGTGGGCGCGGGTCTGGTCGTTGTCCATATCGAAGGCGCTGAGAAGCGCAACGTCATCGAGGCAGCACTGGCAGCCGACAAGGCTTTGCCGATCCGCACCGTGATCGACCGGGCGCCGCGCGCCGCCGAGATCTACTGGGCCCCCTGATCGGGCCCGGCCGCGCCGCGCCGAGAGGCCGCGACGCCGCGAATGCCGAAATCGAGCATGGTCCGGTGCAATCGGCTGCGCCGTCTGCCGGTCCATGCCAGCCCGAAGTTCCTCCCGGTTCGGGCACCGCGTTGAAAGGACTGAGGCCATGACAGCCAGGAACGACATCCAAGCCATCACCGAGCGCATCCGCGAACGCTCGAAGGTCAGCCGCGAAATCTATCTCGATCGCGTCAATGCTGCCGCCGGCAAGACCGCGAACCGGGGCGTGCTGTCCTGCGGCAACCTCGCCCATGGCTTTGCCGTCTGTAGCCCTTCGGAGAAGGTCGCACTGGGCGGCGACAAGGTCGCCAATCTCGGCATCATCACCTCCTACAACGACATGCTGTCGGCGCATCAGCCGTTCGAGACCTATCCGCAGCTTATCAAGGACGCGGCGCGCGAAGCCGGCGGCATCGCCCAGGTGGCAGGTGGCGTGCCAGCAATGTGCGACGGCGTCACGCAAGGGCAGCCGGGCATGGAGCTGTCGCTGTTTTCGCGCGATGTGATCGCCATGTCGGCCGCCATAGGCCTCAGCCACAACATGTTCGACGCCGCCGTCTATCTCGGCGTCTGCGACAAGATCGTGCCGGGCCTGGTGATCGCGGCCCTGACCTTCGGCCATCTGCCCGCCGTCTTCGTTCCGGCCGGGCCGATGACCTCGGGCCTACCCAATGACGAGAAGGCCAAGGTTCGCCAGCTTTATGCGGAGGGCAAGGTCGGCCGCGCCGAGCTGCTGGAAGCCGAGTCCAAGTCCTATCACGGCCCGGGCACCTGCACCTTCTACGGCACCGCCAACTCCAACCAGATGCTGATGGAAATCATGGGGCTGCACACGCCGGGCGCCTCCTTCGTCAATCCGGGCACACCGCTGCGCGACGCGCTGACCCGCGAAGCGACAAAGCGGGCGCTCGCCATCACACATCTCGGCAACGCCTATACGCCGGTCGGTCGCATGATCGACGAGCGCTCGGTGGTCAACGGCGTCGTCGGCCTGCACGCCACGGGAGGTTCGACCAACCACACCATCCACCTGATCGCCATGGCGGCTGCCGCCGGCATCCGCCTGACCTGGCAGGACATTTCGGACCTGTCGGACGCCGTGCCGCTGCTCGCCCGCGTCTATCCGAACGGGCTTTCCGACGTGAACCACTTCCAGGCGGCTGGCGGAATGGGCTTCCTGATCCGCGAACTGCTCGACGCCGGCCTGCTGCATGAAGACGTGCAGACAGTGTGGGGCGAAGGCCTTCGCCCTTATGCCGTCGAAGCCAAGCTCGGTGCAGACGGTACGGTGGTGCGCGAGGCAGCGCCTAAGGTCAGCGGCGACGAGAAAGTGCTGGCCCCCGCCAGCAAGGCGTTCCAGCCGAGCGGCGGCCTCAAGGTGCTGGGCGGCAATCTTGGCCATGCGATCATCAAGACCTCGGCCGTGAAGCCCGAGCGCCGCATCATCGAGGCGCCGGCGCTTGTGTTCGACAGCCAGCAGGGCCTGAACGACGCCTTCAAGGCCGGCCTGCTCGACCGCGATTTCATTGCCGTCATCCGCTTCCAGGGCCCCAAGGCCAACGGCATGCCGGAGCTGCACAAGCTGACCACCGTGCTCGGCATCCTGCAGGATCGCGGCCACAAGGTGGCGCTGGTCACCGACGGCCGCATGTCAGGCGCCTCGGGCAAGGTGCCTGCCGCGATCCACGTGACCCCGGAAGCGCTCGAAGGCGGTCCGATCGGCCGGGTCCATGACGGCGACATCGTCAGGCTCGACGCCGAGGCCGGCACGCTCGAGGTTCTGGTTCCGGCCGGTGACCTGGCACTGCGCCCGGAGCCGGTCTGCGACCTCTCGGGCAACGAGCACGGCATGGGCCGCGAACTGTTCGCCGGTTTCCGCCAGATGGCCGGCCGCGCCGACCACGGCGCGAGCGCATTCGGCACGGCCTGACCTCGGCTTGAAAGTAAGGCAGTTCTGCCTTACTTTTCGAATCAGAGGTGTACGATGCAAACGCTGACAGTAACGGCGAAAGGCCAGATTACCGTGAAAAAGGAGGTGCTGAAGCACCTCGGCGTCAAGCCCGGCGACAAGATCCTTCTGGATCTCGCGCCGGACGGTAACGTCGTGCTCAAGGCTGCGCCGCAGAAGCGACACGGGATCGAGGCCATCTTCGGCATTCTTCACGATCCCGACCAAGCGCCTGTGACGATCGAAGAGATGAACAAGGTCATCGCAGACGCTTGGGCCGGCAGGCGGTGAAGGTAGCAGTCGACACCAATGTGCTCGCCCGCGCCATGCTTGCCGACGACCCTGGCCAAACGCGCGTGGCACAGGCGCTGCTGGCCGATGCCGAGCTGATCGTCATTCCCCTTGTCACCTTCTGCGAGCTTGTCTGGGTTCTGGCGAGCAGGGGCGTAGAGCGCTCATCGATTGTCCGAAGCATTGAAAGCCTGTTGAACTCACGCCAAGTCGCCGCCGATCATGCCGCCGTGGCAGCAGGCCTTGCTCATTTGCGGGCTGGTGGCGACTTCGCAGACGCGGCCATGGCAGACGAGGGATACAGGGCTGGTGCAGAACAGTTCGCGACATTCGACAAGAAGGCTGCCCGGCTTCTGGCCGTGGAAGGAAGGCCGGTGACCCTGCTCAAGGGCCGAACCGATAAGTCACCAACCTCCTGAACCCGGCCTCTCGCTACTTCACCGCCTCGCACGACAACACCGCCGGTGCATCCTCGCCCTTGGTCAGGTCGTAGAGGTCGGCGTTGTCGCCCTTGGTCCACCAGACATAGTGCTGGCCGGCATATCTGGCGCCGCTGGCGCTCAGCACCGTGACGGCCACGACCGTCTGGTCGGCGAGCTTGAGCACAACGAGCGAATTGTCGCCGGCGTTGACGTATTCGGCCTTCACGGCCTGGTCGCCACACTTGTAGTCCACCGCATTGCGCTCGACCTGCGCATCGCCCGGCAGCTCCAGAGTCACAGTCGAAGCCATCGCCGCACTGGTCGCGGCAGCAAGGATGATCGCGGTGAAGCTCACGCGCATGACGGTCTCCTGAATTGTTCGTCGTGCGAACGATAGCACGACGAAAAGGCCTGCCGAAGCCGAGGCCCCGGCAGATCTTTTCGCGCATCAGAGGCTAAGCTCCGTTCTTTGCCACGTCGGCGAAGAAGCCTTCCGGGCTCTCCACTTCGACCAACCGCTTTTTCTCGATCAGCCAGAAGCGATTGCCAACGGCGCGGACGAAGCTGCGGTCGTGCGAGACGAGCAGGCAGCTCGCCTCGTGCTTCAGCAATTCATCCTCCAGCGCCTCCTGCCCGTCGATGTCGAGGTGGTTGGTCGGCTCGTCGAGCAGGTAGAAGTTCGGGTTGGTCAGCCGCAGAACCAGCATGCCGAGCCGCGCCTTCTGGCCGCCGGACAAGCGGCCGATCGGGTTGGCCTGCATCTCGACAGACAGGCCGGCGCCGGCAAGCAAGGTGCGGGCGCGTTGCTCGCCAAGCTCGAAGCGGCGCGTCAGCATCGACAGCGGCGCATCGCTGTCCCTGAGATCGGACAGGCCCTGGTCGCCATAACCCAGCACCAGCGACGGCGTCGCCTTGACCACGTCCTTGGCGTTTTCCGGCGCACCGATGGCTTGCCTGACCATGTTGACCAGCCGCGTCTTGCCGGTGCCGTTGCGGCCCAACAGCACGACGCGATCACCCTGACGAAGCCACAGCTTGCCGGTCCGGAACAGCAGCGTGCCATCGGGCGTGGTGACGGGCGCATCGTCGAAGGTGACCAGCACCTTGGCGTGCGTGCCGCGATTGGCAAGCCTGATGGCTCCGGCGGAGCGCTCCAGATGGGCCGGCTTCGCCGCATCCTCCAGCCGCTCGGCCCGCTCCTTCAGCTGCTTGGTCTTCACCACCAAAAGGTCGCTGCCGGAGTTGATGCCGATGTTATTGAGCTTGGCCGCTTGCCGCCGCAATTGCTGCGCCGTCTTCATGTCCTTTTCGAAGCGGCGCGCTTCCGAGGCGTCGATCTCGTCCAGTGCTTCCCGCGCCCTGGAATAGGGCAGCGAAAAGACCTGCGAGTTCTCCGGCCTGAGGAACAGCGTCCGGTTGGTCACCGCGTCGAGGAAGGCGCGGTCGTGGCTGCAGATCACCACGGGCACGTCGCGGGGCAGCGCGTTCAGCCAGTTTTCGAGCTGGGCGATGCGTGCCAGGTCAAGGTGGTTGGTCGGCTCGTCGAGCAGCAGCATGTCTGGCTCGGTCACCCAGACCCGGGCAAGCAGTGCCAGCCGCTGCCAACCGCCGCTGAGTTTCGACAACGGCCGTTGGCGCATTTCCTCGGGCACGTCGAGATCGTCGAGCACGATGTCGACGCGCCAGCTCTCGCTCTCGGCCTGGTCAGCCGGAAGTGCCGCGAGAACGGCGTCATGGAATGCCATGTCGATCAGGCTTGCCGGAACGTCCTGCTCGACATGGCCGACCCGCAGGCCGCGTGCCCGGGTGATGTCGCCCGATGTCGGTTCGAACGCGCCTGTGATCGAGCGCAGCAACGTGGACTTGCCACGGCCATTGGCAGCGACGATGCCGAGCCGGTCGCCCGGCTCGATGGAAAGGTTGAGATTGGAGAAGAGCGGAGCACCGAGCGTTACGCCAAGCGACCTCAGATTGATCAAAGCCATGTCAGTTCTCTGGTCTGGCCGGACCATCGCCCGCATCCGATCTTGCGGGATGCATTTGGGGAACCGGGTCCGGTGTTTATCCAGATGCGGGAGAGCATGAAGCTCGACACCGCATCACCACGAAGGGCAGACCGGGAGAGAGATACGCAACATTGAATGCCGCATCAGGTCCAAAAATCGAAATGGATTGTTGGGGTCGATGCTGTTGGCGCGTCGTCCGAGGTCAGCCCTGCAAACGCATTTGCAGGGCGTGGACAGGGCCGCGCTGACGGTGGTGACGAAAAAACGTGTACACGCAGCCCTCCTTTGTTGTTCGAGTTGCGCGCTCTAGATAGCCGCGACCTCGTTCCGTTGCAAGCCTACTGGATCGTCAGTTCACTACGCTCGCCGGCCTTGACCGTTGCCGAACCTTCCTTCTTGCCGGCGTCGCCACGATCGACCTCGACGACATAGTCGCCTGCCGGCAAGGTCGTCTGGTGTTTCTGGTCGTAGGCGTAGCCAAAGTCCTGGCGATTGCCCTGGATGTCCTTCTTGGCCGCGAAGACGCGGATTTCCTTGGCGCCCGGAGCATCAATCGCCAGCACGCCGGCGCCGAGCGCGACGGTCACTTCACCGCTCTCGCCAACCCGGACGTTGAAAGGCTGCTCCGCCTCGGCCTGGTCCATGCGTGCCACCAGGACATAGTCGCCGGCAGGAAGGTCGAACTTGTTGCCCGGTCCGTAGCCATAGGTGACCTGATCGCGCGTGCCGTCGATCTTCTTCTTGGCCTTGTAGACTCGGACGTCGAGACCGCCGGCGTCGACCTTGTCGCCACCCTCGGCATAGATCGCATTGGCCACGACATGACCGACGCCGACGATGACGTCCTTTTCGACGGTCTGGCCGGCGGCGAGTTGGATCGTCTCGTTGGCCTCGCCTTGGCCGATGGTGACCTTCAGCTTGGTTTCACCGGCGGGCAGCACAACCTTGGTCTGGCCATAATAGGTCGCCGGGTGGTCGCCACCGGGAAAGTCGAGAACGACGGCGGCACCATCGACGATGTCGGCGCCTTCGCTGGGGCGCGGACGGACGACGAGCGTGCCGGCATTGAGCACGAAAAGCGGCTTGTAGGCCTGGCCGGCCTCCACCTTCAGCGGCTGTTCGATGGCCGCTTCGCCCAAGGTCGCGCGGATGACGTAATCGCCGGCTTCAAGCGATCCTTTGTAGTTGTTGTATTCGGTGGTCAGGCGCTCGCCCTTGGAGCCATCGGCATTGGCCTTGTAGATTTCCCAGGCGTTGCCGGCGTCCTTCAGCGGAGCTCCGCCCTCGGCCAGCGTCAGCTCGGGAATGAAGTTCAACTCCGGCTTGGCCGGTTCCGGCGCGGGCGCAGGCTCTGGGGCCGGAGCGGGTGCTGGCGCGGCAACCGTCTGCACCAGCGCATCTTCCAGCCCCTTGGCGTCGGTTGCCTGGATGTATTTGCCGCCGGTGTTTTCGGCGAGGCAGGCGACCTGCCTGCCCTCTTCCGCGGTCAGGCCGAAGCCGACGACATGGGCGGTGAAATCGATGCCCGACTGCTCCAGTTCCTTACCTAAGGCGCAGGGGTCGGCGTTGCAGGTCTCGAGCCCATCGGTGATGAGAATGACTGTCGCTTTTTCCTCGGTGTATTTCAGGTCCTCGGCCGCCTGCTTGACGGCGGCGGACAAGGGCGTCTTGCCGAGGAATTTCATGCTGTCAGCGGCAGCGGTAATGGCGGATGCCGAGCCCGACGCGGGCGGCACCACCAGCTCGATATCGGAGCAGCTGCCCTTTTCGCGGTGACCGTAAGCCATCAGCCCAAGCTCGGTGTCGGCGGGAATGGTGGTCAGCACCGAGCGCAGCGCCTGACGCGCGACTTCCAGCTTCGGCTTGCCGTCGATCTGGCCCCACATCGAGCCGGAGGCATCGAGCACTATGATGGCGCGGTCGGCCGCATTCGCGGCTACCAGCCCCGACAGCATGAGCACCGACGCCAGGATGCCTCGTGTAAACGCCTTCATGCTGCCCCTCGCCGATTCAGATTTGATTGCAGCGAAGCTAAACAAGGGCCATTGGGCTGACAACCCTGAGGCCGATCAATAGGTGGTGCGGCGTTCTTCGCTCGGGGGACGGCCGAATTGCAGCCGGTAGCTTTGCGCGAAATAGGAGTGCGAAGTGAAGCCGGTGGCGATCGCCACGTCGAGGATCGGCATGTTGGTCTGGCGCAGCAATTCGCGGGCGCGCTCCAGTCTCAGCCGCATGTAATAACGGCCCGGCGTCACGTTGAGATGGCGCAGGAACAGGCGCTCGACCTGGCGGACCGACAGTCCAGCCGTCTTCGCCAGTTGCACCGCCGACAGCGGTTCGTCGAGATGATCGGCCATCAGTTCAACAATGCGCTTCAGCTTGTCCGACTTGCCAGTGAGGTCGCGTTCGGGGCCTACGCGCTGGCGGTCGCCGGCCGAACGGATGCGCTCGTGCTGAAACTGGTTGGCGACTTCGTTGGCGAGATTGGCACCGAAGTCGCGCTTGATGATCTCGAGCATCAGGTCGATCGAGGTGGTGACGCCGGCACAGGTGTAGCGCTTGCGGTCGATCTCGAAGACGTTGTTGGTGCACTCGATATCGGGGAACTTCTCCATGAAGCCGGCACGGTTTTCCCAGTGGATGGTGCAGCGATAACCATCGAGCTGGCCGGCTTCAGCGAGGAGGTACGAGCCGACCGACAGCGCGCCCAAGGCAGCACCTCGACGGCCCCATGAGCGAAGCGCACCGAGCACCTTGCTCTTGCCGGGAAATTCGGTGGCGACGCCGACGCAGACGAACATGATGTCGACCGCCGGCACGTCGGCGACCGAGTAGTCGACCTTGAGCGGCAGGCCGTTGGAGGCGATCACCGCTTCGCCGTCGGCCGACACCGTGGTCCAGCCATAGACGTCGCGGCCGAGCAGGCGGTTGGCCGACCGACAGGTGTCGATGGCGGCAACCAGCGAGAACATCGAGAACTTGTCGACCAGCAGGAAAGCGAACTGGCGGCCTTCGGGGTGGGGCTCTGACATCGCGACCAAATCTACAGAACGCGCCGGGTTGAGCAAGGAAGCGGCGCCGGTTTCAACAACGCCGCGATCATTCAGAAGCCCGGTTGTTCGAGGCCGGCGTGGCGATAGGCCGACACCAGCGTGTTGGCCATCAGCATGGCGATTGTCATCGGCCCGACACCACCAGGAACCGGTGTGATGGCGCCGGCGCTCTTTTCGGCCGAGGCGAATTCGACATCGCCGACCAGCCGGGACTTGCCTTCGCCCTTGTCGGGCAACGGGATGCGATTGATGCCGACGTCGATGACGGTGGCGCCCGGTTTGACCCAGTCACCCTTGACCATCTCGGGCCGGCCCACGGCTGCGACCAGAATGTCGGCGGTGCGGCACAAGGCCGGCAGGTCCTTGGTGCGGCTGTGGGCGATCGTGACGGTGGCGTTGGCGGCGAGCAGCAGATTGGCCATCGGCTTGCCGACGATGTTGGAGCGGCCGACAACCACCGCGTTGAGGCCGGACAGGTCCTTGCCATGCTTGCGTTCGATCAGCAGCATCGAGCCGAACGGCGTGCAGGGCACGAGTGCGGTGTCGAGCTCGCCGGTGGCGAGCTTACCGACATTGATGAAGTGGAAGCCGTCGACATCCTTGTCGGGCGCGATCGTCTGGATAATCTTGCCGGCGTCGATATGGCCTGGCAGCGGCAGCTGGACGAGGATGCCGTGGATAGCGGGATCGGCGTTGAGCTTCTCGACCAGAGCGACGAGATCGGCTTCGGAGGTCTCGGCGGCAAGCGTGTGCTGGACCGAATGGAAGCCGCATTCCTTGGCCGTGCGCGACTTATTGGCGACATAGACCTGGCTCGCCGGATCCTCGCCGACAATGACCACCGCCAGTCCCGGCTTCACGCCATGCGTGGCAAGCGTGGCCGCGGATTTCTTGACGCCTTCGACGACCTCGGCTGCGACACTCTTTCCGTCAATGATCTCAGCCATGGCTTACTCCGTCTGCGGCATGCTTCGGGCGGCATTGTCATCAAATTTTCGACCCGCAACCTCGCCATTGCGGCGTCCGGTGCCGTAAACTCGAAACCGCGTGGAAGAATTTCAGAAGTAGCGGCGCGAGCGCCGCTCCCTGAGCAGGTTCAGCTCCTTGCGAACCTCGCGCAGGCTTTCACTGATCTCGTCGATCTGGCTCTGCGGCGCGGGCGCATCAGCCTGAGACGCTGCCGGTGGCGCGGAGTAATATTCCGACGACCGCTGCCGATAGGACGGGCGATATTGCTGCGACGCTGCGTAGTCCGGTTGCTGCAGCGGCGGCTCAGCATATCCGGGCTGCGGTTGCGTCGCATAGGACGGCGCGAAGCCGCCTTGCGGCGCCAGGTATCCTGGCTGCTGCTGCATGGGCTGCGCCTGCCATGACTGCGGCGGCTGCCGGTTCTCGACGATCGGATCGGCGGCGACAGGGCTTGCCGCCGATGGCATCACAGGGGCCACTTCGGCCCTTGGCGCGGCGGTTTCGACTCGATTGTCCGGCTGGCTGTTCACGACGGCCGGTTCGCGGCGCGCATCGGGCTTGGCGCGGCTGCGCCGCCTGGCCGTGGTGCGCAAGCTCTGCAGCGCCCCACGCATTGCGCCCAAACCGACGCCCGAGGCGAAGCCGAGCAGCATGCCGCCCAGCGAAATCATCGCCCGCGACGGGCCCGTCGACTGCAGCGGCGGCGATGCCGGCGATATGACGGTCACGTTGCCCGAATTGATGTCCCTTTGCTCGCCGGTCTCACGTGCCCGGAGCAGCGTTGCTTCGTAGACGGCGCGCTTGGCGGCAACGTCGCGATCAAGCTCGCGCAGCGTGACCATTTCGCCGCCGACATCGCTCTGGCGCACCTTGAGTTGGGCAAGGCGGGCTGCGAGTTCCTGTTCGGTCTGCACGGCACGCTTGAGATCGACCTGGATGGAGCCGGCGACCCGGCGCAGTTCGTTAGCGATGCGCTCGCGCGCGCCGGTGAGCTGGGCCTCGACAGCGAGGCGCTCGGGATGGCGCGGGCCAAGCCTGACCGCGGCCCGGTCGGCTTCCTGGGTCAGCGCCGCATATTGCGCGCGCAGTTCGGTGATTGCGGGCGAGGCAATCGCTTCGGGCAAGGCGCCGGCCAGCACGGAATCGACGCCGAGGTCGCGGGTCGAGGCGGCGCGCGCGTTGAGTTCGAGCGTGCGGGCCCGCGCCGCGGTCAGCTGGTCGTTGACGCGCTGGATTTCGTCGTCGGTGATCAGCCGCCCTTGCGGATTGATGAGTTCGTTCTCAGCCTTGAACGCCTCGACCTTGCGCTCGGCTGTCTCAACCGACTTGCGCAGGTCGTCGAGGCGGCGGGTCAGCTCGTCGGTCGCGCGGCCGGCCGTCCCGGCCTGCAACTCGCCGAAGGTCTGGATGAAGACATCCGTCATCGTGTTGGCGATGAGCGCGGACTTCTCGGGATCTTGCGTCTTCGCCCCGACCGAGATGACAAAGGTGTTGACGTCCCGTTGGATGGACAACGCCTCGTAGAGGTGTTCGGCCGCCAGTGCGTGCCGCCGTCCGGGGTCATCGCCTGTCTGCTGGTTGGAAGAGATCAGCGAGCGCACAAAGCCGCCAATGCTGAAGCCGCCACCGGCCTTGCCGTTGAATTCCGGGTCCTCGGCCAGATTGAGCTTGTCGACGACCTTGACCAGTACCGAGCCGGAGGTCAGCCGGCGCACCTGGGTTTCGACCACCGCCAGCGTCGCATCCGACGGCAGGTCGCCGACGGTCAGCTCCTTGTCGGAAAGCCTGAGGTTGCGCGGATCGACGATCATCTCGGTCCACGCTTCGTATTTCTTGGGCGTCGACAGAGCGAGTGCGACACCAAGCAACGCGCCGGCGAGCGTCGTCGAGGCGATCAGCAGTTTCGAACGGGTAATGCCGCCGATGACCGCCATCGGGTCGATCAGCGGCTGCCAGCGGACATCGTCGTGGTCGCCATGCTGGTCGTATGCCGCAGCCGGCGGCGTGGGCATGGCTGCAAGCGGCTCAGGCATGGATGAACCCATCCCCCTGCCCCGCCAGTTCGGGAGCATCGAAGACCGAGCCGTATCAGAGTTGTCGCTTGTGAATGCGGGCGCAGCCTCTGCCGGCTGTTGGCCAACCGGCTGCGCCTCAGGTGCGGATGGCTTTTCGGCGAGCTGCTCGCGGGCAGCACGCTCGGCCTCGCGCCTGAAGCGTGCCATGCGATGGCGGGTCGCAGGGTCCTGGAAATCCTCCTGGCCGCCGTCGTCTTCCGAAGACATCGACAGCAGCGACGAGCCTCGCGGCTTCTGATCGGCGTCGTCCCGGTCCAGCGCAAGCAACGAGCGCTTGCGCCTCCAGTCCTCGCGGTTTCCAGATTCGGCCATACGGGCAACTTCCAAAAGTCTAGTTAACCCACGCTAAACAGACATGGGTAACAAAACGTTAATTCCTGCTTTGCCGCAGTATATAGAGGTTCATCGCAGAACGGCACATTAAGCTTTGGCTTTTATCGTTCAACTGGATCATGACCAAGGCGAACGACATATCGCGCACGACGTTGCGCCAGCGGATCGGCAGTTTCGTCGTGCAGCGGCAGGCGGTCCTGCGCGACTACTTCTCGGCGATCAGCGGCTCGATGGGCCGGCTGGTGTTTTCGCTGATTTATTTCATCGCGCTCGCCAACACGCTCTCGATCGCCGATTTCGGCCTGTTCGCCACCGCGTCCGCCGCAGGCGTCATGCTGTCGCGAACGCTGGCCTTTGGCTTCATCTCGGCTCTCTACCGCACCGCAACGATCCGGCCGCGGTTGATCGGCAGCTACACCGCGGGCTTCATGATGCTCGCCGGGCTGTCGCTTCCGGTACTGATTGCCGCCTCGGCGCTGACCTGGTTCCTGTTTTTTTCGACATCCATGCCGGCCGCCATCTTTGCAGCGGTCATCTTCGCCGAGGCGCTGTTGTGGCGGCCAGTCGAAGTGGCGATGATCGTCAACAACGGCCTCGGCCGCTTCGGCCGCGCGGCGGTGCTGGCGATCCTGACAGCCGCGATCAAGGCCGCTGCCGCCGCCCTGTTCGTTTTCTGGCCAAGCCATACAGTCGAAGCCTGGGCCGGGTTCTACATCGGCTTGAACCTCGTCTCGCTGGTCCTAGCCTTTGGCTTCTTCTACCCGCGCCAGCGGCTCAGACTGACGCCAGATCTCTACTGGCGGCGGCTGTCGGACTCGATCTATGTCGCCGGCGCCGAAGTGCTGTTTTATCTGCAGATGGAGTTCGACAAGCTGCTGGTTCTCGCCATGGGCGGCCCGCATCTCGCCGGCATCTATGCCATCGTCATGCGGCTGGTCGACCTGACCGCGATTCCGATCCGTACCTTCTCGATGATGCTTGTTCAGCGGATGATGCGCATGCCCGAGATGCTCGCCAAGCTGAAGGTCAAGATCGGCATCGAGGCCGGCATCCTGATCGTTTCGACCTCGGCCCTGCTGTTCCTCGCGGTGGTGCTGTATTTCTATCCCAACTTCCTTGGCCGCAATGTTTCCGAAGCAGCACCCCTGGTCGGACTGGCCCTGTTCGTGCCGGCCTTGCGCAATCTCGTCGAATATCACGCGGAGCTTTTGTTCGCGCGCGGCCAGACGCTGATCCGCGCCGCCAACCTCGCCATGCTGGCAGGCCTCAAGGCAGCGCTGCTGTCACTATTGCTGATGCGTGTCGCCGACACCGAAACGCTGGTGTGGATGCTGAACGGCATGTTCGCGCTGCTCTATCTGGCGTCGGCCACCGTCACCTACGCGGCGCTGCGGCGGCCGGCCAAGGCGATCTAAACCTCAGGCGGCGACAAGCCGGCGGATGCGGCCGAGATCGGTGCCAATGAAGGACTGCATGCCGATCGCCACCTGCTCGGGCGACATGGCGGCGACAAAGGCCTCGAACTGCGCGTCGGTCAGCGGCGTGCCGGTCCAATGGACGCGGCAGAACTCTTCTGCGCCGACATAATGCCCGGCACCACCGGCGACCTCGTCGGCGAAGCGGCCGTAGATCATGCATTCGGAGAACTTGCGCCGGGCGCACACCGCCTCGACCCAATGCCTCCCGCTGACCTGTTCGATGCGGGCGAGCATGTCGCGCACCGACGATCGGCGCCAGGCGATCAGCGTCGAGATGTAGTCATGCGACGAAATCTCGGGGGCGGCGATGCCGAGCACGGCAGCGGCGTTGGCCGACCAGATGTGATGGTTGTCGTGGCCCGGCTTCAGCAGCACGCCGTCGCGCCGGAATAGCCGGAGCTTGCCGTCGAGCCAGAACCGGGCGCAATCGAAAGGCCGGAGGAAGGCGACGTCGGAATCGACATAAGCAAGCGTTTCCTGCTCGATCCTTTCGGCGATCGCCATGCGCCTGAGTTGCTGGACATGCCAGCCGCGCAAAGGCGGCGCCTTGAGGCTCAGCCAGATGCGGCGCTTGAACAGGCTCGCCGGATCGGGGATGTCGCGCAGCCAGGACGGCAGGAGCTCCCGCTCGTCGATGACCGTGCGGCGCTTGCCCTCGAGTTGCCTAAACAGCGCGACGTCGCGGTGCTCGACCAGCAGATAGTGATGCGAAGCACCGGTGACATGGCGATCGACGGTCTCGCACAGCAGGCGGCAGCGTTCGAAATCGGCGGCGTAGCTCGCCGTGATCAGTGCCGCATCCGGGGCCGGAGACATGGCCTTGGCGTTCAAGACCGGTCTCCCCCGCCCAGCTTCTGGCGCAGCACGCGAAACAGGAACAGCGGGTTGCCGACGACATAGCGCCGCCACAGCCGGCCCGGCTCGATAAGCAGGCGGAACAGCCATTCAAGACGAAGCCGACGCATCCATAGAGGCGCGCGCGGAACCGAGCCGCTGAGGAAATCGAGCAGCGCGCCGACCGCGATCGGCAGCGTGCAATGTTCGGGACGCATGTGCCGGGCGATCCACATTTCCTGGCGCGGTACGCCCATGGCGACGAGCAGGATGTCGGGGCGCAGGCTGCCGATGGCGGCGACGATCCCGGGCTCTTCCTGGGCGGTGAAGAAGCCGTCGTGAACCACGACGATCTTGTGCTGCGGGGCAATCTGGCTGAGGCGCGCGGCTGCGCGTTCGGCATTGGCGCGTTTGGCGCCGAGCAGTGCCACGGTCAGCGGCTTGTCGCTCGCCTTCAAAAGGTCCGGCACAAAATCCGTGCCGTTCAGATTGTCCGGAAACGGCGCGCCATAGAGCCAGCGCGCAGCAATATCGACGCCGATGCCGTCGGCCAGCACCAGGAAATCGTTCAGGACGGCTGCAAACTCCTTGTCGGAACAAGCAATGTTAGCGTTGTGAGCGTTGAGGAAGCTGACCTTGGTGAAGGTCCTGTTCCTGATCATCCGCGTCAGCAGCGAAATCGCCTCGTCGCGCCGCAAGCTGGCGACCCGGATGCCGAGAATGCTGCGGTGAGATGGGGCCACTTCTGAAATCGTCATGCTCACGCCGCCACCTCGTGTGCGCTTGCGCCAAGCCGGGCAAGGCCACCTGCCACCGCCAGATCGAGAGCGGCTATCTGCCGGCGATGGAAATCTGAACCGTCGACATCAGCGATCTTCTGGTCGACGGTTTGTTCAAGCGCCCTGGCAAAGGCTACGGGATCGTCGGTCATGGTGCAATTGGCCGGCTTGTAGGCGATGCCGCGCAGCGAGTGCGCGGTTGCCACCGACGGCAGGCCGAGTTCGAACGTCTCGATCGTCTTGAGCTGGACGCCACTGCCCGAGGTGCTGACGAGCGGGATGACGGCGGCACCGCGCACGAAGGCCTGGGCATCGGGCACGCGCCCGACAAACTTGACGCCCGGATGCGGCGAGGACACACCAGCCGGAACACTGCCGGCGATATGGATGCGGAAATCGTTGCGCAAGTGCGGAACGACCTTGCCGAGGAACCAGTCGAGGCCGATGCGGTTCGGCTCCCAGGTCCAGGTGCCGATGAGCGCTGCATCGCAGCCGATGTTGCGCTTGCCCTGGAGTACCGGAAGCTTCGACCGCGTGACCAGTGGCAGCGCCACCGAGCGCGTGTCGGAGGCAACGCCCAATTCGGCGCGATCCTCCTCGGCGAGTGTGAAGACGAAGCGCGCATTGCGGCACAGACGTTTTTCGATGACTTCGAGCAGTTTTGCCTCGCGGCGAAACAGCAGGCGCTGAAAGGCGCCGTTTGCGGCACGCGAGTTCTCCGCCGCCGAGCGGAACTCGACATTGTGCGCGACGAAGATCGACGGCCGGTCCTGAAATAGGCTTTCGAACGCCGCGGCCATCTGCACCGAGTTGAGGATGTAGCCGTCGAACGGCCCCGCCGCTGCGATCGCCTGCCGCACTGTTTCGTCCGAGACGACGCGCAGCTTGGCCGAGGCGAATGTCAGCCCGGAGGCAACCGCGCTCGCCAGCCAGCCCAGCTTGCGCGGCAAGGGCGCGGCATCGGTGCGCACGTCAAGCGCGCCGAGCAGGATGGTGTTTTCAGGGTCCGACGGCGGCTTGCCCGGCCAACCGAAGCCAAGCACGGTTACCCGCACGCCGGCCCGGCGCAGCGCATCGATGATCGCCTGGTTGGCGATCTCGTAGCCCGACGACAGTGCTCCGTCAGGCACGATGGATGTGGCAAACAGCAGATGCATCACGACAAGTTCCTGCCTATGCCCTAACAAAGCGCGGTGAAGTCTTCATTAAGCAATTTCAGCCGCTTGTGGAACCTGCGCGACAATCCGCAGTTCGCTCACAGTGTGTTTAACCGACCGTTATGGCGCCCATGATAGCGAAGAGGCATCAATAACCGGCGGCTTCTCATGAATGCTATACCTCCGCTCAAGTCCGTGACCATTGCCGGCACTTCGCCTGCACTGGCTGTGGACGACGTCGAGGTGGTGGTCACGCTGCCAACCTTTCGCCGGCCGCAGCAAGTGCTGGCAACGCTCGATTCGCTCGCCAAACAAAAGACCGCGCGCCGATTCGCCGTCATCGTCATGGAGAATGACGACGAAGGCAACGGAGGCATGCGCGCAGCCCTGCCGCTGTTTGAAAGCGGGCAGATGACGGGGCTGGTCATCGTCGCGCATGAGCGCGGCAACTGCAGCGCCTACAATGCCGGCTGGCACACCGCCTTGCTGCGCTTCCCGAACTTCACCCGGCTCCTGGTCATCGACGACGACGAACTGGCCGATCCCTTGTGGCTCGAAACCATGTGCCTGGCCGCCGAACGCCTCGGCGTCGACATCGTCGGCGGGCCCCAGGTGCCTGTTTTCGCCGATCCGGCGCATCAGGTCTGGGCCACGCACCCGGTCTTTGCCCCGCCTTACGCCGTCACCGGCCAGGTCGGTGCGCTCTATTCTTCGGGCAACCTGCTGGTCAGCCGCAACGTTCTCTTGGCTATGGGCCCGCCCCACCTCGACCTGCGCTTCAACTTCATGGGCGGCGGCGATTCGGATTTCCTGAGCCGCTCGGCGCAGAAGGGCTTCAAGCTTGGCTGGTGCGCGGAAGCAAAACTGTTCGAGACGGTGCCGGCGCGGCGTACCGAGGCCGACTGGATCCGCGCGCGCGGCCTGCGCAACGGCGTCATCTCGACGCTCGTCGCCAAGAAGAAATATGCCGGCACGCCGTTTGCCAACACGCGCGTCTTCCTGAAAAGCCTGGCGCTGCTGGGCGCGTCGCCATTGCGCGCGCTGAAGCGCCTTGTCGAGACCGGCTCGCCGTCTGTAGCCGTGTATCCGATCCATGTGGCACTTGGCCGTGTGATGGCCGAGTTTGGGTATGCCAATGAGCAGTATCGTCAGCCCGAGAAGAACTGACGTAGCGCCGCTGACGGCGGCGTTCACGGCATCGGGCATCGCCACCGCGATCGCAGCGATGGTACTGACCATCGTCATCGTCTCGTTCAGGCCGTTCCAGCCGGCGGGCGCCAGCGGCACCGAAGGCGGCGACATCGTCAACCAGTTGGGTTTCGGTTCGGTCGGCGCCTTCGCCATGTTTGCACTGGCAACCATGGCCAATCCGGCCCGGCTTCGCGCCATTGCCGGGCTGCCCTGGTTCGTCTTGCTGTGCTTCTTCCTGATATCGGTCGCTGAAGCGACCGACCCCGCCGGCGCGTTCCGGGCGGCAAGCTTCACGCTCATCGGCATCCTCGCCATGGCGACAGTGCTCGCCTTGCCGCGCGATGGTGATTCCTTCTCGACGGTTCTGGTTTTCGCCGGCGCCGTCGTCGTCGGACTGAGTTATGCCGGCGTCATCCTCTATCCCAGCGTGGCGATCCATGGCGCCGACGGCTTCGAGCCCGAGCATTCCGGCCTGTGGCGCGGCGCCTTCAGCCACAAGAACATCGCGGCCCCCGTCATGGCCTGCTTCAGCTTCGCCGGCATCTACCTGATCCGCCGAAACTGGCGCTGGTCGGGCTATATCCTGCTCGCAATGTCGATGTTCTTCATGGTGCACACCGGATCGAAAACGACGGCCGGGCTGGTGCCGCTGTCGATCATGCTTGTGCTTTTGCCCGGAATGGTCGGCATGCGGCTCGGCACGCCGCTGCTGTTTGCACTGGCCGTCGTCGGCACGGCATTCGCAACGCTCGGTATCGTCTTCATCGAACCGCTGAAGCAACTCGCCGCGCACCATTTTCCCGAACTCACCTACACAGGGCGCACGACGGTCTGGGCCTTCGCCGGCGAGATGATCGCCAAGAAACCGTGGTTCGGATACGGCTATGAGAGCTTCTGGCGCACGCCACTGGTAACGGGCATCGGCCATGCCTACGACCAGGGCTGGGACATCCGCTTCATCGTGCACGGCCATAACGGCTATATCGACATAGCAGTGACCATGGGCCTGCCCGCGCTTGCCGCCGCCGTCTATGTCTTCCTGATCGCGCCGCTGCGCGACTACATGCGCATCCCGCTCTACAAGGAGAACGTCTTCCTCGGCGATTTCTTCATGATGGTGGTGCTGTTCACCGCGCTCAACGCCTTCCTTGAAAGCTTCTTCTTCCGCCGCATCGACCCGGTCTGGATGTTCTTCGTCTTCGGCGTCCTCGGGCTGCGGATGGTCTCGCGCATGGTCATCCACAAAAGCGCCAGCTGACAAACACGCTTGATCCGTCCTGGCGGCCAATCCATTCTCGTGCCATGGCCACCCTGGTTTCACGACGCCTGATGCTCGCCCAGACGCTGGGCCTCAGCGTCGCTTCGCTGCTCGGGACGTCTGCGGCGCGCAGCACCATTCGACCCCGAACCGACGCGACGTTCCTGTTTGCCGCCGATATCCACGCCTGCCGCATGGCGAGCGGTCTCAGCCCGAATTGCCAGGCCGAAGGCAAGACCGACCAGAACCTGCGCCGGCATATCGCGGCGCTGAACGAGGTTGGTGAATTCGCGTGGCCGCGCGAAATCGGCGGCGTGGCGAGCGGCCTGGCGAGCGCTGGCCAGAGGATCGGCCGACCGCTCGGACTTATCGTCGGTGGCGACATGACCGACGATGGCGGCGGCCAGGTGACCCAGCCGCACGAAGGCACCCAGCTCCTGCAGTTCAGCCAGCGCTACCAGAAGGGTGCCGGGCCGGACCGCGTGCATGTGCCTGTCTATGTCGGGCTCGGCAACCACGACCTCGACCAGGACGGCCCGCCACCACATGTCGACTGGTATCGGCGCGAGATGCGCGACTATGTCGAGATCAACCACCGCCCGAGCGTGTTCTTCAAGCCGCCAGTTCCGGCAGCCAACTACGACATGCTGTCCGACTGCTACTCCTGGGACTGGGGCGGACTGCACCTGGTGCAGACGCACCGCTTCGCCGGCGACACATCAAAGGGAGCCGTCAGCGCGCTCGACTGGCTGAAGCGGGATCTGGACGACAATGCCGGTGACGGGCGTCCGGTGATCCTGTTCCAGCACTATGGCTGGGATGCTTTCTCGACCGAGCGCTGGGACCCGGACGCCCACACATTCGACGACACCGGTAGCGGCAAGCCGCACTGGTGGAGCGACGACGACCGGCGCGCGCTGCTTTCGGCCATCGCGGGCCACAACGTGATCGGCGTCTTCCACGGCCACCAGCACGAGACGCCGATGATCTACAAGCGCGACGGGCTCGACCTGTTCAAGCCGAAGGCCGCCTTCATGGGCGGCTTCGCGCTTGTTCGCGTCACCGACGCCTTCATGGACGTGGTGCTTGCCGAAGCAGGCTCGCATGGCGGCATCACCTTCACCAATGCCTTCAGCAAGGTGCTGGACCACACACGCTGAAGTGGCGTTGCACCCTTCCGCATGGCTCCAAGACGGTCTATGTCAGTTGTGTTCGGAGGCTTTGCATGACCATCAGACTGATCCTCGCCGGCTGCGGCAACATGGGCTACGCCATGCTCACGGGCTGGCTCAATTCGGGCAAGCTCGCGCCCGAGGAAACTTTCGTTGTCGAGCCAAACGCGGAGCTTCGCGCCCGCGCCGCCGATCTCGGCAGCCGTGTTGCCTCGGAGGTTGGCGGCATTCCCGCCGATGCAGACCCTGAGATCGTGGTCATTGCCGTCAAGCCGCAGGTCATCCGCGAAGTCACCTCGGGATATCGCCGCTTCGGCAATGGCAAGGCGACCTTTGTCTCGGTCGCAGCGGGCACGCCGGTCGCGACCTTTGCCGACATTCTCGGCACACATACACCGATCGCGCGCTGCATGCCCAACACGCCGGCGGCCATCGGCAAGGGCATGATGGTTGTCTATTCCAACGACCACGTTACCGAAGCCGCCAAGGAGACTGTCGGCGACCTTCTTTCGGCCAGCGGCGAGGTCGCCACCATCGCCGACGAAGGCCTGATGGATGCGGTGACAGCCGTGTCCGGTTCCGGCCCGGCCTACATCTTCCACTTCATCGAGTGCCTGACGGCAGCAGCCGAAAACGCCGGCCTGCCGCCGAAGACGGCAGCGCTGCTTGCCATGCAGACCGTCTATGGCGCAGCAAACCTAGCCGCCGAAAGCCGTGAAGATCCGGCCGTGCTGCGCCGCCAGGTGACAAGCCCGAACGGCACGACGGCAGCAGCGCTTGGCGTTTTGATGGGTGACGACCGTCTGAAGATCCTGCTCACCGAAGCCGTCGAGGCGGCTCGGCTGCGCTCGATCGAACTCGGCAAATAACTACTTCGTGTCGGCTTCGGCCTGCAGCGCCTCGACATAGGGCGCTGCCGCCGCGTGGACCGCGCGCTCCATGTCGCGGAATTGGCGCACAACATTTTCGCCGACAGGCGTGAGCTCCGCACCACCGCCATGCTTGCCGCCGGTCTTGGCTGCTACAAGCGGCTTGCCGAACATATCCTTCATCTCTTCGACGAGGTCCCAGGCACGCTTGTAGGACATCTCCATGGCGCGCGCCGCTGCCGAGATCGAGCCGGTGGCGGCGATCTGCTCGAGCAGCTCGACCTTGCCCGGACCGAGACGTCCCGTCGGGTCGAGATAAAGTCGCAAGGTCAGAGATGGCATCGGCTCGCTCCAGTCAGTCGCTGGTTAGCACAAGCGGCGCCCCTGGAGAAAGATTGGCGCGGTCGAAAGCAACTGTCTTGATGACGGCGAACACCTCGCGCCCGACTGCGAGATGCAGCGTCTCGAAGGATTGGCGGGTGATGCGCGACACCAGCAGGTCGCCATGGCAGTCGAGCTTGAGATCGACCTGGGTCCCGTCGACCTGGCTGATCTCGGCGATGCGCCCCGGCAGGATGTTGAGTGCGCTGAGACCTTTCGGCCGTTCGGTCGCGATCATCACGTCGCGGGCGCGGATACGGACGCGCACCGCGGCACCCATCGGCCTGTCGATGCGGGGCACGCGCATTTCACCGGCACCGGCGCCAAGTACGGTCATGCCGAAGGCTTCGTCATGGCCGAGCACCTTCATGTCGAGCACGGCACCACCCTCGCCCACCTCTTCCGGCGGCAACAGGTCGAGCCGGCGCATGATCTCGCCCGTCGGGCCAGAGGCGGTCAGTTTGCCGTTGGTCATCACGACGATGTCGGTGGCAAGCCGCGCAACTTCGGCGATGGAATGGCTGACATAGACGATCGGGATCTTCGTCTCGTCGCGCAGCCGTTCGAGATAGGGCATGATTTCCGACTTGCGCGCGTCATCGAGCGAGGCCAGAGGCTCGTCCATCAAGAGCAGCCTGGGGCTTGCCAGCAGCGCCCGGCCGATGGCGACGCGCTGCTTTTCACCACCCGACAGCAGCGCCGGACGCCGCGCCAAGAGGTGGCCAATGCCAAGCATCTCGACGACCCGCTCGAACTCGGCATAACGCTCCGACTGCTGCGTGAACCAGCGGCCATAGAGCAGGTTCGAGCGCACGTTGAGATGCGGAAACAGCCGTGCATCCTGGAAGACGAAACCGACCCGGCGCCGGTGAACGGGCACGAAGCTGCGCGAAGCGGTGTCGACAAGTGTTCGTCCGTCGACGGCGATGCGTCCGCTGTCGGGCCGTATCAGCCCGGCGATAGCGTTGATGATCGAGGTCTTGCCCGACCCTGAGGGTCCGAACAAGGCGGTCAGTCGGCCGGCGCTTTCGATGCTGGCCTCGAGGTCGAACGCGCCAAGGCGATGGTGGATGTCAACGAGCAGCATCAGCCGGCATCCACGCGCTGGCCGATGCGGCGGGCGAAGATTTCGGAGACGACGAGCGCGATCATCGAAATGGCGATCGAGATCAGCGTCAGCCGCATGGCGCCTGCATCGCCGCCGGGAACCTGGGTGAAGGTGTAGATCGCCGATGGCAGCGTCTGCGTCTCGCCGGGAATGTTGGAAACGAAGGTGATGGTGGCGCCGAACTCACCCATCGCCTTGGCGAACGACAGGATCATGCCGGCAACGACGCCGGGCAGGATCAGCGGCAGCGTCACCGTCGCAAACACCCAGAGCGGGCTGGCACCAAGCGTGCCGGCCGCCGCTTCGAGGCGCCGGTCGACGGCCTCGATGGACAAGCGGATGGCCCGCACCATCAAGGGGAACCCCATGATCGCGCAGGCAAGGGCGGCACCGGTCCAGCGGAACGAAAAGACGATGCCGAAATACTGGTCGAGCAAGGAGCCGATCGGTCCGCGGCGTCCGAAGCTCAGCAACAGCAGATAGCCGGTGACGACGGGAGGCAGCACCAGCGGTAGATGGACGACGCCGTTGAGCAGCGACTTGCCCCAGAAATTGCCGCGCGCCAGCAACAGCGCGATACCGATGCCGAATGGCAGGCTGGCAGCCATCGCCCAAAGCCCGACCTTGATCGACAGGTGGACCGCGTTCCATTCGTCAGGCGTGAGGTCCAGCATTCCCCGCTCGCATCCCCTCAAAAAATCCGTCCCACCCCGCGATGCGGAATGGGACGTCAGTCACAAGATAGAGCCTAACCGATAGGGGTAAACCAGTCGCTATTGGACCGGCGCCAGCACGGTGAAGCCCTGGGCCTCGAAGAGTTCCTTGGCCTTGGCGGACTGAAGATATTTCACATACGCTTCCGCGTCTGCGTTCTTCGAGCCCGCCGTCACACCAACCGGATAGACGATGGGAGGATGCGTCTCTTCCGGGAAAAGGCCGACGATCTTGACACCCGGCTCGGCCGTGGCGTCGGTCTGGTAGACGATGCCGAGCGGGGCTTCGCCCGTCGACACCAGCTTGAGGGCAGCGCGCACGTTTTCTGCCTGGGCGATCTTGCCTTCGACCGACCCCCAGACGCCGAGCTTCTCGAGCGCTGCCTTGCCATACTTGCCCGCAGGCACAGCCTTGACGTCGCCCATGGCGAGGCGGCCTTCGCCAAGCAGGCCGGCGAGGTCAAAATTCGCCGCGATATCGGCCTTGGCGGCCGAATCCTTCGGCGCCACCAGCACGATGCGGTTGCCGAGCAGCTTCACCTCGGAGCCGTCCTTGATGAGCTTCTTGTCGGCGAGATACTTCATCCAGTCGAGGTCGGCCGACATGAACACGTCGGCCGGTGCGCCCTCTTCGATCTGCTTGGCCAGCGCCGAGCTCGCGGCATAGGAAGCGGTAGCAGTCTTGCCGCCCTCGGCCTTCCAGGCCGTGTCGACGGCGTCGAGCGCGTTCTTGAGGCTCGCTGCAGCAAACACCACGATGTCACCATCGGCGCGCGCGGCCGGCAGGCCAAGCGCCAGCACTGCGGCGAGACCACCAGCCATCGCGGCAAGCCGCACCCCAAAACTCCTACGCGTGAACATCAAAATTCCCTCCACCATCTTGTCCAGCCCATCGCGGGTCACGGATTCGTTATATTCTTACGGATATAACACTGGGCAGGCAACTACCCATCCAGGTGGTTTTGCGCGAAACAATTGTGTTGTTTTCGCCTGAGCTCGGCCCCACCTCTGGCCCTGCTTTCAGGGGGAGACTGGGCCGGCCCTTCATGTCATATGTCGCAGCGTCAATCGCGAGGGAGCACTGGGGCAGCCTCCACGCCCAAGGCGCACTTCGCACCATCACCACTTGCCAAGAGTTTCCCTACATGGCCGGCATATCGACGTTTGAAATCATCTGGCTCGCCATCGCGCTTCTCGGCGCCGGCGCCATCACCGGCCTGCTCGCCGGCGTCTTCGGCGTCGGCGGCGGCACCGTCATCGTGCCGGTGCTGTATGAGCTGTTCCAGACGGTCGGCGTGCCGGAGGAGGTGCGCATGCCGCTCTGCGTCGGCACCTCGCTTGCGATCATCATCCCTACGTCCATCCGCTCTTTCAACGCGCACCGTGCAAAGGGCGCGGTCGACATGGCGATCCTGAAACAGTGGGCGATCCCCGTCATCATAGGCGTCGCCATGGGCAGTGTGATCGCTCGCTACGCGCCGGCCGACCTGTTCAAAGCAGTGTTCGTGGTTGTCGCCGGCATCTCGGCGATCAGGCTTTTGTTCGGCAAGGATTCGTGGCGGCTCGGCCTGGACATGCCGGGCAAGATCGTCATGAACGTCTATGGCTGGGTCATCGGCGTGCTGTCGAGCCTGATGGGCATCGGTGGCGGCCAGCTCTCCAACCTGTTCATGACCTTTTACGGCCGGCCGATCCACCAGGCGGTGGCGACCTCGTCCGGCCTCGGCGTGCTGATCTCGATCCCCGGCGCGCTCGGCTACATCTACGCCGGCTGGCCGCGCGCGGCGGAGTATCCCGATGTCGCGGCGCTGCAGTTTCCGCTGTCGCTCGGCTATGTCTCGCTCGTCGGGCTGATCCTTTTCGTACCGACCAGCGTGCTGACCGCGCCGCTCGGAGCGAAGCTCGCTCATGCCCTGTCGAAGCGGAAGCTGGAGGTCGCCTTCGGCATCTTCCTGCTCTTGATCAGCCTGCGCTTCCTGTACAGCCTGATTGGCTGAGCAAACCAAAACGCCCGGCAATGCCGGGCGTTTTCATGAGCGGTGGGCATAGACCTCAGCCGTCCTTCGATCCTCTCTTTGCGCCAACCGCCTCGCCCTTGTGAGCGGCATCGGTGCGGACCTTGAGATCACGCAGCGTCTTCAGTTCCAGTTCGGTCGGCTCAGGCGTTTCCCCCAGCGTGTCGGCGAACTTGACGGTCCAGCCGCAGGTCTCCTGCACCTTGTCTCGGGTCACGCCGGGATGCAGCGAAACGACGGTGAGTTCCTTGGTCACCGGATCCGGCTTCCAGATCGCCAGATCGGTGATCAACAGCGTCGGGCCCTTGGTGTCGATGCCGAGGCGCTGGCGATGGTCGCCGCCGTCGCCGTGGCCAAAGGAGGTGTAGAAGTCGATCTTCTCGACCATGCCGCGCTTGGTCTGCGCCATGGTGATGTAGATCTCCTTCGACGACGTTGCGATCTCCGGTGCGCCGCCGCCACCCGGCAAGCGCGTCCTGGGGTGGGCGTAGTCGCCGATGACGGTCGTGTTGATGTTGCCGAACTTGTCGAGTTGGGCAGCACCCAAGAAACCGATCGAGATACGCCCGCCCTGCAGCCAGTAGCGGAACATCTCCGGCACCGAGACGGTCGTGACGGCGGTGTCGCACAGTTCGCCGTCGCCAATCGACAGCGGCAGCACGTCGGGTGACGTGCCGATAGTGCCCGATTCATAGATCAGCGTGATGTCGGGCGCATGGGTCAGGCGCGCCACGTTGCAGGCGGCCGATGGCGCGCCGATGCCGACGAAGCAGACATCGTCGCCCTTGAGTGCACGCGACGCAGCAATTGTCATCATTTCATTGGGGGTGAAGCCGAGTTCGCTCATGCTACGTTCCTCAGCTGTTCGACGCGGGCCGCAAAATCGTCGGCGCTCTTTTCGATGACGTTTGTCTGCATCCACTCGCTGAAGCGACCGCGGTCGGCAGATATCTCGTCCCATTCGAGATAGGACGCGTTGTCCCTGACGTAATAGCCATGCGCGTAGGACGGATGCGCGCCCCCGGGAACGACCGAGATCGCCGTCACCGACCAGTTCGGCAGCACGGTCAGGTTGGGGTGCAGGTCGTCGAAATTGTCGACCACTTCCTCGACCGTGACCACGGCGCGCCTGGCGGCTAGGGCTGCCTCTTTCTGGATGCCGATGATGCCTTCGACGAGCACGTCGCCTTTTTTGTTGGCCTTCTGGGCATGGATGAAGGTGACATCGGGACGAACCGACGGAACAGCCGCCAGCACCTCGCCGGTGAACGGGCAGGTCACCGTCCTGATGTTCGGATTCACCCTGGCGAGCTCGGCGCCGCGATAGCCGCGAAAGATGGCGCAAGGCAGCCCGGCGGCGCCCGCCTCATAGGCGTTGGCCATGGCGGCATGGCTGTGCTCCTCGATCTCCAGCGCATGCGGAAAACCATTCTCGACCGCATCGCGCAGGCGACGCAGCAGGCCGACGCCGGGATTGCCAGCGTAGGAGAAGATCACCTTCCTCGCCATGCCCATGCCGATCATCTGGTCGTAGATCAGGTCTGGCGTCATGCGCACCAGCGTTAGGTCCTTGAAGCCCTGGCGGATCGCCTCATGCGCGGCGGCGGTGGGGATGAGATGCGTGAACCCTTCGAAGGCCGCGGTGTCGCCGCTGTTGAGATTGTCGGCGACCGCCTGCGACAGGGGGAGGAACTTGGCCATGGCTTTTCGTCCCGTAAAGTCGAAACTTCGCGTTGCGGGTATCTGTTTTACATTATGCAGCGCGGGTTCGGACCACGCATTATCGGCGTCGATGGCAGGTCTTGCCCGCCTGTATCTGCGCTATGGTCAGGGACGGCCGACTTCGAGGCTTTTCGCTCGCACGCAATGATCGCTCGGCGCACGCCGGAGACCGGCGGCGCGGATCAGCGATTTCTTCGTCGTGCAGTGATCAGGCGGCTTCGGCGAGACCGTTGCCCTTGGCGTTCAGCCGGATGACCGCCTTGATCGGCAGGTGATCCGAGGCAATGCGCGCCAGTGCCGTATCATGCGCCTCAAGTTCGGTGAGCAGGCTGTGAGGCCTCGCCATGACGCGGTCGAGCGCCAGCACGGGGAAGCGCGAGGGAAAACTCGGAACTATGGCGTGCATCGGCCCGAAGGCAGGTTCCAGGCTGCGCAGCGACGAGCGCTTGCCGAGGCGCCATTCGTTAAGGTCGCCGACAAGAACCGTCGGCTTGTCGCTGTGCAGTTCGGCGGCGGTCAGAAGCGTGCCGGCCTGCAGCTTGCGGGAATGACGCAACAGGCCGAAATGCGCGGCGATAATCCGCAGCGGCCCGGCCTCGAGTTCGAGATCGACGACCACGGCCCCGCGCGGTTCTGCGCCTGGCAGCACGATCTGCCGCGCCGAACTGACCGAACCCTTGCGGAACAGCACGACGTTGCCGTGCCAGCCATGGCTCTTGCGCCGGCCGGCCAGCGGCACCGGCACGAGGCCGGTCTCGCGCTCGACCGCTTCGAGGTCGAGCAGCCCTGCCCGATCGCCAAAGCGCTGGTCGGCTTCCTGCAAGGCGATGACGTCGGCGCCGATCTCGGAAATGACCTGCATCGTGCGTTGCGGATCGAAGCGGCGGTCAAGACCAACACATTTGTGGACGTTGTAGGAGGCGACGACGATTTCGCTGTGCGCGCCGGCATCGGCGCTCGACGACGTATCGCCCTGCTCCAGCGTCGAGGACCGGTGTGCGACACCTGCTTCTGCGGGAATCTCAAAGCCTGGACTGCTAGCCATCACTCGTCTGGAATCTCTGGGAAATTCGTGTTCAGTTGCGACAGGCGTTTCGCCAACAGTAACCTATATGGTCGAGGTATTCGAGGTTTACCACATGTGTCACGATGGCCTTCCACCGAAATGCTGTCGTCGGCACATGGTTCCCATTCAAAGGCCGTGGGCCGCCTGACGCATGAAACTCGTGGCCGCGGTCATAGCAGTTGTCGGGCTCCTGGTCATCGCCTCACTGCTGGCGGTCTATGCCTATGGCCGCTTTGCCAAGCGTGCGCGGGGCACCCCTTCCAACGCATTGCCGACCGCGGATGCCGATACGCCGTTCGACCGGCTGGTTACCCCGCTCCTTGGCGACCACCCCGGCCAGAGCGGCCTGGCGCTGCTTTCATCCAACCTGCACGCCTTCGCCATCAGGGCCTACACCGCGCGCCACGCCCAGCGCAGCCTCGACCTGCAATATTACTACTGGAAGGACGACCTGACCGGCAGCCTGCTTGCCCGCGAGGTCCTCGGCGCCGCCGACCGCGGCGTGCGCGTGCGGCTGATCCTCGACGACATCAACGCCAAGGGCTACGACCCTAACTATCTCGCCCTCGACAGCCACCCCAACATCGAGGTCCGCCTATTCAATCCGAGCTGGGCGCGGGCCTTCGGCCTGCAGCGCGGGCTTGAGCTGGTGCTGCGCGCGGTGCGCACGACGCGGCGCATGCACAACAAGGCCTGGGTTGCCGACGGCAGGCTGGCGATCGTCGGCGGGCGCAATGTCGGCGATGCCTATTTCGACGCCTCGGAGGACGCCAATTTCCGCGACATGGACCTTTTGCTCGTTGGCCCAGTGGTCGAGCAGACCGAGGCGATATTCGACCGCTTCTGGAACAGCGAGGCGGTGCTGCCGATCCGCCACGTCACCGGCATGGCGAGGGGCGACCTGCCCGCTTTGCGCAAGCGGCTGGAGCGAACGGCAACGACCGGCCTGGCCGAGCCCTACATCCACCGCGTCGCCGAGGAGAGCCGGGAATGGTCGTCTTCCGGCATGGGCAGGCTGCGCTGGACCCGCGAGGCGACAGTCGCCTCCGATCCGCCGGAAAAGGCATCCGGAGGCGGCCAGGACAGCTGGCTGATGACGGCAATCCGGCCGGTCCTGACCTCGGCCAGGCGGGAGCTGCGTATTGTTTCGCCCTATTTCATCCCCGGCGAGACCGGCACCCGCGAGCTGACGGCACTGGCCCGCAACGGGGTCGAAGTGACGGTACTGACCAATTCGCTCGCCGCCACCGACGTCGCCGCCGTCCACGGCGCCTATGTCCGCTACCGCAAGCCGCTGCTCGAAAACGGCGTCAGCATCTACGAACTGAAGCCGGACGAGGACCGCACCGACATGTCGCTGTTCGGCTCGAAGGGTGCCAGCCTGCACACCAAGGCATTCATATCAGACGGTGAGGCCGGTTTCGTCGGCTCGTTCAACTTCGACCCTCGCTCGGCCGCGCTCAACACCGAGATGGGCGTGCTGTTCAGGCAGGAGGAGCTGGCAAGCGAGGTCGAGGCGGTGATTTCGGCGCAGATCTCGCCGCGCAGCGCCTTCAAGCTGTCGCTGCAGGGCGACAAGCTGACCTGGACCGACAGCGCCGACAGCGGCCCGCGCGAGCTCAGGCACGAACCGCAGGCCAGCCTGCGGCGGCGCCTGGTGGCCAAGGTGATCAGCTACCTGCCAATCGAATCACAGCTGTAAGCCCGACAGCAAGGCGTCCGCAAACCGACGCCGCACGGTCATTTCAACGACAAACCACTACGCTTCAAATACAGTTTTTCCTGTTTTCAGCCGCTTCCCGCGAATAAATCGAATCAGCGCCACCGACGCGCGCCTGTCTTGCAATGCAGGCGCAATGCGCAGCGCCCCTTAGATCGCTCCGCCAGCCCGGGTTTTTCCCGGGCCAGCAGACGCAGTCTGAAGGAGCAATCTCGTGCGACACGAATGGAAACCGGAACTGGACCAGCGCAGTCTGCTGCCGGCCCAGTCGCCGACGAGGCGCGAAAGCCGCCGGCCGTCAGTGTTCCTGCAGATGCTCAGCCTCGGCGCCCGCATCTCGCTCAAGCGCTCGGCGGTGTTCTGCCTGCGATTCGCCTGCCGCCCTCTCAGCACCTTCGGCTGGATCAGCTTCCTCGACGATTTTTCCAGAACAAAGGCGCTCGGCCGGCCGCATGACGACCTGCTGCGCAAGTCGCTCGACGTCTTCTTCATCACAGGAATTTCGAGCCCGGTTCGCCTCGGCCTGATGAAGGCGCATTTCCAGGTTGCAGCCGAACTCCTGCGCCATGACGACCTCGCCGCCCTCTGGCGCGGCGAACGCCTCGACATGGGCAGCGTCAGCGGTCGCCACGAAACCTACGACATGCAGATGCTGCTGGCCGACCATTGCGGCTGCCGCCACGAAGGCGTCTTCGCCATCAAACTGTCTCGAGCGAGCGACGGCTACACATTGTGGACGGCGAGTTTCGTCTTCGTCCGCGGCGACGACGGCACGCCAACCCTGGCGATCGGCGGCATGCAAGGCCCCAAGGGCGCTGACGCCAAACGCTCCGTCATATCAGCCACCCGCTGTCTCGGCGGCCTGCGCCCCAAGGACGCCATGCTGCTCGCCCTGCACGGCCTGGTTTCCGCCCCGCACATCATGGCCGTCTCCAATTCAACGCATGTCATCAACCAGCGCCGGCGCAAACGCCGGCGGCTGATGCAGGCCGACCTCGACGGCTACTGGACCGAACGCGGCGGCCTGGCAGCCGAACCATTCGGCTTCCGGCTACCTGCGCCCTCGGCGCCCCAGATCGACAGCCCAAACCGCCGGGAACAGAGCAAACGCGCGTTCTGGGATACTGGCGGCGGATTTTGTCGGCTGTCTAGCCTGAGAGCCCTGGCACGGTCGCCACTCGTCAAGGCGTAGCCCCTGCTCAAGCCTGCGGTTTTCTGATTTTCCTTTGGAAAATTTGGTGCTGCCAAAGAGGATTGAACTCGGGTAGCAGCTTCTCAACAGTCTGCCGCGCCGCTCGACGCTGGCGCTGTCGCCGGACAAGCGAGTGGCTTTTGCATGATGGCGTGGCGGATCAATCGGGGACTGGGCATCGCTTGCCAAGTTCTCGCTCAAATCGGGTCACCACGACTGGCCGACACGGCTGGCAACGCTCTCGCCGGTCAGGCATCCAGTCAGGGGCGCTGCCGCTCGGCTATGCCCCAGGCTGTCGGTAGGCCACCGTCGACGCACGGCCAAGGGCTTCTAGGGTCTCCTCTACCGTGAGCAGCGGTGTGGTCTCGAATTTCGACAATGCTCCTCCACTGCCAATCGCAATCGCAACTGCTGCCATTGAGACGTTGTCAGGCGCTTCCCAGAGGGTAAAGCCGTCGTGCGTGCCGAAGGCGTACCAGAAGCCGTGCAGCTTCCCGCCGACTGTCTCGATGTACTTTCGTGCAGCTTCGCGGCGATCTTCGGGGTTCTTCGTCAACCGAGCCCAAGTTTCCGGCGTGTAGCTGAAGCGCGTCAAATAGAGGGCCATGGCCAAACTCCTCCCTTCGTTCCCAAGACACCCCATCATACATCACATGGCGGATTTGGGGGACGCACGGGAACCTGTGGTGGAAGAGGCATGGGCGACATCCCGGGCTTCGCGGCCGCGCGGCTTCAGTTTGGCGAAGGTGCCATGCGGGGATCAAACAGAACCTTTCCCATCCCGCACTACTACGCACCGGCTTTCTTGAGGCACGCGGCCTCGTCCGCCGCAGTTCGCACTCGTGCCCGCTGGGCCGATGCTTTCCCCGATTTACTGGGAAAGTGGAACTATCCTGCTTCGCTCTCTGGGAGAATGGGAGTTGTCGTCCTCGATAAACTTTGAGGAGAATGGTGCTGCCAGAGAGGATTGAACTCTCGACCTCTCCCTTACCAAGGGAGTGCTCTACCACTGAGCTACGGCAGCAATTCCGTGAACGGGGCGGCTTGTGCCACATGATTCCCGGGAGCGCAAGTTATCAATTGCCCGAAATCGTGTATCATTTTCCACAGGCCCGCTTACGCCACAATACTGGCCATATCAGTTGCGAAGCCGCTATGAACGATCGGCAAGCGGGGACCACCACATGTCGTCGACTAAGAAAACGCCCTCAAGCGGTGCCGAACAGCGTCAGGCGCGGCTCGCGGCCGAGTTGCGCGCCAACCTGATGAAACGCAAGGCGCAGGCGCGCTCGCGGCGCACCGGCGAGGCCGACACCAGGCCGGAAGGCCTGGCGGCTTCAGAAGGTGAGACGGAGAAACCCGAGAAAGCCTGACCGGCAACGGCAGGCGCTTGGCGCCAAAGACCGCAAAACGCGCCTTTCTTGAACCGGAAAGCGCGATGGTCTAGACGGGCGGCAAGAAAATTTCTCGCCAGAACCGGGATCGCCCGGAGAAACGACGGCCAATGGATCGCATCAGAATTGTCGGCGGCAACGAGCTGACCGGAACCATCCCGATCTCGGGCGCGAAGAACGCAGCCCTTCCCCTGATGATCGCCTCGCTGCTCACCGACGATACGCTGACGCTCGAAAACGTGCCACACCTGGCCGACGTCGAGCAGTTGATCCGTATTCTCGGCAACCATGGCGTCGACTATTCCGTCTCCGGCCGCCGCGAGCGCCAGGGCGAAGGCTATTCGCGCACCATCTCCTTCACTGCGCGCAACATCGTCGACACCACAGCTCCTTACGAGCTCGTCTCCAAGATGCGCGCCAGCTTCTGGGTCATCGGCCCGCTGCTCGCCCGCATGGGCGAAGCCAAGGTGTCGCTGCCGGGCGGCTGCGCCATCGGCACGCGGCCGGTCGACCTGTTCATCGACGGCCTGCAAGCGCTGGGCGCCAAGATCGAGGTCGAGAACGGCTACATCCTGGCCTCCGCCAAGAACCGCCTCACCGGCAACCGCTACACCTTCCCCAAGATCTCGGTCGGCGCCACCCACGTGCTGATGATGGCGGCAACGCTTGCCCGCGGCGAGACGGTGCTGGAAAACGCCGCCCGCGAGCCCGAGGTCGTCAACCTCGCCGAGTGCCTGAACGCCATGGGCGCCAGGATCACCGGCCAGGGCACCTCGACGATTACCATCGAAGGCGTCGATTCGCTGTCGGGCGCGCGCCACCGCGTCATCCCCGACCGCATCGAGACCGGTACCTATGCCATGGCTGTCGCCATGACCGGCGGCGACGTTTTGCTCGAAGGCGCGCGCGCCGACCTGTTGCAGGGCGCGCTCGACGTGTTGTCGCGCACCGGCGCCGAGATCATCCAGACCAATTCCGGCATCCGCGTTTTGCGCAACGGCTCGGGCATCACCCCGGTCGATGTCGTCACCGAGCCCTTCCCCGGCTTCCCGACCGACCTGCAGGCGCAGTTCATGGGCCTGATGACGATGTCGAAGGGCAAGTCGAAGATCACCGAGACGATCTTCGAAAACCGCTTCATGCATGTGCAGGAACTCGCCCGCCTCGGCGCCCACATCACGCTGTCGGGCCAGACGGCGATCGTCGAGGGCGTCTCCAAGCTCAAGGGCGCGCCTGTGATGGCGACCGACCTGCGCGCCTCGGTGTCGCTGGTCATCGCCGGCCTCGCCGCCGAAGGCGAGACGGTGGTCAACCGCGTCTACCATCTCGACCGCGGCTTCGAGCGCCTGGAAGAAAAACTGTCGCGTTGCGGCGCGGTGATCGAGCGCATCAGCGGCTGATTGAAGACAGTAGGGCACTAAGGCAGTATGGCAGTTCTGACTGCCCTATTCCCATACTGCCCTGCTCCCCTTCCCTTGCGGTTGCGCACTGCACCAAGACCGCCTAACAAAGCCGGAAGCATCACCTTTCCGCACAGGCAGCCGACCGGACATGAACCTGCTCAAACTAGTCGCCCTCGACGAAGAAGATCTGGAGATCGTTTCGGCGCATGTGCAGGATGCGGTGATCAAGGTCGGCGACATCGCCTTCGATGCGCCGGCGAAGCGCTTTGCGCTGGCGATGAACCGCTTCGCCTGGGAAACCAGGAAAGGCTTCTTCCGGCCGAAATATGAGCGGCGCAGGTCGATCCTGCATTTCGACCGCGTGCTGTCGGCGCAACTGCACGGCATTTCGCGTGCTAAGACCGAAGACGTGCTGGAACTGCTGGCGATCGGCTTCGCGCAAGAAGAAGGCCCGACCGGCACGATCGAGCTGTTGTTTTCCGGCGACGCCGCCATCCGCCTCGATGTCGAGGTCATCGAGGCCCGGCTGACCGACACCGGCGCTGCCTGGCAGGCCTCTTCCCGCCCCATCCACAATACCTGAGCATTTCCAGACAATGGCCATCACGCTTCGCCAATCAGACGCCGACTTCGAGAAGCGCTTCGCCGCCTTCCTGACCACGAAGCGCGAGATTTCTCCCGACGTCGATGCGACCGTTCGCGCCATCATCGACGACGTGCGCAGCCGCGGCGATGCGGCACTGATCGACTACACCTCAAAATTCGACCGCGCCGACCTCAGCAAGCTCGGCATCGCGGTGAGCCGCGCCGACATCGACCAGGCCTACAAGGACGCCGACCCGGAGACTGTCGAGGCGCTGCGCTTTGCCCGCGACCGCATCCATTCGCACCATGCCCGGCAGCTGCCCAAGGACGACCGTTATGTCGATCCGATCGGCGTCGAGCTCGGCTCGCGCTGGACCGCCGTCGAGGCGGTCGGGCTCTATGTCCCCGGCGGCACGGCTAGCTATCCGAGTTCGGTGCTGATGAATGCCGTACCGGCCAAGGTTGCCGGCGTCGAGCGCATCGTCATCGTCGTGCCGGCATCCGGCGGGGTCATCAATCCGCTGGTGCTGGTCGCAGCCGACATCGCCGGCGTGTCTGAAATCTACCGCGTCGGCGGCGCCCAGGCAGTCGCCGCGCTCGCTTACGGCACCGAGACCATCCTCCCCGTCGCCAAGATCGTTGGCCCCGGCAACGCCTATGTCGCGGCAGCCAAGCGCCAGGTGTTCGGTACCGTCGGCATCGACATGATCGCCGGCCCTTCGGAGGTGCTGATCGTCGCCGACCGCGACAATGACCCCGACTGGCTCGCCGCCGACCTGCTCGCCCAGGCCGAACACGACGTCTCGGCGCAGTCGATCCTGATCACCGACGACGCCGAATTCGGCAAGTCGGTGGAAGCGGCGGTCGAGCGCCAGATCAAGCTCCTGCCGCGTGCCGAAACCGCCGCCGCCAGCTGGCGCGACTTTGGCGCTGTCATCGTCGTCGACGACTTCGATGCCGCGATCCCGCTGATCGACCGCATCGCCGCCGAGCATCTCGAACTCGCCGTTGCCGATGCCGAGACCCTGCTCGGCCGCATCCGCAATGCCGGTGCGATCTTCGTCGGCAAGCACACGCCCGAAGTCATCGGCGACTATGTCGGCGGTTCCAACCACGTCCTGCCGACGGCACGCTCAGCGCGTTTCTCCTCTGGCCTGACGGTGCTCGACTTCGTCAAGCGCAGCTCGATCCTGAAGCTTGGTCCCGACCAGTTGCGCGAGCTTGCTCCCGCGGCGATCGCGCTGGCCAAGGCCGAGGGTCTCGACGCGCATGCGCGCTCCGTCGCCATCAGATTGAACATGTAGGCGGCGATGTCCGACAAAGGCCACGCACGCTCCCGCCTGGTCGACGTCGAACTCGACGAATCGATCGGCCGTTCGACGCCCGACGTGGAGCACGAACGCGCGGTGGCGATCTTCGACCTGATCGAGGAAAACAGCTTTCACCCGATCAACGACGATGGCCATGGCCCCTACCGGCTCAAGCTGTCGCTCGTCGATGCGCGGCTCGTCTTCGCCATCTCGCGTGAGCATGGCGAAGCGGTCGTCACCCACATCCTGTCGCTGACGCCCTTCCGCCGCATCGTGAAGGACTACTTCATGATCTGCGAAAGCTATTACGAGGCGATCCGCTCATCGACGCCGAGCCAGATCGAGGCGATCGACATGGGCAGGCGCGGCCTGCACAATGAGGGTTCGCAGACCCTGCTCGACCGTCTCTCCGGCAAGATCGAGATCGACTTCGACACCGCCCGCCGCCTGTTCACGCTGATCTGCGTATTGCACTGGCGCGGATGAGGATGGCGGCAAACGGCAGCTCTCCACGCTCTGTCCTGTTCATGTGCCGGATGAATTCGGTCCGCTCGCCGATGGCCGAGGCGATCGCCCGCCATCACCTGCCGGCTTCGGTGTTCGTGACGTCTGCCGGCGTCCGCGCCGGCGACCGCGACCCGTTCGTCGATGCGGTGCTGGCCGAGGAAGGCATGGGGCTTAACGAGCACCAGCCGCGCACCATCGACGATCTCGAAGACGACTATTTCGATCTGATCGTCACGCTTGCGCCCGAGGCGCATCACGCGGCGCTCGAATTCACCCGTTCGATGGCGGTGGACGTCGAATACTGGCCGACGCCCGACCCGACCGCCGTCACCGGCACGCGCGACCAGATCATGCACGCCTATCGCGACGTACGCGAAAGGCTGAAGCACAGAATGGCCAAACGATTTGCCGCCGAGGCACAAGGAAACGACGCCGATTAAGCGTGTTCACAAAGCGTGGAATATCATATAGGTTCCGCGAAAATTCCGGCCGGGTCGCCGGAAAGTCATCCAAACCAAAGGTACCGAATGCCGAAGGAAGAAGTCCTCGAGTTCCCGGGCGTTGTTACGGAATTGTTGCCGAATGCGATGTTCCGGGTCAAGCTCGAAAACGAACACGAAATCATCGCCCATACCGCCGGCCGCATGCGCAAGAACCGCATCCGCGTTCTCACCGGCGACAAGGTCCTCGTCGAAATGACGCCCTACGACCTGACCAAGGGCCGTATCACCTACCGCTTCAAGTAAGCCGCCTGCTCAAAGCACGCCGGCCGGTCTCAGCCTACAGGATCAACGATTGAGCGATCTGCAAAAGCTTGTGCTTGCCTCGGGTTCGCCCCGCCGCGTCGAGCTGTTGCAGCAGGCCGGCATCGAGCCCGACCGGCTGTTCCCGGCGGATGTCGACGAACGCCCGATGCGCGCCGAACACCCGCGCTCGCTGGCCAAGCGCCTGTCGGTGACCAAGGCGCAGAAGGCGCACGACGTACTTTCGAAGGAAGCGGAACCTGCTTCCGGCTTCATTCTTGCCGCCGACACCGTCGTTGCCGTCGGACGGCGCATCCTGCCCAAGGCCGAGACCTCTGACGAGGCGCTGCATTGCCTGCAGCTTTTGTCGGGCCGCTCGCACCGGGTCTATACCGGCCTCGCGCTGGTGACGCCCGCTGGCAAGCTGCGCCAGCGGCTGGTCGAGACGCGCGTGCGCTTCAAGCGCCTGTCGAAGCAGGACATGGAAAACTACCTCGGCTCGGGCGAATGGCGTGGCAAGGCCGGCGGCTATGGCATCCAGGGCCTCGCCGGCACCTTCGTGGTCAAGCTCGTCGGCTCCTACACCAATGTGGTCGGCCTGCCGCTCTACGAGACGACGTCGCTGCTTTCGGGCGAAGGCTACCAGGTCCAGCTCAACTGGCAGGCTGGCGCGCGCGTATGACCGACAAGCCAGCCGCCGTCGTCACGCCCCTGCGTGCCAAGATCTCCTGCCCCGAATGCAGCAAGCCTTCGGCGCGCGAGACCTACCCGTTCTGCTCGCCGCGCTGCAAGGCGGTCGACCTCAACCGCTGGCTTTCGGGCAGCTACGCCATTCCGGTCCGCGACGACGAGGACGAGGATTCGGACGGAAACAGCCAAGCCGGCTGATAATGCCGGGCGGTATTTGCAGCTTACGCAACGGCCTGTGATTTCTTCCAGAAAAACATCTCGCGGGCGCTGGACAGCGGCAAATCTCGTGTTATAACCCACCCGCTTTCAGGGTGCAGCGCACCACTCAAGGCATCCGGATCAAGGCTCTCGCCCGATCCTGGAACTAGGCCCAGATAGCTCAGTTGGTAGAGCAGCGGATTGAAAATCCGCGTGTCCGTGGTTCGAATCCGCGTCTGGGCACCACTTCCACCTTTCCCCGATACTACCTCAGTTAGCCCGCGACGCCCGAAACGCGTGTCGCTCAATCCTTGCCTCAAGAACTCGACCAGGCATTGCCGCAAGAACTCGACGAGAGGTGGCATGCAGGCCATCCGCGTTGACCTTCGCCCGCATGGCGCCACGTCAGCGCTGGGCAGCTCTTCCCAAGAACAATTGTTTCGCCTTGTACATTTCCTCCATCTACTCCCGATCTTGATGAGAAAAACGCGGGAATCTACCAATATCCTGCCGAATTACATCTTCACGCTTCTCGGATTTACATCGAATTCACCATTCGACTGCAATTTCACATCCCGGGGGAACTTCTTGAGGAGGAAGCGGGATGGAGACGTCGCAACGCGGCTGGGTCGAACCCGGGTCGGAGCACCGGAAACTCGCGCATGGACTGATGCGCAACACCAAGGCGTCCTACGTCGCGGCGCTGATCCTGATCGGCTCTTTGGCCACCGCCAGCTTCTTCCTGCTCAGCTCGGTCATTTCGGCCAACATCCAGAAGACGGCGCTGATCGAACTCGGCGCGCGCCAGCAATTGCTGTCGCAACGCATTCTCTTGACCGCGACCGAGGCCTACACCGCCGACGCCCAGTGGCTGCGCACGCAGGCGCGCCAGAACCTGACGGCGGCACTGACGACCTTCCTCGCCAACGAGAAGCTGCTGCGTGAGGGATCGCCCGACACGCAGTCGCCGCTGCACCGGCTGGCCTTGTCCGAAGAGGCGCAAAAGCTGTTCGACGAGGCACCCGGCCAGATCGATGCCTCGACGCGGATTCTCGCGCACACGGTCAACTCGTTCCTCGACATGCTTCCAGATTCGGTGTCGGCGCCGATGCCCGATGACGCCGCCGCCCATTTCAGTGCGCTCCGGCTCTATGTCGCCGAAAAGGTCCGGCGCGAATATGAGACGCTGACCCGGCTGTTTTCTTCCGAGGCAGCCGAGAAGGGCGCAGCGGTCGAGAAAATCCACCTGACCGTCTTCGTGCTCACTCTGCTTTTGCTCCTGGCCGAGGCCATCCTGATCTTCCGGCCGCTGGTGCGCCGGGTGGTGTCCTGCACCAGCGAATTGCTCAAGGCGCGCGACCAGATGAATTTCGCCGCCAACCACGACGCCCTGACCGGCCTCTACAACCGCGCCTTCCTCAACGACTACATGGAAACCGCGCTCGCCACCGCCAAGCGCAAGGGCGAGATGATGGCGGTCATCCATCTCGACCTCGACCACTTCAAGACCATCAACGACACGCTGGGCCATGCCGCGGGCGATGCCGTGCTGATCGAGACGGCGATGCGGCTGGTCACCAATGTCCGCGATTCCGACGTCTGCGTGCGCCTCGGCGGCGACGAGTTCACCATCATCCTCAACGATGTCGGCTCCGAAGCCGACGCCATCGAGGTGACGGAGCGCATCGTCACCGGGCTCAAGCAGCCGCTGGAGTTCGCCGGGACCTCGCTGAAGCCGAGCGCCAGCGCCGGCATCGCGCTGTTCCGCGACGGCAACAGCACCGTCGGCGACCTGATCGTCAACGCAGACCTGGCGCTCTACCTCGCAAAGGCCGAAGGCCGGGGTGGATACCAGCTTTTCGCAACGACGCTGCGCGACAAGTTCGAGGAAAAGGCCAATCTCGAGCGTGAACTGCGCGACGCCATCGCAAGCGAGGCCTTCGCCGTGCACTACCAGCCCCAGGTGTCGCTGCAGGGCGGCAAGGTCATCGGCGTCGAGGCGCTGGTGCGCTGGGAAATCTCGGGCCGGAATGTCTCTCCGGGCGAGTTCCTGCCGGTGGCGGAGAAGGCCGGAATGATGCCGGCAATCGGCCGCATCGTCTTTGCCAAGGCGATCCGGACTGGTGCCGAATGGCATCGCGCCGGCATCGACTTCGGCCGGCTGTCGCTCAACGTTTCGGCGCAGGAGTTGCGTGAGGCGGATTTCGCCGGCCACCTGCTCGACCTGCTCAAGCAGGAAGGGCTGCCGACACGTCTGGTGGCGCTCGAAATCATCGAGTCGGTGATGCTCGACGACGAGAACACCGGCATTGGGCTGACGTTGAAGCGCTTGCGCAAGGCCGGCATCCGGCTCGAGCTGGACGATTTCGGCACCGGCTATGCCTCGCTCGCGCATATCAGCGCCAACGAGGTCGACAGGCTGAAGATCGACCGCCGCTTCGTCCGCGACATCGACAAGAACCCGGCCAACACCAAGATCGTCAAGGCGATCATCGAGCTGGCGCGCGGCCTGGGCATCTCGATCGTCGCCGAGGGTGCGGAGACCGACATCGAGCTGTCATGGCTCCACGATCTCGGCTGCCCCGCAGTGCAGGGCTACGGCATCGCCTTCCCGATGCCAGGCAGCCAGGCCGAAGAGTGGCTGGCGACCCATAGCATTGCGCCGCATCGGACGGAGGCGATTCACGTCGCGTAGGTCGCCGGCATCTGGTCCGGGCCGTTGATCCAGATCAATGCACCGGCCCGGCAAGAGGGATCATATCAGGGCATGTCCAGACAGGAGAAATGACATGCCGACCGAAACCATCATCGTCGTTGCCGCCGTGCTTTCCGCCTTCGGCTTCTTCGCCGTGGCACTTGCCTATGCCAGCCTGACGTCGGAGCCAGCACGCGGCAAGCGCTGACGGCAAGAGGCGGGCAGCGCTAGAGCCGGACCTCGCCCAACGTCACCTGCGCCACACCGACATAGGGGTTGGCGTGCAGGGCCAGGATCCACAGGCTGACGCCGGCGGTGACGGCAAAGATCAGGATCGCCTTCCTGCCCGCATGCGGCCTGTCGGCGTGGACCGCGCCGACGACGATCGCCGACAGCATCGTCAGGAACAGCACCAGATACCATTTGAGCTGGTTGACCGAGCTGGTGCCGATGGCGAGACGCGAGTTGCGGGCATCCTGCAACTCGTCGAAATCCTGCACCATCTGGCCGATGACCGGATCGGGATGCCCCGCCTTCGCCAGGTCGATCAGGGCAAGGCGGATGCTCTGCAGCGCCTGCTCGACCGACTGTTCGGGCGACCGGTTGGCGTTGCGCCACTCCATCCCCACGACCGCATCCTTGTAGGCGACGAGGCCGGCCATGAGTTCTGCCGAGGCGAGTGCCTCGGGCTTTGCCATGCCGGCAAGCCGCATCATCGAGGACCGCTCCTCGCTCGCCACCTGGCTGGCGCGGGAATTGACCGACCAGACGTCGGCTGCGGTGAAGCCCAGCGACAAGGCCCAGGCCGTGGTGATGGTGCCGACGAAGGCAGCGACCGGCATCGTCAGCGGGTTGTCAGCCGCCTGCCGGGCGAAAACCGCGAGGAACCCCGCGCCAAGGAAAAAGGCGATGCCCCCGACAATGATGAAGGGCAGCGTCATCACCAGCGGCGACCAAGCAAATATGTCCACGATGCCCCTCCCCAGCGCCATCCGTGAACCTGAATAAGCCAAATCAGCCCCCGCTACCAACAGAAAGCCCCGCTGTTGCGGGGCTTTTGCGTTGTGTGGGGTGATGCTGCGGCGCCG
>NZ_CAXUPX020000016.1:0-83639 GCF_964252895.1 Aminobacter sp. LjRoot7
ATTCACCGAGGCGCTGCGCGAGCGCAAGCTGGCGACCGGGCTCTACTCCGACAATATCGGCGGCGTGCAGTTTTTGTCGCAGAGCCTGTTCCGCGCCACGCTGCACCTTGCTCCCAACGTGCCGGTCGGCACCCACAAGGCGCGTGCCTTCCTGTTTCGCAACGGCATCTTCATCAAGGAAACCTCGGCCCAGCTCGCCATCGTCAAGTCGGGCTTCGAGCAGACAATCTACCGCTTCGCCACCGACCACGGCTTCGGCTACGGCCTCTTCGCCATCGGCCTCGCCATGCTCACAGGATGGCTCGGAAGGATCGTGTTCAGGAAGGATTGATCGGAAGGCTGCCCGGCACACCGATCAGCCTAGCCATTGCCTGCTGCCTCCAGTGCGGCAGGCGTATCCTGCACCGTTTCTGGTGTCCTCACTGTCAAGGCATGGATCCCCGGGTCTCCGCAGTTCGCTTCGCTTCTGCTCCGCCCGAGGATGACGACGGCATGGGGCTTCGCCACGAGTGCTCGGTTCTTCGCTGCCGTCTGCCCAGAGCGCAGACGTTGGCGACAACCTTTGCCTCTTCGTCATTCTCGGGCGGAGCAGGGAGCGCAGCGACTGCGGAGACCCGGGGATCCATGCCGTGACATCGAAGACGTCAGATCCCCCCCCAAAGCCACGCTCCTCGCAGCACCAACGACCTCCCAAGAACATCAAAACACACCGAAATTTGCTCCGAACTGCGGATTCACAAAAATTGACGTTTACGCAAACGTCAATTTTTGCTAATCGCGGTTCGACAAGCGGTTCCCCGTCGCATACCGTCTGGCCGGAACCGGCTCACATTTGCTGGAGGAAGAGCAATGCCGACATTTCGCGCGCCGGTCCAAGACACCCTTTTTGTGCTGAATGACGTGCTCGGCTACGAGCGCTACAGCAACCTTGCCGGTTTCTCCGACGCCAGCCCCGACGTGCTGGAAGCGATCCTCGCCGAGGGCGCCAAGCTCGCCGAAAACGTCATGCATCCGCTCAACCGCGTTGGCGACATGGAAGGCTGCGTCCGCAACGACGACGGCTCGGTCACCACGCCCAAGGGTTTCAAGGAAGCCTTCGACCAGTATCGCGAGGGCGGCTGGATGGGCCTGGCCGTGCCGGTCGAGCATGGCGGCCAGGGGCTGCCCTACACTGTTCACTCGGCGGTCGGCGAATACATGTCGGCGGCCAACATGGCGCTGATGATGTATCCCGGCCTGACCCAGGGTGCGATGGCCGCGATCCTCGTGCATGGTTCGGACGAGCAGAAGGCGACCTGGCTGCCGAAGATGGTCGAGGGTACCTGGACCGGCACCATGAACCTGACGGAGCCGCATTGCGGCACCGATCTTGGCCTGCTGCGTTCCAAGGCCGTGCCGAACGGCGACGGCTCCTACAAGATTTCCGGCCAGAAGATCTTCATCTCGGCCGGCGAACACGACATGTCGGAGAACATCATCCATCTGGTGCTGGCCCGCATCGAGGGCGCGCCCGAGGGCGTGAAGGGCATCTCGCTGTTTATCGTGCCGAAGTTCAAGCTCGACGCATCTGGCAATCCCGACATCCGCAATGCGGTGTCGTGCGGCTCGATCGAGGAGAAGATGGGCATCCACGGCAACTCGACCTGCGTCATGAACTATGACGAGGCCGAGGGCTTCCTGATCGGCGAGGCCAATGGCGGCCTGAAGGCGATGTTCACGATGATGAACGAGGCCCGCCTCGGCGTCGGCCTGCAGGGCCTGGCGGTTTCCGAGATCGCCTACCAGAACGCCGTCGCCTACGCCAAGGACCGCATCCAGGGCCGCTCGCTGACCGGGCCGAAGGCGCCTGACAAGAAGGCCGATCCGATCATCGTCCACCCCGACATCCGCCGTAAGCTGATGACCATGAAGGCCTTCAACGAGGCCGGCCGGGCACTGGTGCTGTGGACCGCCATCAATTCCGACGTCGCCCACCGTTCCGAGGACGGCGCCGAGCGCCAGGCTGCCGACGACCACATGGGCCTGATGACCCCGATCGTGAAGGGCGTGCTCACCGACAAGGGCTTCGAGCATGCCGTGATGGCGCAGCAGGTGTTTGGCGGCCACGGCTACATCGAAGAGCACGGCATGAGCCAGTTCGTGCGCGATGCCCGCATCGCCATGATCTATGAAGGCGCCAATGGCGTGCAGGCGCTCGACCTTGTCGGCCGCAAGCTCGGCCTCAATGGCGGCCGCGCCGTGCAGGCCTTCTTCAAGGAAGTCGGCGAGTTCTGCGAGGCCAATCGTGGCGACGAGCAGATGGCGCCCTACACCAAGGCGCTGAAGAAGGGTTTGAACGACCTGCAGGCGGCGACCATGTGGCTGGTGCAGAACGGCATGGCCAATCCGGACAATGCGGGTGCGGCCTCGACCGATTACATGCATCTCTTCGGCCTCGTGGCGCTTGGCTACATGTGGGGCCGGATGGTCAAGACCGCACAGGACAAGCTGGCGACCGGTGCCAACGGTTCGGCCGATTTCTATGAGACCAAGCTGGTGACCGGCCGCTACTTCATGGAGCGCGTCATGCCCGAGACCTCGGCGCATCTCGCGCGCCTGTCGACCGGCTCGGCGACGATGATGGCGCTCGCCGCGGAGGCGTTTTGATCGAAGACCTGGCGGCCGTTCGCGGCCGCCTCGCAAATGCGGCGTCGAAACGCGGAGGAGATCGTGGCGACAATTCCTGCAGATGTTCTGGGACTGCCCAAGCCCGCCTGGGCCGGGGAAGACGTGGCGATGCTCTACGACATGGCGCACCGCTTCATGTCGGAAGAGATCCTGCCGCATTACGACGGCTACGAGAAGAACGAGATCGTCGACCGCGCGGCCTGGCAAAAGGCCGGTGCGGCCGGCCTGCTCTGCGCCTCGATGCCCGAGGAATATGGCGGCTCGGGCGGCACATTCGCCCATGAGAGCGCGATCATCGAGGCGATCGGCCATGTCGGCGTCGACGGCTTCGGCATCGCCCTGCACAATGCCATCGTCGCACCCTATATCCTTCACTATGGCTCGGAAGAGCAGAAGAAGAAGTGGCTGCCCAAGATGGCGACCGGCGAGCTGATCGGCGCCATCGCCATGACCGAGCCGGGTGCCGGCTCCGACCTGCAGGGCGTCAAGACGCGCGCCGAGAAGGACGGCAACCAGTACCGGATCAACGGCTCGAAGACCTTCATCACCAACGGCCAGCTGGCGAACCTGGTCATCGTCGTGACCAAGACCGATCCGTCCAAGGGCGCCAAGGGCACCTCGCTGATCGTCGTCGAGACCGACGAGGTCGACGGTTTCGAGCGCGGCCGCAACCTCGACAAGATCGGGCTCAAGGCCAACGACACCTCCGAGCTGTTCTTCAACGACGTTCGCGTGCCGACCTCCAACCTGCTGGGGCAGGAAGAAGGCCAGGGTTTCGTCCAGCTGATGCAGCAACTGCCGCAGGAGCGGCTGGAGATCGGCACCGGCGCCATCGCCATGATCGAGCGCGCGCTGGCCGTGACCATCGACTACGTCAAGGACCGCAAGGCCTTCGGCAAGGCGATCCTCGACTTCCAGAACACCCAGTTCAAGCTGGCCGAACTCAAGACCGAGGCGACGATCGGCAGGGTTTTCTACAATGACTGCGTCACCCGTCACATTTCCGGCGGGCTCGATCCGGTAACTGCTTCGATGGCCAAGTATTGGCTGTCGGACCTGCAGTGCAAGATCGTCGACGAGTGCCTGCAATTGTTCGGCGGCTATGGTTATATGAACGAATACCCGATCGCCCGCATGTATCGCGACGCCCGCGTGCAGCGCATCTACGGCGGTACGAACGAGATCATGAAGTTGCTGATCGCGCGCTCGCTCTGAGCAGCCGATCCGGAAACCAAGGAGCAAGAAAATGGCTGACGCTTTTGTCTATGACGCCGTGCGCACGCCGCGCGGCAAGGGCAAGAAGGATGGATCGCTGCATGAGGTTCCGGCGGTTCGCCTCGGCGCCAAGGTGCTGGAAGCGCTGCGCGACCGCAACGGCTTCGACACCGGTGAGGTGGACGATATCATCTTCGGCTGCGTCGATCCCGTCGGCGAGGCCGGCTCGGTGATCCCACGCTCGGCCGCCTTCGAGGCCGGCTACGACAACAAGGCACCGGGCATGCAGATCTCGCGCTTCTGCGCGTCGGGCCTCGACGCCATCAATTTCGGCGCGGCCAAGATCGCCCAGGGCGCCGACGAGATCGTCATCGCGGGCGGCGTGGAATCGATGTCGCGCGTCGGCATGGGCATGTCGGGCGGCGCCTGGTTCATGGATCCCTCGGTCGGCATGCCGGCCTGGTTCATGCCGCAGGGCGTCTCCGCCGACCTGATCGCCACCAAATATGGCTTCTCGCGCGACGACGTCGACGGTTATGCCGTCGAGAGCCAGAAGCGCGCCGCCAAGGCCTGGGAGAAGGGCTACTTCAAGAAGTCGGTGGTGCCGGTCAAGGACCAGAACGGCCTCACCATCCTCGCCCATGACGAGCACATGCGCCCGACCACCGACATGCAGTCGCTCGGCCAGCTGCAGCCGTCCTTCGTCATTCCCGGCGAAATGGGCGGCTTCGACGCGGTCGCTGTGCAGCGCTATCCCGAACTCGAAGAGGTCAACCACGTCCACCATGCCGGCAATTCGTCCGGCATCGTAGACGGTGCGGCCGCCGTCCTGCTTGGCTCGAAGAAGGCCGGCAAGACCATGGGCCTCAAGCCGCGCGCCCGCATTCGCGCCTTCTCCAACATCGGCTCGGAGCCGGCGATGATGCTGACCGGTCCGGTCGACGTCACCGAGAAGCTGCTCAAGCGCGCCAAGATGAAGATCTCCGACATCGACCTGTTCGAGCTCAACGAGGCCTTCGCCTCGGTGGTGCTGCGCTACATGCAGGCCTTCGAGATCCCGCACGACAGGATCAACGTCAATGGCGGCGCCATCGCCATGGGTCACCCGCTGGGTGCCACCGGCGCGATGATCTTCGGCACCGTGCTCGACGAGTTGGAGCGCCGCAATCTCAACACTGCTCTGGTGACGCTGTGCATCGGCGCCGGCATGGGCACCGCAACGATCATCGAACGCGTTTGATTTCGGCCGGAAGGAGACAGACATGACCTACACGAACTTCACGGTCGAAACCGACGCCGATGGCATCGCGCTCGTCACCTGGAACATGCCCGACCGCTCGATGAACGTCTTCACCGAAGAGGTGATGGGCGAGCTCGACAAGATCATCGACCAGGTCGTCGCCGACGCCGGCATCAAGGGCGCCGTCATCACCTCGGGCAAGGAGACTTTCTCCGGCGGTGCCGACCTTACCATGCTGCAGAAGATGCTCGGCATCTATGCCAAGGAGAAATCCAAGGACCCGGAAAAGGCGGCCAAGCTTTTGTTCGACAACGCCGGGCGCATGGGCGCGCTGTGGCGCAAGCTCGAAACCTCAGGCAAGCCGTGGGTCTCGGCGATCAACGGCACCTGCATGGGCGGCGCATTTGAACTGTCGCTGGCTTGCCACGGCCGCGTCGCGGCTGACTCGGACAAGGTCAAGATGGCCCTGCCGGAAGTGAAGGTCGGCATCTTCCCGGGCGCCGGCGGCACCCAGCGCGTGCCGAGGCTTGCCGACCCGCAGTCGGCGCTGCAGATGCTGACCTCGGGCCAGACGCTGTCGCCGCAGAAGGCGAAGGGCATGAACCTGATCCACGAGATCGCCGAGCCGAAGAAGCTGATCGAGACCGCCAAGGCCATGATCAAGAACGGCCTGAAGCCGGTCCAGCCCTGGGACGAAAAGGGCTTCAAGCTGCCGGGCGGTCCGGTCTATTCGGGCGCGGGCGCCAATCTCTGGCCGCCGGCAATCGCCATCCTGCGCCGCGAGACCTATGGCAACTACCCGGCCGCGACCGCGATCCTGAAATGCGTCTATGAAGGCCTGCTGGTGCCGTTCGACACCGGCCTGCGCATCGAGCAGCGCTACTTCACCGAGATCATGCAGACCAAGGAAGCGGCGGCGATGATCCGCTCGCTGTTCGTGTCGCTACAGGAGCTGAACAAGGGCGCGCGCCGTCCCGAAGGCATCGCAGACACCAAGTTCAAGAAGATCGGCATCATCGGCGCCGGCTTCATGGGTGCGGGCATTGCCTATGTCACGGCCAAGGCCGGCATCCCGGTGGTGCTGGTCGATCGCGACCAGGAATCGGCCGACAAGGGCAAGGCGCACTCCGACAGCCTGATCTCCGATCAGGTCAAGAAGGGCCGCGCCAAGCCGGAAGAACGCGAGAAGCTGCTGTCGCTGATCACGCCGAGCGCCGACTATGCCGATCTCGCCGGCTGCGACCTCGTGGTCGAGGCGGTGTTCGAGGACTCGGAAGTCAAGAAGGTCACGACCGAGAGGGCGGAAGCCGTGCTCAAGTCGTCGGCAGTGTTTGCCTCCAACACCTCGACAATCCCGATCACCTCGCTTGGCAAGAATTCGGTGCGGCCGAAGAACTTCATCGGCATCCACTTCTTCTCGCCGGTCGACAAGATGATGCTGGTCGAGATCATCATGGGAAAGAAGACCGGCGACAAGGCGCTCGCGGTGGCGATGGACTTCGTCCGCGCCATCAAGAAGACGCCGATCGTCGTCAACGACACGCGCGGCTTCTACGTCAACCGTTGCGTGCTGCGCTATATGTCGGAAGCCTTCAAGATGCTGATCGAAGGCGTGCCGGCGGCGATGATCGAAAACGCCGCCAAGGCTGCCGGCATGCCGGTAGGCCCGCTGGCGCTGACCGACGAGACCGCCGTCGACCTCGCCCAGAAGATCATGAAGCAGACCATCCGGGATCTCGGCGAAAAGGCCGTTGACCCGCGCCAGATGGCGCTGATCAACACTATGGTCGACACCCATGGCCGCCTCGGCCGCAAGAACGCCAAGGGCTTCTACGATTATCCGGCCAAGCCGGCGAAGAAGAAGCTGTGGCCCGGCCTGAAGGACCTCTATCCGCAGCTTGCTCCGGAGAAGGTCGACGTCGAGGAGATCAAGCAGCGCCTGCTGTCGGTCATCGCACTCGAAGCGGTGCGCGTGATGGAAGAGGGCATCGTCACTGACCCGCGCGAGGCGGATGTCGGCTCGATCCTCGCCTTCGGCTTCGCGCCCTACACCGGCGGTGCGCTGTCCTACATAGACGGCATCGGCGCCAAGAAGTTCGTCAAGATCGCCAAGGACCTGCAGAAGAAGTACGGCGCCGAGTTCAAGGCACCCAAGCTGCTGATCGACATGGCTGACAAGGGCGAGACCTTCTACCAGCGCTTCGATCCTTACGCGAAGGCAGAGGAAAAGAAGGCGGCCTGACGCACAGTGTACGTCTGGGCAAGACTGGCACGCATGGCCGCGACGAAAGCTCGTCGCGGCCCTTACCGTTTTGGCGATGAGGGCCGGCTGTCGTTCCGCTGCCTGCCGACCGACATCGACTTCAACATGCATCTCAACAATGCGCGCTACATGATGCTGGCCGATGTCGGCCGCATCGACATCTTCATGCGCTCGGGCCTGATCGAGCTTGCCCGAAAGCGTGGCTGGGCGCCGATGCTGGGTGGCCTGCAGACGGTGTTCGTGCGCGAGATCAGGCTGTGGAAGCGCTTCGAGGTGGTGTCCTCGATCGAGACCTGGAGTGGCTCCGAGGTGATCGGCAAGCACCGCTTCGTACTTGAAAATGGCGAGACGGCGGCCCTGATCATGACCAGCGCCGGCGTCTACGACCGGGCCAACCGCCGCTTTGTGCAGATCGACGACCTGGTGCGCGAACTCGGCGCCGACATCACCCCGCGCGGCGCCAGCGAGGAAGAGAGCATCTTCATCGCCTCGCACAAGGGCCTGCGCACGCTGGCCAAGTCGAAGGACTGATGACGCTTCTGGCTTGAATCAAGACGGCTCGCTGCCCCAGGCCATTGAACGCGTCATGGCCGAGCTCAAGCCGGAGGCCGCCTATTTCACCGCCGAGGGCGGGCGGCGCACCGCACATGCCGATGGTCGCCGAGCGCTTCTTCTTCTTCGGCTTCAACGCCAATGTCGACATGATCCCCGTCATGAATGCCGACGATTTGAGGAAGGGCCTGCCGGCGGCGATGGCCGCACTGGCGGGCTGATTTTTTCATCGGCTTGCATGTCATTGCTGCGTGGCGCATCGGCGTCTGCGTGCTGTCCGTCCGCATTGGCGGTGGACAATGGCGACAGTCGTGGTTAAATGCCGAAAGGTATTTTTTCCTGTCCGAAGGGGAGCGCCATGCTCTCGCATGAACGTGTCTGGGCCGCGATAGATGCTCTCGCCGAGCGTTATTCGCTTTCGGCGTCGGGCCTCGCCAAGAAGGCCGGGCTCGACTCGACGGCGTTCAACAAATCCAAGCGCCAGTCGGTCGATGGACGGCCACGCTGGCCTTCGACAGAGTCGCTGGCCAAGATCATCGAGGCGACCAATTCCTCGCTCGAGGAGTTCCTGGGTTTCGTCGAGCCGGTGCGAACGGTCAACAAGGCCAAGGTGCGGGAACGAGCGGCCGGCGTGCCGCTGCTCGGCTTCGCGCAGGCAGGCGCCGGCGGCTTCTTCGACGATGCCGGTTTTCCCGCAGGCCAGGGCTGGGACCTGATCGAGCTTCCGGCGCGCGCCACCGAGAGTTCCTACGCGCTCGAAGTGCAGGGCGACTCGATGCTGCCGCTCTACCGCAACGGCGACGTGCTGATCGTCGAGCCGGGTGCTATCGTGCGCAAGGGCGACCGCGTGGTGGTCAAGACGATCTCGGGCGAGGTCATGGCCAAGGTGCTGGAGCGCCAGACGCAAGGCATCATCGAACTGGTGTCGCTCAACCCCGAGCATCCGATCCGGCGTTTCCAGACCCACGAGGTCGAATGGGTGGCGCGCATCGTCTGGGCGAGCCAGTAAGGTGCGTCCGGCAGCCATAGCAGTCGCCGCCGCGGGGTTCGGCATCGCGGCCTTGCTCGTCACCACGGGCGGACAGAGGCTCGCCGCGATCGAGGCGCCAGAGATCGACGTCATCGACGAAAGCGATCTTCCTGAGATGCCGCCGCCGGAAGAAGGCAGCACATCGGCGGTCGAGCCTGAGACGCTTGATGCCGACGTGGCGTCGCGCCCGGTCGCACCGGAGGATATTGTGCCGCCGCCGCTCGAGCAGGGCGATCTCGTGCGCGAGGCGCCGCGCCCACCATTGAGCGAGCTCAGCCTGGCGCTGCCGCCCAAGCCCAAGATGCCGGACGATTGGGACGGCACGACGCTGTTCCAGCCGGTGGCATCGGCCGCGGGCCTGATCGAGGCCAAGGGCTTCAGTGTGGCGATAGCGGGGGTGACCCCGGTCGATGCCGGCGAAAACTGCACCTTTGAGGGCAAGGAATGGAACTGCGGCACGCGTGCGCGGACGGCGTTTCGCGGCTTCCTGCGCTCGCGCGCCGTGGTCTGTGACGTGCCGCCCCAATCCGAGCGCGGCGTGATCGTTGCCCGCTGCCGCATAGGCAAGCAGGATGTCGGCGAATGGCTGGTGGCCAATGGCTGGGCAAAGGCCGAGGGCGGTGGCCCCTATGCCGAGGCGGGGCAGAAGGCCGAGGCCGACAAGAAAGGCATCTACGGACCGGTGCCGACCCGCATCGAGATGACGCTGACGCCGGTGGGATCGAGCCTGCCCGCAGTCGAGCCGCCGCCGTCCGAGCCGGCGGCTGAAGCGCCGGCGCAATAGCTCAGGCGCGCTCGGGCAACCGCTCCAGATAGATGTCGAACTCGTCGCGATGGGTTTCGACGAAGCCATGGCGCTCGTAGAAGCGCTTGGCGTCGCTGCCGCGCAACACGTCGAGGCGGATCGCTTTGGCTGACGCATCGGCCTCGCTCATCAGGCATCGTAACACGGCGCTGCCGACACCACGCCCCTGCGCTTCCGGCGCGAGATAGAAATGTTCGAGCAAGAGCGCGCCGTCATGCGGGCCGAAGGCGACGCAGCCGGTCAGCCGTTCGGCCAGGTCGAGGATCAGGCGCGTATGCTTGGGGCGGAACGTGTCGCGAAAGCGGGCGCGCGCCCGCTCGGGATCGAAGCGGCCGATGCGTTCCAGGCTCGGCCGCATCGCAAGAAGCCTGATCTCGAACAGGCGCTCGAAATCAGGTTCCTGGGTCGGCGCGAAGCTGAATGCCGCGGTCGCGCCGGCTGATGTCACGTCAGGCCGCCAGCTTGCCTTCCAGCGCCTTGGTGATCAGCGCCCGGGTTTCGGCGATGCCGTAGAGCGCTGCGAACGAGCCGAAGCGGGGACCGCGTTCCTGGCCGATCAGCACCTGGTAGATCATCTGGAAGAAGGCGCCCGAAACGCCTGGGCCGCCTTCCGGGCTCTTCTTGGTGTGATCCTGGTAGCGCTCGATCTGGCGCGCGACGTTGAGCGAGGCGTTCTGGATCGCTTCGCCATCGGCGCCTGCCGGCAGGGCGCCGAGCGTCTTTTCGAGTGTCGCCAGCGCTTCGCGTTCGACCTCGTCGGCCGCGCGAAAAGTCTTGGTCGGCTTCACGAAATCGTCGAAGTAGCGGACGGCATAGCCGGTCAGCTTGTCGAGCTCGGGATGCGTCTCGGGCGTCACGCCAGGCGCATGGCGCGAGATGAAGCCCCACAGCACCGCCTTGTCGTGCGCGTTGGAGGCGCTGACCAGGTTGAGCAGCATCGAGAACGGCACCGGCATGTCGACGATGGGCGGGTTGCCATCATGCATGTGCCAGACCGGATTGCCCAGCCGCTCCTTCCACTCCTGCCGCGGATAGGCGGAGAGGAAAGTGTAGTACTCGTCGACGGCACGCGGAATGACGTCGAAATAGAGCTTCTTGGCCTGGCGCGGGCGCTGGTACATATAGAGCCCGAGGCTCTCGGTCGGCGCGTAGGTCAGCCATTCGTCGATGGTCAGGCCGTTGCCCTTCGATTTCGAGATCTTCTGGCCGTTCTCGTCGAGGAACAGCTCGTAGACGAAATGCTCCGGCGCATGGCCACCAAGCAGGTTGCAGATGCGGTCGTAGATGACGGCGTTGGTCTGGTGATCCTTGCCGAACATTTCGAAATCGACGCCGAGCGCTGCCCAGCGCATGCCGAAATCAGGCTTCCACTGCAGCTTGACCTTGCCGCCGGTGACCTCAAGCGTGGTTTCGGTGCCTTCGTCGTCGAAGGTGATGGTGCCGGCCTTGGCGTCGACATGCTTCATCGGCACGTAGAGCACGCGGCCGCTCTTGGGCGAGATCGGCAGGAACGGGCTGTAGGTCGCCTGGCGTTCCTCGCCCAGCGTCGGCAGCATCACCGCCATGATCTGGTCGTAGCGCTCGGCGGCGCGCAGCAGCATCGCGTCGAACTTGCCGGCCTTGTAGTACTCGGTCGCGCTGGCGAACTCGTACTCGAAGCCGAAGGTATCGAGGAAGCGGCAGAGCATCGCATTGTTGTGGTCGCCGAAGCTGGCGTAGTCGCCACCGAAGGGATTGGGCACTGCCGTCAGCGGCTTGTGCAGATGCGGCTCGAGGAACGCACGGTCCGGCACGTTGTCGGGGATCTTGCGCATGCCGTCCATGTCGTCGGAGAAGCACAGGAGCTTCGTCTTGACCTTGCCTTCGGTCAGCACGTGGAAGGCGTGGCGCACCATGGTGGTGCGCGCCACTTCGCCGAAGGTGCCGATATGCGGCAGGCCGGACGGGCCGTAGCCGGTCTCGAACAGGACGGTTTCGGGGAATTCCTTGCCTTTGTAGCGCTCGACGATCTTTTTGGCCTCCTCGAACGGCCAGGCTTTGCTTTCAGCCGCTGCCGCGAGAAGTTCGGGGTTGAGATCGATGATGTTTGATCTCGTCATGTCGAGGGCCCTTTGATTGTTGGGCGGAGTTTCCGCCGAAGACGGCCATGCTCTATGCGCGCATGCCGCGGGCGTCAACGATTCCGGCCATTTTTCGTTGCAGTGGCGGGACAGCGTTCCTAAGTTCGGGCGACATTCAACGCTTTGGAGACCTCCATGCCCTTGCCGACCGCCCACGAGGCGCTGATCTATCTGATGGTCATCACCTCAGCTTCCGACCGCGACATGACCGATGTCGAGCTGGCGCGGATCGGCGAGGTGGTCAAGTCATGGCCTGTCTTCATGGATTTTGACCACAAGCGGTTGATCGCGGTCGCCCAGGACTGCCAGGAACTGCTGCATGAGGAGCCGGGGCTGGAAGGCGCGCTCGAACTGGCGCGCAGGGCAATTCCGGAGCGGCTGCACGACACCGCCTACGCGGCGGCCTTCGAGGTGGCGACTGTCGATCTCGAAATGCGGATGGAGGAGGTGCGCATCCTGCAGCGCCTGCGCCATCACCTGAGCGTCGACGCGCTGACTGTCGCTGCGATCGAGCGCGCCACCAAGGCCCGCCACCGCACGCTGACCTGATCCGGCCGGATCGCTTAAAAGAAGCTGACCGGGAAATACCTGAGATAAAGCTCGGCGAAGGTGCCCTTGGCCGAGATTTCGTGCAGCGCGTAGTCGAAGGCTGTGGCCAGGGCGGCATTGTCCGGCCTTGTCGCGATCGCGAGTCCGGTGCCGAGATACTCCGGCGCAAGGTATGGCCCGCCGGCAAAGCGGCAGCAGCCGGCGGCATCGGTCCCGCTCAGCCAGAAAGACAAGCGCATGCCGTCGCCGAAGACCGCGTCGAGCTTGCCGTCCTTGAGGTCGGTGTTGAGCCAGTCCGGCTTGGCGTAGGTGACGACCTTCACATTGCCAAAATAATCCCTGAGCACGCGCTCATGGGCCGAGCCGGCAAGCACGCCGACGCGCTTGTCGCGCAGCTTGTCGACCAGCGGCTCGGTGACGGCTTGCGCCTTTTTCATGATGAAACGGGCTGGGAATTGGAGATAAGGCCGCGAGAAGGCGTATTTTTCGCGCGTCTCGGCCGTCGCCGGCACGCCCGCGATGAGCGCTTCGCCTTCGCCTGAGTTCAGCGCGCCGCCGAGTTCGTTCCAGGGCAGGGCCTGGATCTGGCATTTTTCGGCAATGCCCAATTCGGCGCAGATGGCGCGGGCGAGGTCGACATGGAAGCCCGACAGACGGCCGGCCTTGTCGATGAAGTTGAAGGGCGGGAAATCGGTGGTGGTCAGGAAGCGCAGGCGCGGCAGCGTCGACAAATCCGGCTTCGGCAGCCGCTCCTTGCTGTCCCACAGCACCGGCACCTGCGGTTCGGCCGATCGGGCCGGACCAAGCAGTGCTGCAAGCGATATGACGATCGCAAGCATCAGCGATACGGGGTTCATGGCTGCTCCGGGCCTTCAGTTGCCGCGTGTCGCGGTGATCTCTGCAGAAGCTTTTACGTCGTCATCGCGCGCAAGCAAAGCGATTGTGAAACAATGCACGACAAGGGACGCAAGCCCCGAGTCGAAAACAACAATTTATATTAATTAGTCGGCGTCTCACCCGTTCGGGGCATGGCCTCAAAAGGGCTAATATGCATATATCGGCCTCGGGGAATTGCAGCATGGGGGTGTTGCAATGGAACTGGACCGGTCGCCTTGGGGAGGACGCACTTACGCGTGCGGGCTGTCTGATACAGCTGGCGTGGCTTGGTTCGATTACTGTCGTAGTATCCAAATTTACGGCTCGCAGGCCGTGGGTGCGTGATGGTTGCGGTTGACTCCAGTCACGCGACCATCCGCCCCGCTTTTTCTGCACCCATCCCGTATCACGCGCCCATCGGAGCCCAGGCTTTTGTCGAAGCTAACGACAACGGCGCCGATGCCTATGACGCAGCGTTGGCATCCCTGCCGGAGTTGCAGGCTGTGCTCGACCGGCTCAGCGTTTCCGATTCCCAACGTCTGGCCATCGCATCACGCGCCGCCTTCCATGGTACCACTTTCCAGGCAGAGCTTCTGGTCTCGGGTTTTGTATCCGAGCGGGCCTATTTTGCCGCGATGGCACAGGAGACCGGCGCTAGCTATCTGAAATCGGTCGACCCGCGCCGCCTGATCATGGACGACAGGGCGTGCTGGGCGCAGTTCGACCCCGGCGGCCGCGTCATGGTTGCCAAGCTGTATGAGGCACCGGGGCGATACAGCCTGCTCGTCGCGCCCGATCAGGATGGCTGGAGCAGGCTGAAGAAGCGCATCGCCAGCGCCGATTTCAATCGCCGCATCAAGGTTGTCGCGCCTTCGGTGCTGCGTGCGGCCTTGCTGGTGCACGCGCGACCGATGCTGACGCGGTTCGCGCTGGCCAATCTGTACGACCGGTGGCCGGACTGCTCGGCCCGCAACGTCTTCTGGCCATGGCAGAGCTACAGTCTCGGCATGCTGACCGTGCTCTTGCCGGCGGCTTTTGCCACGATGCCGATGCTGGCTCTGTTTGTCCTGCACCTGTTGCTGGTCAGCGTCTTCATCGCTTGCGCGGCGTTGCGCGCCATCGCAGCCGTCTGGCGGCCATTGGCAAGGCCCTCGCCGATCTCGTTGCCGCTTTCACCGCGCTTGCCGGTCTATTCGGTGCTGGTGGCGCTCTACAACGAGGCGGAGGTGGTGCCCGAACTTTTGGTCGGGCTCAGCAAGCTGCAATGGCCGCGCAGCAAGCTTGAGATCAAGCTGATCTGCGAGGCTGATGATGCCGAAACTATCGCAGCCATTACTGCGCATCCGCTGCGCGGCAATGTCGAGGTCGTGCTGGTGCCGCCATCATTGCCGCGCACGAAGCCCAAGGCGCTGGCCTATGCCTTGCCGCTGGCGCGCGGCGAGGTCATCGTGCTCTATGATGCCGAAGACCGGCCGCATCCGATGCAGCTTGCCGAGGCATGGCAGCGTTTCGCCGCCGCCGGTCCGGACCTCGCTTGCCTGCAGGCGCCGCTCGAGATCTCCAATCGCGGCGCGAACATGATCGCCAACATGTTCGGCTTCGAATATGCGGCGCTGTTTCGCGGTCTTCTGCCCTGGCTTGCGCACAACCAGATCATGTTGCCGCTTGGCGGCACCTCCAACCATTTCCGCCGCGACGTGCTGGAAGAGATCGGCGGTTGGGACCCCTACAACGTTACCGAGGATGCCGATCTGGGGCTGCGGCTCGCCCGCTACGGCTATCGCTGCGAGACGCTGTCATGCCCCACCCGGGAAGACGCGCCCGAAGACATCGCCACGTGGCACCGGCAACGGGTGCGCTGGTTCAAGGGCTGGATGCAGACCTGGCTGGTGCATATGCGCGAACCCCGCACGCTTGCGGCTGAGCTGCCCGGGGTGTCCTTTGTTGTCACCCAGATCCTGTTTGCCGGAATGGTGCTGTCATCATTGCTGCACCTGGTTCTGATCGCGCTGCTTGTCGGCTTGGCGGTGCAGATCCTGTTCGATGTTCCGATGGGGCTGTGGGAATCCTATCTCGTCGTCTTCGACGTGATCAGCATCCTGCTCGGCTATGGCGCTTTCCTCGTTCTGGGCTGGCTTTCGCTGAAGCCAAAAGACCGCCGCGGCTTCTGGAGGTTGTGCCTGTACACGCCGGTCTACTGGACGATGCTGTCATGGGCGGCATGGTGCGCGCTCTATGAGCTTTGGCGGCGGCCGCACCATTGGGCGAAGACACCGCATCGGCGGCGTCGCGCAAGGGCCTTTGCCTGACAGGTCATAGGGGCCTTCAGGAGCCTTGGCCTGTCAGGCGCTTCAGTCCTTCAGGAACTTCATGCCTTCGGCAATGATCTTGCCGTCGGGCCGGCCGATGGCGTCGAGGTCGCGGCCGTCATAGGTCAGCGCACGCAGGATGTGGCGGATGACGGCGATGCGGCTGCGACGCTTGTCGTTGGCCTGGACGACGATCCAAGGCGCATGCTGGGTGTGGGTCTTTTCGACCATCAGGTTCAGCGCCTTGGTGTAGTCATCCCACTTGCTGATGCCGGCGATGTCCATCGGCGAGAACTTCCAGCTCTTGAGCAGGCTGTGGCGCCGGTCGTGGAAACGCTTGAGCTGCATCTCCTGGCTGATGTCGAGCCAGAACTTGAAGAAATGGATGCCCTCGTTGACGATCATCTTCTCGAAGTTCGGCGTCTCGTCGAGGAATTGGCGGTGCTGTTCGGGCGTGCAGAAGCCCATGACCGGCTCGACGCCGGCGCGGTTGTACCAGGAGCGGTCGAAGGTGACGAACTCGCCCGAGGTCGGGAACTGCTGGACATAGCGCTGGAAGTACCATTGGCCGCGCTCGGTCTCAGTCGGCTTGGTCAGCGCCACGTTGCGCGCGGTACGTGGGTTCATGTATTCGCGCACGGCGGCGATGGTGCCGCCCTTGCCGGCGGCGTCGCGGCCTTCGAACAGGATGAGCACGCGCTTGCCGCTGGCCTGCATCCAGGCCTGGAGCTTGACCAGTTCGATCTGCAACTGCTCGATCGTCTGCTCGTATTCCTTCTGCGGCAGCTTGTCGTCATAGGGGTAGTGGCCCGACGTCAGCGCCTTCTTGTCAATCCAGTCCGGCAGAGTGGGGTCGTTGATGTCGAAGCTGCGCTCGTCCTTCCCGATCTTGATCTCGACCGGGCCGGCGACGGGCGCCGCATCGACCTTGACCGCCGCGCCGGCGGCGTTGTCCTTCTTGCTTTCCTTGTCTTTTTTCATGACCTCGGCACCTTTCCAGCTCGGCAAGTCATGCTATTGGGTGGCTTGGAAGCGGTCCAGAGGCTTCTTGCAGGTGCTGCGGCGCCGGAAACATTCGTATGGCAGAGACCACCACGCAGACGAAGGCAAGGCGCACGGCGCGGATCGGGGTCGGCCGGCTGTACCAGAACCGCTGGATGCTGGCCGCGGCGATCCTTGCTGTTCTTGCCGTTCATTTCTTCGGCGGCGTCTCCATGCCCTTCACGGTTGGTACGATCGCAGCTCTGGCGTTGTTCGCGCTCGTTGCGCCGCGCACACCAGCAGCCCGTCGGCTGGCCGAGGCCAGCGCAGGCATCGACCGCTCGCCGCTCGACAGGCTGTCGGGTGAAAAGCTGGCGGCAGCAGTCGCCGATCCGCTGATCATCTTCGATCGCGACGGCACGGTGGTGCACGCCAATGCGGCGGCCGAGACCGCCTTCGGCGCGATCCGGCCTGAGCTGCCGCTGCTGCTGAAGTTCCGTGCGCCCGAGATGCAAGTGCTGATCGAGGCGGTGCTGGCCGGCGAAGGCAACGGGCAGACCACCGACTATGTCGAGCGTGTGCCGTTCGAGCGGGTCTACCGCGTCACCGCCTCGGCGGTCGGGCGCGGCACCGGGCTGTTCGTGCTGGCGTTCAAGGACCAGAGCGAGGCGCGCCGCATTGACCGCATGCGCGCCGACTTCATCGCCAATGCCAGCCATGAATTGCGCACGCCGCTCGCCTCGATTGCCGGCTTCGTCGAGACGCTGCGCGGTCCGGCCCGCAACGACCCCAATGCGCGCGACCAGTTCCTGCAGATCATGCAGAATCAGACCGGACGCATGGCGCGCCTGATCGACGACCTGCTGTCGCTGTCGCGGCTGGAGATGAAGCCCTATCTCAAGCCCGGCGTCCGGGTCGACTTGCGCCAGACGGTGGAAGCCGTCATCGCTTCGCTCGGTCCATTGGCCGGCGAGACCGGCGTGGTTGTCGAACGCGATTTCGGCGACGGGCCGTTCGAGGTTCACGGTGATCGCGACGAGCTGTTCCAGGTGTTCCAGAACCTGCTCGAAAACGCCTGCAAATACGGCCAGTCGGGCGGGCGCGTGCAGGTGATGATGCGGCGTGTCGGGCAGGGCAGCGAAGCCGAGCTCGAGGTCACCGTCCGCGATTTCGGCCCGGGCATCCCGGAAGAGCATATCCCGCGCGTCACCGAACGCTTCTACCGCGTCGATGTCGAGACCAGCCGTGCCCAGAAGGGCACCGGCCTCGGCCTGTCGATCGTCAAGCACATCCTGACGCGGCACGGCGCAAGGCTGTCGATCCGCTCGAAGCTGGGCGAGGGTTCGGCCTTCACGGTGCATTTCCCCGTCGCCTGAACGGCAAGCAAGCTCGCCTGGCGTTGGCCGCATCGACCGCCCGATACGAGCGGACGGTTGTCGCAACGCGTCTCAATAATTCGTGTTGACTCTAATTAGAAGAATTTCTAAATAAAGGCAGGCACAATCAGCGGCGGCCAGATGGGCATCAATGCGATCTTCGAGGCTCTTTCACATCCAGTCCGGCGGCGGATCCTGGCGCTGCTCAAGAACGGGCCGCTGAGCGCGGGTGACCTTGCCGGGCATTTCGACCTGACCAAGCCGACGCTGTCGGTGCATTTCAACAAGCTCAAGGAGGCCGAGCTGGTCGCCGTCGAACGGCGTGGCACGAGCCTGATCTACCACCTCAACACATCGATCCTCGAAGAGGCCCTGGCCGGGCTTCTCAGCCTGAAGGACCCGGAAACATGAAACAGGCCCTGTTTTCGCGCATCAACCTGGCACTTGCCGCGGCACTCGTTGCCGTCACGCTTGCCGGCTACCTGCTGGTGCCGGCGGGCATGATGTTGCCGATCCATTGGGGGCCGAGCGGCGAGGCCGATGCATTCTGGCCGCGCGACAGCGCCCTGCTGATGGCACCGGTGGCGGCTGTCGTGCTGTCTGCGCTTATGGCTTTCATCGGCAACCGCGCCGGGCCGGAGCAGATCGCGTCGAGCAAGCATGCCTTTGCGACTGTCATACCGGTCATGACGGGGCTGATGCTGGCGATCCAGAGCTCGATCGTGCTGATCGGCCTTGGCTACCCGGACCAGATGGTGCGTGTCATCACGCTTTGCCTCGGCGTCATGCTGGTACTGCTGGGCAACGTCATGCCCAAGACGCAGCCCAATGCCATCGCCGGCGTGCGCTTGCCGTGGATCATGAACGATCCCGCCCTTTGGCGCGCGACGCAGCGGCTGACCGGCATGCTGTTCGTTGCCGGCGGGATCGTGCTGGTGGTCTGCGCCTTGCTGGTGCAGCACCCGACCTGGTTGATCGTTGCACTGCTGGCGGCGTTCCTGGTGCCGCTGCTTGTGGGTGGCATCTACAGTTACCGGTTGGCCAATCACACGCGATGATTGCGCTGAAGCCGGCAAAACGATCTTTCCGCTGTGCCGTAGCGGAAGATTTTTGTCGCGCCTTCGCTAAATCCTTCGCCGGTTTCTTTTTTCCGTCATGCGGCTAGCTTAAAGCCCTAGATTCAGGAACACGATTCCCGGGCAGGGAACGACGAAAGATCATTCGGCCATGCAGTCACAACACATAGTCAGTGCCTACGACGACGAGCTGAAATTTCTGGCGCGGAAGATCGCTGCGATGGGTGGCCAGGCCGAGCGCATGGTCGACCAGGCGATTGCCGCCCTGGTCAATGCCGACCCGGCACTTGGCCAGAGGGTGATCCAGGACGATATCGTGCTCGACGAGGCCCAGCGCGAGATCGACGACAAGGCGATCCTGATCATCGCCCGGCGCCAGCCAATGGCGACCGACCTGCGCGAGATCGTCGGCGCGATCCGCATTTCGGCCGATCTCGAGCGTGTCGGCGACCTCGGCAAGAACATCGCCAAGCGCGTCACCGCCGTTGCCGAGGGCCGGCAGCCCAACAGCCTGTTCCGCGGTCTCGAAGCGCTGGCGGAGCTTGCGCTGACCCAGCTCAAGGAAGTGCTCGACGTCTACGCCTCGCGTTCGGTCGAGCGCATCGGCTTCGTGCGTGATCGCGACGAGCAGATCGACGCCATGTACACCTCGCTGTTTCGCGAGCTTTTGACCTACATGATGGAAGATCCGCGCAACATCACGCCGTGCACGCATCTGCTGTTCGTGGCCAAAAACATCGAGCGCATCGGCGACCACGCCACCAACATTGCCGAGACGATCTATTACATCGTCACCGGCGAGCAGATGCCGCCCGAGCGTCCCAAGGAAGACAAGAGCCATCGCGTGACGCTGGAAGGCGAAGGAAAGACCAACTGAACCACGTGGCGACAGGCTCTTCTGCGCTGCGTGGTGAAGGTTTAGAATAGTCTCCGATCGGCGGGGCTGATCCCCGCAGGGGTGCAGCATGACCGAACTTGCCAGGAAGTTCGACAAGGACCCCGAGCTGGAAGGCGGCGTTGTCGCGTCCAGCGTCTATTTCGGTGGCCGCCGCATCGCCGATATCCCCATCGAAGAAGCCGGCCTCTGGGCGGCCAAGGAAGGCCACGTCGTGTGGATCGGCCTGCTGGAGCCGGACCGCGAGCTGCTGCTCAGGGTGCAGCGGCAGTTTAGCCTGCATGACCTCGCCATCGAGGATGCCGAGCATCCGCACCAGCGCCCCAAGATCGAGCAATATGGCGATGCCTTGTTCATCGTCGCGCGCACGGCGCAGCTGGTGCAGGGCCGGGTGAATTTCGGCGAGACGCATATGTTCGTCGGCAAGGGCTACATCGTCAGCGTGCGCCACGGCGTGTCGACATCCTATGCCGCCGTCCGCCAGCATTGGGAAAGCTGTCCGAGTGCGCTGGCCAAGGGCGAGGATTTCATCCTCTATGCGATCCTCGATTTCATCGTCGACAACTACATGCCGGTGCTCGAGCAGATCGAGGAAGAGGTCGACGTCATCGAGGACGGCGTGCTTGCGCGGCCGATGACGTCAAAGGACATCGAGCGGCTCTACATGCTGCGGCGCGACCTGTTGCGCCTGCGCAATGCCGCCGGCCCGCTGGTCGAGGTCTGCCGCCGCCTGACCAGCGCCGACCTGCCGCAACTACGCCCGGCGATGCACCCGCTGTTTCGCGACGTCACCGACCATATCCGCACGGTGCTGGAAAAGGTCGACAATTTGCGCGAAGTGCTGGCCTTCGCCTTCGAGGCGAGCCTGCTGGTCGGCCAGAGCCAGGAAACGGCGATCGCCAAGAAACTGGCCTCCTGGGCCGCCATCCTGGCAGTGCCCACGGCACTGGCCGGCATCTACGGCATGAATTTCAACGACATGCCGGAGCTGCATTTCGCATACGGCTATCCGACCGTGCTGGTCGCCATCGTGACGATCTGCTCGATCCTCTACTGGCGCTTCAGGAAGAACGGGTGGCTGTGAGAAGAGCGAATAGGGAATAGTGAGTAGCGAATAGAGAAAGGGCCCCGGAACACTTGGCGATCCGGGGCCCTTTCAAATTGTACTTTTCGCTATTCGCTCAGCGCGAGCGGCGACGCTCCGAGGCTGGCTGGAAGGCGATCTTCGAGTGGTAGCCGCAGTAAGGGCCGCTCTCGCCGGCTTCGTTGCCGCAGAAGCTGAAGTCTTCGCTCAGCGGATCGCCGTTCGGCCACTTGCAGGTGCGCTCGCTGAGCTGGACCAACTGCAGTCGACGCGAGATCGGCACGACGACATTCTCGACCGGGCGGATGTACTGGCGAGCAACCGGCTCGACCTCGAACTGCGCCTGCAGTGCCGTGGCGCCGATGCTGGCGGTCACGGTGCGCGTGGTCGTGACGGTGCGCTGCACCGACTTGGTTGCGGTCGTTGCCTGCGTCGTCTTCTTCTGGCGTGCCGGCGCAGCCGTTGCGCGGCCGCGGCTCGACAATTTCAGGCGGTGAACCTTGCCGATGACGGCATTGCGGCTGACGCCGCCCAATTGTGCCGCGATCTGGCTTGCGCTCAGACCTTCCGACCACAATTTCCTGAGAAGTTCGACCCGCTCGTCAGTCCAATTCATGAGACCGTGCTCCTGATTTAACGCGCAGTACTCGGAATCCTTTTCCGTCCGGGCAAAGCCGGTTGGACACCACATCTATTCGGTGATTATGTCCGCCGCACGAAATCTAGTTATTTCTCAATTACAATTACCGATGCACTGACTCCGTGACAAGAGTCCGAGGGGGCAGCACGATTCGGTTTTTGTGGTTTTCCCCAACTTGCCGAGATTGCGTGGCTACGCGGCAACGGGTGGTTCGGATAGCGCTGGCATAAGTGACGTTTTCGTTGACTTCATGGCAGAAAAACCTGATATAGCCGCAGGCCGCCGCTCTGAGGCGGCTTTTTAATTTTTCCGGGTTCGGAGAGACATATAATGAGCGGTTCGGCGCTTTTCGAGACGTTTGCTCGTGCACCTCTGGCTTTCGAGCGAGGTGAAGGTTCCTGGCTGATCACCGAAACCGGCGAGCGATATCTCGATTTTGCTGGTGGCATCGCGGTGAATTCGTTGGGCCACAGCCATCCGCATCTCGTTCAGGCGCTGACCGAGCAGGCTGCCAAGCTCTGGCACGTCTCCAACCTGTACCAGATCCCCGGCCAGAGCCGGCTGGGCGAACGCCTTGCCGAGAACTCTTTCGCCGACCGCGTGTTCTTCACCAATTCGGGTGCGGAAGCGCTGGAGTGCGCGATCAAGACGGCGCGCCGCTACCAGTATGTGAACGGCCATCCCGAGCGCTACCGCGTCATCACCTTTGAAGGTGCCTTCCATGGCCGTACGCTGGCGACCATCGCCGCCGGCGGCCAGGCCAAATACCTGGAAGGGTTCGGCCCGAAGGTTGAAGGCTTCGACCAGGTCGCCTTCGACGACATCGATGCTGCAGAGGAGCTGATCGGCCCCGAGACGGCCGCGATCCTGCTTGAGCCGGTACAGGGCGAGGGCGGCATCCGCCCGTTCCCCACGGCATCCCTGAAGCGTTTGCGCCAGCTGTGCGACAAGCACGGCCTGCTTTTGATCTTCGACGAGGTCCAGTGCGGCATCGGCCGTACCGGCAAGCTGTTTGCCCATGAATGGGCCGGCATCAACCCCGACCTGATGGCGATCGCCAAGGGCATCGGCGGCGGCTTCCCGATGGGCGCATGCCTTGCCACCGAAGAGGCGGCCAGTGCGATGACCGCCGGCGTGCACGGCACCACCTTTGGCGGCAATCCGCTCGCCATGGCTGTCGGCAATGCCGTCCTTGACGTCGTGCTTGAGGAAGGTTTCCTCGACGAGGTCAGCCGCAAGGCGCTGCTGATCAAGCAAGGCCTCGCCGCCGTCGCCGACGAGTTCCCAGACGTGATCGAGGGCATCCGCGGTTCCGGCCTGATGCTCGGTCTCAAATGCACCATGCCCAACACCAAGGTGAACATGGCGCTGCGCGACCACAAGCTGCTTGCGGTGCCGGCTGGTGATAATGTGATCCGCCTGCTGCCGCCGCTGACCACCAGCGACGCGGACATCCAAGAGGCGCTCGCGCGCGTTCGCGCCGGAGCTGCCAGCCTCTCCAAGGCCGCCGCCAGCGGCGGCTGAACCCAAGGAAGTTACATGACCAGCGGGATTCGCCATTTCACCGACCTCTCGGCACTTTCCGGGAGCGACCTTCGCGGGATTCTCGATGACGCTGCGGTGCGCAAGGCGCGCCTGAAAGCCGGCGAGCGATCGAAGCCGCTGGAGGGCAAGGTGCTGGCGATGATCTTCGACAAGCCGTCGACCCGCACGCGCATCTCTTTTGACGTTGGCATGCGCCAGCTCGGCGGCGAGACCATCATGCTGACCGGCACCGAGATGCAGCTCGGCCGCTCGGAGTCGATCGCCGACACCGCCAAGGTACTGTCGCGCTACGTCGATGCGATCATGATCCGCACCACGGCCCATGACCGCCTGCTCGAGCTGACCGAGAATGCGACAATTCCCGTCATCAACGGCCTGACCGACGACACCCATCCGTGCCAGCTTATGGCCGATATCCTGACCTTCGAGGAGCATCGCGGCCCGGTGCGCGGCAAGACCTTTGCCTGGACCGGCGACGGTAACAACGTGCTGCACTCGTTGCTCGAGGCTTCGGCCCGCTTCAGCTTCAACGTCAACATAGCGGTGCCGGAAGGCAGCGAGCCGGAGCAGAAGTACATCGACTGGGCCCGCGCCAATGGTGGCAAGGTGATGATCACCCGCTCGCCCGAAGACGCGGTTCGCGACGTCGACACCATCGTCACCGACTGCTGGGTGTCGATGGGCCAGGAGCATCGTGCCCGCGGCCACAACGTGTTCCTGCCTTATCAGGTCAACTCCGACCTGATGAAGCATGCCAAGCCCGATGCCCTGTTCATGCACTGCCTGCCGGCGCATCGCGGCGAGGAGGTGACCGACGAGGTCATCGACGGCCCGAACTCGGTGGTCTTCGACGAGGCTGAAAACCGCCTGCACGCGCAGAAGGCCGTGCTCGCCTGGTGCCTGGGCGCTTGAATGCGTGATCCCGCGACCCTATCTGGGGCGGGATCATTCAATTATCATCAAAGCCATGTTCTGCGACCGTCGGCGGACCGACCGGGCGCGGAACTCTATAGATGGGATAAGTTCCAGTGACTGAGACCGAACGCAAGCTCGGCGAATTCGGGTTCGCCGGCGACGACCATGTTGTTCCATTCGCGGTGGAGCCGCTCGACGTGCGCGGCCGCACCGTCCAGCTCGGCCCGCTGCTCGACCAGATCCTCGGTCGGCACGACTATCCGGAGCCGGTGGCAAGGCTTCTCGCCGAGGCCTGCGTGGTCACCGTGCTGCTCGGCACATCGCTGAAATTCGAAGGCAAGTTCATCTTCCAGACCCGCACCGACGGGCCGGTGGACATGCTTGTCGCCGACTTCACCACGCCGCACTCGCTGCGCGCCTATGCACGTTTCGACGCCGACCGTGTCGATGCGGCGATCGAGGCCGGCATGACCTCGCCCGAGGATCTGCTCGGCAGCGGTGTTCTTGCACTGACCATCGACCAGGGCGAGCACACGACGCGCTACCAGGGCATCGTCGAGCTCAACGGCATCACGCTGGAAGAGGCGGCGCGCGCCTATTTCCGCCAGTCGGAACAGATTCCGACCGACGTAAAGCTGTCTGTGGCGAAGCTCGTGCTGCCGGCTGAAGGCGGCCCGCGCGAGCATTGGCGCGCCGGTGGCCTGTTGGCGCAGTTCCTGCCCGACTCGCCCGAACGTCGGCGCGTGGCCGACATCCATGGCGGCGACGGCGACGAGCGCGATATCGCGGTCCACCCCGACGACAACTCCTGGCAGGAGCTGCTGGCGCTGGTCGGCACCATCGAGCCAACGGAACTGATCGACCCGACCGTCGGCACCGAACGGCTGCTCTACCGCCTGTTTCACGAGCACGGCGCGGTCGTCTATGAGGGCGTGCGCGTGGTCGACGAGTGCTCGTGCTCGGGCCAGAAGATCAAGGGCATCCTGCAGGGCTTCACCGCCGAGGAAATCACCGACAGCGTCGAAGACGGCGTCATCCGCGTCGCCTGCGAGTTCTGCTCCAAGGCCTACGAATTCGACCCTGCGGAGTTCGCCCCGGTCCAATAGTTGCTTCAAGCCCGACACGATTTGACCGACCCTCGGTCCAATCGTGTTCTGGGCATGAACGCGGAAGCCGGCCGCCTGTTCGCGCTAGTTCAGCCTGTGGCGGGCGTCGGGCAGGTCGAGCGAAAAGGCGGGAATGGCGATGTCGAACATCTCGCCCGCCTCATTACGCATGGTATAGCGCCCGACCATGATGCCTGACGGCGTCGAGAGCGGGCAGCCGGACGCATATTGATAGGTGTCGCCGGGGTTCAGTTCGGGCTGGTCGCCGACCACGCCCGGGCCCCTGACTTCCTCGACCTTGCCGCTCGCGTCGGTAATGTGCCAGTAGCGCGACAACAGCTGGACGAATTCGTCCGAGTTGTTCTCGATGGTGACGCGGTAACCCCAGACGTAGCGGTTTTCCGATGGCTCGGACTGGTCCACCAGATAGAAGGGCTCGACCTCGACCGCGATGTTGCGGGTGATTGCGCGATACATATGCTGCGCTCCTTGGCCTGCACATTGACAGAGTCCGCCGCACGAGGCGGCGGGTCAACTGCTCTTAGACAAAATCACGCCGATTGTGATGACTGTGCAGTGAATTTCACCTCGCCGACGCATCGGCGTCACCCCGCTGTCACGCCGCAAGGCCAGTTTCCACGTCGTCCAACGACAAGGAAATTCCGCCATGAAACGTCTCTTAGCCGTTCTTTTCGCCTCGGCCTGCCTTGCCGGCACAGCCGCCCATGCGGACGATCTGGCAAGTGGTATTGAGAAGCTGACCAGGGGGGCCGAGTGGCAGCTGGTCAAATCCCCGAGGCTTGAGTTCGACACCTTCCACCCCCAGGGCTTCGCGCGCGTCGGCGATGCGCTGTTCATGTCGTCGGTCGAGATCATCGAGCGGACCAAGAAGTTCGAGGCACCGCAGAACGGGCTCGACCGCGACGAGGGCAAGGGCGCCGGCCACCTGTTCAAGCTCGATGCGAACGGCAAGCTCGTCGGCCAGGTGAAGCTCGGCGAAGGCGCGATCTATCATCCCGGCGGCATCGACTATGACGGCCGCTGGCTGTGGGTGCCGGTTGCCGAATACCGGCCGAACAGCAAGTCGATCATCTACCGTGTCGATCCGGAAACCCTGGAGGCGACCGAGGTGTTCCGTTTCCCCGATCATGTCGGCGGTATCGTCTCCGATCCCGAAAACGGCACACTGCATGCCGTCAGCTGGGGCTCGCGCCGCTTCTACGCATGGAAGGTCACCGAGGATCTGACGGTGCCGGATGCGGCGCTCGCGCCGGAAAAGACGCGCACGCTCAATCCTGCGCACTACATCGATTATCAGGATTGCGCGTTGGCGAAGCCCGGCCAGGCCGTCTGCACCGGCCTTACCGAATATCGTCCGGGTCCCGACGGGCAGGTCTTCCGCCTCGGCGGCATCGAAACGGTCGACCTCAAAACCGGACGCCCGCTGTTCCAGGTGCCGGTCCAGATCTGGACGGAAAAGGGCAAGTCGATCGCTGGCAATCCCGTGCTCATCGAAAAGACCGAGACGGGCCTGCGCCTGACCGCAGCGCCGGAAGACAACGAGACAAAGCTCTACGTCTACGAAACCAAGCTGCCGTAAGACAGTTCGAGGGAGACGGACGGCGCTCCTGGTTGCGGAGCGCCGTTACCTTGGTGGTTAGCGAGCCGCCTTCAGCGCATCGCCGATGTCGTTGAGCAGGTCGTCGGCGTCTTCGAGGCCGACCGACAGGCGCAGCGTGCCGTCATCGATGCCGAGCTCGGCTCGGGCCTCGTCGGTGAGGTTCTTGTGCGTGGTCGTCGCCGGATGGGTGATCAGGCTCTTGGCGTCGCCGAGATTGTTCGAAATCAGCACGATCCTGAGCGCGTTCTCGAAGGCGAAGGCTGCCTTCTTGCCGCCCTTGACGTCGAAGCAGATCAGCGTCGAGCCGCCCGACATCTGCTTCTTGACGATGTTGGCCTGCGGGTGGTCGGCCCGGCCCGGATAGATCAGGCGTGACACTTCCGGCTGGTCGGCGAGGAAGTCGGCGATCTTGCCGGCGGTCTCGGTCTGCTGGCGCACGCGCAGCGGCAGGGTCTCCAGGCCCTTGAGCAGCGTCCATGCGTTGAACGGTGACAGGCTCGGACCGGTGTGGCGGAAGTAGTCGTGCAGGTTCTCGTCGATCCACTTCTTGTCCGACAGGATCACGCCGCCGAGGCAGCGGCCCTGGCCGTCAATGTGCTTGGTGGCCGAATAGACGACCACATGGGCGCCGAGCTCGAGCGGCTTCTGCTGCATCGGGGTGGCGAAGACGTTGTCGACGACGAGGCGCGCGCCGATCGAATTGGCAAGCGCCGCGACCGCCGCGATGTCGACGACTTCGAGCGTCGGATTGGTCGGGCTTTCCAGGAAGAACAGCTTGGTGTTGGGCTGGACCGCCTTTTCCCAATTCTCGATCAGCGTGCCGTCGACCAGCGTCGCCTCGATGCCGTATTTCGGCGCCAGCGTCTCGACGACCCAGCGGCACGAGCCGAACAGGGCGCGGGCTGCAACGATGTGGTCGCCGGCCTTGAGGCCGCACAGGATGGCGGCGGTGACGGCGGCCATGCCGGAAGCCGTGGCGCGCGCGTCCTCGGCACCTTCGAGCGCGCACATGCGCTTCTCGAACATGTCGACGGTCGGATTGGCATAGCGCGAATAGATGAAGCCGGGGGTCTCGCCCTTGAAGCGGGCTTCGGCGCTTTCGGCGCTTTCATAGACATAGCCCTGGGTCAGGAAGATCGATTCCGAGGTCTCGCCGAAGCCGGAGCGAAGGCTGCCGCCATGGACGAGGGTGGTCTGGGGTTTCCAGTTACGCTGTTTTTCGGAGCTCATAGCCAAATCCAAATACAAAAAAACCGGCCGCGAAAAGTCGCAACCGGTCCACAACGCGGCCCTTTAGCGACTTGTTTAACGTGGCTGCAAGCCGACCGGCCAAATCACCACGGGATAAATGTCCTTTAGACCCGCAGCCTGCTTGCGTCAATTGCGTGGACGACTAAACGTTTTGGGCCACGCACATGACCCCGGAAACGGCCGGGATCCAGCGGCCACGGCTCTGCATTCGGGCTGGTGGCGCTGTAGAGGAGTGAGGCAATTGCGTCAGTCGGGCATTCTTCCGGACCAGGACATCGCGGCGCTGTTTGCGTCGGGCGCGCTCAAGGCGCCGCCGCTGGATGCCGACCAGATCCAGCCGGCGAGCCTCGACCTCAGGCTTGGAGCAACCGCGTTTCGGACCCGCGCCAGCTTCCTGCCGGGCCCCAATTCGCTGGTGTCGGAAAAACTCGACCGGCTCAAACTGCACGAGATCGACCTGACCAACGGTGCGGTGCTGGAAACGGGCTGCGTCTACATCGTGCCGCTGCTGGAGAGCCTGGAGTTGCCGGCCGAGATATCGGCATCGGCCAACCCGAAGAGTTCGACCGGCCGCCTCGACATCTTCACCCGCGTCATGACCGACCGCGGCCAGGAGTTCGACAAGATCCCCGCCGGCTACACCGGCCCGCTCTATCTCGAGGTCAGTCCGCGCACCTTCCCGATCGTCGCCCGCAAGGGCTCGCGCCTGTCGCAGATCCGCTTCCGCAAAGGAAATGCGCTGCTGTCGGAGACCGAACTCAACGCATTGCACCTGTCTGACCGGCTGGTCGCCATCGATCCGCCGAACATCTCGGGCGGCGGCATCGCGCTGTCCATCGATCTGGCTGGTGAAGTGGGCAGCATCGTCGGCTACCGCGGCAAGCACCATACTGGCCTCGTCGACGTCGACAAGCGCGCCGCCCAGAAGGTCGTCGATTTCTGGGAGCCGATCTACAATCACGGCGCCGAGGAACTGGTGCTCGACCCGGACGAGTTCTACATCCTGGTATCGCGCGAAGCGGTGCATGTACCACCGCTCTACGCCGCCGAAATGACGCCGTTCGATCCGCTGGTCGGCGAGTTCCGCGTCCATTATGCCGGCTTCTTCGATCCGGGTTTCGGCCATTCCAGCGCCGGCGGAACCGGCAGCCGGGCGGTGCTCGAAGTGCGCAGCCACGAAGTGCCCTTCATCCTGGAGCACGGCCAGGTCGTCGGCCGCCTCGTCTACGAGCATATGCTGGCGCGGCCGAAGGCGCTTTATGGCACCGACCTCGGCTCCAACTACCAGGCCCAGGGGCTGAAGCTCTCCAAGCATTTCCGCATGGACTGACCTTACGTCAGGGTGCGCAAACCTTAGTCTGCTTGTCCATTTCAAGCCGCTGTGCTTGGCTGAGGCAGGGACGCCCAACATAAGGGCGCCTGGCAAATGGAGAGGATTATGCAGATTTCGTGGAAGTTCGCTTGCGCTGCTTCGCTGGCAGCGCTGTTGTCCGCGGCGGGTGGCGCCTCGGCGCAGGAAAAGCTCAAGATCGCCACCGAGGGCGCCTATCCGCCCTTCAACAATCTGAGCGCCGACGGCAAGCTGGTCGGCTTCGACGTCGACATCGCCAATGCGCTGTGCGCGCAGATGAAGGTCGAATGCGAGATCGTCGCCCAGGATTGGGACGGCATCATTCCGGCACTTCAGGGCAAGAAATTCGACGCCATCGTCGCTTCGATGACCATCACCGAGGAACGCAAGAAGCAGGTCGCCTTCACCAACAAGTACTACACCACGCCGCTGGCGCTGATCGCGCTCAAGACTTCCGACCTCGCTTCGCCGGAGCCCAACGCGCTCAAGGGCAAGTCGGTTGGCGCACAAGCATCGACGACGCAGAGCATCTATGCCGAGGATCACTATGCCAAGGCGGGCGCTGACGTGAAGCTCTATCCGACGCAGGACGAAGCGGTGGCCGACCTGACCAATGGCCGTCTCGACGCGGTCGTCGCCGACAAGTTCGTGCTCGTCGACTGGATGAAGACCACCGGCCAGGATTGCTGCAAGATGATCGGCGATCTCAACGGCACCGAATCCGAAACCGGCATCGCCGTGCGCCTGGATGACACTGCCCTGCGCGACAAGCTCAACGCCGCCATCGACGCCATCTACAAGGACGGCACCTACGCCAAGATCAACGCCAAGTATTTCGACTTCGATATTTACGGCGCGGATTGAGGGCTAAGCCTGACAGAAGGCCGGGCGCTTGCGTCCGGCCTTTTTGCTGTCTGGAGGGGAATTTCAGTTGGAGAACGGCGTGTCGGCACCCCCGGCGAAAGCGTGGGTCGAACGACATGCTGAATGCTTCGGGAAAAAGCTGGAGCGGGTAGCGGGAATCGAACCCGCGCGTTCAGCTTGGGAAGCTGACAGGCTACCATTACATCATACCCGCGCGGGCACTTGGTTAGCATCCGCCTTGCAGGCAGGCAATCGGGAAACGAGGTGTCTTGTTCTGCTATCGGCTGTTGCCCTGCAATGGTGCGAGCCGATTGCGGGCCGGGTTCCCCAGAGGCGGGAATTACGCGATATTTTTTGCTCGTTCTAAATTTGTATTAGATATTTGAACGAGAAGACGACAATGAAAGCTCTCCTGGAAACACATTTCCGTTGGAGCGATAATAATTATGGGCGGATTTGACGTGGGGTGGTCTCTGAAAGCGTTGGTGCTACGGTCATTGCGGTACCGACTGGAGAAAGTACGGAGTGGTCAGCTTTCCGAAGTTGACGAATTTCTTAAGCTAGTCCGTCCAGTCTCGACGGATCGTCCGCTCATTCGCATTGGCGGTAACGGCGACGGAGGCTATCTGATCCCCGATGATCTCGATGGCGTGAAGTATTGCTTTTCACCTGGCGTATCAACGACTGCCTCCTTCGAGGAGAACTTGATCGCTAGGGGTGTCAAATGCTTCTTGGCTGACTATTCGGTCGTCGATGCGCCGATCGAGAACGAAGCAATTGTATTCACTAAAAAATTCATTGGCCCGAAATGCGACGATATGTTCATGACGTTGAAGGACTGGGTCGATTCCAGCGTTGATCCCGCCGAGAACGATCTGATCTTGCAGATGGATATCGAAGGTGCGGAATATGAGAGCTTTATTGTATCTGACGAATCACTGCTTGCTAGATTCAGAATAATTGTTGTCGAATTTCATCGGCTGGATGCGTTATTTAACAAGATGGGCTTCAAGGTAATCAATGGCGTTTTCCAAAAAATATTGAGGAATTTCGATGTTGTTCATATCCACCCGAACAACGGATCGAAAGTATTAAGGTGTGGCCGGATTGATGTCCCCCCGACAATGGAGTTTACCTTTCTGCGAAAGGATCGGATTGGCGAGAGACGACCGACCACAACATTTCCTAACCAACTCGACCGGACGAACGTACCCGACATGCCCGACTTTCCTCTGCCCGGATGCTGGTACGAAAATGGACGCGGCAGTTAGCTGTCGGATTGCCACGGACCTCTCCGACGCGAGCTTATTTTCGTTTCCGGAGTAACGACAGTGCCTTCCGCATCTCGGACAGCGCTATCTCGCCATAGGCCCGTTGCTTAAGCCTTCCGCCGTGCCCGGCCCGCAGGATTTTCCGTGCCTGGCTGCCGGAGAAGCGGGCCAGGATTTCACGGCAAAAGACGCGCGAGCGAAACTCGGCCGCGAGTTTCGGCGCGTTTGCCAGGAATATGTCGAACACCTTTGGGTCGCTGTAGAACCTGCGCAGCCGCTTGGGCGTTTCGCGGGTTATGAGGTCCAGCACCGACCAGAAGCCGCCGTCGAGCATCCAGACATATCTGCCTGCATTGGCCAGCAGAAAGTCGATGTCGGTCAGCGTCGCCTTCTGGGAGAGCCGGTAGTATTCCGGTGAACCTGACCGAAGCCACGGCGAGCTTTCATGGTTGGAGAAGGCGTTTTCGCCATGCAGCCTGTAACCTGACAGGACCATGTCGATGAGCGCGCTGCCACCAAATCCGTGGCACATGAAGTTGAAATAGCCGTCCGCCGACCGCATATACCTGGCTTCGCCGCCGCGCTGGACCAGCCGCAGGTGAGATGCACGGTACATGTTTGCCGTGCCGGGGCTCCATTGCCAGCCGCTTGCCGACTTCGGAACGAGGAGGGTCCGCGAGGACAACTGCTGGAAATCCTGCTGTGAGACTGTCGGCAGCCGCAAGACGGACGCCTCGGCATGCAAGTTTCGCGTCTGGCTCTGGCTGTCGATGGCGCCGCCACCGGCGGCGGCCAGGATGTTGCCAACGGCGTCCGTTTCCGCGACGCTGGAGGATGTGAAGGCAACGCTTTGCCGCAGTGCCAAGTGAGCCTGGACGTGCATCGACGCGTAGGTCGACAGCAGCACATCGTCGGAATCGACAAAGGTGACGAAGCCCCCCTTGATCTTGTTCAGAGACCAGAATGCAGCGCCAAGCTGGCCGAGATTTTCCGGCAGCGTTGCGATGCGGAACCGGCTGTCGTCGCCGACGTGCCTGGCGATCACCTCGGCGCTGTCGTCGGTCGAGCCGTTGTCGATGACCAGGCATTCGAAATTCGGGTAGTCCTGGGCCTTGATGGAGTCGATCGTGGCGCCGACGTAGCGGCCATAGTTCCAGGCGATAACGACGAAGCTGACCAGCGGTGGCTTGATCGACCCGCCGGAGACCTCCTCGATGCTCCGCCCGCCGATGGTGAAATCGGACGCTGTGCGGTGGGGATGGCTCCACGTCTTGCGGATGATGACCTGATAGTCGTTGTGCAGGACCTCGTACTCTCCTGATCTGGCCTGGAGAAAAGCATCGATGCCGGGCTGTGGGCGTTCGGCGGCTGGCTTGGCCGGCTGCCATAGATAGTCGTCGAGGATCATGATGCCGCCTGGGGCGAGCAGGTCCCAGCTTTGCTGGGCGTCGGTGAAGGCGGAGGCGGCGTGGTGGTCGCCGTCGACATAGACGATGTCGAAGCGGCGGGCCGCGCGCTGCAGATCCGACAGCGCCTCGATCGAGAAGGCCTTCAGCTTTTCGAGTCGGTCGGCAAAGGGCCGCGTGTTGGCATCGAAGCGCGCCTCGACCTCGCTCATGTCGGTGTGATGGCGCGAGCCGGGTGTCCTGTGTTCGACGCTGCCCTCGAAGGTGTCTATGCAGGTCAGCTGGCAGCTTGGCAGGAACTGCAGGAAAAACAGCGCCGAGCGTCCTTCGAAGGAGCCGATTTCCAGAACCCGCAGCGGCTCGTGAGTGCGCTCGTGCAGCAGCTGTTCCCAGACCGGAATATGGTGGGATGTCCAGTCCTTGCTGAAAGCCTTGCCGTCGAAATAGTTCATTCAAACGCGCCTATTGGCCTGGAAATGCTGAGCTTGTAGAAACATCGGGGACATTGCATGAGCCTGCCTGCCAGGCAACGTCTATAGCGAAAGCAGAGGCCGACGTGCATCCAGAAAAGCGTGTACTGGTAACAGGTGGAGCAGGGTTTCTTGGCTCGCATCTCTGCGAGCGGCTTCTGGAAGCAGGGGCGCACGTCGTGTGCGTCGACAACTTCTACACCGGCGCGCGCGCCAATGTCGCGCATCTTGCCGGACATCCCCGCTTCGAGCTGGTCGAGCACGACGTCTGCCAGCCGCTCTTTGTCGAGGTCGACGAGATCTACAACCTGGCCTGTCCGGCGTCGCCGATCCATTATCAGCGCGATCCGGTGCAGACCACCAAGACCAGCGTGCTCGGGGCCATCAACATGCTCGGCCTCGCCAAGCGTCTCGGCGCCAGGATACTCCAGGCGTCGACCTCGGAAGTCTACGGCGACCCGTCTGTCCACCCGCAGGACGAGACCTACTGGGGCAACGTCAATCCGATCGGTCCACGCTCGTGCTACGACGAGGGCAAGCGCTGCGCCGAGACGCTGTTTTTCGACTACCGGCGCCAGCATGATCTCGAGATCAAGGTTGCTCGCATCTTCAATACCTATGGGCCGAGGATGCAGCCCAATGACGGGCGCGTCGTCTCCAACTTCATCATGCAGGCATTGCGCGGCGACAGCATCTCGATCTTTGGCGGCGGCACCCAGACGCGGTCGTTCTGTTATGTCGACGACCTCGTCGACGGCCTGATCAGGCTGATGGCCTCGCCGAGGGAATTCACCGGGCCGGTCAACCTCGGCAACCCCGAGGAGTTCTCGATGATCGAGCTCGCCCGCGCGGTTTTGGCGGAGACGAACAGTAGGTCGCGGCTCGAATTCTTCCCACTGCCCGAGGACGACCCGAAACAGCGGCGGCCCGACATCACATTGGCCGGCACTCTCGGTTGGCGGCCGAAGACGCCGCTGGAGGAAGGCTTGCGGCGGACGGTCGCCTATTTCCAGGAGCTGATGGCCGCTCAACCGCAGCTCAGGGACGGCTGTGTTGATGCCGCCAGCATCACGGCGGCCGCTTCCTGAGCTCGACCGGCACCGGGACTAGGCGCGTCCGTTGTTACGCTCGGTCGCGTCCTTCGCTTGCGCCGCATCACCCTTGGCCAGCTCGACCATATCAGCGAGGAGCTCGACCTGGTCGAAGAAGCAGACGCGGCCGCGGCCGTCCTGCTTGGCGCGGTAGAGGGCCGCGTCGGCGCGCTTGAAGTATGTGCCGATGTCACTGCTGTCATTACCGATCAGGGTGACGCCGACGCTGGCGCCGATAGAAATCTGTTGGCCGCCGATCTCGTAGGGTGCGCAGAGCGTTTCGACGATGCGGCAGCCGAGCGATACCGAAGCGTCCGGCTGCTGGCTGTCGTTCTGGATGACGGCGAACTCGTCGCCGCCGAGGCGCACGAGGCAATCCGCCTCGCCGACGCAGCCGCGCAGCCTGTCGGCGACCACGCACAGCAGGGCATCGCCGACAGGATGGCCGAGCGTGTCGTTGACCTGCTTGAACAGGTCGAGATCGAGGCAGAGCAGGGCGCCGTCGCGGCCATCCCGGACATTGGCGACCGCCAGTTCGAGCTGCTGGCGAAACAGGGTGCGGTTGCCGAGCCCAGTCAGCGTGTCGTGGTGCGCCAGATAGGCGATGTCGGCCTGCGCGCGCTTGCGCTCGTCGATGTCCTCAAGCAGCCCGACCCATTCGATGATGCGCCCGTCACCGTCGAACACCGGGGCGCCCTGGGAGCGAACCCAGAGCCAGCGTCCGTCACTGATCTTCAGACGGAACTCGACGTCGAGCGGCATGTTTCGCGCAAGCGCCTCGGCCCAGGCAGCCGAGGTGACCGGGCGGTCATCGGGATGGATCGCGTTGGTCCATTCCTGGCCCTCGACTTCGCTTTCCGGCCTGCCGGTGAGCTGCTCCCAGCCGGTCGCGAGTCCGGCGCCGCCATCGCCGTCGCGGCGCCACAGCACGATGGCGCCTGTCTCGGCGATGGTGCGATAGCGCCGTTCTTCGTTGCGCAGCGAGCGTTCGGCTCGTGCGAAGCTCTGGCGCAGCGTCTCGAACTCGCGGATGGACGACGGCGTCACGGACGCCGCATCCGTCTCTTTGCCGTCGGCTATGGCGTTGCTGTAGCGCGCAAGGGCCTGAACCGGCTGCAGGATACGCCCGCCGAGCCATATCGCGGCACCGACGGCCAGCAACACGCTTGCTCCCGCGCCCAGCAACAGGTTCATCATCGGCTCGCGCCAGCGCGCGTCGAAGACGCTGGTCGACTCGGCGACGATGATCACCCAGCCGGGCGTTCCCGCAAGCCTCTGGAAAGACAGTACGATCGGCAGCCCCTCGATGGTCTTGGCCGCGAACAGTCCCGCATCGGTGCCTAGCGCCTCCAGCTTGGGCCAGTCCGGGGCAACCTGGCCAACGAACCGGTCGGCGTCGCGCGAGCGCGCCAGGATGCGGCCGTTGCCGTCGGTCACCGCCACCAGGATGTCGGTGAGCGAGCGTTTGCCGCGCTGAAGGGTCTGGATCAGTTGCTGCGGCGATGTCGACATGACGAAGGCAGCAGTCCCGCGCTCGCCCGCCGGGGCGGGCACGGCCAGCACCAGGCGTGGCTGGTTGCCCGTGGTGAGCACGTTGGAGACGACGTTTGTCTGCTTGCTCATGGCAAGGAGCGCGGCGTCGGCCGCGGCATTCGACCTGGCGCGTAGGACAGGCACGCTATCGCTGGTGATCAACGCAACATTGTTGTCGGCGCCCAGCATCCACAGTTCCGGTTCGGGAAGCGGTTCGGAATCAGGAGTTTCGCGATGTTGCGCCAGCACCGACATGTTGGCGAAGCGGCCTGCGATTTCGCCCTCGATGGCGTTGGCGAGTGTACGGGCGGTGTCGTTCAGACGCGCGACGGCAGCATCCCTATAGGCGGTACCGGCAGACCAGACGGCAATGCCCGATACTGCAACCACGGGAAGCAGGCAGGCGAGTGCCAGCGCGATGAGATAGCTGTTGAGACTGCGCTGCCTTTGCCACTGTTTCTCGACCCCCACCGCGAACGATACTCCCAACCAAGGTACATTGGCGCAGCGGCCGACAATCCATCAGAAGTTGCTAATCGCCCGAGAATGTTTTCCAAAAGGTCAACGCGGATGTATCGTCATGCGTGAAATATCTGCGCGTCATGTGAATCGCAGGTTGTGCGCCGGGACGGTGCGGCGATGTCCGCACCTTGAAGCGCGTGGCGCAATCACGATATGCCTGAGCGGCTAGAATCGCAGGAGATCGAACTTGTCCGGATTGGCGCGTTTTCTCGGGGACACCCCGCTCAGGGTATTCATCAAGCTCCTGGTCATCTCCTTCCTCGTCGGCATCGTCATGTCAGCCTTCGGCTGGTCGCCCTTCGACGTGCTCTACGGCATTCGCGATTTCTTCGTCGACATCTGGCGCATGGGCTTCCGCGCCATCGACCGCTTCCTTGGCTACTTCCTGCTGGGTGCCGCGATCGTCGTGCCGGCCTTCATCATCCTCAGGCTGTTCAGCTACCGCAAATAGCTGCCGCTTCGTGTCGGGACCACGCTAGGCGAAGGCGGCTGCTGTTTCGAACAGGATGGCGTGGCGTGCGGCAAGGGCTGCGACGTCGGTCGAATAGCCGCCGCCGATCACTCCGCACAATGGTACGCCGGTTTCGCGATAGTGCTCGATGACAAAGCGCTCGCGCCGAAGCAGGCCTTCGTCGCTGAGGGCAAGGCGGCCAAGCCGGTCGTCGCGATGTGGATCGACGCCGGCATTGTAGAAGACGATGTCCCAGCCGCCGTGGCGTGACAGGCCAGCAAGGGCGTTAGCGAGAACTTCCATGTAAGCGTCGTCGCCGGTCTTGTCGGGCAGGCCGATGTCGAGGCTGGAGGCGACCTTGCGCACGGGATAATTCTTCTCGGCATGCATCGAGAAGGTGAAGACCGAGGCGTTGCCGGCCAGGATCTCGGCGGTGCCGTCGCCCTGATGCACGTCGAGATCGACAACCAAGATGTTTTCGGCAAGCCCGTCTTCGAGCAGCGCCAGTGCCGCGACCGCGACGTCGTTGAAGGTGCAGAAGCCGGCGCCCTGGGCGCGGCGGGCATGGTGGCTGCCGCCGGCGGCGTTGCAGGCGATGCCGTGGCGGAGTGCCAGCCGGGCCGAAGCCAGCGTGCCGCCGGCGGCGAACTGGGCACGGCGCGACACGCGTTCGCCAACGGGAAAGCCGATCTCGCGTTCGATATGGGGAGGCACCGTGCAGGTCAGCACCTGTTCGACATAGGTCGCGTCGTGGGCCAGGCGAAGGTAGAGCGGTGCGATGAGCTCGGCCCGGTTGAGCCCGCCTGTCAGGCCAAGCGCTTCGAGCCTCGCCATCAGCGCGGTGTACTTGCCCATCGGGAAGCGATGATCGGCGGCAAAGCCGGCGTCGTAGTCGGGATGGCTGACGATCTGAAGCGGCATGGAGGGGTGCTGAACCAGGAGAGCAAAATCGATTGGTGCCGTAACTTAAATGGTTGCGGGCGTTGGGGAAACCGGGGCATGTGCCCAACGGGAGATTCGGCAACAGGGAGGACTTTCGTTGGAGTACGCATCGCCAGAGGGCCGCGTGACGCCTTTTTCCGTCACCAACCGCTCGGTGCTGGCGATTGCCGTGCCAATGACCCTTGCCTACCTGACCACGCCCTTCATCGGCCTCGTCGGCACCGGCGTCGTCGGCCAGTTCGGCGATGCCGCCCTGCTTGGCGGTCTGGCCGCCGGTGCTGTTGCCTTCGACGTGGTCTTCACCAGTTTCAACTTCCTGCGCGCCGGCACGACCGCGCTGGTGGCGCAGGCTTTCGGCCGTGGTGATGCCTCCGAAGAGCAGGCGGTGTTCTGGCGCGCCGTGGTCATCGCCCTGATTGCCGGCATCGTGCTGGCGCTGACCGCGCCGTTGACCTCGATCGCCGGCCAATGGTTCATGCAGGCCGAGCCGCGCGTCAACGAAACGCTCGACGCCTATGTCCGCATCCGTATGCTGGGCGCGCCCTTCGCCCTGATCAACTACGCCATCCTCGGCTACATACTCGGGCGGGGCGAGGGTGGTTTCGCGCTGTTCCTGCAAGCGACCCTCAACGGCGTCAACATCATCGTCTCCATCCTGCTCGGGCTGCATTTCGGCTGGGGCGTCGAGGGCGTTGCCTGGGCCGCCGTTGCGGGTGAGCTTGCCGGCATGGTCATCGGCCTGGCGGTGTTGCTGCGGCGCTTCGGGGGCGAGCCCAGACTGGCACGCCGGCGCATCTTCGACGCGGCTGCATTCAAGCGGCTGTTCGTGCTCAACCGCGACATCATGATCCGCTCGCTGTCGCTGCTCATCGCCTTTGCGCTGTTCACCCGCCAGGGCGCCCAGTTCGGCACGGTGACGCTGGCTGCCAATGCGGTGCTGATGAACTTCTTCATCGCCGCCGGCTTCTTCCTCGATGGCTTTGCCGCCGCCGCCGAACAGCTTGCTGGCCGCGCCGTCGGTGCGCGCTACGAGCCGGCTTTTCGCAAGGCTGTCTATCTCTGCTCGATCTGGGGCTTTGCGCTGGCCGGCAGCATGACGGCGGCCCTCATGATCTTCGGCGCCGACCTGATCGTGCTGATCTCGACGGCGGAGGATGTGCGTGCGGCAGCGATCGCCTTCCTGCCCTGGGCAGCATTCACCGCGCTGAGCGGCGTGCTCGCTTTCCAGATGGATGGCATCTTCATTGGTGCCGCCTGGTCGCGCGACATGCGCAACATGATGGTGATTTCGCTGCTGGTCTTCATCGCGGCACTGCTGGTACTGCCCCAGACCTATGGCAATGCCGGCCTATGGGCGGCACTGCACCTGCTTTTGATCGTGCGCGGCGTCTGCCTTTTGGCGATCCTGAAGCCCAGGGCGCGGGCGACGTTTCAGAGCGGTGCCGCAGCCCACTGATCGAGCTTGCTGTCGCGCAACTCGGAGATGCTCTTGAGCCCCTCGCGGGTGGCAAAGTCAGACATGCCGCGCACGATACGCGCGGGCAGCGACGGACCGGCATAGACCATGCCGGTGTAGAGCTGGACGAGGTCAGCGCCGGCGCGAATCTTTTCCAGTGCCGTTTCGGTTGAATCGACACCGCCGACGCCGATGATGGCGCGTTGCGGGCCGAGCAGCTTGCGCATGCGCGCGAGCACTGCCGTCGAGCGGGCGAAGACCGGCTTGCCCGACAAGCCGCCGGTCTCGCCGGTATGGGTCGGGCTGCGCAGCGCCGGCCTTGTGATAGTGGTGTTGGAGACGATGACGCCGTCGATCGCCTTTTCTGTGACTTCGGCGGCGATGTCCTCGAGCTCAGCCTCGTGCAGGTCGGGTGCGATCTTGAGGAAGATCGGAACAGCATGACCAGCTTCGGCGCGGGCGATCATGACGCTGGCCAAAAGCTCGGCCAGTTGCTCGCGCGCCTGCATGTTACGCAGGCCCGGCGTGTTGGGCGAGGAGATGTTGACGGTCAGATACGAGGCATGGCGGGCGAAGCGCTTCACGCCGAGCACGTAGTCACTGATGCGGTTTGTGCTGTCCTTGTTGGCGCCGATGTTGACGCCGACGATGCCGGGCCGGCCGGCGCGGGCGACGAGGCGCTTTTCGCAGGCGTCGTGGCCCTCATTGTTGAAGCCGAGCCGGTTGATGACGGCGTCGTCCTCGACGAGACGGAAGATGCGCGGCTTGGGATTGCCGGCCTGCGGCAGGGGCGTGACCGTTCCGATCTCGGCGAAGCCAAAGCCGAGGCCGAGCAATGCATCCGGCACCTCGCCGTTCTTGTCGTAACCGGCGGCCATGCCGAGCGGATTGGGAACGTCGAGCCCGGCGATCTTCACCCGCAGGCGGGCATCGCGCGGGGCGCGGCCGCCGACCGGCAGGCCGCAGCGCAGCGCCTTGATCGACATGCCGTGAGCGGTCTCGGCATCGAAGCTGAACAGCAGATGCCGGCCAAGACGGTCGAATGCGCTCATGCTTCAAGCTCCGGAAAATCGTGGGCGCCATCGGCCTTGAGCGGCAGAGGGCGGACCCATTTGGCAGCGCTGGTCTCAAGTTGCGCGTAGAGATGCGGAAACAGTGCGCCGCCACGCGATACTTCGTACTTTAGCGCCGGGCCGAGGCGTTCGGCGTCGATAGCGATGAGCAACAGGTCTTCTTGCCCGGTGAAGTGCTTGGCGGCGGTTTCCACCACCTGTTCGGCGGTCGAGAAATGGATGAAGCCGTCGGCGAGATCGATCGGCGCGCCGGTGAAGATGCCGCTGCGTTCGGCCTCGCGCCACATCGCTTCGGGGCAGATCTTGTAGATGGTCTTCGTCATACGGGCGCTATAGGCTGAAAGCATGATGCGGGAAAGGGCAGCTTTCATTGCCCACCGCAATTTGGGCCCAATGCCCTCAGACAATGCGCACCGTCCGCGAATGGAGACAGCTATGCGCCGCGCCTTTTTGATGCTCGTTCCCCTCATTGCCGGCCTCAGCGCCGTACCGGCACTGGCCGCTGAAACGCAGCGCTACCAGATGGAAAAGACCGACAAGGGTTATGTCCGCATGGACACCCAGACCGGCGAGATGTCGATCTGCGAGGAGCGCGACAGCCAGCTGGTGTGCAAGCTGGCCGCCGACGAGCGGTCGGCCCTGCAGGACGAACTCGGCCGCGTGCAGACGGAACTGAAGGCGCTCGACGAGCGCCTGGTGAAGCTCGAGAGCTCGCTGACGGCCCAATTGGAATCGAAGCTGCCGACCGAAGAAGAGTTCCAGAAGAGCATGGGCTACATGGAGCGCTTCTTCCGCAGCTTCATGGGCATCGTCAAGGACATGGAAAAGGAAGAGCAGGCGCCGCAGACGGCACCCGTTCCGAACAAGACCTGAGCGGAATTTGCGGCTATCGGCCTGAAAGTTGAGCATGAATGGCCAACTCGCGGGGCGATTTGACTTTAGCTGCTTGAAAAGACGCCAGTGGGCCGCATAATCGCGCCCGACGGTCCAAGGCGCACAGAACGGTCGGGGCCTCGGGAGGGATATTTGCCAGCAGGCCACAAGTTCGTCATCGCGGACGACCATCCGCTTTTCCGCGGCGCTCTCAAGCAGGCCATTGCTGGGCTCGCCGACGTGTCGAGCGTGCTGGAGGCCGGCGACTTCGAGAGCGTCAAGGCGATCGTGGCGGCGAATGAAGACATCGACATCGTCCTGCTCGACCTGTCCATGCCCGGCGCCTCGGGGCTTTCCGGCCTGATCTCGCTGCGCGGCATCCACGCGACTGTGCCGGTCGTCATCGTCTCGGCCCATGACGACCCCGAAACCATCCGCCGCGCGCTTGAACTGGGCGCCTCGGGCTTCATCTCCAAGTCGGCGAGCATGGATGACATCCGCAGCGCCATAGAGGCGGTGCTGTCGGGCGAGATCTCGGCCCCCGGCGACATCGATCTCGGCGTCGAGCGCGATCCTGAGATCTCCGACCTGATCAAGCGCCTGCAGTCGCTGACGCCGCAGCAGACACGCGTGCTCGGCATGCTGGCGGAAGGCCTGCTCAACAAGCAGATCGCCTATGAGCTAGGCGTCTCGGAAGCGACCATCAAGGCGCATGTCTCGGCGATCCTGCAGAAGCTCGGCGTCGACAGCCGCACCCAGGCGGTCATCCTGCTGTCCAAGATCGGCGGCGAGCCGCGTCCGGCGGCGTGAGCATTTAGCAGACGATCACTCGGCGGCGTGGGCCATGCGCCGCATCCGGTTCATCATCGAACGCAGTACGGCCGGCTTGAGCGGCTTGTTGAGCACGGCGACGTCGATCTGGTCGGCGGCGGCGCGCACCTCGTTGGAGCGGTCGGCGGTGATCAGCACTGCGGGTGTCGTCTCACCATAGACCGTGCGCAGCGAGCGGATGACGTCGAGGCCGTTCTCGCCGTCGAGATGATAGTCGGCGAGGATGATCTCGGGCGCAGGCCCGTCCGGTTCGCCGGCAATGAATGCCGCCGTCCCCGAATAGGTCCTGACCTCGCAGCCCCAGCCTTCGAGCAAAAGCCGCATGCCTTCGAGGATGCGGGCATCGTTGTCGATGCAGACGACGGTCAGGCCGTTCAGCGCAGCCGCTGCCTGGATGCGGGGACGGGCGGTCGTTGCCGCCGGCAGCTCTTCGGCGGTGGTGACGGGCAGGATGACCGAGAAGCGGGTACCCTTGCTCTTGTGCGACTCGATCTGGATCTCGAGCTTCAGCACGCGCGCGATGCGGTCGACGATGGACAGGCCGAGCCCGAGGCCCTGGGCCTCGCGAATACCGTCGTCAAGGCGGGTGAATTCATGGAACACTGTGCCGAGCTTGTCGGCGGCGATGCCGATGCCGCTGTCGATGACCTGGATTTCGGCCAACTCGCCGCGCCGCCGCACGCCGACGACGACGCGCCCGCTGCGGGTGTATTTGATGGCGTTGGAAACGAGGTTCTGGATCAGCCGGCGCAACAGGTTGCGGTCGGTGTTGACCGCAAGCGTCGACGGCACGATCACCAACTCGAGGTCCTTGGCGCGCGCCATGGGCAGGAAATCGGTGCCGATCTGGCGCAGCAGGCCGTCGAGGCGGAAGACGGTCTCAGCCGGTTTCATCGCACCCGCATCGAGGCGCGAAATGTCGAGTACGGCGCCGAGGATGGTCTCGACCGATTCCAGCGAGGATTCGATATTGCGCGCGGCGATGCCGGCATTGCCCTTGCCGGCCTTCTCGATCAGCGACGAGCAGTAGAGGCGGGCGGCATTCAGCGGCTGCAGGATGTCGTGGCCGGCAGCGGCGAGGAAGCGCGTCTTGCCGAGATTGGCCTCCTCGGCCAGCATCTGGGCCTGCGCCAGCTCCTCGTTGACGCGGGTCAGTTCGGCGGTGCGGCTCTTTACCCGCTGCTCCAGTGACTCGTTGGCGCGCTTGAGAGCGAGGTCGGCGGCGACACGCGCCGAGATGTCGGTGTAGGTCGCGACGATGCCGCCGTCGGGCATCGGGTTGGAACTCATCTCGATGATCCTGCCGCTAGTCTTGAGCTCGATCTGCCAGGGGCCGCCGAAGCTGGTCAGCCGGTCGAGTGTCCGCAGCCGCGAGTTGGGCGGGATGTCGCCGCGAGCGACGAGATAAGCGAGGATGCGGTCGATCGAGACGCCGACCTGGCCCATCTCGTCGGGCAGGTCGAACAGCGAACGGTACTGGCGGTTCCAGCAGATGAGGCGGAAATCCTGGTCGAAGACGGTGATGCCCTGTTCCATCTGGTCGAGCGCGATCTGCAACAGGTCGCGGTTGTGCTGCAGCGCTTCAGTGGCGTCATCGAGCAGGCGGAAGGTATCCTTGGAGGAATTGTCGCCGCGCTTGAACAGCAAGGACAGGATCAGCCGCGCCGACGAAGAGCCGACGGCACTTGCCATCAGCTGCTCGGAAAAGCGGATGACATCCATGCCGGCGGGGTCGTTGCCGTTAAGCTTGCTGCCGCTCTCGTTCTGGAAGGTCTGGAACGAGCGCTCGGTGCGCTCGACGCCGAGATATCTGGCAATGGTGTCCTTGAGGTCGTTGACGGTGATGGTGGTGCGGAAGCGGCGCAGCGACGGCATTGGGCTCGAGTCGCGCGGCACGAAGATCGAGGCCTGGATGCGTTCGAGCGGCACGGATGCGCGCGACAGCGAGCCGAAGACCAAGAACAGCGTGTTGATGGCCAGGCTCCACAACACGCCGTGATTGAGCGGCTCGGCCGAGGTGCCAAACAGCGCCTGGGGCCGCAGTGCTTCGATGCCGAATAGCCCGTCGGTGATGATCGAGGTGTCAGGCGCGGCGAGTGTCGGCAGCATCAGCGTATAGCACCAGACCGCGATGCCAGCGGCCATGCCGAGTGCGGCGCCCCTGGCGTTGGCGCGGCGCCAGATCAGGCCGCCGATGAAAGAAGGCGCGAACTGCGCGATCGCGGCGAACGACATCAGGCCGATCGAGGCGAGCCGCGTGTTGGTGGTGCTCTCGCGATAGTAGAGGAAGGCGACGAACAGGATGATGAAGATCGAGGCGCGGCGGATGTTGAGGATGATCGCCGACCAGTCCTCGGTGTCGCCCGACTTGAAGGTGATCAGGCGGCGCACGAAGATCGGGATGACCAGGTCGTTGGAGATCATGATCGACAAAGCGACGCTGGCAACGATCACCATGGCGGTAGCCGCCGACAGGCCGCCGATGAAGGCGATCATGGCGAGCAGGTCCTGGCCCTTGAGCAGTGGCAGCGACAGGACGTAGAGGTCGCTGGTGGTGGCGGTGCCGACCGTCGACAGGCCGGCGAAGGCGATCGGCAGCACGAACAGGTTGATCGCCACCAGATAGGCCGGGAAGACCCAGGTTGCCGTGCGCAGCTCGCTCTCGCTGCGGTTCTCGACGATCATGACGTAGAACTGGCGCGGCAGCATGATGATGGCGAAGCCTGAGATGACGGTGACCACCAGCCAGGTACCGAGCGAGGTGCCGTAGCCCATGGCATCGCCGACCTGCTCGGTGGCGCCGAAGCTGCTCAGCATGTCGCCGGGGCCGTCGAACAGCGCAAAGGTGACGAACAGGCCGACGGCGAGGAAGGCGATCAGCTTGACGATCGACTCGACGGCGACAGCCAGCACCAGCCCGTTCTGGTGTTCGGTGGCGTCGGCGTGGCGGGTGCCGAACAGGGTCGCAAACAGCGCAAGCAACAACGCCACGATCAGCGAGATGTCGCTGACGAAAGGATCGAAGGACGGCGGCGACCCCGTGTAGTGCTCGACCATCAGGCTGACCGAGCCGGAGATCGCCTTGAGCTGGAGCGCGATGTAGGGGATGGCGCCGACGGTGGCGATCAGGGTGGCGATGGAGGCGACGGCGAAGCTCTTGCCATAGCGCGCGCCGAGGAAGTCGGCGATCGAGGTGATCTTCTCGGCCTTGGCGAGCTTGATGATACGGCTGAGCAGCGGGAAGCCGAACATGAACACCAGCACCGGGCCGATATAGATGGCGAGGAATTCGAGCCCGCGCTCGGAGGCCAGCCCGACCGAGCCGAAGAAGGTCCAGGACGTGCAGTAGATGGCGAGGCTGAGTGCGTAGATGAACGGGCGCGGCCGCCCTGGTCCCCCGTTCGCAGCCCGGCGATCGCCGATGCTCGCTATGGCGAACAGCAGCGTGACATAGGCGACTGCGATGAGGACGACGGCCAGTCCCTGCACTGCGTTCTCACTCCCTCGGAAATGTCTGTTTCCGTTGCAGTGAGGCAATCACAGCTGAGCCGGCAAGTCCATTATCCTTGTCTCCTATGCCGGCCGCGCCGGCGCTTGCATGGGCGGGGTTTTGCAACCGGCGGTTTTTGCTATGGTGGCAACGTGCGGCGACGGTTGGTGGGGAACGATTCGCCTTTCTGCAGATCGTGAACGGAGGGTTCAATGCTAAAGGAATTCCAGGAGTTTATCTCCAAGGGCAATGTGATGGACTTGGCCGTCGGTGTCATCATCGGCGGCGCATTCGGCCTCATCGTGTCATCGTTGGTCGGCGACATCATCATGCCGATCATCGGCATGGCTGGGAGCGCGGATTTCTCGAACTACTTCCTCCCGCTTTCGGATGCGGTGACCGCGACGTCGCTGGAAGAGGCGAAAAAGCAGGGGCCGGTCTTCGCGTACGGCAACTTCCTCACCGTTGTCATCAACTTCGTGATCCTTGCCTGGATCATCTTCCTGATGGTCAAGGCTGTGAACACCATGCGCAAGAAGCTCGAGAAGGAGAAGGCGGCAGAGCCGGCTCCGCCTCCTGCGGCCGACGTGGTGCTCCTCACCGAAATCCGCGATCTTCTGGCCAAGAAGTAATCGCGCTGGCATCCAGAAAAACCCCCGCGTGGCTTGGCCACCGGGGGTTTTTTCATGGCCTCGGGCACGCTAGGAGTTGATGACAGCAACTCTTCGCCTGGGGTGACCATGAGCCTTCTCGACGCCGTTCGCATTGAGGCCCGCAGCGCTCCGATGAGCGGCATCGAGGCGGTGGCCAATTATGGTCGAGACCGCGCCGGGTTGATCCCGATGTGGTCGGGTGAGGGCGACATGCCGACGCCGGCCTTTATCAGCGATGCGGCGGCGCGCGGACTTGCCAATGGCGAGACATTCTACACCTGGCAGGCCGGCATTCCGGAGCTGCGCCAGGCGATCGCGCGCTATTACCAGCGCCACTTCGGCAAGGACTTCGGCGCCAACGAATTCATTGTCACCGTCGGCGGCATGCAGGCGATCACCATGGCCCTGCAGGTGACGGCGGGCGCCGGCGACGAGGCCGTCTATCTGGCGCCGGCCTGGCCGAACTTCGCAGGTGCTGCCGGCGTTGCCGGCGTCAGGCCGGTCCCGGTGCTGCTCGACATGACCGACAATGGCTGGAGCTGCGACGTCGAGAAGATCGCCGCCGCCATCACACCGCGCACCAGAGCGATCTTCGTCAACTCGCCATCCAACCCGACCGGCTGGACCGCCGACCGCGAGACGCTGCAGGCGATCCTCGACCTGGCGCGCCGGAAGAACCTCTGGATCATCGCCGACGAGATTTACGCGCTGTTCCACTATGACGGCCGCCGCTCGGCGTCCTTCATGGACATCATGGACCCTGAGGACAGAATCCTGTTCGTCAACACCTTCTCCAAGAACTGGGCGATGACCGGCTGGCGCGTCGGCTGGCTGAAGACGCATCCGTCGCTGAGCCGCACCTTCGAGAACCTGGTGCAATATTCGAGCTCGGGCGTGGCACAGTTCATGCAGCGTGGCGGCATTGCCGCCCTCGACGAGGGCGATGCCTTCATCGCCGAGCAGGTCGAACGTGCCCACAAGGCGCGCGACATCGTCTGCAGTATCCTGGGCGAGACGGGTAGGGTGCGTTTCAACGTGCCGCCGGGCGCCTTCTACCTGTTTTTTGCGGTCGACGGCATGAAGGATGCGGAGGCCGCCGCCTCCGACATCGTCGACAAGGTTGCCGTTGGCGTCGCCCCGGGCACGGCTTTCTCGGCCGGTGGCGAAGGGTTCCTGCGCCTTTGCTTCCACCGCCGCCTCGACCAGGTCGAGGAGGCGTCGCACCGGCTGGCCAGGTGGATCAAGGATCAATAGCCCGATGGACGAATCCAAGGCTCCAGATGCAGAAAGGCCCGAAACCTGACCGGTTCCGGGCCTTTCGAATGAGATGAGGCTGAAATCAGCCGCCCGACTGCGGCACCAGCAGCGAAACGATGCGTTCGCTCTTGGGAACTTCGGTGTGGCCCTCGGTGCGATAGGGAATGCCCAATGCGTTCCAGGTCTCGACCAGTGCCTCTTTGAGCTCAGCAACCAAGGCATCACTGTGGAACGGCGTCGGCGTGATGCGCAGGCGTTCGGTGCCGCGCGGCACGGTCGGGTAGTTAATCGGCTGGATGTAGATGCCGTGGACGCCAAGTAGGCGGTCGCTGGCCATCTTGCACAGCTCGGGATCGCCGACCAGGATCGGCACGATATGGGTTGCCGACTCCATGACAGGCAGGCCGGCATCCGCCAGCACCTGCTTGGTGTGCGTCACCTGGCACTGCTGGGCGTCGCGCTCGGCCTGCGAATTTTTGAGGTGCCGGATCGACGCGGTGGTCGCTGCGGCGATCGCCGGCGGCAATGCCGTGGTGAAGATGAAGCCCGGTGCATAGGAACGGACGGCGTCGACGACCGAGCGGGTCCCGGTGATGTAGCCGCCGAGCGTGCCGAAGGCCTTGGCCAGCGTGCCTTCGATGATGTCGATGCGATGGGCAAGGCCTTCGCGCTCGGTGATGCCGCCGCCGCGCGGACCGTACATGCCGACCGCATGGACCTCGTCGATATAGGTCATGGCGTTGTACTTCTCGGCGAGGTCGGCGATCTCGGCGATGGGGGCAATGTCGCCGTCCATCGAGTAGACGCTCTCGAACACGATCAGCTTGGCGCGCTCGCGGCCGGCGGCCTGCAGCAGGCTTTCGAGGTGGGCGACGTCGTTGTGGCGGAACACCTTCTTTTCGGCGCCAGAGCGGCGCACGCCCTCGATCATCGAGGCGTGGTTGAGCTCGTCGGAGAGGATCAGGCAGTTCGGCAGAAGCTTGGCAATTGTCGAGATCGCAGCTTCATTGGAGACGAAGCCGGAGGTGAAGACGAGGCCTGCTTCCTTGCCGTGCAGGTCGGCGAGTTCATGCTCGAGTTCGACGAGCGGATGGTTGTTGCCGGAGATGTTGCGCGTGCCGCCGGCGCCGGTGCCCATGTTGCCGGCTGCCTTCTGCATCGCCGCCACCACGTCGGGGTGCTGGCCCATGCCGAGATAGTCGTTCGAGCACCAGACGGTGATTTCCTCGGCTTTGCCGTTGGCGCGCCAGATGGCGCGCGGGAACTTGCCGACGATGCGCTCGAGATCGGCGAACACGCGATAACGGCGCTCGGCGTGAATCTGGTCGATCGCTTCTTCGAAAAACCGCTGGTAGTTCATCTGGACGTCCCAATTTTTCAACCGTGAGCATAATCAACGGCCGGTTCGGCGTCCATCGACCGTTTTTGGTCAAAATGCCACGCCCTCGACGTCCCAAACGACCATGGAACGCCCAAAAGTCCCTTGATGTGGATCAAATTCCACTGCGGCCAAATGGTCAACGTGATCGGGTCGCGAAAGTCCTATCTCGCATTCGCCGGTATTGTCAGGCTACACAGGGCCCGACGTAATTCGATGCGGAGTGTTGCTATGGCGGTATTGGTAACGGGCGGGGCGGGCTACATCGGCAGCCACATGGTCTGGGAACTGCTCGATGCGGGCGAAAAGGTCGTCGTGCTCGATCGGCTGTCGACAGGTTTCGATTGGGCCGTCGCGCCCGAGGCCACGCTGGTCAAAGGCGACGTCGCCGACAAGGAGCTGGTCGGGCAACTGATCCGCGAGCATGGCGTCGACGCGATCATCCATTTCGCCGGCTCCATCGTGGTGCCGGAATCGGTTTCCGACCCGCTCGGCTATTACGAAAACAACACCTGCAAGACGCGCAGCCTGATCGAGACGGCGGTGCGCGAAAAGGTGAAGCACTTCATCTTCTCTTCGACCGCTGCCGTTTATGGCGCGGCCGGCATGGAGCCGGTGGTTGAGGACGCTCGGCTTGCGCCGGAATCGCCCTATGGCCTGTCCAAGCTGATGAGCGAATGGATGCTGCGCGATGCGTCGGCAGCCCATCCGCTGACCTACACCGCGCTGCGCTATTTCAACGTCGCCGGCGCCGATCCCAAGGGGCGCACCGGCCAGTCGACCAAGGGTGCAACGCATCTGATCAAGGTCGCCTGCGAGACCGCGCTCGGCAAGCGCGGCTCGATGCAGGTGTTCGGGGAGGATTATGCGACGCCCGACGGCACCTGCGTGCGCGACTACATCCACGTTTCCGACCTCGCCGCCGCGCATCGGCTGGCGCTCGCGCGCCTGCGCGCCGGCGGCGGCAACCTCGTCGCCAATTGCGGCTACGGCCACGGCTATTCGGTGCTCGAAGTGATCGACAGCGTGCGCCGTGTCCATGGCGCCGACTTCACCGTAAATATGTCCGCCCGCCGGCCGGGCGACGCGGCCTCCGTGGTCGCCAATGCGGATCTGGCGCGCGGCGAGCTCGGTTGGGCGCCCAAGCACGACGATCTCGACGCGATCGTTGGCGACGCGCTCAACTGGGAAAGGCTGCTCAGCCGCAAGAACTCTTCCGTTATATAAGCTGCAGGTGGTGGATATCCGCCGCCCTGTCTCGATAATTGCAGCGCCAGGCGTTATGGGTGGCAAAGGGGCCTGACCCCGCACGGTGAAAGGTTCCCGCCAGAGCCTGGTGCATCGGCCATCTTCGGCATCGCCGATGCGCAAGAAAGAGTTGGAGCGTCCTTTCCGCGTGCTGGGGCACTGCGCGACGCTCCAAGGGGTGGCAGCATGAAGATACTGGTTCTCGGCGCGGGTGTGGTCGGAACGGCGGCAGCCTATTACCTAGCGCGCGACGGCCATGAGGTCACGGTCGTCGAACGCCACCCGGCGGCCGCACGTGGCACGAGCTATTCCAATGCCGGGCTGGTCTCGCCGGGCGATGCCACGGCCTGGGCCTCGCCGGCGGCGCTGAAGACCTTCATCCGCTCGCTCTACACCTCCGATCTCGGCATCAAGGTCAGGCTCAGGCTCGACCCCTATTTCTACGCCTGGAGCCTGCGCTTCCTGCGCCAGTGCACGACGGCACGGCTGCGCGCCAACAGCGAGGTCAAGCTCAGGCTCGCGCTCTATTCGCGCCAGTGCATCAACGAGATCTCCGACGAAGCCGGCATCGGCTATGACGACCGGCGCAAGGGCATCCTCTATTTCTTCCGATCGCAGAAGAGCCTAGACGAGGGCAGCGAGAACTATCGTTTCCTCGCAAAACACGGCCTGCCGATCGAGATCGTCGACCGCAACCGCATGGTCGAGCTGGAACCCGGCCTGGCTGCCGCCAAGGATGGCATTGCCGGCGGCGTCTATTCGCCGATGGATCAGACCGGCGATTCCCGCATGTTCGTCGAGAAACTCGCCACTTATGCCAGGGAGCGCCTGGGCGTGACGTTCATGTTCGACACCACGGTCGAAGGGCTGGTCGTCGAGGGTGACCGGGTCAGCGGGGTGATGACGCAAGGCGGCGTGCTGGCCGCCGATGCGGTGGTCATCGCCATGGGGCCGGAGAGCGGGCTGCTCGGTCGACGCCACGGCATCGACCTGCCGGTCTATCCGGTGAAGGGCTACACCGCGACCGTGCCGCTCGAGGTTCCCGAAAAGGGGCCGACGATGGGCGGCGCCGACGAGGACAATCTGATCGCCTATTCCAGGCTTGGCGACCGCCTGCGCCTCGCCGCGACCGCCGAATTCGCCGGTTTCGACCGCAGCTACAAGCCGAGCGACTTCGCCCGCCTGTTCAAGGCCGGGCAGGAGCTTTTCCCCGGAGCCTTCAATCCGCGCAAGGCCGTGGTCTGGGCTGGTCTCAGGCCGATGATGCCGGGTTCGGTCCCGGTCATCGGCCAGGCCCGCTACAAGGGGCTCTACCTCGACACCGGCCACGGCCATGTCGGCTGGACCATGGCCTGCGGCTCCGGCAAATTCCTTGCCGACCTGGTGGCGGGGCGCAAGCCCGACATCGATCCACAGGGGCTGGTCTACGGGGGCTAGGGCATGTCTGGACCGCAAGTCGCCATCGATCTTGGTCGCATCGAGCGCAATGCGCGGGCAGTCGTCGAACGCGCGGCCCTTTCCGGCATCAAGGTGTTCGGCGTCACAAAGGGCAGCTGCGGCATGCCGCAAGTGGCACGCGCCATGTTGCGCGGCGGCGTGTCGGGGCTCGCCGAGTCGCGCTTCGAAAACATCCGCCGGCTGCGTGAAAGTGGCATCGGCTGCCCCATCATGCTGTTGCGCAGCCCGCCGATTTCGCGCGTCGAGGAGGTGGTGCGCACCGTCGACATCAGCCTGCAGTCGGAGCTCGAGATCATCCGCGAGATATCGCGCATCGCCCAGCGCATCGGCCGCGTCCACGACATCATGCTGATGGTCGATCTCGGCGACCTGCGCGAGGGCATCTGGCCGAATGACCTGTTGCCGACTGTCGAGCGCGTGCTCGAACTGCCCGGCGTGCGCATCGCAGGTCTCGGCACCAACCTGACCTGCTTCGGCGCTATCATGCCGACGGAGGACAACCTCAACCAGCTCGTCGCTTATGCCTACAAGATCGAGCGGCTTGCCGGCATCAGCCTCGACTGGGTGTCGGGAGGCAATTCGTCGTCGCTGCCGCTGCTGTTGGAAAACAAGCTGCCGGCCGGCATCAACAATCTGCGCATCGGCGAGGCGATCCTGCAGGGCGGCTACGAGACCTTCAGGGAGGAGCCGTGGCGGGAGCTGGAGTTCAACGCCTTCCGGCTCACCGGCGACCTGATCGAGGTCAAGGTCAAGCCGTCGCTGCCGATCGGCGAATCCGGCTATGACGCCTTTGGCAACCAGCCGGTGTTCGTCGACGAGGGCGACCGGCTGCGCGGCATCGCCAATATCGGCCGCGAGGACACAATGATCGAGGGGCTGGTGCCGATCAACCCGGGCGTGAGGGTGCTGGGCGCGTCGAGTGACCATCTCGTGCTCGACATCACCGAGGCCGAGCCGCCGCTTGTCGTCGGCGACCGTGTCAGCTTCCACATGAACTACGGCGCGCTGCTGACGGCGATGACCTCGGAATATGTCGAGAAGGCGCCGATGCACGACATCGCCGATTTCACCGGCCGGCGCATGGTCTCAATCGTTGCCGACGGTGCCGCCGGGTCGCTGCTTGCGCGGCAGTCGGCCGGCACGCGGCTCGAACAGATGCAGTTCGATGTCATCGAGATCGCCGATGCCGAGCATCCACCGGTAGGCCTCGTCAGGCTGCATGCCGGCGCGGACAGGCATACGGCGTCGAAAGCGCTGGAGGCCACCGCCGAGGCAGCGCACTCCTTCGGACTGATCTGGATCGATTCCATTGCCGCGCTGATGCCGGAAGGCGAGGAGGGTGACGAGGCGCCGGAGCGTTCGGTGCTGGCGCGCGTGCTCGGCCTTGACCACAAGCCCGGCGCGCTGCAGCCGCAGCTTTCGCCCGAAAATGTCGTGCTCGTCGGGCTGCGCGAGGCCGATCCGGCGGAGGTGCGCATCCTCAAGGATTCGCGTGTCACCGCTTTTACCATGGCCGAGGTCGACGGCTCCGGCATGCGCGAGGTGATGCGCGAGGCGATCCGCATCGCCTCGTCGGGCACAGTCGGTTTTCATGTCAGCTATTCGCCATCGGCCACCGAAATCCCAGGCTGGGCAACCGGTTCCGGCGGCATGACGGTGCGCGAGACCCACCAGGCGATGGAGGCGATAGCGCTTTCGGGCGGCATGCTGTCGATGGACGTATCGGGATTGGACGCGGATACGGAGCCGCGCGTCGCCACCGAAGCGATCAACTTCGTCATGTCCGCCTTCGGCAAGAGGATCCTCTGATCAGCGCCGGCGCGCGCTCTGCCTGGTTTCGTAGATATACTGCAGGGCGATGATCACGGCTGCGATGACGAGATAAAAGACCGACACCACCAGCAGCACCTCGATGGCCTTGTAGGTCTCGGAGATGATGACGGTTGAGGCCGCCGTCAGCTCGTCGATGGCGACGAGGCTGGCAAGCGAACTGCCCTTGACCATCTGGATGGCATTGGAAAACAGCGACGGTGCAGCCAGCCTGTAGGCCTGCGGGATCATCACTTTCCAATAGGTGGCAAAAGGTCTGAGGCCTAGCGCCTTGGCGGCGTCGAGCTGCCCTAGGGGAATACTCTCGAAGCCGGAGCGCAGGAATTCGAGATTGTAGGCGGTCGAGGCGAAGATCAGGCCGATCAGCGCCGACGGTACGGGTTCGAGATAGATGCCGAGCCGGGGAAGGCCGTAATAGAGCGCAAACAGCAGCGCCAGAACCGGTGCCGCGCGGGCAAAGAAGCTGTAGCCGATGATGGCGCGGCGAAACGCACCCTTGGGCCGCTGCATGTAGATGGCCAGCGGCAGCGCCAAGATGTTCGACACGATGATGACGACCACCGAGATGAGCAGCGTCATCACCAGCCCGTCGAGCAGCATCTGCTGGTAGGTAGGGTCGAGCAGGATGTTCATCGCGCCACCGCCTGTTTCGGTTTGCGCTCGTTGAAGACGAGCAGCGGCGTGACGATCAGGATGTAGAGACCGACGGCGAGCGTCAGGAAAATGAAGGGCGCGTTGGTGGCGGCGATGCCCTGTTTGGTGACGTAGAGGATCTCGCTGACCGACACGGCGGAGGCGATCGACATGCGCTTGACCGTGCCGATGGCGTAGGTGATCCAGCCCTTGCGCGCCAAGGGCAGAACCTGCGGGATCAGCACGCGCAGGAACGCGATCCGCTTCGGCAGGCCGAGCGCGAGGCCCGCCTCATACTGGCCGAACGGCACGGCCTTTAGCGCGCCCTTGAACACTTGGTAGTCGAAGGCGATGCCGACCAGCGTGAAGGCGATGATTGTCGAGCCGATGGGGCCGAAGTCGACACCGATCTGCGGCCCGCCGAAGAAGAACAGGAACAGCACCACGAGCTCCGGCACCGAGCGGAAGAAGGCGCTGAACGCCTCGATGCCGTTTCGGAGCCAGGATTTTTCGCGGCCGTAGTGGACGAGGGACAACAGCAGGCCAAAGACCGCCGACAGGGTGAAGACCACTGCCGACAGCCCAATGGTGAGGGCCGCCGCAACCAACAGCCGCGGCAGCCACGCAAGTGCTATTTCCATGTCCCGCCGTCCCTCGCGGAGGCCCTTTTACTGAGCCTTCGACCAGTCGATGGAGGCGCCGAACCATTTATCGGCCAGGCCCTGCAGGGTACCGTCCTTGCGCCAGGTCTCGAACTGGGCGTCGATGGCATCGGCCAGCGGCTTGTTCTTGTTGCTGACGGCAACGCTCTGGGTGATGGTCGTCAGCAGGTCGTCCAGCGTGACAGCACCGGTCAGCTTGCCCGACTTGGCCAGGTATTTCGGGCCGAGGAAGTCGTGGGCGGCGAAATCGATGCGGCGGTTCTCGAGGTCGAGGAACAGCTCGGTCGCGCCGGGATACTCACGGCTCTTCGTGACACAGTCGGCCGGAAGCTTTTCCTTGGTGACCTTCTGGAAGGCGCCGCCGCGCACCGCGCCCATGGTCTTGCCGCAGACATCCTTCCAGCTGGCGATGCCGGTATCGGCTTCGCGGCGGGTGATGGCCGCGCCATTGACGATATAGGGCGACAGCAGGAAGAAGTCTTTCGAAGCCAGGCGCTCCGGCGTGCGTGTCACGCCAGAGGCGATCAGGTCGAAGCGGCCGGCGCTCAGGCCAGGCAGCAGCCCAGCGAAGTCGAGCTTCTCGAACTTGGCTGTGAGGCCGAGCTGCTTGGCGACGAGATTGACGACGTCGATGTCGAAGCCTTCAAGCTCGCCCGCGGCATTGGTCATGCTGAAGGGCGGGGCAGAGCCCGAAGTTCCGACGGTGATGGTGTCTGGTGCAACCAGGGCGGCCTTGTAGTCCTGTGCACTTGCTGCGCTCACGCCGAAAATCGCAATGAGGGCCAGCAGGGCTGTCCGCGCAATTCCCATGATCACTCCTTTAACGGGCTGCTTGAAAACAGAATGTTTGCGTTATATCGCAAATTGCTAAAGCCACCAAGGACGGCGGCCAATTTGGATACAATAGTTTCTGGAGAATCTGTTTCTCAAGAACGGCCGTTCCGAAAGTTCGAGGGTTTGTGGAATGGAACTGCGTTTCAAGCTCAACTACCTGTATCAAGGGCAGAATTCGCCGTTTCTGCACGCCGTCGACGCCGGCTATTTCGGCGACCACGGCCTGTCCTGCAGTTTCGTCGAGGGCTTCAGCTCGTCGCTGGTGACACGCGCACTGGTGGGAGGTGAGGCTGACATCGGATACGGCGATGTATCCTCTGTTTTCGAACGGGCGCTGCGAACGGGCGAAACCGAGATCTCCTGTCTCGTGCAGATCTATGAGCATACGCCCTGCTGCCTCGGTTATATCTCGGACGGCAAGCAGCTGAAGCTCGCCGATGTTCCCGGCAGCACGCTGTGCGGCCCGAATGGCGACACCTCGGCGCGGCTTCTGCCGCTGCTGCTCAAGCGCAACGGCTTGGCGCCCGACAGCTACACCTATCTCGGCGTCCAGCCGGAGGAGCGCGACCGGCTGGTGGCGTCCCGCTCGGTGCTGGCGGCGACCTGCTTCGACGCGACGTTGAAATTTGCTATGCAGATGCGCGGCTACGATGCCAGCGGTCTCGACTTCCTCTATTTCGCCGACAACGGGCTCGACATCTATTCAGGCGCGCTGGTGGCGCTGAATTCGGTGCTGGAGAAGGATCCTGGTCTCGCCGGCAAGCTGCAGGCGATCACGCGGCAGGCCTGGCACGATTGCCTGGCCAATCCGCAGCTCGGCGTCGATGCGGTGCTCAGGCGTTCGCCCGACATGGACCCCGAGATCGTGCGCAGCCAGCTGACCTGGATCCTTGAACGGCAGGTCTTCCCCGATGGGGCGCGGCCGATGGAGTTCGATTTCGGCGGCGCCAAGATGGCCGACACGCTCGAATGCGCCACCTACTCCGTCGGTGCCGAGGCCAAGCGCAGCGCCGACGGGCTGGCGGCCGAGATCTGCCTGAACTAGCCGGTCTGGAAGTCGCCCGGCTGCGGCGGGGCGATAGGGGTGAACAGGGTGCGGTCGGGCTTGATGTCGATCAGCGGCGTGCCGTCGAGGCAGTCCATGCCGCGCACCGACAGCACATTGCCATCCAGGCCGACCAGCTCGACGATCTGGGTGCCAATCGGGTTGGGGCGGACGGGCGAGCGCAGCGAGAAGGTGCCGCGCGCGGTGCCGTCATTGGCCGGACTCTGGCGCACCAGGTCGCGGCGGGAGAGGTGCAGCCAGTAGAGGACTTCGAGACGGGCGAATTGTGCGACGCCCTCAAGTGCGGCCACCCAAGGCTCGAAGATCTCGATCTGGCAGATCGGGCCGTCGGCGCGACCCTGGCGTGGGGTCAGCAGGCGGGAGTCCCAGGGCGTGCGGATGCGGCCGATGAAGTAGATTTCGGCATCATACCCAGAGGGTAGCGCGACGGCGCTTTCGCCGTCGCGGATTTCGTTTTCGCGGACCACGTTCAGTCGACCGCGACCATGACGTCGGAGGCCTTGATGACCGCATAGGCGTCCTTGCCGGCGGCGAGCTTCAATTCGTCGACGGCTTCGTTGGTGATCGAGGCGGTGACGACGGCGCCGCCAATGTCGATGCGGACGTGCGACGTGGTCGCGCCCTTGGTCACTTCGACGATCTTGCCTTTAATCTGGTTGCGGGCACTGAGTTTCATCGCGCGGTCCTTTCGGTGAGGGTTGGGGTGCAGACATGGCGTCCGGCCTGTTCGAGGTAGGCAACTGCAACCCCGACGCCATAGAGAGCTTGCAGCGATTGCGGTGTCAGCACGTCGGCCGGCTTGCCGATGGCGACAAGCGTTCCCGCCCGCATCAGTGCGACGCGGCTGGCGCAGGCGAAGGCGTGGCTGGGATCGTGGGTGGAAATGACGACCGCCATGCCAGAGCCGGCGAAGCTCGAGATGCGGCTCAAGACACGGGCCTGGTTGCCGAAGTCGAGGCTGGCCGTCGGCTCGTCCATGACGATCAGCTCGGGTTCCTGGGCGAGCGCGCGGGCGATCAACGTCATCTGCTTTTCGCCGCCTGAGATGTCGGTGAACGGGCGGGCGGCGAGGTGGCCGATGCCGAGGGCTGCCAGCGCTTCCTGGGTTATCGCCCGGTCGGCCATCGTCGGCGAGGCGAAGGTGTCGATGCGGCTGGCACGACCCATCAGGACGACGTCGAACACCGAGAACGGGAAATAAGTGCCGGTCGCCTGCGGCACATAGGCGATGTGGCGTGCGAACTGTGCGCGCGAAAAAGTCGAGATGTCCTTGCCGTTGAGTTCGAGGCTGCCGCCCTGGCGCGGCAAAAGGCCGAGCAGGGTCTTGAACAAGGTGGTCTTGCCGCAGCCATTGGGGCCGAGCAGGCACAGCACTTCGCCACGGTCGACCGACAGCGTGACGCCCTGGCCGACTTTGACGCGACCGTAGCCGAATGCGAGATCGGTTGCCTGAAGCATCATTGCCAGCCTCGCCGGGTCGTCAGAAGCAGATAGAGGAAGAACGGGGCGCCGATGGCGGCTGTGAGGATGCCGAGCGGCACTTCGATCGCTGCGATGCTGCGGGCGAGCGTGTCGACGCCGACCATGTAGGCAGCGCCAATCAGCATCGAGGCCGGCAGGAGGCGGGAAAAATCGGGGCCGACGAACATGCGCGCGACATGCGGCACGAGCAGTCCGATCCAGCCGATGATGCCCGAGATCGATACGGCGGCGGCGGTCATCAGTGTTGCGGCGGCGACGATGACGACACGGATCCAGCGCGTCTCGACGCCGAGCGCGCGCGCCTCCTCGTCGTCGAGCGTCATCAGGTTCATGCGCCAGCGCAACAATGCCATCGGCACAAGTGCAACAAGGACCGCGGGCAGGATGGACACAAGGTCGGCGCGGTTGATGCTGGCGAGGCTGCCGAGCAGCCAGAAGGTGATGGCCGGCAGCTGGTTGTAGGGATCGGCAAGCACCTTGAGCAGCGACACGCAGGCGCCGAGCAACGCGCCGATCGCGACGCCGGCGAGCACCAGCACGAGAATCGGGTCGCGCTCGCGCACGATCGAGCCGATGGCATAGACGAGCGCAACCGCTGCCAGCCCGCCGGCGAAGGCGAGGCCCTGGATGGCGAGCACCGACAAAGACAGGAAAATGCCTACCACGGCGCCGAAGCTGGCGCCGGCGGAAACGCCGAGGATATCGGGCGAGACAAGCGGGTTGCGGAACAGGCCCTGATAGACCGCGCCCGCCGCCGCAAGCGAAGCGCCCACGAGGATGCCGGCGCCAACGCGCGGCAGGCGCACGTTCCAGATCACGGTCTCGATCGTCGGTGCAACGCCGCTTTCGCCGCCTGACAGCTTGGCCATGACCACGGCGAGGATTTCGCTTGGCGTCACCGGATATTTGCCGGTCAGGATCGCCACCAGGATGATGGCAAAGAGCAGCGCCGCCAGCGCGCCGATGGCGATCGGCCCGGCGCGTTGGGCTTTTGGCTGCTGCTGCAAGTGCTCGGCGTCCGCTCGAAGCTCAGGGCTTCGGACCGGTGTCGGCCAGCAGCTTGCCGAGTTGCTCGTCGGTGAGATCGACATGATAGAACAGCTTGTAGAAGTCGCGGGTCTCGGCCTTCAGGTCGATCTCGGCCTTGCCGGGGTAGAGTGCGGAGGTGAGCCAGGAGATGCCAATGGCGCGGTTGACGCCGGGAGGCGCATCGAACCAGCCGAAGGGCAGGGCCGGCGCACGGAACACGCGACCGTCCTTCACCGCCTTGATGCCGGCCCATGACGGATCCGACAGCACCGACTTCTGGAACTTCGGGCTGAGTGTCAGGATGACGTCGGGGTTCCATGACAGGATCTGTTCGAGCGAGACATTGGCGAGCGAGCCCTTGCCGGCGGCTTCGGCGACATTGGTGGCGCCGACGGCGGACAGCACCTCCATGTTGATCGAGCCGGCGAGACCGGTCTCCAGTCCGTCGGGGCCGCGGCCGTAATAGACGCGTGGGCGCTGGTCGGCGGGAACATCAGTGACGACCTTGTCGAGCCGCTGCATCGCAGCCTCGGTGTAGGCGGCGAGCTTCTCGGCCTGTTCCTTTTCGCCCAGGAGTTCGCCGATCTCGCGCAGCGACTTCGGCGTGTTGGCGAAGCTGCCGTCGATCAGCACGTAAGGGATGCCGGTCTGTTCCTGCACCTTGTCGGCGAGCGAGGCGTAGGTCGGGTTGACGGTGCCGACATCGAGGATGATGTCGGGCTTCATCGCCAGCACGGCTTCCATGTTGGCGGTGTCGCCCTTGCCGGTCAGGCGGCCGTGGACGGGCAGGTCACGATAGGGAGCCGCGATGAAATCCTTCTCGTCGTCCTTGAATTCGCGCACCCAGCCGACCATGCGCTCGGGCGCGACCGAATAGAGCAGCACCGAGGCGGGTGGGCCGGCGGCCATGACGCGGGTGATCTTTTCGGGCAGCGCCACCTTGCGGCCGGCAGCGTCGGTGAAGATGCGCTGCTCGGCGGAAGCGAGCGAGGCTGAGGCGACCAGGGCGGTGGCGGCGGCCAGGAATGAAATCAAGAGGTTGCGGCGTCTCATGCTGTCGATCTCGGGTTGAACAATGGGTTTGGATATATACATGCGAATATAACGAGTGGTGCATTGTTATGTTTGACTGAATATAACGGTCAAGGGCTTTGTGCGGCTGTGCCAGTCGATATCCAGGCCTTCGCCTTGACCCGTGGGCGCCGGTCGGGAAGGCTGGGCGTCAAAGATGCGCCGAAATCCGAAATGGGTTCGGCGAGCCAAGGAGAAAAGTCCATGTACACCCACGTCCTCATTGCCACCGACGGCTCGGAACTGGCGCAGAAGGGGCTCGACCATGGCTTGAGCCTGGCCAAGGGCATCGGCGCGAAGGTGACGGTCATGAACGTGACCGAGCCTGCTCCGATCTTCGCCTCCGCCGGCATGTATGGCCCGGTGGCCACCGCCGAGGACATCGTGTCCTACCAGAAATCAGGCGAGGAATACGGTGCCAAGGTGCTGACCGCCGCCAAAGCCCAGGCCGACAAGCTCGGCGTCAATGCCGATACGGTGCATGTCGAGGAAATGTGGGCGGCGGAGGCGATCAACCAGCTTGCCCAGGAAAAGGGCTGCGACCTGATCGTCATGGCCTCGCATGGCCGTCGCGGCCTCGGGCGCCTGATCCTCGGCAGCCAGACGGTGGACGTCTTGACCAACAGCAAGGTGCCGGTGCTGGTTGTCCGCTAAACATTCCGGCCGGAAATGAAAAAGGCCTCCCTGACCGGCGTCGGGGAGGCCCTTTCTGTTGGATGGCGCAGCTCAGATGATCTTGCCGCGTGCCGGCACCGGCCACAGTTCTGGTGCCTTGTCCTTGCCGTAGACATAGACGCCGTCGACCATGTTGGTGACGACGCAGGCGTGGTTGGGCACGATGCGGATGCGCTGGCCGACAGTGAGGTTGATGTCGCCGTCGCAGCGCAGGCGGCCGTGCTCCTCGGACAGCTGGTCGATCGAGATGTCGGGGCGGCCGAGCACATGGCCGTGGCCGACGAGGCCGAGCAGGTCGGAGGTAAGTGTCTTTGAACCGGCGTCGATGATGGCGCGGTTGGGCGCGGGCACGGAGACGACGGTGGCGAGCACCGTCAGCGCGCAGTCGTCCCAGCTGGTGACGCCGCGGGCGACGAGCGAACGATCGTTGTAGACATAGGTACCGGGGCGGAACTCGGTGGCAACCGGCGCCAGATGCGCCTTCATCATGTCGGGCGTGCCGCCCGAGGTGATGTCGGGAACGACAATGCCCCTGGCCTCGATCAATGCCTTGGCCTCGGTCATGAAGCCCTGCACCTTGGCGGCACCGCCGACCGGCGGATAAGTCATCAGGCCTGCGAAATGCAGGCCGGGCGCGGCATGGATGCGGGCGGCCAACTCGGCTGCCTCCTCAGGTGAGCCGACGCCACAACGGTCAGCGCCGGTGTTGCATTCGACGAAGACATTCAGCGTGACCCCCGCCGCCGCGAAGGCGGCCGAAAGCCCGTCGATCACTGTGGTGCCGTCAGCGACCACCGCCAGCTTGATCTTGCGGGCGAGCGCCACGAGCGCGTGCAGCTTGTCGTCGCCAAGGATGTTGTAGGTGATCAGCACGTCGTTGAGCCGGCCGCTGCCCGCGACCATGGCTTCTGCTTCCGACACTTTCTGGCAGGTGATGCCGACTGCGCCTGCGTCGAGCTGCATTTCGGCGATCGCCGGCAGCTTGTGTGTCTTGATGTGCGGGCGGACCTTCAGCCCGTGGCTGTCGGCATAGGCCTGGAAGCGGTCGATGTTCCGCTTCGCCACATCGATATCCACCAAGACGGCGGGGGTCTGGATCCTGTCGAACATGGCCTTTGCCTTCCATCATACGGCACCGCGGACCTTGCCTGTGCCGCGCTTGACAAACAATGCCGTGTGGCGCTTTATACGTCAATCCGATATTCAGGACACATGTCCGAAATAGCGGACATTGAATTGGGAAAATTCTTTTGGGAGGAACGGCGAGATGAAGATCGCACTTTCCGCGGCCGTCGCCGCGCTCGCGCTGATGGCGGCAATGCCTGCCGGCGCACAGGAAAAGCAAAGCAAGCTTGATGAGGTTCTGGCGCGTGGCCATCTGGTCTTGGGCACCGGCAGCACCAATGCGCCGTGGCACTTCAAGAGCGCCGACGACAAGCTGCAGGGCTTCGACGTCGACATGGGCCGTATCGTTGCCAAGGCGCTGTTCGGCGACCCGGACAAGATCGAATACGTCAACCAGTCCTCGGATGCCCGCATCCCCAACATCACCACCGACAAGGTCGACCTGACCTGCCAGTTCATGACGGTGACAGGCGAGCGCGCCCAGCAGATCGCCTTCACCATTCCCTACTACCGCGAGGGCGTCGGCCTGATGCTGAAGGGTGACAGCAAGTATGCCGACTATGCCGCGCTCAAGGGCGCCGGCTCGGGCGTCACCATCTCGGTGCTGCAGAACGTCTATGCCGAGGCGATGGTGCATGCCGCACTGCCTGAGGCCAAGGTCGACCAGTATGAGTCAGTCGACCTGATCTACCAGGCGCTGGAATCGGGCCGCGCCGATGCGGTTGCCACCGACCAGTCGTCGCTGGCCTGGTACATGAAGCAGAACCCGGATCGCTACAAGGACGCCGGCTACGGCTGGAACCCGCAGACCTATGCCTGCGGCGTCAAGCGCGGCGACCAGGACTGGTTGAACTTCGTCAACACCGCGCTGCATGAGGCGATGACCGGTGTCGAGTTCGATTTCTATGCCAACTCCTACAAGACCTGGTTCGGCAAGGAGCTCGCTCCGCCGCAGATCGGCTTCCCGGTCGAGTACAAGTAAACTCGCCAATGATGGCGCGGCCCCTGGCACATGCGGCCGCGCCAATTCTTCTGACCGGAACCTGACGGCACCATGGGTTACACGCTCAATTTCTCGGCGGTCTGGCGCAGTTTCGACCAGCTGCTCTGGGGCCTCGGGCTCAGCCTGGCGCTCGCCTTCGTGGCGATCGCCATCGGCTGCGTGCTCGGGCTCATCACCGCCTTCGGCCTGTTGTCGAAGCAGGGTGCGTTGCGCCACCCCGCGCGCATCTACGTCACCATCATCCGCAACACGCCGATCCTGGTGCTGGTGCTGTTCACCTTCTTCGCGCTGCCGCAGCTCGGCATCCGCCTCGGCAAGATCGAAAGCTTTGTCGCCACGCTGGCGCTCTATTCCGGCGCCTATCTCGCCGAAGTGTTTCGTGGCGGCCTGCTCGCCGTGCCCAATGGGCTCAAGGAGGCCGGCCTCGCCATCGGCCTGACGCAGGCGCAGATCCGCAATTCGATCGTCATGCCGCTGATGCTGCGCAACGTGCTGCCGTCGCTGTCGAGCACGCTGATCTCGCTGTTCAAGGACACCTCGCTGGCGGCGGCGATCGCGGTGCCGGAGCTGACCTTCGAGGCACGCAAGATCAACGTCGAGACCTTCCGCGTCATCGAAACGTGGATCGTCGCCAGTTGTCTCTATGTCGCCACCTGCTCGGTGCTCGCAGCCCTGCTGCGCAGGCTCGAGCGGCGCATGTCCATTCCCCGGTGAGCGCCATGGAACTCGTGACATTCTTCGAAACTCTCTGGCTCGCCCGCATCCCGATCCTCAAGGGCATCGGCGTCACCGTCTCAATCTCGGTCCTGGCAATCCTGGTCGGCACCATACTGGGCATCGGCGTCGGCCTGGCGCTGACCTATGGCAACAAGCCGCTGCGCTGGCTGGTGCGTGGCTACACCGATTTCATCCGCGGCACCCCGGTGCTGGTGCTGGTTCTGGCGAGCTACTACGTGCTCGGCACGGTCGGCATCGACCTCGGCCCGTTCCAGGCCGGCGTGCTGGCGCTTGCGGTGTTCTGCTCGTCGCATGTCGGCGAGATCGTCCGCGGCGCGCTCCAGTCGATCCCCAAGGGGCAGACCGAGGCCGCCAAGGCGATCGGCCTGACCTTCCCGCAGACCTTCGCCTATGTGCTCGGTCCGCAGGCGCTGCGCCAGGTGCTGCCCGCCTGGGTCAACACGGCCGCCGAGATGGTCAAGGCCTCGACGCTTTTGTCGATCATCGGCGTGGCCGAGCTTCTGCTCAGGACGCAGGAGCTGATCTCGCGCACCTTCATGAGCCTCGAGTTCTATTTCTTCGCGGGCTTCCTCTATTTCGTCGTCAACTACGGCATCGAACGTTTCGGCCGCTACGTTGAACGCAAAACCTCGATTCCCTCGTGAGGCCGCAACAATGACCGGCAACCTTCTCGAAATCCGCGACCTGCACAAGCGCTACGGCGAGGTCGAAGTCCTCAAGGGCGTCGACTGCACCATGGCCCAGGGCGACGTCATCTCGATCATCGGCTCGTCGGGCTCCGGCAAGACGACGATGCTCCGCTGCATCAACATGCTGGAGGAATTCCAGGGCGGCTCGATCCGCATCGATGGCGAAGAGATCGGCTACGAGACCGCGGGCGGTACGCGCCGCCGCAAGAAGGAAAAGGAAATCGCCCGCCAGCGCGCGATGACCGGCATGGCCTTCCAGCAGTTCAACCTGTTCCCGCACATGAGCGCGGCCGAGAACGTCATGCTCGGCCTGGTCAAGGTCAAGAAGATGTCCCGCGAGGAGGCGCGCAGCGTTGCCGAGAGGTGGCTCGACCGCGTCGGCCTCGCCGAACGCCGCGACCGTTTTCCCGGCCAGCTCTCCGGCGGCCAGCAGCAGCGTGTCGCCATCGCGCGCGCCATCGCCATGAACCCCAAGCTGATGCTGTTCGACGAGGTCACCTCGGCGCTCGACCCCGAGCTGGTCAACGAGGTTCTGCAGGTCATCAAGGACCTCGCCCGCGACGGCATGAGCATGCTGCTCGTCACCCACGAAATGCGCTTCGCCTACGAGGTGTCGTCGCGCGTGATCTTCATGAACCAGGGCCGCATCGGCGAGGAGGGCAATCCGCGCGAGATGTTCCACAAGCCGCAGACCGAGCGGCTTGCCGAGTTCCTCAAGACCTCAACCTTCAACTAGCATTCGGAGAATAGACATGACGATCAAGCGCTATGGCACCGGCCAGACCGGGGCGGGCAAGCAGGCACTGCCGTTCGCCCGCGCCGTCGAGGCCAATGGCTGGCTCTACGTTTCCGGTCAGGTCGCCATGGAAAATGGCGAGATCGTCGGCGGTGGCATTATCGCCGAGACGCGCAAGACGATGGAAAACGTCATCGCCATCCTGGAAGAAGCCGGCTATGGCCTGGAGCACATCGTGCGTGTCGGCGTCTGGCTCGACGACCCCCGCGACTTCTGGTCGTTCAACGGCGTCTATGCCGAGTATTTCGGTGACCATCCGCCGGCGCGTGCTTGCGTACAGTCGAGTATGATGGTCGATTGCAAAGTCGAAATCGACTGCGTCGCCTACAAGGCGCCGTGATGGCATGAAGTTTTGCCGGCGATCTGCCGGAAGAGGCGGCACATGGACGACGTATCCGACGACATGACCAACAGGCGGGCCCGCGGTCTCGACCGCGCCTTCGAGATCATGAACTACCTGCGTCTCAAGCGCACGCCGCTGCGTCCCAACGAGATCGCGTCGGGCATCGGTGCGCCGCGCTCGTCGGTCTATGAGCTGGTCAATCTGCTGATGCGCCAGGGCGTGCTCGAATATCGCGGCGAGGACGGCCGCGTGTTCCTCGGCCGCAAGCTCTACTTCCTGGGCATGGCCTATGCCGAGCAGTTCGACCTGATGCGCGAATGCGACAAGCTGTTGACGCACATCGCCGAGGAGACGCGCGAGACGGCGCAGATGTGCCTGCTCGAAGGCAACAAGTACACCGTCGCCCAGATGAAGGAAGGGCTGCGCCCGTTCCGCATCTCGTCCAACGTCGGCGATCCCGTCTCGATCGCCTGGACGGCGTCGGGCCGGCTGCTTGTCGCCCATATGAGCGACCAGGAGATCCTCGACTTCATCCCGAAGGAGGATTTCCAGCTGCCCAACGGCCAGTGGCTCGATCCGGCGCAGTTCATCGCGGAGGTGCGGGAGGCGTCGCGGGTGGGCTACTACACCTTCAACAGCGCGGTCGAGAACTTCACCCACTGCTTTGCCGTGCCGGTCTACCAGGCCGACAACATCTGCATCGCCACGCTGTGCCTCGTCGCGCCGCGCGAGGACGGGCTCAAGAACCACGCCAGCTACCTCAAGACGCTGCTTGATGCTGCGGCCGACCTGTCGAGCCGCCTCGGCCACGTCGCCGACGAACACACGTCGGGCGCCCGCGCCGCCGGGCGGCGCTGAGCGGCGTAACACACAACATTCCCTGGATGCCCTCATGGCTGGACGCGCACTCCTGATCGGCGAATGCATGGTCGAACTTCGCCAGGCCGGAGACGGCCTGCTGCGCAAGGGCTTTGCCGGCGATACCTTCAACACCGCCTACTACCTCAGGAGCTTCCTGCCCGAAGCGTGGCCGGTCGACTATTTCTCCGCCGTCGGCACCGACACGATCTCTGACGAGATGCTGGCCTTCATCAAAGGTACCGGCGTTGGCACCGGCTTCATCCGCCGCCTGCCGGAACGCACGCCCGGCCTCTACATGATCCATCTCAAGGACGGCGAGCGCAGCTTTTCCTATTGGCGCTCGGCTTCGGCGGCGCGGCTGCTGGCCGATGATGCTTCGGCCTTGCGTGCGGCCATCGAAGCCTCGGAGGTGATCTTCTTCTCCGGTATCACGCTGGCGATCCTGGCGCCGGGTGCGCTTGCCACGCTGCTTGCCGAGCTCGGTCGTGCCAAGGCAGAAGGCAAGCTCGTGGCCTTTGATCCCAACATCAGGCCGCGCCTGTGGGACGACACCGACATGATGCGCCGCGCCATATCGGATGGTGCCGCGGTCTCCAGCATGGTGATGCCGAGCTTCGAGGATGAGGCGACGTATTTCGGCGACGCTTCGGTCGACGCGACAATCGCGCGCTACACTCGCCTGGGCGTCGGCAAGTTCGTCGTCAAGGACGGTGCTGCCGGCATCACGCTGAGCTTCGCCGGCGAACGATGCTTCGTGCCTGCCACGCGAGCGGAAAAAGTCGTCGACACGACTGGCGCCGGCGACAGCTTCAATGGTGCCTTCCTCGCCAACTACCTCCAGACCGGGGACCACCACGTGGCAGCAGCCTTCGCCGCCGACGTGGCGAGCGCTGTCATCGGCCACCACGGCGCGCTTGTCGGGCGGGCCGAACTCGGCGTGCCGGCCGCGTAAGTCAGCCTGAATGCGACGGTGCTTCAGGTCGCCTTGAGGGCGTCGCCGCTCAATGCGGATGCACCATCTTGGTCGGCTCCTCCAGCAGGCTGAACGGATGGCCGTCGCATGTCACATCGGGGTTGGTCGGGCTGAACATGCCGTTTGGATTGTCCTTGAACAGCCAGGCGTGCAGGTCGTAGTGGACGAACTCCTTGGGGATCAGGGGTTCATGGCCCTCCATCGGACCTTGGAACGGCTGGCCGAGCACGGTTGGCCGTTCCTTTACGGCGTCCATTGGAACCAGCCACTCGACCGCGACGAGGGTGAGCTTGCCGTCGGCCCCAGGTTCGTAGACCAGCACATTCGGCTTGGTGGGGTCGGGCGGACCCTTGACGGTGAGATTGACGAAGTGCACGCCCATTGCGCCCTTCGGATACTCCATCCGCCCTTCGATCTTCTCGCCGGTGTAGTGAACGCAGCCCACCGTCGAAAGATAGAGGTCGCGTATAGCCACGTATGGATCCTTGTATTTTTCCAGCGCCTGACGCGCCGCGTCGAGTTCGGCTTTGCTGGGTTCTTCAGCGCGGGCGGGATTGATGGTTGGGCTCGCAGTCCAGGCGAGAGCCAGGGCGACGATGGCGCCACTGGCGAAACTGGCAGACCTCATGGCAGTTCCTCCGCTGATGTGCGTTGCAACAAGCAATTGCACGAGCCGGGAGTCTCGCGCGCTCCGGTGTCGCTGTAAATCAATCGAATGGGGGGAGGGGGCTAATCAAATCAGCGGGCCGTCTCTGTCCAGCCGATCATGCCTCAGCAGCGGGAAGGTTTTGCTTCGGCACGGCTTTCGCAAAAGCCTGCCCTTTCGTTATGCATTTTGCCTGCAGTTTGATCGGCGGCCCTTGAAACTTGTGTAAAGAAATTTTACCATGGGTGAACTGATCATTTTGTGAGCTTTTTCAACGAGGGACAGCTGCGTGAAAGATGACCGTTTGTCAGCCGTGATGACTGCCGACGGCAAGAAGGCTTCAGCCGCCATAGCGGCGAAAGCGCAGCCATCGCCGCTCCACCAGGATCCGCACGCCATTCGCGATACGCCCGAGAAGGTGCTGGAAGTGGCGCTCGGCCACGAGGTCCGCGCCTTTCGCAAGAAGCTGGGCATCACCGTCGCCGACCTCGCAGCGATGACCAACATCTCGCTCGGCATGCTGTCCAAGATCGAAAACGGCATCACCTCGCCATCTCTGACCACGCTGCAGGCGCTGTCGCGGGCGCTCGGTGTGCCGCTGACGGCGTTCTTCCGGCGCTTCGAGGAAGAGCGCAGTGCTGTCTTCGTCAAGTCGGGAGAGGGCGTCGACGTCGAGCGCCGTGGCACCCGGGCAGGGCACCAGTACAATCTGCTCGGCCATATAGGCTCGAACACCGCAGGCGTTACGGTCGAGCCCTATCTCATCACGCTTGCCGGGGATTCTGACGTGTTTCCGATGTTCCAGCACGAGGGCATGGAGTTCCTCTACATGCTGGAAGGCGAAGTCGTTTACCGGCACGGCAGCAATCTCTACCGCATGACACCGGGCGACAGCCTGTTCTTCGACGCGGACGCCCCGCATGGCCCGGAAGAGCTGACGCAGCTGCCGATCCGCTACCTCTCCATCATCTCCTATCCGCAAGGGTCAGGCGGCGACTAATCCCGGCTCACAGCAGTCACGGAAACGAAAAAAGGAGGCGATCTCATCGCCTCCTTTTTCTTGGTTCGTGGCTGGGCCTCGTTGAAGCCCAGGCCGTGATCGATCTGCTAGTCCGGGCTGAAGCCGGACGAGGTTGGAGCGCCGTCGTCATATTTCGACAGCCACTCGACGGTGGTCTGGCGGTAGCGGGTCAGGCCCTTGTATTCGGCGAGTTCGACCGGCAGGTCGCGCAGCACGCGGTGGAAACGGCGTGCCCATTTCGGCACCGTCACCAGCTCGTCCATCTTGAGCAGGTAGCAGCGGATCGGGAACACCAACGCATTCGAGCGCGGAAGCCGCCAGAAGCTCTGCAGTTCGACGCGGAGATGGACCTTCTGGCCGACATTCTCCGGCGTCACCGTGAGGCGGTCGCTGCCCCATTTGTGGAAGTTTTCCGGGCTTGTATCGAGCCTCGGATTGATCGTCATCGTCCAGTTGAGGCGGCGTGCCGGCTTGCCTTGCTGGATGTTGGTCAGGAACTTCAGCGCGCGGGTGAAGACGCCCATCTCATGCGCCAGCGGCACTGGCGCGTGCCATTCGAAGAAGTTCATGCCGATGTCGAAGTCGAGCGACCAGTCCGCCTGCGTGGTGATCATGCCGGCGTCCATCCAGAGGTTGTTGTCCCGCTGGTCGAGGATGGCGAAATCGCCCTGGCTCTGGCGGGTGATGTACTCCATCGGCCCGTAGGGCAGGGTGGAGACGTCGCCGAAGGTGAAGGTGTCGTCGATGCCGAGCGGCCGGTTGATCCAGCGCCAGCGATCGCCATCGCGGGTCAACGTGAAGTGTTCGGGATAGCTCTCGGCCTTCTCGGTCATCAGCAGTTCGAGCAGGTCCCAGCCGGCCAGTGTCATGTGCGGAAGCGACTGGCAGCGCAGCGGATCCTCCGCCAGCACCATGGCGCGATCCTGCATCTCCGAGACATAGTGCTCGTCGACGTCGACCAGATGCTCGAAAACGCTGTTCTTCGGCCCGGGCACATGCGGCTCGATGTTGACCGAGTACATGTAGGCGTCTTCGTGATAGGGGAAGGGAAAGCGCCTGATGTTCTCCGGACTGTTCCTGAAGGTAAAATCGTCGCGGAACGTTTCTTTCCTGAAGTTAATTCCCATCAATTCCTCCCTCTTCCGAAACGCTGGGCGCTCCGGGATTTTCTACCGTTCCAGGACCAGCGAGCGGCCCTCGAAGCGCGATACGCATGGCATGATCTTCTTGCCCGAGCAGTGCTCCTCATCGCTCAGCCAGTGGTCGTTGTGCTTGAACGTGCCGTCATAGGAAATGACGTTGGTCTCGCACTGGCCGCAGACGCCGCCGCGGCAGAGATAGGGCGGATCGACGCCCGCAGCCTCGATCGCCTCAAGCAGGCTTTGCTGCTCGCCGACCCGGATTTCCAGGCCGCTGACAGCCAGCTTGACGTCGAAGGGTGTGCCCGGCTGCGGTGCTGCGAAGTGTTCGAAGTGCACCGAGTCTTCCGGCCAGCCATGGGCGGCGGCGGTGTCGCGCACCCATTTGATCATGCCGGCGGGGCCGCAGACATAGATATGCGTGCCGAGCGGCTGCGTGGCGAGCAGGCGGTCGAGCGGAATGCGCTCGTTGTGCTCGTCGTAATAGAGGTTGACCCTGTTGCCGTATCGTTCGCGCAGCACCTCGGTGTAGCTGCCGAGAGCCTCGGAGCGGCAGGTGTAGTGCAGCTCGAAATTGCCGCCCGACGAAGCGAGCTGGGCTGTCTGGGCGAGGAACGGCGTGATGCCGATGCCACCGGCAATCATCAGGTGCTTTTTGGCGCGCAGGTCGAGCGAGAACAGGTTCACCGGATAGCTGATGACCATTTCGCTGCCGCGCTTGACGCGGTTGTGCATGAACAGCGAGCCGCCGCGGCCGACGTCGTCGCGGCGCACCGAAATCGTGTAGTCGCGCGTGGCGAGCGGCGAGCTCATCAGCGAATAGGGATTGAGCCTGGTGATGTCGCCGTCGCGCATTTCGACGACGACATGGGCGCCGCCGGAAAAGGTCGGAAGATTGCCGCCGTCGGTACGCTCGAAGTGGAAACGCTTGACCAGTTCATTGACCGCGACCACCTCGGTCACGGTGACGTTCAGCTTGTTTGTTCCCGCGCTCACCGGAAAATCTCCTCTGTCTGAGGGATCTCGGTCGGATCCTCGGCATTGATGCAGACGCCCTGGAAGGCGGCATGGCGCTTGGAGTAGTGGTCACGCACCAGAAGCAGCAGGCCGCAATGCGAGCAGGTGACCGGCTGGGTGGTGACGTTCTCGGTGATGCCCTTGCAATGCACGCACTGCACGCGGCGCGCCCACGAGCCGCGGTGCTCGGTCTGGATCGAGGCAGGGTCGATGCCGGCCTCGATTGCCGCCTGCATCATCTGGCCGATCAGGCCTTCGGTGCCGGCGAGATACATGCGCAGGCCCATATGGGCGTTGGCAAGTGTCCAGTTCAGCCGCGGCAATGCCGCCGCGACCGACGGGCCTTCATAATACTGGGCCGGCTTCAAAGCCTTCAGGGAGTCCTGAAAGCTGTCTCCGGTCCGGCCCGGTATGAACATGATGTGTGCATTGGCGAAGAAGTCCTCTGGAGCCTTCTTCGCCAGGTCCAGGATCGCGGACGCCCCTTCGGCGTCCGCGATCAGAAGGTGGCTCTTGCCGGCCTGCGGTGACAATGTTCCGTAGACCGGGCGACTGAGGATCGTCTTCACCGGTGCACTGTCCAAGGTCTCAGCCCTTTGCCGTCCGCTTCAGCTTCTTCGGGTCGTCGAACGGCAGCGACTGCGCCGTTGCCTTGACCGTACCGCTGGCGTTGCGGATTTCCAGCGGCGTTCCGACGATGGCGCAGTCGACGTCGAGGCGGGCGATGCCCATCGACTTCTTGACCAGCGGTGAATACATCGCGCAGGTCACAACACCGACCTTCTTGCCGTCGCGATAGATCTCAGCACCTTCGTCAGCTGGCTTGTCGCTGTCGAGCAGCACGCCGAAGATCTTGAAGCGCTCCTTGCCCTTGAGGCGATAGTGCTCTTCGGCGCCGCGGAAACCGGTCTTGCCGGGGCTGACGGTGAAGTCGAGACCGAGTTCCCACAACGTGTCGCCAGGGCCTTCGTTCGCGAACGGGTACTTCTGCGAGTTGTCGTACGGGTAAAACAGAAGGTAGCTCTCGACGCGCAGCATGTCGAGCGTGGTGAAGCGCGTCGGGATGATGCCCATCGGCTTGCCTTCGGCAACGATGGTGTCCCAGATCTGGCCCGCGTCCTGGCCGCGGCAGAAGATCTCGTAGCCGCGCTCGCCGGTGTAGCCGGTGCGCGAGATCATCACCGGGAAGCCGAACAGCTGGGTCTGCATGTGGTGGAAATAGTTGAGGTCGCGGATGCCGGGAACGTGCTTGGCAAGGTAGTCGACGGCGAGCGGGCCCTGCAGCGACAGGTCGTGCAGATTGTCGTCGAAGCGTACCGAGACGTCGCGGCCGATCGAGGCGCGGGTCAGTTCCTCGTGGCCCGAGCCCGAACCGTGCACGACCATCCAGGAGTTCGGACCCATGCGGTAGATGACGCAGTCGTCGGTGAACTTGCCGGCGTCGTTGAGCATGCAGGCATAGACCGACTTGCCGGGGTAGATCTTCTCGGGGTTGCGGGTGGTGCACAGGTCGATCAGGTGCGAGGCGTGCGCGCCGGTGATGTGCACCTTCTTGAGGCCCGAAACGTCCATCAGGCCGGCCTTGGTGCGGATCGCCACATACTCCTCGTCGGCGTCCTTGTCATAGCTCCAGGCCGTGCCCATGCCGCTCCAGTCTTCCAGTTTGGAACCCAGCGCGCGGTGGCGGTCGGCCAACATCGAAAAACGCCATGAAGCTGTCATTTCCGGTACTCCTCCATATTGTTCCCCGCCCGCGGTCTTGCCTTGAGGCGGTCATTTGTTGGGGACATTTGAACCCAAATTTGCCTCTAGGGCAATATCCAAGTGCAAGAATTTTTACTGATAGGCAACATTTTGCCTGTCGTTTCTTCCGGGCCTGTGCTGGTCAACAGGCTTTCCCGTCGGCTTGGCGGCGGGCAAAAAAAAGCCTGGCACATGAGGTGCCAGGCCTTGAAAGGGCGCTCCGGGCCTGGGGGACAGGAGGGGTGGATTGGAGCGCCTTGGGAGAGGGGTTTGTCCTCAGAACAGCCCTTCGATCTGGCCCTGTTCGTTGAGGAAGATCTTTTCCGATGACGGTGCCTTGGGCAGGCCGGGCATGGTCATGATCTCACCGCAGATGGCGACGATGAAGCCGGCACCGGCGGCCAGGCGCACCTCACGCACCGGCACGACGTGGTCGGTTGGCGCGCCGCGCAGGTTCGGGTCGGTCGAGAACGAGTACTGCGTCTTGGCCATGCACACCGGCAGATGGCCGTAGCCGGCCTGTTCCCAGGCATGGAGCTGGTCGCGCACCGACTTGTCGGCGATCGCCTCCGAGCCGCGGTAGATGCGCTTGACGATGGTGTCGATCTTGTCGAACAGCTTCATCTCGTCGGGGTAGAGCGGCGAGAACTGCGATGCGCCGCTTTCGGCGAGCTGCACCACCTTGTGGGCGAGCTCCTCGATGCCGGCCGAACCCTTGGCCCAGTGCTTGCACAGGATCGCTTCGGCACCCATGCCGGCGACATAGTCCTTCATCGCCGCGATCTCGGCGTCGGTGTCGGAGACGAAGTGGTTCATCGCCACGACAACCGGCACGCCGAACTGCTTGACGTTTTCGATGTGGCGGCCAAGGTTGGCGCAGCCCTTCTTCACCGCATCGACATTTTCCTTGCCGAGCTCTTCCTTCTTGACGCCGCCATTCATCTTCATGGCGCGGACCGTCGCCACGATGACGGCGGCTGCCGGCTTGAGGCCCGCCTTGCGGCACTTGATGTCGAAGAACTTTTCGGCACCAAGGTCAGCGCCGAAGCCGGCTTCGGTGACGACATAGTCGGCGAGCTTGAGCGCTGTGGTGGTGGCGACCACCGAGTTGCAGCCATGCGCGATGTTGGCGAACGGGCCGCCATGGACGAAGGCGGGGTTGTTTTCCAGCGTCTGCACCAGGTTCGGCTGGACCGCGTCCTTCAGAAGCACCGCCATGGCGCCATCGGCCTTGAGGTCGCGGGCATAAACGGCCGTCTTGTCGCGGCGATAGGCAACAATGATGTCGCCGAGGCGCTTTTCGAGATCTTTCAGATCGGTCGCCAGGCACAGGATCGCCATGACTTCCGAAGCGACCGTGATGTCGAAGCCGGCTTCACGCGGAAACCCGTTGGCAACGCCGCCGAGCGAGCAGTTGATTTCGCGCAATGCGCGGTCGTTCATGTCCATCACCCGGCGCCAGACGACGCGGCGGGTGTCGATGCCGAGTTCGTTGCCCCAGTAGATGTGGTTGTCGATCAGCGCCGACAAAAGGTTATGCGCGGTGGTGATGGCGTGGAAGTCGCCGGTGAAGTGGAGGTTCATGTCCTCCATCGGCACGACCTGGGCATAACCGCCACCGGCTGCACCGCCCTTGACGCCGAAGTTCGGCCCGAGCGAGGCTTCGCGGATACAGACGATCGCCTTCTTGCCGATGCGGTTCAGACCGTCACCGAGGCCGACGGTCGTCGTGGTCTTGCCTTCGCCGGCGGGCGTCGGGTTGATCGCGGTGACCAGGATCAGCTTGCCGTCCTTGTTCTTGCGCGCATTGGCAATGAACTCGGCCGAGATCTTCGCCTTGTCGTGGCCATAAGGCAGCAAGTGCTCGGTCGGAATGCCGATCTTGGCGCCGACCTCCTGGATCTGCTTCTTCTTCGCCGCACGCGCGATCTCGATGTCGGTCTTGAATTCGGCCATGACTCTCTTCCCTTGAGTTTGGTTCGATTTCCGTGGAGCCCTAGGCTCCCAGATTAAAAACGTGGTGCTGACTGGCCCGCCGAACGGAAGGCCGAGACGACCGTATTGGCCATCAAAAGTGCAATGGTCATCGGCCCGACGCCGCCCGGCACCGGTGTGATGGCGCCGGCCTGCTCGGCGGCGCTGCCGTAGTCGACGTCGCCGACGAGCTTCGACTTGCCGTTGGCGCCGCCCTCGAGACGGTTGATGCCGACGTCGATGACGGTGGCGCCCGGCTTGACCCAGTCGCCCTTGATCATTTCAGGACGACCGACGGCAGCGACCAGGATGTCGGCGCTGCGGCACAAAGCCGGCAGGTCCTTGGTTCGGCTGTGCGCGACGGTGACGGTGGCGTTGGCATTGAGCAGAAGGTTGGCCATCGGCTTGCCGACAATGTTGGAGCGACCGACGACCACCGCGTTGAGCCCCGACAGGTCACGGCCGAGCGCACGCTCGATCAGCAGCATCGAGCCGGCTGGCGTGCAGGGCACGAAGGCGGTGTCGAGCTCGCCGGTGCCGAGCTTGCCGACATTGGTGAAATGGAAGCCGTCGACGTCCTTGTCGGCCGAGATCGTCTGGATGATCTTGCCGGCGTCGATATGGTCGGGCAGGGGCAGTTGGACCAGGATACCGTGGATCTTGGGGTCGGCGTTGAGCTTCTGCACCAGGTCGACCAGATCGGCTTCCGAGGTGTCGGACGCCAGCGCGTGCTCGACCGAGTGGAAGCCGCATTCCTTGGCCTTCTTGCCCTTGGAGGCGACATAGACCTGGCTTGCCGGGTCGTGGCCAACGATGACCACTGCGATGCCGGGGACGACACCGGTCTCGGCGATCAGCTTTTCGGCTGCGATCCGGACCTTCGTCACCACATCGGCGGCAACTGCCTTGCCATCGATTACCGTCGTCATGCTGTGCAATTCCTCCCAGGCGCGCGCGTACGATCCTATGGCATGAGCCATCGGTTCCAGCCCCGGATTACACTATCCGGACAGCTTTTTGCGCTGAATTTTCCCGTCTGAATCTATAGCAGCAGACGGGGGCGAAAGTCAACCATAATGCAAAAATCTTTCATGGAAAGAAATATTGGCCCAGGGCGCTTTTCGTCGTTGCGTGGGCGGACGACGCCGGGGCGATCCTACGACAAGAGGGCGGCAGATTCCGGAATGAATCGCGCGAAAACAAGAAGATAGAGCAGTCATGCGATTCGCGGGAAAAGTTGGAATCGCGCCGGTGCCAAATGCAAAAGGCCGGCTTGCGCCGGCCTTCGCAGGTTGAATGTACTTCAAGCTTCAGAGCACGAAGAACCAGTTGGAAAGCAGCACCACCGCGAGACCGGCGACGAGCGTCAGGTAGGGCAGGATGCCCGCCTTCTTCACGCGCAGGTCGCTCTGCTGCATGCCGAGATCCTCGAGCATGTGCTCGGGGAACTTGCCGCCGTCCTGGATGTAGTGGCGGTAGCAGAACACCGGGATGATCAGGGCCGCGGTGAACAGGCCAGCCCACAGGGCCATCGGGTTCCACACCTTGGCGCCGGCGCCCATGAAGATGGCGTTGACGTAGGCAAACAGGGCACCGACCGTGATCAGCCAGGTGGGCGCGCGCCACGGCCGCTGGATGTGGCCGTTGTCCATGCGGTGGATCCAGCCGGAGTTCAGGTTGAGGAAGTTGAAGATGATGTAGCCGCAGTTCGACACGGCGAGGATGAAGAAGAAGCTCGTCGCATCCGTCGAGGCGATGGCCAGGACGAACAGGTTGGCGATGAGATCGGTCCACATCGCGCGGGTCGGCGCGCCGTGCTCGTTGACGTGGCTGAGGTAGCGCGGCAGCCAGCCGTCGACCGAACCCTGGTAGAGCGTGCGCGACGATCCGGCCATTGCCGTCATGATGGCGAGCAGCAGGGCGAGGATCATCAGCATGACCAGCAGATTCTTCACCAGCCCGCCTCCGCCGACCATGCCGGCAAGCGCGTCGGCAACGCCGGAACCGTCGACGATCGGCGTCGCCAGCATGCCGTTGAGGCCCAGAACGCCCTGGAAGGTGAAGGGCACGATCATGAACAGCAGCATGCAGAGCAGGCCGGAATAGAAGATGGCCTTGAAGGTGTCGGTGGCCGGGTTCTTGAATTCGCGGGTGTAGCAGACAGCGGTTTCGAAGCCGTAGGTCGACCACGCGGCGATGAACATGCCACCGAGAACCAGCGTCCAGCCGGCGACGTTCCACGCGCCGGGTTCAGGCGCATAGGCGGCTGCCAACGGCACGAAAGGCGAGTAGTTGTCCCAGTTGATCTGGCCGGTGAGGATCGGCACGACGCCGACGATCAAAAGCGGCACGATGACCAGCAGGCCGACGACCTTCTGCACGGCAGCGGTGCCGAGAATGCCGCGATGCTGGATCGCGAAGGTCAGCAGCATCAGCACCGCGCCGATCCAGAAGGTGGCGTTGAGCGAGAAGCCGACCGGGCCGAGCGAATGGCTGTAGAGCGTCCAGGTGCGGATGCCGGGCGTAGCAGCTGCGGTGACCGCTGCAACGGCGTCAGCGGCAGTGGTGCCGACATTGGCAGCCATGTACTGCAGCACCTCGGGCGAGGCCTCGGTGAAGCCGGGGATTGGTGCCAGCGCGTTGAGGATGTAGGCGGCGGCAATCGAACAGCCGAGCGACAGCACCGGCGACCAGGCGAACCAGTTGCACCATACCGACAGCGGTGCGACGAACTTGGAATAGCGCAGCCAGGCGGTGGCGCCATAGACCGAAGCGCCGCCCGACTTGTTCGGGAACAGGCCGGCGATCTCGGCATAGGTGAAGGACTGGATGAAGCCCATCAGCATGGAGCAGATCCAGATCGCGAATGCGATGTTGCCGGCAGTGCCGGCAATACCGCCGATCGAGAACAGGACAAGAGGCGGCACACCGCTGGCAACCCAGAAGGCGCCTCGCCAATCGATTGTCCTGTGAAGCTGGCCGGCGGAATCCGCCGGACTGATGTCCGTAACAGCGCTCATTGGTTCAATTCCCCATTGATTAGAATGCCCGTCGTCCAGGCCCGGCTTTTCCGGTTTTCATGGTACGGCGGCAGTTTCCGCTTAGGCTTCTTTTTTTCCTCAAAGTGAAGTTTGTCCGAATTCGAAGCGCCGTCAAGCTATTTTGTCGCAGCATTGGACCAATCTTCACCACTGGTACCCTCGGTTGGAAAATTGGGCACGCAAAGATGTCTCTCTGGACAGCGACGACCTACCCGAATGGGTGGGAAGGCAGGCTTTGCTGCCGTTTGCCGGCTTTTCGGTCCGTTCGGCAGCAAAAATGCCGCATCCACTGGAATGAAAAAATCATTCATGATATGAATTGCGATGTAAGGGTCGATCCCGGGCACGTCCGGGGAGGAGCGATCCAGCGCAGGAGACGTCGGCAAGAGGTGCGTGCACGAACATAGGCGGGAGGAACATGAACGCCGAATGGAAGGGTCAGCGCCAGGGCATCGGGATAGAGGTGGTGCCAGTGGTGAAGGAAAACAGGTTCAGGGTTCTGATCGCCGAGCGCAATCCGCTCGTCATTGCAGCCCTTGGCGACATGCTTTCGCGCGACAGCCGCTTCGAACTGGCCGAAAGCGTGCAGACCGGCAAGGCCTTCCTCGAGGCGGCCTCGGCGGCAGAGTCCCAGTTCGACATCGCGGTGCTGGGCTGGCGGCTGCAGGACATGGATTCCGGCGAGGTGCTGGCCGAGATGCAGCGGCGCGGCCTTCATGCCCGCGTGGTGATCTTCTCCAACGACCACGACATCTCGATCCTCAAGCAATGCGTGCGCCTTGGCGTGCAGGGCTTCTGCTATCAGTTCGACGATCCGGCGATCCTGTTTGACACGCTCGTCGCCGTCGCACACGGCCGCATCTGCATTCCCTACATGGACGTGTCCAAGATCAACGACACGCCGCTGTCACGGCTGACCGCGCGCGAGCGCGAGCTCTTGTCGGTGCTGGCCGATGGCTGGACCAACTTGCAGATCGCCGCGCGCACCGGGATCTCGGAGAACACGGTCAAGTACCACCTCAAGAATCTCTACGACAAGCTCGACGTCCGCAATCGCGCGATGGCGGTGGCGCTCTACGCCAGCGAGAAAAACCGCGGGCCGCATCTGAGTTCGCAGTAACTGCCGGCTCCGGATGAGCTGTGCCCTCGAGGGCCGGCTCATCCACATTCCACTCTCTCGGACGCAGTCACCTCAGCCTGGCTACACTTTCTCGACAAGCTCAGCTCCAACCGTTCCCTTAGGTGCGAGGGAGCGGAAACGTCTATTGCCCGTGGATTCCGGGCTGCGGGAATAGGACTCCTCGCGGCCATGAAACGGGGCAGGGGTGGGGCTATCGTGACCTAAGATGCGTAGGAAGCGGCGAGGGGATCGGTACCGATGACCTACCCGCAGTGGCACTCATTTGGAGGTGCGAAAACAGCAGCTGGATGAGTTCCCCGTACAGCCGCTTTTCGTTGCGCTGGCCATCATGAAGACGCACAAAAGGGATGCCGCCCCGTCTGGGGCGGCGTTTCATGCTAGGAAAGTCAGGCGGCCCGGATGGGCCGGCTTTTACTCGGCCGCTTCGGCGGTGCGCAGGTAGGATTCCAGCGAGTCGTCGAGCGCGTCCTTCCAAGGCGTGTGATGGGCCGGCGCCATGGTGCCGGTGATGACCGATTTGTAGGAGTGGTTGCGGAACTCCATGATGCCCTTTTTCTTGTGTTCCTTCCACTCGAAGAAGGCTTCGTTGGCGCCGTCGACGTCGAAGCTCGGATAGTCGGTCTCGGCGATCAGCTCCTTGACGTATTCGCCCTGGTATTCGATCGCGTCATGCGAGTCCTTGCCGGCATCCTCGCCGGCAACGCGCTGCTGGACATCGGCGAGCAGCGCCTGCTTGCTGTCGGGCAGCTTGATGCGGCCAAGGATGACGTCGCGTGTCCACCAGGCCTGGGCGTCGAACATGTTGAAGGTGAACCACTGGTCCTGCATGCCGAGATAGAACATCGCCGGATTGTGGACATAGGCGACGCCCTTGTAGAGGTCGGCGGTCGCAAGCCGGTTGGCGGTCCTGAGACGCAGGTCGTCGGGCAGGAACGGGAAGTGGTGCTTGTAGCCGGTGCACAGGATGATCGCGTCGATCTTCTTGGTCGATCCGTCCTTGAAGGTGGCGGTATTGATCTCGACCTTTTCCAGCAGCGGGCGCTCTTCCCAGTTGTCGGGCCATTTGAAGCCCATGGGTGCTGTGCGATAGCAGTTGGTGATCGACTTGGCGCCGTACTTCCAGCACTGCGAGCCGATGTCCTCGGCCGAGTAACTGGTGCCGACGATCAGGATGTCCTTGCCTGCGAACTCGCGGGCGTCGCGGAAGTCGTGGGCGTGCAGGATGCGGCCGTTGAAGCGGTCGAAGCCCGGGAACTCGGGCACGTTCGGGGTCGAGAAGTGGCCCGAGGCGACGATGACGTTGTCGAACTCCTCGGAGTAGCAATGATCCTTGGGCAGGTCCTGGACGGTGACGGTGAACTTCTTGGTCTCTTCGTTCCAGGTCACCATGCGGACGGCGGTCTCGAAGCGGATCCATTTGCGGACGCCGGCCTTCTTTACGCGGCCCTCGATGTAGTCGAACAGCACCGCGCGCGGCGGGTAGGAGGCGATCTGCTTGCCGAAATGCTCCTCGAAGGAATAGTCGGCGAATTCCAGGCCCTCCTTGGGGCCGTTGGACCAGAGGTAGCGGTACATCGAACCATGTACCGGCTCGCCATACTGGTCGAGGCCGGTGCGCCAGGTGTAGTTCCAAAGGCCGCCCCAGTTGGCCTGCTTCTCGAAGCAGACAACTTCCGGGATGTCCGCGCCCTTCGCCGCGGCCGACTGGAATGCCCTCAACTGCGCCAGACCCGACGGTCCGGCACCGATCACGGCGACACGCTTGGCTGTCATGGTTTCCTCCTTTTGGTATAGACCAAATTTCGTTATTGGTTCCTCTGGTTCAGTTATGTTGCCTGCCATTATACCAATTTGTCAACGACGTGTTTCCTGTGAGGAAGGAAAATTTCGCTCGGTTAGGATGAAACGCCCTGTTTTTGGTGGTATTCACGGCCATGACGAACTCCAGCTTTGCCCATCGACTCGCCGTTTCCAGCGTCCTGCCCCGGCTCTCCGTCGGTATGCCGGACGCGGTGAACATTGGATTCCTCGGACCGCTCAGTGGTCAAGTGGAGTCTTGGGGGCTGCCCGGATTGCATGGCTGCCGGATCTGGGAGGACTGGCTGAACCGGACCGGTGGGCTCATGATCAACGGCCGCCGCTATCCGATCAGGATCGTCGAATTCGATTGCGGCTATGATGCCGGCCGGGCGCTGGAAGGTGCGCGCCAGCTGATCGAGCGCCATGACGTCAAACTGCTGATGATGCTGGGCGGCGACACGATGGCTGAGATCAGGGACTACCTGAGGCAGCGCAAGGTCCTGACGTCGACGCTTTTGCCAAGCGACCTGTCGCCCGACACCCCATACCTGATCGCGCCGAGCGAACTGCATCCGATCTTCAACGTGACGGGGGTGGAGTGGCTGGCGCAGGCACGGCCGGAGCTGCGGACGGTGGCGGTCTGCAGCCAGACCGACGCGCTGGGCCTGCCTTCGCTCGCGACCTATCGTGCGGCATTCAAGGCGGCCAAGCTGAGGATCGCCAAGGAGATCCAGTACGACCCTGATACGGCCGATGCGGCCGCGATCGTGCAGCCGATGTTGGATTCGGGGGCCGATATCCTGTGCTGGTGCACCAGCTATACGCCGATGGTCCATGCGATGACCGAATACGCGTATGCGCAGGGTTTCAAGGGCCAGATCATATCCTGCACGCTGGACTATTACGACCAGCTCGTCGCCCGGACCTCGGTCGAATTCATGGAAGGCTTCGTTTTCCAGTTCCCGGATTTCGACGACGAGAAGCTGACGGACAAGACGTTCTTCTTCAACCAGCCGAAGGGCTTCTTCGACGAGTACAACAGCCGCTTCCCCGGCACCTGGACGGCGGTGAGCTGGGAGTATGTCGCCATCCTCGACATCTGGCATGCGGCGGTCGAAAAATCGAACAGCGTCAATCCCGCGTCCGTGCTGGCGGCGATGAAGCAACTCGGTCACGTCACCCACGCCTTCGGCCCGGCGCATTGGTGGGGCGAGAGCATGTTCGGCATCGACAACGCGCTTGTCGGCGACTGGCCGGTGGTGACGCTGAAGAACGGCAAGGCCAAGATCGCCGCTTTTGGCTCGATCCCGCGCTGGCTGAAACGCCATGGCGGCCTGCTGAAGCAGGAGATGTCGGATCTCGGCCAGCTTTGGGACCAGCGCCTGCGGGCGAGCGACAATGGCACCGCCCTGCAGGCACGAACGCCGGAATCAATCCTGCAAAAGTAGCTTCTGCTCCTCGACCAGATGCAGCTTGATGAACTCGACGGCGCGCTCGACGTCGCGGGAGGCGATCGCGTTGAACAGCGCGTTGTAGCGCTGCTGGTATTCGAGGATCCGCTTCGGCGACAGGTGCCGGCGCAGCTGCGTGGTGCGGAAGCTCACCCGGCAGGCCTCGATCGCCAGATTGTAGCAGGATGCCAACAGGGGGTTGTGCGTACCCTCGGCGATCTTGCGGTAGATCTCCTCTTCGCATTTGACGAAGGCGGCAACGTCGGTGTGCACGTTTTCGATCTGCGACATCAGCTGTTCGAGATCCCAGACCTCGCGCGGGGTCATGTTGATGACCGCGAGACGGACCATTTCGGGTTCGAGGATACCGCGCACGACAAGATGGTCGAGCGGGCTGGTTTCCAGCGCGACCGAACTCTCCGCCCTTTCAGGCACTTCTTCCGAACGGTAGGTGACGAAACTGCCGCTGCCGGGACGCCGCTTGATGACCTTGCGGTCTTCCAGCACATCCAGTGCTTCACGCACCGTGTTGCGCGCGACCCCCATCTCCGAGGCCAGCGCCCGTTCCGAGGGAAGGCGCGTGTCGAGCGGATATTCCTCGGACTGAATCTTGGCAAACAGCCGGTCGAGCACGGTCTGCACCGTCGCTCCCACCGAATAGGAGGCGATGATTTGCGATGTGAGCTGGCCGGTTTCAACCTTCATTGCGCGACCTTGCATGTCAGTCCTGCCTCGTGGCCACGGCACCGGACGAATCCTAGCGCAGTGCAGTCCAAGTTTGAAATATTTATCGAATCTGGTCCAGTACACGCTCGACCGAGGCGCGACAATCGCGCGACGGGCGGCTGACGGATGGTCCCTGACAACGCCTGGAGGCTGTCTGCCGCAGGGTCACCCCGCCGCATTTTTCGTCAACGCGACGAAACGAAGTCTTGCGGCTGTGCTAAAATTGAGTATTCTTCTGGCTCAATTAATTTTACACACAGGCAAGTTTTGGACGAGGTGGCGATGACGATTTCAGTCTACCCCGAAGTTGTATCAGGCCCGCCGCGTCCGAGCCTGATTGTGCAGCCTGGCCTGCTTGTGCCTGGGATGGAGCGCTATCACGTGCCGGGTGGCGGG
>NZ_CAXUPX020000017.1:0-67832 GCF_964252895.1 Aminobacter sp. LjRoot7
TATCTTCGTCGACAATGACGCGGCACTGGCCCGCGGCTGGATCCAGGGCTACCCCAAGAAGCTGGGTAGCATCTTTCAGACGCGCAGCTTTACCGCCCCAAACCCGGCGGCCGCCCCCGTCGCAAAAGGAAGCCGCTTTGGTGCGAGCGTTTCGGCTCACGGCGAGCGCATGGCGACTGCCCGCATCCAGCTGGAAGGTGCTGTCCCGGATCCCACCAAGGTATTCAATCGTCCGACCATCATCCGTCGGTATTTCCCCCAGCTTACCGCGGGTCGCCAGGACAAGCCGGCCGTCAACGAGCTGACCTTGTCGAAGATGGACGATCTTACTTTCAGCGACGTCTGGTCCGGGAGCGCCGAACTGACGATCCCTGAAGTCGCAGGGGAGGACATGCACCGGATCGCTCCGCAGCGTGTCGGAAGGGGCTTTCGGTTCAGCATGTCCTATTCGGTCACCGACCTACCAATCCTGCGAGACTATCTGGCCTAGCCAACCGAAGCCCGATGCCGGGCTTCGATCGCAACCGAGCACACGAGCCCAACAGAAATGGAACCGAATCCATGAGCATGACTGCTGCGGAATACATGGCACGCACTCTCGCCCGGGCCGGTGTGGAACGCATCTATGGAGTTGTCGGGGATTCCTTGAACGGATTCACCGATGCGCTTGATCACCTGGAGACCATCGAGTGGATTCATATGCGTCACGAAGAGGGAGCGGCATTCGCGGCCTGCGCCGAGGCGCACCTCACCGGCAAGCTGGCTGTCTGCGCAGGCAGCTGCGGGCCGGGCAACCTGCACCTGATCAATGGGCTCTATGATGCGCAGCGCAGCAGGGTGCCCGTTCTCGCCATCGCCGCGCATATTCCGAGCAGCGAGATCGGCATCGACTTTTTCCAAGCAACTCATCCCGAGAACCTCTTCCGGGAATGCAGCCACTACGTCGAACTGGTGAGCCATCCGGACCAGCTGCCACAGGTGCTCGCCCGTGCGATGCGCGTCGCCCTCGCGCGCAAGGGTGTGGCCGTTGTCGTGCTGCCTGGTGACGTCGCGCTGCAGCACATCGAGAGACGAGTCTCGGCATGGGTGTTGCCGGCGGATCCATGCGTCCGCCCGAAGGGCAACGAACTGATGGGGCTTGCCCGCCTGCTGAACGAGGGCCGGCGCGTCACACTGTTTTGCGGAGCGGGTTGCGCCGGCGCTCACGACCAGGTCGTGGCGCTTGCCAGGAAGTTAAAGGCTCCGATCGTGCACGCTCTGCGAGGTAAGGAGCACCTTGAATACGACAATCCGTTCGATGTCGGCATGACTGGCCTGCTCGGTTTTGCGTCCGGCTATTGGGCGATGAAGAACTGCGACACGCTGCTAATGCTGGGAACCGATTTTCCCTACCGCCAATTCCTTCCCGACAACGCGAGGATAGCCCAGGTGGATATCCGGCCCGAGGCGCTCGGTAACCGTTGCGCGCTCGATGTTGGCGTTATTGGGGATGTGACGGACACGCTGGGCGCACTCCTTCCCCTCGTGCAGGAGAAGTCCGACACTTTCCATCTGGATGAGGCTCTCGCTGACTACCGCAAAGCCCGGGAAAGGCTTGACGGTCTGGCAGAAGGCCGGGTTGGAACGAAACTGATCCACCCCCAATACGTCAACAAGCTTGTCAGCGAACTGGCGGACGAGGATGCCATCTTCACCTGCGATGTTGGCACCCCGGTTGCCTGGGCGGCGCGATATCTCAAGATGAACGGGCGCCGGCGGCTGATCGGTTCCTTCAACCACGGCTCAATGGCCAATGCGATGCTGCATGCCATCGGGGCGCAGGCAACGTTCCCGAAGCGGCAGGTCGTCTCACTCTCAGGCGACGGCGGCTTCACCATGATGATGGGCGAGTTTGTGACGCTCATCCAGCACAAGCTGCCGGTCAAGGTCGTCGTGCTGAACAATGGCACTCTTGGGTTCGTTGAAATCGAGATGAAGGCGTCGGGGTTCCTCAACGTCGGCTGCGATCTCACCAATCCCAATTTCGCGGCGATGGCGGAAGCCATGGGCATCAAGGGTGTCCGGGTGGAGACGCCCCAAGATCTGGAAGCCGGCATTCGCGAGGTCCTCAGCCACGATGGTCCCGCGCTTTTGGATGTTGTCAGCGCCCGCCAGGAATTGGTGATGCCGCCGACCAAGACGTTCGACGAAGCGCAAAAATTCGGAATGTTCATGCTCAAGGCCGTCCTGGACGGCAGGGCCGGTGAACTTATCCACCTTGCCGAGGAAAACATTCGGCTCTAGCCGGCCCATGGAGATAGCCGATGCCGCTATACACTGTTGCTACGCAGGCCGGAGTGCTCAGCAGCGAAGCCAAGAGCGATCTGGCGGCCAAACTGACTGAGTTCCATTCGGAATATGCCGCCCTTCCGACGAACTGGGTGCACATCATCTTCCAGGAATACCCGCAGGGGAACGGATTCACGGCGGGCGAAGCTGCGGCGACGGCGGCGCTTACACTCGTCATACGAACCGGCAGGTCGGATGACTACAAGCGCAAGATGCTCGCGCGGCTCTGGGAACTGCTCCAGAGCGCAACTGGCGCAAAGAACGATCAAATCGTCATCGGGATTCAGGAGGTACCGGCTAGCCAAGCAATGGAGATGGGCAAGATCATGCCGGACGTCTCCTAAGAGCCGCGAGACGATCGCCTAGCTCGGCGAGGCGGCCCTTCGCTTCGCCTGAATGGCCGAGATCCGTCACACCTTCTTCTACCACGAGGATCGGACCATGGACCTTACCGCCCTCATGCTTTCGCGCATACAGTTCGCGGTTACCGTCTCGTTCCACATCATCTTTCCGGCTTTCACGGTCGGGCTCGCCGCGTGGCTTTGCGTGCTGGAAGCCATGTGGATGGCTACGGGCAAGCCAGTGTACCGAAGCCTCTCGGATTTCTGGCGCACTATATTTGCGGTCGCCTTCGGCTTGGGCGTGGTCTCGGGCATCGTACTGGCGTTCCAGTTCGGTACGAATTGGAGCGAACTCTCGCGCCGGACGGGCGCGATCCAGGGGCCGCTTCTTGGCTACGAAAGCTTCACCGCATTTGCGCTAGAGGCCAGCTTTTTTGGCGTGATGATGTTCGGACGCAGCCGCGTGCCGCGCTGGTTCTACCTTTTTGCATGCCTGATGGTCGCGCTGGGCACAACAATGTCCTCTTTCTGGATCATGGTGAACAACAGCTGGATGCAGTGGCCGGTCGGTTACAGGATGCTGCCCCCGGGCATATTCGAGCCGACAGACTGGCATGCGATCATTTTCAGCCCTGTCGTCTGGGTGCGTTTCCCTCACATGCTCCTGGCCGCCTACGTCACGTCGGCCTTCTGTATCGCCGCGACGGGAGCATGGCATCTGCTTCGCGGGCGCTTCAAGGCAGAGGCGCGCGTCATGCTGCGCATGGCGCTGGGCCTGGCCGCTTTGCTTGTCCCGGTGCAACTGGTCATTGGCCATCTCGTCGGCGACTACGTTCACGACAAGCAGCCGGCGAAGTTCGCCGCCATCGAGGCACGTTGGGAAGACGAGCAGCCGGCGTCCGAAGTGCTGATTGCATGGCCCAACGAGCGCACGGAATCAAACGATTATGCGATCAGCATCCCGTTTCTGGGCAGCCTGATTGCGTCCAACAGTCTGAGTTCGAAGGAAGTCGGCCTGAAGAGCTTTCCTGTTGGCGACCGTCCTCCTGTTCTGATCCCGTTCTTCGCGTTTCGCGTCATGGTCGGGTGCGGCCTGCTCATGCTCGCGCTAGCGTGGTATGGCTGCATTCAGATTGGACGCCAACGCCTTGAGCGCCAGCGCTGGCTGCTGTGGGCCGTCTTTCTGTCCTTTCCACTTGGTTTCATTGCAACTCTGACCGGCTGGTTCACAGCAGAGGTCGGTCGTCAGCCATGGACCGTGTATGGCCAGCTTCGGACAGCGGATGCTGTCACGCCCTTCCTGTCAACGGCGCAGGTAGCGACAACTCTGATCATGTTCGCCGTGGTGTACACCGTCATTTTCAGCGCGGGTGTCGTCTATATCTACCGACTGCTTCGGCGGGGGCCTGGCTCGCCGTCGCCCAACCCGCTGGATCGCACAAACCCCAAGAGACCCCTGTCGATAGCCGGCAACAGTCCGGGGGCTCAGAGAAGCGAAACGCCTCTAGTCGGGGAGGGCATGTCATGATCGAGTTCTGGACCGTTGCACTCGCGCTTACATTGATACTTTACGTGGTGCTCGATGGCTTAGATCTCGGGGTGGGGATGCTTCTTGCTCTCGCGCCGGACGAACGGCACCGACGCCAGATGCTCGCGGCTATCGCCCCCGTGTGGGACGGGAACGAAACCTGGCTGATCGTCACGGCATCAATCCTTTTCGGTATCTTTCCGCTGGTCTATGCGTCTCTACTGTCCGCTTTTTACCTGCCTCTGTTCCTCATGCTGGCGGGGCTCATCCTGCGCGGGATCTCTTTCGAGTTTCGTGAAAAGAGCATCCGTCGAAAGCGATTTTGGGACGGGTGCTTCATATTCGGCTCTCTTGTTGCGACCTTCATCCAGGGGATGACGGTGGGCGCGCTTGTGACCGGCCTGCCGATCGCGGACGGACAATATACGGGGGGCGCCTTCGGCTGGTACTCGCCCTTCGCGCTCTTTTGCGGGCTGGGCCTCTGTCTAGGCTACGCCATGCTGGGCGCCGGCTGGCTGGTCTGCAAGACGGAGGGCGACATCCAGACGATGGCCTTTCGCCTCCTGCCGAGGTTGCTCGGTGGCGTGCTTCTTTTCCTGACCGTGGCTTTTGTGGCCGCGCTCGGCCTTCAGTTACGTGTCATGGAACGATGGTTGGATCGTCCGGCACTCGTGATCTTCCCGATGATTGGCGTCGCTGCCACCTGGGCGATGTTCAGAGCCGTACGGCATCGTCAGGAACGTACGCCATTCCTCTGCGGTCTCGTTATCTTCGCGGCAGCCTTTGGAACCTTGGCGGTCTCCTTCTATCCCTACATGGTGCCGTTCTCGATCACAATCGCGGAAGCCGCCGCACCCCGGTCCAGCCAGGCGTTCCTCTTTTGGGGAGCCGGGCTGGTCGTGCTGCCGATCACGCTGGTCTATACGCTCGTCATCTACTTTCTCTTCAAAGGGAAGGTCGACCCAGAGGCCGACTATTCCAGCTGGAGTTCGGTCGATCCATCGAACGAAACGGAAGAAACCATTGTTAAGGTTCCACAATAGGTTGCACAACGCCCAATGGACAAACATATTCCCCGCGCGCGAAAGCGACGTCGCCGACCCAGCCCTGATGGTGCTCTCCCCCATGGCGATTACGGCATTCTGGTGGCCTGTATCGCTCACCGGCCACAATCGTTTGGATAGAGCAGGGCGGCGTCCGTGTGGTAGCAAACGTCCGTGGCGGGGCGACACCCATTCATCGTACCTTAACACTGTCAAAGAAGCGGTCGACCGGATCACGGCTCGTTTGACGATAGGACGGCACCGACCGACTGCTGACATCAAAGGACCGCTTAAAGCTTTAAGAATCTTACTCAAGCAAAGGAAAATTGCATGCTCCCAGGAATCATAGCTCGCCACACAGCGCTTCTAGCCGCTGCGGCAATTCTGCTCCCCACGACCATTCCTGCCTGGTCGGTAAATGCCCGGGTCGGAGTTCTTCAATGCGACACTTCGATAGGCATTGGCGAAATACTCGCGCGCAAGCAGACGATGACCTGCGATTTCACGCGCAGTGACGGCACGATCGAAAACTACACCGGAACGATTCACCAATATGGAATCGAGCTTGGCGAGATAAAGGAAGCTCATCTCGTCTGGGCGGTCGTTTCCGCATCCCTGGCCCGGGAGAACGGCCTGCTCTCCGGGAAGTACGAGGGAGTGCACGCAGAAGTGGCCGCTGGTTTCGGACTTGGCGCGGACATTCTCGTTGGCGGTACAGAAAAGGCCTTCGCGTTGCAGCCCCTCGCAGTCGAAGGGCAGACGGGCATCAATATTGCGGCAGGTGTCGAGCAGGTAGAGCTGTCCGCGACGAACTGACAAGGCCGACATTAGGACCGTGCGCCGGACTCTACGCTCGCGCGCCGCTTCGGCCTGTGTTTCGGCGTGCAAATTGACTAGTGGAGTAGGCCCCCCGGCGCGCAGGTCCTCGCGGATAGCCTCGCCATGCTTCGGGTCGTCAAGCAGACGTCGCAACTCCGTGTGGATGCGTGTTCGCTCGCTCTCCTGCGCGAGCATGTCCGGCATCCAATGCAGGGCCTGCACGACCCGCATCCCGGGCCGGCCAGCCCAGTAGAGGCGGCTTGGCGCGGCGTATTTGAAGTGAATGGCTGCCCAGCTTCATCGGTTTCAATCGTGCGTCGACCAGTACCTCGATCTTTGCGGGCGCGGCCGTGGTGAGGCCAGATCGCTGGCGGCCGTCATGCCGTCGATGAGGGCGCGCGCGTTGTCGCGCTGGGTCACGGCACGGATCATGGCTCGATAGTCGGGCACAGTCGACGCGACGGGCCTGTCTCTCCTATGCGCTGCCAGATCGAGCATCCTGCCTCCGCTGGCTTTCTTACAGAGCCAAGCCTCGACGCGACGAGACTTGGCCTGCGGCACGATAGCCGAGCTGCCACCTGGTTGCGATGATGATCTTGCCGGTCCTTCTGATTGGGCGGACATATTCCGCCGCATGGCTGCAGGTGAAACGCATGAGTCTGCCCCCGCAACGCCACCCGTCTTGGGAGAGCGCAAGTTTTACGTTGTAAAATTTCGTAAAACCTGATCAGTTCTGGGTTCAGATAGGGGCCGTGTTCCTGGGGTCAGCCACGCTTCTCTGGGGCTTTTTTTCGCGACTGCAAGGCAATTCAATGACTGGAGGGGAGACAGTCAGAGGAAGGGTGTTTGTCGTCGATGATGACACCAATCTCCTCCTGGCATTGAAACAGCTTTTGTCTGCGGCGGGGTGGAGCGTTGAGGTCTTTTCCTCGACCTCCGACTTCGAAGCTCGCATCATGCCGTCCGAGCCCGGCATACTCCTGTTGGACGTAGAGTTTCCGGGCGATACCGGCCTGGAACTCCAGGGTAGGTTGGCTGCGCGCAATGACGAGCGTCCGGTTATCTTCATGACCGGTCGGGACGAGGTGGCTCTCGCAGTCCAGGCCATGCGAAGCGGCGCGTTCGATTACCTGGTGAAGCCGTTCGCGGAAAAAGCACTGATAGAAGTCTTGACGCGCGCGTCGGGCATTGAAGTAAGTCGCCAACAAGAACGAGACGAAGAACTCCGGATCGAGAGGGCGTACGACAGTCTGTCGCCGCGCGAGACGGAGGTTATGTCTCATGTCGTAGCGGGCAAGCTCAATAAGCAGATCGCAAACGACATGGCTTTGGCCGAGATCACGGTCAAGGTTCATCGTGCTCGCATGATGAAAAAGATGAAGGCGTCTTCCGTTGCGGCCCTTGTTAGGTTGCACGAACGCCTGCGCCGACGGTGAAGATGTCAAATTCCGAGCCCCGATCGAGTACAATGGGGCCGCTGCTCGTCGCAACAATCATCTACACCATTTTCCTGGTGGCAATGCAGCCTCTCTTTGACGTAGGTCGTGTGCCGGTCATCAATCCTACGCCGATGTTGTTCGGCGTCGGATTGATCATGACGCGTGGCTGGCATCGTCTTTGGGTCTTTCCCTTCGTTGCCATGGCAACCTTCATATCCGTCTGGTGGGCGGATGGCGAAATCGATCCCGTCACCGTCGTGGGAACGTCTTTTTCCCGCGCCGGCGGCATCCTGCTCTTCGTGATCTTCCTGGAAATGCTGTTGCCGTCCGGCGTTGACGTGCGGCGCGTTTGGCATGTTCTGGCGATTGCCGTGGCGATGCTCGCGTCTCTCCTGGCACGCAGTTACCTGTTGCCATACCTGGTGCCGGAAAGTGTCACAACCGGGCCATCCGTCGCCGTCAGGTTCATCGACGCCTTTGTGCCGAATACGCGAAATGCCATCTGGACCTCCAGTATCGCACAGGCCGCCGGGCTGCTGGGGATGGTGGCGCTCGCGCCTCCCGTGCTTCTGCTCCTGAAATCGCCATGGAGATGGCCTTCCCTTCGGGAGGGCGTCATCAGCGTCCTGGCTGGCGGAATGGTCTTTTCACTGGTCTGGTTCATCTTCAATCGGTCGGACGGTTCTCTGCTTTTTCTCATAACAGTCGCCATGATTGTCGTGACCTTTTCCTCAGGCTTTCTCTCGGCGTCGCTGGGCGTCCTGGGAATCGGCATGACTGCACTGGCAATACAATTAAACAACCTCCGGCTGGGTATCGTCAGCGTCCTGGATATCGAGACGCTCACAGTGCAGTGCTTTCTCGCTGCTACGACCCTTGTAACACTGCTCGTTGGAGCGGCGCTCGAGACGCGCAAACTGTTCCAGATGCAATCGGAGCTGGACCGACGGGCGGCAGAGAATGCCAACGCCGTGAAATCACGTTTCCTCGCTACCATGAGCCATGAAATCAGATCGCCCTTGGCGAGCCTGGCTCTTCTAACTTCCGGTTTGCTGAAGACGACGTCGGCTCGTGACGAGCGAGTGGAGTCGTTACGGATCATCGACAACATCAGCAATCATGTTCTGAACCTCCTCAACGGTGTGCTGAATTACACTCGCTTCGAAGCGGAAGGCCACACGCTTCACCGCAGTCTGACCAATGTCAGCATTCTCGTCCGAAATGTTGCAGCCACTCTCCTCGCTCAGGCTCAGGAAAAAGGCATCGAACTTGAGATAGGCCACTCCGATCCCACCCTTGAGCTTCAGTTGGATCCGGAGCGTGTGAGCCAAGTGCTCATAAATCTAGTAAGCAATGGACTGCAGCATGCGAAAGCCAGAGTGTCGATTGCTTTCGCTTTAGTGGGAAACACCCATGATCGGCTGCGGGTAACTGTGGCGGATGATGGTTCCGGCATACCTGACGCCTCTCTTGAGCACATTTTCGAGCCATACTATCGAGCTGAAGGTCATTCTCGAACCGGCCGCATGGGGCTGGGCCTCGCGATCAGCAGCGAAATCGTTTCTCTGATGGGTGGTACAATCGGTGTGGAGCGCGGGCCTGGGCAGAATACGGTTTTCTGGTTTGAGGTTCCGTCAACAACATTCCCTGAATCAGACCGCGAGTTGGAGGATACCGACCCAACGGCGACCGATTCAAAAGCCCCGTAGGGACTTCGTTATACCCATGTACAACTAGCACGATACGATATTTTCCCATCACTTTCCCCGACGGCAGCCGAAAAAACGGTTGTGCCCGGTGACGCAATCTACGCAAAAAAGGCTCTGCGATGGGGATCACGGCCAGAGATGTACGCCTCAAGTCCGACAGATGGCTTGGAGAAGAGGCAGTGGTTGGACGACGCGAACACAACCGTTACGCAGTTCCATCGGCCAACTGGCAGGGCAGGATTAGTCCCATGCCCCGACTGCAGACCGCCGGCGACCCCGACCCCAAAAGCGATTCTGCCACGATTGAACTTGCTGCGCCGAAAGAAGGCGAGACTGCAAGCGCCACGGCAGCGTCCACCGATGGATGTGAGAGCATTTGTTTTGGCCCCTTCTGTTTGAACGGACCCTCCCGATTGCTGGAAAGAGAGGGTGCGCCGGTCGCCATCGGCGGCCGGGCCCTCGATCTGCTGATCGCGTTAACGTCGCGACCCGGAGAAATTCTCTCGGGTCGAGAGCTTCTTGCCCTTGTATGGCCGCGCGTTACCGTGGAGGAAGCCAATCTTCGCGTGTGCATCGCTGCACTTCGCAAGGCACTTGGCGACGGCAGGGGAGACGCGCGCTACATAATTAACGTCGCCGGCCGCGGCTATATGTTTGCCGCCCCGGTCAGACCCAGGGATGCCAGTGTCGTCCGGCCGGCCGTGCCCTTCGCAACTCCCGAACAACCATCAAGCCTGCCCGCACCTGCGCTTTTCATGGTTGGCCGGAACGAGACGGTCGATACCTTGGCGCTGCTATTGCTGTCGCGCCGCTTCATAACAGTAGTTGGACCGGGCGGGATTGGAAAAACTACCGTGGCGATCGCAGCTGCCAATGCATTGCGTGAAAAGTTTGCCGAAGATGCCGCCTATTTCGTAGATCTCGGTTTCCAAACCAATCAGGATGCCGTTTCACAGGCGGTGGCGGCAGCGTTGCGGTGTGATGTGCACAGCGTCGATGCGGAATCTTCGCTGGTAGCATTCCTTGCCAACAAGAAAATCCTGATTGTCCTCGACAACTGCGAGCACCTGATAGAGGCGGTAGCGCCGCTGGCGGAGCGTCTTGTTCGAGATGCCCCCGGGGTACATCTGCTCGCGACAAGCCGGGAGGCATTGCGGGTCGAGGGCGAGACTGTTCACTTGCTCTCCCCGTTGGAATGTCCTCCAGTAGATGTTCTTTCGGCTGATGCCGCGTTGGCTTGGCCGGCCGTTCAACTTTTTATTGAGCGAGCGGTAGCGAGTGGGCACAGTAGCGAGCTCGTCGACGCCGATGCTCCGATCGTGGCTGACATTTGCCATCGTCTCGATGGCATTCCGTTGGCCATTGAACTGGCAGCAAGCCGTGTGGGTGCGTTGGGGATCGGTGGGGTCTCCGAGCTTCTCGACAACTACGCCGAAATGCTGTTTCAAGGCCGCCGCAGCGCGATGCCGCGGCATCAGAGCATGGAAGCTGTGCTCGATTGGAGCTTCAATTTGCTGTCGACACACGAGCAAGAAATATTTTGCCGGCTGTCGACATTTGCTGGGCGATTTGAACTAGAAGCGGTGGATGCACTTCTCGGCGCTGACTATAGCGAGCCGCGGGCGCTCAGCAGGGTGATCGCCAGTCTGGTGGACAAATCTCTTATAAGTATTTCGTCGGGGCAGGGCAGAACGTACCTTCGATTCCTGCACACTACGCGCGCATATGCTGGCGCAAAGCTTCTGACGATGGAAGAGACACAGCATGTCACGAAGTGGCATGTCGGTAGCGTTATCAATGGTATTGGAGTGCGAGCCACTTAGATCGAGCAGAACAGGCCATCAAGGGTAAGCGCGTGACCGAGCCTTCAGTCACGATGTCTCCGCTTCTTTGCCTCGCGTTCCGAAAAGCCGACAGGCAGAAATCCACCCCTTTTCTTCCATATCTGCGAGGCCGTGCAAATGTCGCGGCACCTAATTTCCATGCTGCATGTAGCCGCCAACTCTTGAAGGCTGCATGTGATCGAACTCTGGAAACTGGTTGCAGCGTTGCAGCCAAGAAACCGGCGACTGTTCCGACCTTTGCGTTCAACCAGTTGTTCAACATGGCATGCCGGGCATTGCCGGACGAGCTCTCGGTCGATCGTCTCAAATCTCAGATTGTCGCCCGCAATCTCAGAAAGCTTCCGGACCCTTTGCAAAGATGCGTCCACAGTCGTGGTAACGATGAGTCGGGCCACGTTTCCCACTCGGGTCATGGCGTCGTTCTACGGGCCGGGCTGTTGGCGGAGCTGAAGCCCAAGGGTCTTCACTCGTCCGGGCCGCCATCCCTGACGCTGAAGAGGGAACAGACGTCGTATGTTCAAGGTCCTTACGCTGGATCGACTGTCGTCGTCAGCTTCGCCGCCGCTGGCGGGAGGACGCGCGACGGCTTCTCTCCGCTGAGGAGCTCGGCACCTATTGCGAGGCGCAGCGCCGGGCGACCCGCGCTCGTGTTCGTCGCGACAGAGGTGAATTCTACCACTGGGCAAAGGCCGCGGCGGAAATCGCCCGCATCTCGCGGCAGGTGGAAATGGACATCGGTGTGCTGCGCACGATCGTCGCCGATGAAGAAAGCCGGCAAAACTGATCGTGAAAACCGTGCCGCTTGCGTGCTTCTGCCGGCAAGGGAAGCTGACGCCGACGCGGTTCCGTCGCTGGCGACCGGCAAAAATGCTAGTTGACCGCCGCGCCCTTGCCGGCCTTGCTCTTCGCGGCCGCCGGTCTTCGCCCCGAAAGGATCGGGAGCGGGAATCGGATAAGAGGAGCACAAGAGGTGTCGGCGCGAAGAATGGGCAAGACAGATCTAGAAGAGTTGCGCGGGAAGGTGCCCTGCAGCGCTGTGCTGGAGGAGGTAGGGTTCGCGCTCGACCTCAAGGAAAGCACGCGCAAGGCCATGAAATATCGCCGTGGCGCCGAGATCATGATCGTCATTCATGATGGCAAGGGCTGGTTCGACCCGCTTGGCGACGACAAGGGTGACGTCTTCAGTCTCGTTGAACATCTGCGGGGCGTGCGCTTCGTCGAAGCAATGCACGAAGTCGCCAGTCTCATTGGCTTTGTCCCATCGCATCCGGTCTGGGAACGGCAAGCGCGCGAGAACGAGCCGGACCTGTCCATCCCCGAACGCTGGCGCGCCCGTCGCAAGCCATGGAAAGGCTCCGCTACCTGGCGCTATCTCCACGACGAGCGCGGCCTGCCCGAGCGGATTATCCGCATCGCCATATCCGCCAATCTTGTGCGAGAAGGCCCGCATGGCAGCATGTGGGCTGCCCATACCGATGGCGATGGCGCTCTCACCGGCTGGGAGGAGCGCGGTCCCGATTGGCGCGGTTTTGCGTCAGGGGGCGCCAAGGTGCTGTTCCGTCTTGGCCGGTCGGATGCACTTCGCCTCTGCGTTACCGAGGCCGCGATCGACGCGATGAGCCTGGCGGCGATCGAAGAGATGCGGCCCGGCTCGTTCTATCTCAGCGCGGGCGGCGGCTGGTCGCCGGCGACATCGGAGGCGCTGCGCACCCTGGCCAGTCGGCCCGGTTCGCAGATCGTTGCGGCGACGGACGCCAATAGCCAGGGCCAGGTCTTCGTCGACCGCCTGCGCGAGATCGCTGAGAATGTCTGTTGCGACTGGGTTCGGCTGACGCCACCCGCCGAGGACTGGAACGACGCCCTGCGGATGCGGAACAGGCAAGAGGAGGAGGAAAGAGAGGAGGGAGGAGAGGAGGGAGGAGAAGGCCTGCCGCATGCCCGCCGGTCGCCTCAAGGGTGAAGCTTCGCCCGGCTGCGCCGGCCCTTGACCCGCCCGGACGGAGAGGCGGCTGTGGAGGAGGGGTCCGGAAGGGCTGAAGACGATGGTGATCCACGAGGATGAACCGCGCTCCGGCCCGCAAATGGCCAGGAGCCTCCACATGACCCTTCAAACTTCTATCCGCAAGATCTACCAGGGTGTCGTCGATCGCCGGCAAATGTTCCGTCTGTTCGACCGCCATGCCCAGCGGCCCAATCGTTGGGACAAGGACGACAGCGCGCTGTTCGCAGGCGAGTGGTTCGAGATCGCGCGGGCCGAACACGACTACATGCTCGACATTCTGCCGCCGCTTTGGATGCGTGGTGAAATGTTCGCCATGCGCGAGTTTCTGACCGATACGATCACCAGCGTCTTCTACACCCTGCGCATCGACGGAAAGGTGCGCCACTTCCATGCCTATTGCGACCTGTTGCAGGCCCGCTCTCCTGTCGAGACGCGTGACGCCATCGTCGGGCGCGAGTCCTGGCCGGTGAAGGCGATGACGCATGAGGAGCGCATCGAACATATCTGGTCCGCGACCCATGACGAATATCGCGGTTATGCCGGCGAGCGCTGGCTTCCAGAGTTTCGCGGCAAGCGCACCGTGCTGGTCTACGGCCGTCACGGCGGCACGATGCTGAAGCTGCTCGAAGAACTCACCGAGGACGAGATCCAGGCCAAGCTACCGGTGCATCTGCGATACCTGCCCGCACGGCGCGCGGCCTGATGGGGAGGTTGCCATGTTCACCTTCCCGATTGTCGCGGTCCGCAAGATCATCGCGCGAGGGGTTGCCGATGCGGCCGCCAATGGCGGTTTTCGCAATCCCTATTATGGCTCTCGCCCCGGCGAGGGTGAAATATCCGGCCTGTGGCTGGTCGGCGACGAGGGCGTCTACATCCTCTCCAACGGCAAGCTGGCCGAGGGGCAAAAGGCGCTCGTCATCTATGCCGAGCAGTGCCATCCCAAGGGCAATATCGACTGGTGGGACTACAAGCGCCGCTATTTCGGCACCGATGACGGCATCGAATTCATCGAGGCCGATCGGCTGATCCCGCTGTTCGACCGCAACATGCGTGCCACGCACCTCAACGTGCAGCTCACCGAGACTGAAATCGCGCTCTCGCTGATCACCCGCTGACCCTTTCCAAACCCGCGGCGCCGATCGCCCTGCCGACCCACTCGGCCGGGGGACCGCGCACGCCATCACCTATGGAGACATCCGCAATGTGCAACGACGACCCTTTCACACTTGACCTGTTTGGCAATACCGCACTTTCGTCCGGGCTCGGCCTCGGGGTCACCGCCTTTGGCGGAGATTTCGCCGCCAACGATGTCGATGACGATCCGCTACCGACTGCACCGGCGCCGGCCATGCCAGTGCCCAAAACGACATCGACGTCACAGCGAGCGGCGCCATCGGTGGCCGGCGCCAACTTTCATCTGTCCGGCAGCCGTGATCTTGCCCGTGGCTGGAAGCAGCGGGCCAGGGATAGCCTTGCAGCAATCCGACTCGCCGCCGAGATCGAGGCCGAGGACCGCCCGGCGACGCCCGAGGAACAGGCGCGCCTCATCAGGTTCACCGGCTTCGGTGCGTCGGACCTCGCAAATGGTGTGTTGCGCCGTCCTGGCGTTGATGGATTCCGAGCTGGGTGGGATGAGATCGGAAGCGATCTGGAAGATGCGGTCTCGAGGGCCGAATATGCCTCGCTCGCGCGCTGTACTCAGTATGCGCATTTTACGCCGGAGTTTATCGTCCGTGCAATCTGGTCCGGCCTGCAACATATCGGCTGGCGTGGGGGCAGGGTGCTCGAGCCTGGCATCGGCACGGGCCTGTTCCCGGCACTGATGCCGGAGGAAATGCGCGATGCGGTCCACGTCACCGGCGTGGAACTCGATCCGGTCACGGCACGCGTCGCCCGCCTGCTCCAGCCCTGCGCCCGCATCATCAACGCAGACTTCGCGCGAACCGACCTGCCGGCCAAGTTCGATCTCGCCATCGGCAATCCGCCATTCTCGGATCGCACCGTGCGTTCGGACCGCGCCTATCGCTCGATGGGGCTACGACTCCACGACTACTTCATCTCCCGGTCGCTCGATCTTCTGAAGCCGGGCGGACTGGCCGCGTTCGTCACGTCGCATGGCACGATGGACAAGGCGGACTGTTCGGCTCGCGAGCATATCGCGAAGTCAGCCGACCTGATCGCGGCGATCCGCCTGCCCGAGGGCAGCTTCCGCGCCGATGCCGGCACGGATGTCGTCGTCGACATCCTCTTCTTCCGCAAGAGAATGTCCGACGAGGCGGAAGGCGACTTGTCCTGGCTCGATCTGGATGAAGTGCGCCCGGCCGATGGCGATGAGGCCGCTATTCGCGTGAACCGCTGGTTTGTGCGCCATCCTGATTTCGTGCTTGGCACGCACGCCGAGACCTCTGGACCTTTCGGTGAAACCTATACTTGCCTGCCGCATCAGGGCGTCGATCTGGAGCGGGCACTCGCCTCCGCCGTCTCCCTTCTTCCGGAAGCCCTCTATGACGGCGAGCCGGAGGAGCTCGACCTCCATGCCGAAAGCGTTGCTGCCGATGGCGCCGGTCCGGTTCCGGACAGCGCCGCTGTCCGCGAGGGCAGTTTCTTCGTTGGGAAAAACGCGGCGCTGATGCAGCTGGTCGACGGCGCTCCCGTCACCATTGCCGTGCGCAAGGGTAGATCCAGTGACGGCGTGCCGGAGAAGCACGCCCGCATCATCCGCAAGTTGATTCCGATCCGCGATGCGGTGCGCGAGGTGCTGAAGGCGCAAGAGCTCGACTGGCCCTGGAAGCCGGCGCAAGTAAAACTGCGCATTGCCTGGTCCAACTTCGTCCGGGAGTTCGGACCGATCAACTTCACCACCGTCTCTGTCAGTGAGGAGGACGAGACCGGCGAGGTCCGCGAGACGCATCGTCGCCCGAACCTGCAGCCCTTCCTCGACGATCCCGATTGCTGGCTGGTCGCCTCGATCGAGGACTACGACCTCGAGACCAATACGGCGCGTCCCGGCCCGATTTTCACCGAGCGGGTCATCGCGCCACCTTCTGCCCCGATCATCACCTCGGCAGCCGACGCATTGGCCGTCGTCCTGAACGAACGGGGTCATGTGGACATCGATCACATCGCGGAACTGCTGCATGCCGATGGTGATGCCGTCATAGCCGAACTGGGCGACGCCATCTTCCGCGACCCGGAGACCGGTCCGTGGCAGACAGAGGATGCCTATCTTTCCGGCCAGGTCCGCGGCAAGCTCAAGGCCGCGGAAGCCGCCGCGGTGCTGGATCCGGTCTTCGAGCGCAATGTCCGGGCGCTGCTCGACGTGCAGCCCGCCGATCTCGGTCCCTCCGATATTACCGCCCGCCTCGGTGCGCCGTGGATTCCGGCCACCGACGTCGTCGCCTTCGTCAAGGAGACGATGGGCGCTGACATCAAGATCCACCATATGCCCGAGCTTGCATCCTGGACGGTCCAGGCCCGGCAGTTGGGCTGGATGGCCACCGGCACCTCTGAATGGGGTACGGAACGCCGACACGCGGGCGAGCTGATCGCCGATGCCCTCAACAGCCGCGTGCCGCAGATCTTCGACATCATTAAGGAGGGCGATAGCGAGCGTCGCGTCCTCAATGTCGTCGACACCGAAGCTGCGAAGGAAAAACTGACCAAGATCAAGACTACCTTCCAGGCCTGGATCTGGTCCGATACCGATCGCACCGACCGGCTGGCGCGGGTCTACAATGACCGCTTCAACAACATTGCCCCGCGAAGATTCAACGGGGATCATCTCCAGCTACCGGGCGCCTCAGGCGCCTTTTCTCTGTACGGGCATCAGAAGCGCGGCATCTGGCGCATCATCTCGGCCGGCTCGACCCATCTCGCCCACGCTGTCGGCGCGGGCAAGACTATGACGATGGCGGCAGCCGTCATGGAGCAGAAGCGTCTTGGACTGATCGCCAAGGCCATGATGGTGGTTCCCGGCCATTGCCTGGCGCAAGCCGCGCGCGAGTTCCTGGCGCTTTATCCGACGGCTCGCATTCTCGTTGCCGACGAGACCAACTTTATCAAGGACAAGCGGCATCGCTTCCTGTCGCGCGCCGCAACGGCGACCTGGGACGCCATCATCATTACCCATTCGGCCTTCCGCTTTATCGACGTGCCATCTGCTTTCGAGCAACAGATGATCCAGGACGAGCTCAAGCTTTACGAGACCCTCCTGACCAGGGTCGAAAGCGATGACCGCGTTTCGCGCAAGCGCCTCGAGCGCCTGAAGGAGGGACTGCAGGAACGGCTCGAATCCCTGTCGACCCGCAAGGACGACCTGCTCACCATTTCCGAGATCGGCATCGACCAGATCATCGTCGACGAGGCCCAGGAGTTCAGGAAACTCTCTTTCGCCACCAACATGTCGACGTTGAAAGGAATCGATCCGAACGGCTCGCAGCGCGCCTGGGATCTCTATGTCAAATCTCGGTTCGTCGAGACCAGGAATCCGGGCAGGGCGCTTGTGCTGGCGTCGGGCACGCCGATCACCAATACGCTGGGCGAGATGTTCTCGGTGCAGCGCTATCTCGGCTTCGAGGCGCTGCACCAGCGCGGCCTGCATGAGTTCGACGCCTGGGCGAGCACGTTTGGCGATGTCACCACAGAGCTCGAGTTGCAGCCGAACGGCAAGTACAAGCCGGTCACCCGCTTTGCGACCTTCGTCAATGTCCCCGAACTGATCGCCATGTTCCGGTCCTTTGCGGATGTTGTCATGCCCGAGGATTTGCGCGCCTACGTCAAGATCCCCGCGCTTTCGACCGGCACGCGGCAGATCAGAACGTCGAAGCCTTCGGCTACCTTCAAGCGCTACCAGGTCCTGCTCGATGCCCGGATCAAGGCGATCGAGGCCCGCGAGGGCCCGCCTCAGCCCGGTGACGATATACTGCTCTCCGTCATCACCGATGGTCGTCATGCCGCGATCGACCTGCGTCTGGTCGATGCCGGCAATGACAATGAGCCCGACAACAAGCTCAACGACCTCGTCGGCAATGCCTTCCGCATCTGGCGCGAGACCGCAGACGGCACCTATGTCCGGCCGGACGGCAAGCCGTTCGAGTTGACGGGCGCCGCGCAGATGATCTTTTCCGATCTCGGCACCATCAGCGTCGAAAAGACGCGCGGCTTCTCGGCCTATCGCTGGATTCGCGACGAGCTCGTGCGCATGGGTGTCCCGGCCTCCGAAATCGCCTTCATGCAGGACTTCAAGAAGTCCGAGGCCAAGCAGCGCCTGTTCGGGGACGTCCGGGCCGGCAAGGTGCGGTTCCTGATCGGCAGCTCCGAGACCATGGGCACCGGGGTCAATGCCCAGCTTCGTCTCAAGGCGCTCCATCATCTCGACGTGCCCTGGCTGCCCTCGCAGATCGAGCAGCGTGAGGGCCGTATCCAGCGTCAGGGCAACCAGCATGATGTGGTCGATATCTTCGCCTATGCCACGGAAGGCTCGATGGACGCCCAGATGTGGCAGAACAATGAGCGCAAGGCGCGCTTCATCGCCGCGGCCCTCTCCGGGGATACCTCGATCCGGCGGCTCGAGGATATGGGCGAGGGGCAGGCCAACCAGTTCGCCATGGCCAAGGCCATTGCATCCGGCGATCCGCGCCTCATGCAGAAGGCGGGCCTCGAGGCCGACATGGCCCGTCTCGATCGGCTCCGCGCCGCGCACCAGGACGATCAGTTCGCCATCCGCCGCCAGATCCGTGACGCCGAGCGCGACATCGAACACGCCACCCGGCATATCGGTGAGATCGGGCAGGATATCGAGAGGCTCGTGCAGACCACGGGCGACGCGTTCCGTATGGAGGTGGGCGAGGAAACCTTTGTCGAGCGCAAGGCCGCGGGCAGGGCGCTGATGAAAGAAATCCTGACCCTCGTGCAACTCAGCCAGGAGGGCGATGTGGCCATTGCAGCGTTGGGCGGGTTCGACCTCCAATATTGTGGCGAGCGGTTCGGCAAGGACGGATACCGCTACACCACCATCCTGGTGCGCACCGGCGTCGACCATGAGATCGAATTGCCGGTGACCACCACGCCGCTCGGCGCGGTCTTCCGCCTCGAGCACGCGCTGTCCGGCTTCGAGGACGAGCAGGAACGCTATCGCCAGCGGCTGGCCGATGCCGAGCGACGGCTTTCGTCCTCCCGCTTACGGCAGGGCGGCGAATTCGCCTTCGCCGAGGAGCTGGCGGCCAAGCGTACGCAACTTGCCGAAATCGAGAAATCGCTCGCAGCCGATACAGATGGCGGAGGTAACGTCAAGGCGATTGCCCCTTGATCGGATTTGAGGGCCTGTTCCGCTTGATGGCACAGCAGGCTCGTGTCGTGTTTTCCATTGTGGACCGTTCCGTCGATTGCTATCGAGACAGGCGGTTCTCGTCATCGATCAGTGTCAGCCGGCATGGCGCCTTCGCGCCCCCTGTCCAAAGGACGAGGTTGAGATCTTCACGGCCTGCTCCGGGAGCGAAGCTCTTGACGAGCAATCCATGATAGCCGGCCGCGGCGAGTTTTCGCGCGAAGGCTTGGGTTGTCGCTTCTCCGGACGCTTTCATCTGATCGCGCCAGGTCGGATCGGCGATCATCGTCGCATCCATGCCCGCCGCCTGCAGGGCTGAGTCATCCCGGCTGTCGAAAACGCCCTCGATGTCGGCATCGTAGGATACCAGCATCGTCGGTTGCAGGCTGCCGGCCTGGTTTGCTTCCCGCAACGCCGTCGTGACCGACAAAGACAAATAGAGCGCCGGCGTTCCCTTCCGGTTGAAGCGACCGCCATAGCGTTCCGCGCCACGCCCCGACATCAGTTCGCCTGCATAGATCGGGTTCAATGCCCGGTAGAGAGGCCCCTCGAAGCGCACCGGCCGACCTAGGCGTGGATGCCGGCGTCAACCGCGTCGATATAGTCGAGCACGTCATAGGCATGTCCGTCACGGACCAGTTGCATCGCCGTCTGGCCGGAAAAGCCGGGTAGGGGCTCGGAGCGATACCAGGCATAGGCCTTCAGTGCTGAGCCGAACCGAGGCTCGACCTTATTGACGATCTCCGTCATCTCGCGCAATCGGCGCTGCGTCTTGTCCGAGCCGATGCGGTCCTTCCGCTGGATCGCATCCTTTCCAAGCCCGGCGGTGCGAGCGATTTCCTCGCTCGTCGTCCGCAACGCGGCCGCGATCTTGCGCGGTGAGAACAGTCCATCGTCGGCATATTGGGCAAGGCCCATGGCGAGACTTCCATTCTAGAAAGCAAGAAATATGACGCAATATAGCGTCAGAAATAGCGGATTGTAACGTGGATTGAGGGGAGGGACGGGAAAGGGAAAGCCTGCTCGCAGACCGGGCGAGCCGGTGACGCTATGCTCAATCGCCGCCATCGCGATCCCGGCCCGGCGTCCTGCGCAGGGCTGAAAGCCCCGCTGGTCCGGCCGGGCAGGGATGCTCGTCCGCAATTGCACCAGCTCGCCCGCTCCGCGGGCCGTGGGGGGTCTTCGGGAAGAAGACGGAAAGGACCGGCGCGGTGCCGGTTCCCAAAAGGAGCATCCCCATGGAAATCAAGCTGGTCGATCCGCGTTCGCTCGTGGAAAACCCCGACAGGGCCCGTCGTACCAAATCGAGCCCGCAATCCGATGCCTTGCTGCTGGCAACCATCAAGGCCGTCGGCATCGTGCAGCCGCCCGTTGTCGCGCCGCAGGCCGATGGTGGCAATGGCTTCGTGATCCACTCCGGTCATCGCCGCGTGAAGCAGGCCGTTGCGGCAGGTCTGGAGGAGATCGCTGTTCTGGTCGGCGATGCCGCCGAGGACGGCGGCGCCATGCGTTCGATGGTCGAAAACATCGCCCGTGAAAACCTCAATCCCGTCGATCAGTGGCGCGCCATCGAGCGGCTCGTTGCGCTCAGCTGGACCGAGGAGGCGATTGCCGTCGCCCTTGCCCTGCCGATCCGGCAGATCAGGAAGCTGCGTTTGCTCGCCAATGTGCTGCCGGCGATGCTCGATCATATGGCCAGGGGCGACATGCCGAACGAGCAGCAGCTCCGCACCATCGCGGCGGCCTCGCTCGATGAGCAGAGGCAAGTCTGGAAGGCCAACAAGCCAAGCAAGGGCGATCCTCAGGTCTCCTGGTGGAGCGTTGCGCAGGCGCTGCAGAAGACCCGCATGCATGCGCGCGATGCCTCGTTCGGTGACGAACTGGCGCAGGCCTATGGCATTGCCTGGGTCGAGGATCTCTTCGCACCGGCCGACCAGGACAGCCGCTATACGACCGATGTCGAGGCCTTCCTTGGCGCCCAGCAGGAATGGATGACACAGAACCTGCCAAAGAAGGGCGTTATCGTTGAAGCCAACACATGGGGTGAGGTGAAGCTTCCGGCCAAGGCCGAACGTGTCTATGGCACGCCGAAGAAGTCCGATCATACGGCGATGTACCTGGACCGCGAGGGCAAGGTGAAGAGCGTTCATTTCCGCATGCCGGAGGCGAAAAAGGCCAAGGGCAAGGATGCTGCGGCCGGTGAGGCTGCCGACGAGCCCGTCGTGGCGTCGAAGTCCCGCCCGGACGTGACGCGCAGGGGAATCGACATGATCGGTGATCTGCGCACCGACGCGCTGCACGAGGCGCTGTCCCGGGCTCCCATCGAGGACGACACGCTGATGGCGCTGCTGGTGCTGGCCTTCGCGGGCCAGAACGTACGGGTCGATTCCGGAGCGGGGGGAGACCACCGGTTCGGCAGCCGCTTCGGTCGCCATGCCGCCATGCTGTTCGACGCCGAAGGTAAGTTCGTTTTCGACATGGACACGCTGCGGATCGCCATGCGGAACGTGCTGGTCGATGTGCTCTCGTGCCGGGAGGGCATGAGCAAGTCCGGGATCGGTGCGGTCGTCGCCGGACAGGCCATCGGCGCCAATGGGTTCCTGGCCAACATGGGCACGGAGGAATTCCTGTCCTGCCTGTCGCGCCCCGCATTGGAAGCCTCGTGCGAGGTGACGTCTGTGCTGCCCCGCGCTCGGGTCAAGGACACCCGCGCCGCGCTCGTCGAGCACTTCAGGGAGGGCCACTTCGTTCATCCTTCGGCGCTGTTTGCGCCCGATGCCATCGCGCTCGGCGAATGGCTGACCAGGAACGCTGTCGCGGAAGACGATGACGAGGACGGCACGCCTGTCGATCAGGACGGGCTCGATGGCGATGTGCCTGTAGAGCCGGCCCATGAGCACGCAGAGGAACCCGCCTCCGAGCGGCACGACGAGGATTATTGCGAAGGTTTCCGCGAGGCCGCCGAGTAGCCGGCCGCATTTCTCCTTTTCGAACGCCTTGCCGCCGCCGGTCATCCCGGCGGCGGTTTTGTTTCCAAACCCACCATCTGGAGGACATCATGTCCGCACTTTCGATTTTCGAGGACGCCCCAATCGGGGCAGTTGTCGCCTGGTCCGACGACACGCAACGCTCGCCCGAACTGCACCGCAAGAAGCTTTCGGCCCGGCGGAACAACAACAGCCAGGGCCGGCTGATCCGCAAGCAGGGCGAGCGCGGCATCGGCGCTGTCTCGCTCGCGGCCTCTTTCACCCTGCATCAGGCCGGTTTCGGGTCTGGCGGCGTCATCGCCATCCGCGTGCATCGGACCTTCTCGCTGGACTCTCGCCTGCGGTCCAGCGTCATCGAAAGGCCGGCTCCCGGTTCGGTCCGGGTCTTCGACCGGGCCGGGGAGAATGCCGAGCTCGTCCATCTCGCCCCGCATCGTGCGGCAGCGGAGGAATGGCTCATCCGGCATGGCTATCCCAACGCCGTGCTGGCCGAAGTCCCGGTCGACGCGGTTGCCGCCGATGTGGTCGAGGGGAGGACGGCGGCATGAACAAGCCCCAGTCTTCTCTTTCGCCCACGCCTGCGACCCCGGATACGTCCGGGGTTTCTTTTGGCCGCAGCGCTGACGGCATGCTGGTGGCGCTTGTCGGCGATCATGGCTTCGCCATGGCGCCTGCGCGTGATGGCCGCCACTATCTGGCCAGCGGATGGCGTATCCGTCGACCCATAGGGGAATGGACCCGCGACGATTTCTACGGTCACGGCGGCGATCTGGCCGATGAGGATGCGTTTTGCGCCCAGGTGCTCGAACGGGCCGAGCATCATCGTGAGCGGACAGCGCTTGGGCGCCGCGACATGCGGTCCCCGGCCCACACCCCTTGGGGACCGTCGCAGGGAGCAACGGTCTATGCTGATGGCATAGCCTTCCATTCGACCGCCGGTCACGGAGGGTTTCATCTTTCGGCCGAGCGCAACGCCAGGGTTCATCCGTTGCTCCGCACATCGGACGGGTTCTACGAAGAGGACGAGTGCTGGGCGATCGTCGCCATCACCTTCCCGGAGCTGTTCACAGCGTTCGAACGTCGCGCCGCAGAACGGACGATCAAGGACAGCTTCCCTGATGCCTGGGAAACGATCTTCGGCACCATCCTCGGCCCCGGAGAATCCCGGACCAAGGATCAGCGTGACTTCGAGGCCGCGCACGTCAATGACTGGGTGGTCGTCTCCGCGATCGCGTCCGATCAGCAAAAAGGCTATGTCGAGTGCCTCGCCATGCAAGGTGGCAGGCGCGGGATCGGGTCAGAGGAGCGGCGTTTTCTCGTCCCCAGGGCCGAATACGACATTGGCCGCTTCGGCTTCGTCATCGATCCCGAACGGCATGCCGTCTATGCTGGTCCGTCGAGCTTCGTCGGGTGGCAGGGGCGGCAGAAATGACCGCCCCAGCCGAGATAGATGGCCGGCTATGCCGTTTGGAAGAAGCGCGGCGCCAGATCCAGCGCCAGCTCGACCTGATCGACCGGCAGATCATTCGTCGCATGACGGCGTTGATCCCGAAGCTCGCGCCGAGGCGCACAGCCTATCGGCGCGGCAAACCGCCCGACGCGGGAGCATTCCTCGAGCGCTATCGCGCTCATCTGGCGATGCTCACCGCCGAACGCCAGCCCGAGATCGATGCCCTGTCGCGCAGGCTGGCGCGGCAGGATCAAGCGATAGCCGCATTGCGCGAGCGGCACGGCCTGGTTCAGAAGATCGCCGCGTGATCGCGCGCGATCGTCACCGTTTCCGCACGAACTCGGTCCGCAGCACGAGACCCTTGATGGCGTCATGCCGGCAATCGATTTCTTGGGGATTGTCGGTGAGGCGGATCGAACGGATGACCGTGCCCTGTTTCAGTGTCTGCCCGGCGCCCTTGACCTTGAGGTCCTTGATCAGCACTACGGCGTCGCCATCGGCCAGCAGATTACCGTGGTGCTCATTGACCTCTGCGATCCTCTTCGGAATCTTCACGCCAAGCGCTGCATCCGTTTCAGCCTTAGCGAGCCTTGCATGACCCGGGTTGACCTGTGCGAGCTTAACCTTGTCGCCGAGCAGATCAGTTTCATCAACGCTGCCACCCATACGCAGATCGTCGGCCTCCTCGTCGAAATCATCGCCATTCGCCGCTCACCTCGTCATAGACATAGTCATCGTCATCGCCGGTGATGGACGCTGCTATTGCAGGTGAAAGCCGGCTTGCCAATCCTCATGTCGCAATCGAGGGCCGGGCCGGCAGGAGCAAATCGAGGGATGGTGCGGGCAGGTGGTCGTACTTGTGATGCCTCTGGCGGAAACGCGGCCCCGCATCCCGTTCCTTCCGGTTGCACTGGTTCCGAACAGCACCCATGCCGGTCATCCCCTCGGGTTTGTGGAGCGGTCTAAACCGGCTGGCGGCGCCTTCAAGGCCGCGTTCCGCGCCGCGTGGCGGCCGGGCTCGACGGTCTCGGCAGGCCAGGCCCGCATCCTGCGCGAGGGCTGCCGCCCTGCTGGTCCGCAAGCCTGGCCTGCTCGCCCTTGTCGCTCCCGGACCCTGAAGCCGCCGCTGTCCCGCCGGTTTTCTCTGACCGCACCCGAAGGGAAGACCGGCACGGGCCGGCCCGAGCCTTCGGCGCAAGGAAAGGAACTCTCACATGACCAGGACCGCACGCACCAACCGCTCTCCCTCCAGGGTCGTCCCGCTCCGCAAAGGCACCACGCTCGAAATGGTCCGGCTTGCCTGCCCGGACGCCAACCAGGCCTCCCTGATCTCGGAAAGCTTCGGTCTTCCCGTTCTCGACAGCGACGGCATCCGCGACCTGCACGAACGCCTGATCATCGAGACGGCTGACAGCCTCGGTGAAGGGCTAGGCGAACGGGCCATGCAGATCCACCTGCAGCGCATCGTCGGCTCCTATGTCGGTTCCGCCCACGGCGCCGGCCAATTCTACAGCCGGGCGGTCACCGAGGCCCGCGATGCCACGGCCAAGTCCGCCAATGATGCCCGCGACGAAGACGTCGGTGGCCCGGTCGGCTTCGACAGCGCCGCCCAGCGCAAGCGAGAATTCGCAGCCGACATGGGCGTTCAGGCCCATGCCCTCAGGATGGCGGCCGAGGGTGCTGTCGCTGCCTACAAACAAATTATCGGCGAAGCCTGGAAGCCCTTCGAGCGGGCCGTCGAGAACCCCGGCCAGACCGTCGATCGCAAGGCCGCCGAACTGCAGATGGCAGCTCTCGGTTGAACAAACGGGCGGAGCTTTGGCTCCGCCCATCCTCATACGACCAGGTTGCCACATTGCCTGGCCGTCATTCTCCTCATGGGACTGGTCGCCGGGCTCGCCTATTGTCTGTCGCCGGCAGATATGCCGGAACAGCGCGCAATGGCGGCAGCAATCGCTGATATGACCCGCTCGTGGCCGCGCAATCGGGGGCACCAGGGTTCCATCGCTGTCTGCGCAATATCACCAGGACCGGGTGGTGGTGGCCGCTCTTGCGTTTGAGCAACGCGATCATGCCCTAGCCAACGATCTCTGCCAGCGCACCAATCCCGCTCTCTTGTGATGGCGTCCTGGCCCGTCCCCGGATCTTCCACGATCAACCCGCGAGGGGTCCGCTACGCAAGCGTGCGGCCGCGCCGGCTTCGCCTCTGCGGTGATCGCGCCCGGGTGCCGGACCTCTTGAGGAGCCATCGAGCGGGAATGGCCCGCTTCAAAGATGGAGCCCTCAGATGTCGCACAATCTCGAACTCGCCCAGAAGCACGCCTGGAACCTCGCCCGCACCCTGATGGTCACCGTCATCCTCTTCCAATCCGACGACGAGTACGGCGTCCTCCCCGAAAACGAACTCGACGATGCCGAAGTCGAGGCGCTCTACGTCTACGATCCCTATAGTGGCGGCCGGTCGGTTCACTGAACCGATCCACCCACGGACAACAAGGTGGCGGCGCTCGGCGCCGCCTTTTTTTTTCCTGTTGCCCGCTCCCGGCCCCGTCCGGCCCCGGTGTCCTGGCGGAGCGAGGCAGTCAGCGCAACGGCTTTGCCGTCCGCCGCTTCGCTTCGGCCCTAAGGACCACCCCATTGCGCGAGCGCAACGGGGACCCCGGTGGGTGCGCGGCCCGCCTCCCTACTCCGCCCTTGTGGACCCCGTGACGGGGCCGCGATCGGCGCGGCCTCCAGAATGGAGGTTCATGAAAATGAGCAGGAAAGAAAACAAGGAAGCCCGCGTCGATATTTATGCGCGGATTACCGACAGGATCGTCGCGGACCTGGAGAAGGGTGTTCGTCCCTGGATGCAGCCATGGCATTCAGCCAACGCCATCGGCCGGGTGACCCGGCCGCTCCGGCATAACGGTCTACCCTATAGCGGCATGAACGTACTTCTGCTGTGGTCCGAGGCGACCGCACGCGGCTTTGCCAGCCCGATGTGGATGACGTTCAAGCAGGCGCTCGAGCTCGGCGGGGCAGTTCGCAAGGGCGAGACCGGCTCGATGGTCGTCTTCGCCAGCCGCTTCATCAAGACCGAGACGGACGCTGTCGGTGAGGAATTCGATCGAGAGATCCCGTTCCTCAAGGCCTACACGGTCTTCAACGTCGCGCAGATCGACAGCCTGCCGGACCATTATTATAGGCAAAGAGCGGAGCCCGTGCGCGATCGTGTAGCGCGCATCGAACATGCTGATCGCTTCTTTGCCAATACCGGCGCCGTGATCCGGCATGGCGGTTCTCAGGCCTATTTTGCCCCCGCGCTCGATATCATCCAGATGCCGCCCTTCGAGAGCTTCCGCGATGCCGCGTCCTACGTCGCGGTCCTCAGCCACGAAGCCACGCATTGGACGGCGGCGCCGCATCGTGTCGACCGCGATCTCAGCCGCTATACCAAGGATCGTAGCGAGCGGGCGCGCGAAGAGCTGATAGCCGAGCTCGGGAGTTGCTTCCTCTGCGCCGATCTCGGCATCGCGCCGGAACTCGAGCCCCGGGCGGATCATGCGAGCTATCTCGAGTCCTGGCTCAAGGTTCTCGTCGGCGACAAGCGGGCAATCTTCGCTGCTGCTGCGCACGCGCAGCGCGCCGTCGCGTTCCTCCACGGCCTGCAGCCCGCGGCCTCCGAAGAGCGCGAGGCCGCATGATGTTCCAGGCACCCACCATCGGCGGGGAAGGTGACGCACCTTCCCCGATCCGCCTGCGCGCCCTCTCACTCGGAGCGGGCGTCCAATCCACCACCATGGCGCTGATGGCCGCGCATGGGGAGATCGGCCCCATGCCCGAATGCGCCATTTTCGCCGACACCGGCTGGGAACCCGAGGCCGTCTATGAGCATCTCGACTGGCTGATGTCGACGAACGTGCTGCCCTTTCCTGTCCATATCGTGTCGGCGGGTAGTATCCGCAAGCAGCTCGTCGCCGCCGGCGAGGGGGCTCGCTGGGCGTCTATTCCGGCCTTCACCAGAACGGTGACGCCGGCCGGCGCCGAAGTGCCGATTTTCGACGAGCACGATGATGGCGAGATCATCACCATCGGCACACGGCGCATATCCAAGGAGACTATGTCGATAGGCATGATCCGGCGGCAATGCACGACGGAGTTGAAGATCGTGCCTATCCGCCGCAAGGTCCGCGAGCTCGCCGGCCTGACCCGCAAGAGGTCTCCCTCCTTTCCGGTCGTGGAGCGATGAAATCATCCGCGCCAAGCCGAGTTTCGAGGCGTGGCAGGTCAAACGCTTCCCGCTGATCGAGCAGCGCAGGAGCCGCCAGGATTGTCTCGCCTGGCTGCGCCGTCACGGCTATCCGACGCCCCCAAAATCGGCCTGCGTCGGCTGCCCGTTCCACGATAATGCCCGATAGCGGCATATGCGCGACCACGACCATGCCGCTTGGTTGGACGCGGTCGAGGTCGACCGCACCATTCGCACCGGCCCGCGCGGCATTCGCGGAGAGGTGTTCCTGCATCGATCCGCCGTCCCGCTCGATGAGGCTGACCTGTCGACGCCGGCCGATCACGGCCAGCTCGATCTCTGGATGAACGAATGCGAGGGCATGTGCCGTGTCTGACACATGCCTCGTTCAGAGCTAGCCCCATTTTCTTTCGGAAGCGACCCCGACTGCCTGACGGGGTTGCGACCGGACCAGACCACGAACTTGCGTGGCAAGAAAGCTGGTCCGAACCGGACGCCGCCTCGAGAAAGCCGGCATGCGATCGCCTTGCAGGATTGACCGGTCCACCGTTGACGATGGCGGTGTGCGACGGCTTCTCACGGTCCAGACACGGGGGGCCGTCAGATCGCCAGACCCATATCATGTTTCCTGAGCGGGCCAGAGGGGTGTGCTGCTGGCCACCCATGCAGTGCATCCTGACTTCGGCAACGGGTGTCATGTTCTGGCGTCCTCAACACCGCCAATGACGCATCCCGAAAAGTGGGCCAGCCCGTTCCTTCCACCCCTTTGAACTGGCCAACCCTTCTGCGGCTCGATGAGGCATGTCTGATCGGAAACCGGCTACGCCTCGATCGTTCTCCCGCAACGGCCATCCGCAACTTTCTTCCCCTGACGAACCACCCCACGCGACAGGTCGCGCGGGGACCCCGGTTTTGCCGCCATTCCTCGCGGGCCAAGAAAGCCGCTCCTGGCCGCCCTCCATTGCATTGCGGCCCCTGCGGGGTGCGGTCCGATCGTCTCCGATCCTTCGACTGCCATCGGGGTCGCGAAGGGCGCGGCCCGAACACAAGGAAAGGAACTTCACCATGGCCACCATCGGAACCTTCACCAGCACCGCCAACGGCTTCACCGGCACCATCAAGACCCTCAACCTCAACGTCAAGGCGCGCATCGAGCGGGTCGACAATCCCTCCGACAAGGGCCCGCACTTCCGCCTCTACTCGGGTGCAGTCGAGCTAGGCGCAGCGTGGCAGAAAACCGCCAGGGAGAGTGAGCGCGACTACCTCTCGGTCAAGTTGGACGATCCGAGCTTCCCGGCTCCCATCTACGCCACCCTGATCGAGGTGGACGGACAGGAAGGCCTCCAGCTCATCTGGTCTCGCCCGAACCGCGACTGACCGAAATCGCAGCGGCCCCGTCAGGCAGACGGGGTCGCTTCCACATGGCGAGCGGCCGACCGCGGCTGGTAGCCGCGTCGGCGTCGGACGCGCAGCACTGCGAGAAAGAGTTCGACAGCTTCATCCTCCTTGTCGAAGGAATGCTGCACCATCCTGCCGCGTGTTCCAATTCGGCCCCAGCGGCGAACGAGCCGCGTTTCGCCGAATAGCGTCGCCTCGATCGACAGCGCGTAGAACCGGGCCATGTTCTGGCTGGGGTCACGGCGTTCGATATAGAGGTGGTAGGGCTGCGCGTTCATGTGACACAGAATCGCGCAGCCGGGGCCCGACGTCCAATGACAGGTTTGAATCACTGGAAGCGGATCGATTCATTCCGGTGATGGATGGCGTGTCGGCCGATTTGAGGTCGGCACGGCGCATCCCGCTGCGCGGATCGTACGGATGTTATGCTGGTAGCGTCGAATGCGCTCTTCCATCGGCAGATTCGGGCCATGGCGCAGCAACTTGTCCTTCGGCCACTCACCCATATTTCGGCTCCGATCATTGACGTTCCCATCATAGGGATAGCATTCCCTGCCGATCGTTCCCACGGCCATCTTGTCTTCACCGGAAGTCTTTGCGTCCCGGGAAGGTTGAATAGGACCCCGTCGGGCGACGGTTCCCACCCTTCAAAACCCGGCCTCACTGCGGTCAAGTCACGAACACCAGTCGAGGCGTGGCCCATCCCAGAGGCGGGGCGAACCCTTCACGCACGAGATCTCGCCAAGCGAGATCTCGTCCCACGTTCATGGCCCGTAGAGTGCGCGACCGAGCCGGTCCTCGACGGACAAAACCACCGGTGTCAGCCTCAAGTTGGTCCTTCCTTCCGGTGGAATCTGTTTTCGCCGGTGACCGATTTCATATCGGCGCGTCGGAACCAGATCGCCCGGCCGCAACGCAGCGGTGCATTGCCGGCGGTGAAAACGATCTGCTCGTCCCCGCGCATGCGCAGGACCTCATCGGGCAGGATCAACGGGCGCGACGCCAATTGCTTCGATCGCGTGCGCGACGATCCCGACATCTGCGAGGACCGGCTGAGTTGATCGACTTCTACCGTGGTGTTGCCGCAGCGGCGCGAGATGTAGTCGGCGGTCTCGGGATCGTTGATCGCCGCGAACGACACCCAGGATGCGCTTTCGAACCATTTGCTCGTCGCATCGCGACCGCCATAGGTTTCACGCATCTGGCCGATCGACTGGAACAGCAGCACGAGGCTGATGCCATATTTGCGACCGGCGTCCCGCGCCGTCTCCAGAATCCGCAAATAGCCCAGCCGGGCGACCTCATCGAGCAGGAACAGCGTTCGACCCTTTATCCCTCCATTCCGGTTGTAGATCGCATTGAGCAGCGCACCGATGATGGTGCGGGCGAGGCCGGGGTGGGTCTCCAGCGTCTTGAGATCGAGATTGACGAAGATGTCGGTCTTGCCCTCCGCGACGGAGTCGGTGGAAAAGCTCGAACCCGAGACGAGCGCAGCATAGTTCGGGTAGCTCAGCCAATGGGTCTCCTTGACCGCATTGGCATAAACGCCGGAGAACGTTTCCGGCGTCATGGCGATGAACGGCGCGACATTTTCCTTCACGAAATCGGATTCGGAATTGTCGTAGATCCGTTGCAGCCGCTCGCGTAATTTTGGCTCCGGCTCGGAGAGGTTCGCCCGCATCTGCCGCAGATGCTGGTTTTCTTTTTCCGTATGCCCTGAGAGGCAGACATCGGCAATCAGCGCGGTGATGAGCTGCAGGGCCGATGCGCGGAAGAAGTCGTCGCGGATCGAGGTCGACCGTCCGGTATCGGTCACCACCCAACTCGCGACGGCAACCACGTCTTCTTCCTTGGTGCCGCCGAACAGGCCGATCCAGTCCAGCACGTTGAATCCCGTCGTCGGGTCCTTGGGATCGAGGACGAAAACGTCACGACCGGCCTTGCGTCGATGCTCGATCACCATGGGCGCCACTTCGTTGGACGGGTCGAGGGCAACAAGGCCGCCGCCCCATTTGAGTGCGGTCGGCACCGTCACCGATGTCGTCTTGAAGCCGCCAGAGCCGGCGAAGACCAGTCCATGCGTCGAGCCGAACGAGGCGTCAAAGCAAAGGAGGGGAGACTTTCCACCCACCCCCCACGTCTCATTGTCGTCGGCGCGGAACCCACGATCCGCCACCGTGTCCTTGTCGACGCGATAGGCTTCCCCGACGACGATGCCGCCGGCGTCTCTAAAAAGACGCTTCGCTTCATTGACGCCCATCCATTCGGCTTCGCCATGGATCGCGCGCTTCCCGCGAACGCGGCGTGGCGCTGAGGCGGCGAAGGCCGAATTGCCGCGAAGGGCGACCCGCAGCGCGAACACGCCGGCGACCATTGCCAGCATCCCGCCGATGGCGGTTGCTGGATCAATGTAGTTCGTGATCGCGCTCCCTGGCGGCACATCTCCGGCGAAGGAGACCAGCCGGGCGGTTTCCCGGACCACGGCGATGGCGACAACGGCAATCGTTCCGATCAGCACGCCCGCGCCGGCGGACCGGATGGCGTTCGCGCCCCTGGCGGCAAAGAGGAAGATGATGCCGGTCCCGGCCGCAGCGACATAGCGCAGCGCGAGCCCGACCCGGCCCAACATGAGGCGGGCCTGTTCCGTCGTGCCGAAGCCCGCCGTCCACTGCTCGATACCGGTGAGCAGCAGAACCATGCTCACCATCAGCAGGCCCGGCGCAATCAGCAGCGCGATCCTAGTCGGGGTCATGGGAAAAGGCCTTCTCCCCGATGGCGAGCAAGCGCGCGCGCTCATTGTCATCGGCCCTGAACCGGCCGGCGCCGTCGATCAGCAGGCCGAGCAACAGAGCACGCTTCTCGTAGCGCAAACCAGCCTTGGCGATGAGGCCGCCAAGCTGGATTTTCTCCCGCGTGTCCTTGCGGCGCGCCTCGCTCTGGCTCGCCCGTTGCATGCGCTCAAGCCTCGTCACCCGACCCCGGAGGCGCGCCAGCCGCGACCGACGCAGCCGTCTGCCTGTCCGGTCGTCCACTCCCTTTGCGAAAGCGCGCTGCGACGTCCTCCAACGCCTTGATCAGATCGCCGTCATCGACTTGCACCTCTCCAAGACCTGCCTTCAGGGCGATGCGGCCGATCCGTTCGGCCTCGCGCGTTTCGGCCTGCCTGAGCTGATCCTGGAGTCTTGCGATCTCTTCCCTGATCTTCGACGACGGTTTCTTCATTCCGGTTAGGCCTTTTTCATCTGGTCGTTTCTGGAGTTCGTCCAGAATCCTCCGGATGCGCGCCATGGACGACTAGTAAAAAAGCTAGTCGGCAGAGCCGGCGCCGCCTGAGATCATCCCGCCGTTCCGAAGGAATGGATCCAAGGGCGCAGTAATACGTCGCTGACACGACGTTCTGCTCCCGGCCTCGCTGGGCTGGTCCGATCCCGACGAACACCATGTTCGTTCATATCGGGAGCCGTCGTCACCGTGGCGATCACGCACTTCACGCCCCAGCTCATCGGACGCGGCAATGGCCGCAGCGCCGTGCTGTCGGCCGCGTACCGGCATTGCGCGAAGATGACCTATGAGATGGAGGCGCGCACCGTCGACTATTCCAACAAGCGCAATCTCGCCCATGAGGAGTTTTTGTTACCGGCCGACGCTCCGGACTGGGCGCGCAAGCTGATTGCCGACCGCTCAGTGGCCGGCGCGGTGGAGGCCTTCTGGAACAGGGTCGAGGCATTCGAGAGGCGCGAGGATGCGCAGTTCGCGAAGGAGTTCATCATCGCGCTGCCGGCCGAGCTTACGACGGAGCAGAACATCGCATTGATGCGGCAGTTCGTGCTCGAGCAGGTCCTGGCACGCGGACAGGTCGCCGACTGGGCCTATCACGACGAACCTGGCAACCCGCATGTGCATCTGATGACCACGCTGCGCCCGCTCACGGACGCCGGGTTTGGCGCGAAAAAGTTCGCCATCCTTGGCGAGGACGGTCAGCCGGTCCGTACGAAATCGGGCAAGATCCAGTACCGCCTCTGGGCCGGCGAGAAACAGGAGTTCATCGAGCAACGCAACGGCTGGCTCGACCTTCAGAATCAGCATCTCGCTCTCGGCGGCCTGGAAATCCGCGTCGATGGCCGCTCCTATGCCGAGCGCGGCATCGATCTTGTCCCGACCGTCCATATCGGCGTTGGCGCCAAAGCGATACAGCGGAAGGGTGTGCAGCAGGGATGGGCGCCCTCGCTCGACCGGATCGAGCAGTTCGAGGCGCAACGGCAGGAAAACGCTCGCAGAATCCTGCGCCGTCCCGAAATCGTCCTCGACCTCCTGTCCACGGAAAAGAGCGTCTTCGACAACCAGGATATCGCCAAGGTCCTGCATCGTTATGTCGACGATGCCGGAACCTTCCAGCATCTGATGACGCGCATTCTTCACAGCCCGGACCTGTTGCGGATCGAACGCGAAAGCGTCGATTTCGCCACCGGGGAGAGGGTGCGCGCCCGATACGCGACGCGCGAATTGATCCGCGTCGAAGCGGAGATGGCGAAGCGGTCAATCTGGCTTTCGCAGCGCACGAGCCATGGCGTCCGGCAGAAGGCGCTGGAGGCGACCTTTGCCCGGAATGAGCGTCTGTCGCAGGAGCAGCGTGTCGCCATAGAGCATGTGGCGGGCGCCGCACGCATCGCAGCCATCGTCGGGCGCGCCGGCGCCGGCAAGACTACGATGATGAAGGCCGCGCGCGAGGCATGGGAATCGGCCGGATATCGCGTGGTCGGCGGTGCACTCGCCGGTAAGGCCGCCGAGGGTCTGGAGAAAGAGGCCGGCATCGCCAGCCGCACGCTGGCGTCGTGGGAACTGCGCTGGAAAGAGGGCCGCGACGCGCTCGACGTGAAGACCGTGTTTGTCCTCGACGAGGCCGGTATGGTCGCCTCCAAGCAGATGGCGCTGTTCGTTGAGGCAGCATTGCGGAACGGCGCCAAGCTGGTCCTGGTCGGAGATCCAGAGCAGCTCCAGCCAATCGAGGCAGGAGCGGCGTTCCGGGCAATCCTAGAGCGCATTGGCTATGCCGAACTAGAGACCATCTACCGCCAGCGCGAGGACTGGATGCGGAAGGCATCGCTCGATCTCGCGCGCGGACGCCTCGATCAGGCGATCTCCGCCTATCGGAGCCGCGGCAGGGTGATGGGTTCGGACCTGAAGGCGCAAGCCGTCGAGAACCTGATCTCAGACTGGAACGGCGACTACGATGCCACGAAGTCGACGCTGATCCTCGCCCATCTGCGCCGCGACGTGCGCCTGCTCAATACGATGGCCCGCGAGAAGCTGGTAGAACGCGGCATCGTCGGAGAGGGCCATGCCTTCCGCACGGAGGACGGCATGCGTTGTTTCGACGTCGGCGACCAGATCGTCTTCCTGAAGAACGCCGGCGCCCTTGGCGTTAAGAACGGCATGATCGCCAGGGTCATCGAGGCCGTGCCGAACCGGATTGTCGCCGAGATCGGCGAGGGCGATCAGCGCCATCGTGTTTCCGTCGATCAGCGCTTCTACCGCAACCTCGACCATGGCTATGCGACCACGATCCACAAATCTCAAGGGTCGACCGTCGACCGGGTGAAGGTGCTGGCGTCCCTGTCTCTGGATCGTCACCTGACCTATGTCGCACTGACACGTCACCGCGAGGATATGGCGCTCTATTACGGGCGCCGTTCGTTTGGCATGGGCGGTGGACTCATCAAGATCCTGTCGCGGCGCAACGCCAAGGAAACAACGCTCGACTACGAGCCCGGCACGCTCTACCGCCAGGCGCTGCGCTTCGCCGAGACCCGTGGCCTGCACATTGCCCGTGTCGCCCGCACGCTGGTCCGAGATCGAGTAGACTGGACGCTCCGGCAGAAGCAGCGCCTCGCAGACTTGGGGCTGCGCCTGAGAGGTTTGGGCGAGCGCCTCGGCCTTCTCGACACGCGTCAAACCCAAACGCTGAAGGAGTCCGCGCCGATGGTGAAGGGCGTCACCCAGTTCCCGTATTCGGTCCAGGATACGGTCGAGGAAAAGCTGCTTGCCGATCCGACTGTTGCGAAGCAGTGGGAGGAGGTCTCGACCCGCTTCCGCTTCGTCTTCGCCGATCCCGAGACGGCCTTCCGGGCGATGAACTTCGATGCGGTCCTCACCGATCCGTCGACGGCCAGGGCGACGCTCGAGCGCCTGGTCAATGAACCGGCGACCATCGGTCCGCTCAAGGGAAGGGTCGGGCTTCTGGCGAGCAAGGTCGATCGCGAAGACCGGCGCATCGCGGAGGTCAATGCGCCGGCGTTGAAGCGGGATATCGAGCGCTACCTGCGGCTACGCCAGACGGTTGTGCAGAAGATCGAGGCCGACGAACAGACGCTGCGCCGCCGCGTCTCGATCGACATCCCGGCATTGTCTCCCGCCGCTCACCAAGTGCTCGAGCGCGTGCGCGATGCGATCGACCGCAACGACCTGCCGGCTGCGCTCGGCTACGCCCTTGCCGACAGGATGGCTAAGGCCGAGATCGACGGCTTCAACAAGGCGATCACGGGGCGGTTCGGCGAGCGGACACTGCTCACCAATGCGGCGCGCGAACCATCCGGCAAGCTCTTCGAGAGCGCGGCGAATGGCCTGGCGCCAGGCGAGCGCCAGAAGCTCGCGGAAGCCTGGCCGGTCATGCGCGCGGCGCAGCAGATCACCGCCCACGAGCGGACGGCGGAGACCCTGAAGCAGACGGAGAACCTTCGCCTGTCACAGCGCAAGACTCCGGTTTTGAAGCAATGAGCCGTCGTCACGCCATCACCCTGATCGCGGTCGCGGCAATGACCGCAACTACGCTGATCTGCATAGGTTGGCTTGGTGGTATCCGCCTTAATCTCACGCCGAGCTACCCGCTCGGTCTCTGGCGCATCAAAGCACTTGATCGGCCCGCGATCGCAGGCGATCTCGTCTTCATCTGCCCTCCGGACACACCGCCATTCAGGTTGGCTCGCGAGCGCGGCTATCTCCGGCGTGGCCTATGCCCGGGCTGGCTAAGTCCGCTGATCAAGACAGTCGCGGCGATCGAGGGGCAGCGTGTCGACATCGGCGCCAGCGTCGCGATTGACGGCCGGCTGCTCGCGCATTCGCAGCTGCATTCCGCCGACGCAAAGGGCAGGGCGCTGGCTCCCTTCGCTGGCGGGCTCGTTCCGTCGGCGCACCTCTTTCTTCACTCCGATTTTGCGGGTTCCTTTGACTCACGATATTTCGGGCCGATCTCCGGAACCGGCCTCCTCGGTCGCGCCCGCCCGGTCCTCACCTTCGATCCCTGACACTGTGCGTGCTGTCATGCTGGCGGCGGCCGCCTCGCTCGTTGGCGCTGTCGCCTGGAGCGGCGATCTGCGGACCCTGCCCCTCGCCTTCGCATTCCCGGCACTATGGGCGTTATCGCCGTCCCGGATCGTCGCGGCCCTGGTATCGGGGGGTTATTTCCTCGCAGCCTCACGCGGACTGCCACAGGGCGTCGCCAATTACTATGCCTCAGATCTCTGGCCGGGTCTGCTGCTCTGGTTTACCGCGTCGCTGGCCTTCGTCGCCGTGCATACGGCTCTGTGGACGAGCCGGCGGGGAGGAAGGAGGGCGGCCCGGTATGGGCTGGCGGCGCTCCTGATGGCGGTGCCACCGTTCGGGATAGTCGGCTGGGCGCATCCGCTGACGGCCGCCGGCGCGCTGTTTCCGGGATGGGGATGGTTCGGCCTTGCGGTCGCCGCCGCCGGTCTTCTCGCTATGACGACGAGATGGTGGCCGGCCGCTGCCATCGTCTTGGGTGGGATATGGCTCTGGTTCGCCGCTTCGTGGACAGACCCATCCCCACCGGAAGGGTGGAAAGGCGTCGACCTGGAACTCGGCCAAAGCCTCGGCCGCAATGTCGGGCTGGAACAACACCATGACCTGATCGCCACGGTGCGGCGAGCGGCCGGCGAGGGCGCCGGTATCGCCGTGCTGCCCGAAAGCGCTCTGGGCTTGTGGACGCCGACCGTCGAGGGGGTCTGGCGCGACCAGTTGCACGGCGTCGACATCACCGTGATCGCCGGCGCGGCGACCGTCGACGCGCGAGGCTACGACAATGTCATGCTCGCCATCTCCGCCGTGCGCGCCGATATTCTCTATCGGGAGCGCATGCCGGTCCCGGTCTCCATGTGGCAGCCATGGCTGGCATGGACGGGGCAGGACGGGGGCGCGCGGGCGCATTTCTTCGCCAATCCGATCGTCGAGCTCGGCGTCCGGCGGATCGCGCCGCTGATCTGCTATGAGCAGTTGATCCTTTGGCCGGTCCTTCAGTCGATGCTGCACGCGCCCGAGGTCATCGTCGCCACCGGCAATGGCTGGTGGACGGCCGGCACCTCGATCGTCGCCATCCAGAAAGCCAGCGCCGAGGCTTGGGCCCGGCTGTTCGGCATACCCCTTGTGACTGCCTTCAACCTTTGACCAAGGAGTTGCCCATGATCGACGCCGCCCTTATCCAGCAATGCGCCGGTCCCGGTCTGAAACCGGCCATCGTCGAGAAGTTCATCGCGGAGGCCGGCTCCAGCGATCCGCTCGCCGTCACCGTTAGCGCTGGCGATCGTGTCGTGCTCGTGCCGAAGCCTCGCACTCCGGAAGAGGCGTTGGCGCTCATTCGCCAGCATGTCGGCAAGGCAGTCGTGCGGGTCGGCGTTACGCAATTTCCGGCCGGGTTAGGCGTCGCCGATGTCTCGGAACTAAATCCCGATCTTCTCGACGCCTGCGCCAACATCCGCATGGGCACGACGCTGTTCTGGAAGGTCTATCGCATCGTCACGAAATGGTACGGCAGCGCTGTCGACGAGGCGTTCGACGACGCGATCTACGCCTGGAAGACGGGATATTTCGAAGGTCGGGCCGTGTTCAGCGAACCGGATCCTGGCGAGATGAGTCTTGCCGAGCCGAAGCAGACGCCGCCCGGACCATCGGAAGAGGATAATTCCGAGGGGACGGTAGCAGGCGAAGTTCCCATGCAGCACGACACCCAACCCGGCGATCCCAACAAGGCGGGGATCCGCATCGATCTTTCGGGGATTGGTGTCCCGTATCCCTAAACCCTCTCTCTGGCTGCCGTTCGCGGGAGTGGGTGGAAACCCGAACGGCTTTTCAAAGGTCACAGGGACCGTGTAGACACAGTTTTCTAACCCCCGGCTTGGGTTCAAAGGATGTCTGTCGGCGGGGGCGTACCGCGGACGCCTTTTGTAGAAGATTACGATGCCAGATGATGAAAAAGGCTATGTGCAGCCAGAGCATAAACTCGTCCTGAGGCCGGTCGTCGGCCTGACTGAGAACCTTCCAACGTCAGATCTCGAACGGATCACAATCCGGGCGATCAAGACTCACCGGCGGCTTCGTGACCTTGCAGAAGCACGGCAAGACGAATGGCATGCGATAGAGGCTGGTGATCCCCCGGCCGAAGCGGCACGATCGGTCCATATCGCTTATATTACGGCGATGATCGACATGCACGCCCAGCAGACTGTGCTGTCGACCCTGCTCGACGTCCTCGGCTATTTTCCGTCCGTTCCCAGGGACTGAGCTCCGCCGTCCGGTTAGATCAGCTTGAGTTTGGTCGCCAGCGCGGTCGCGTGGGGCAGCGTTCCGACGTCGAGCGCCTTGCGTGCATTGTTTAGATGGAACGTCACTGTAGCAAAAGAGATGTTCTCGATCGCGGCGATATCCTTCATCGTCTTTCCTTCCGCCGACCATTTCAGGCAGAGCGCCTGCTTGGCTTTCAGGTCTACATGAAAGCTGGCCGTGGGTTCGGCGTCCTGCTGTTCTAGCTTCGCATGAAGCTGCGAGACCGCAGTGACCGCGGCGATCTGGTCGATCTCATTTTCAAGCGACAGAGACGGCTTGTGCGATGCGAGCGTGAGCATCGATATGTGCCCGAACGCTGTGCGGATGGGGATGGTGACACCCGATCGGATGCCGAAATCTCCCGCTTCGCGATAAAAGCGCCGAACCAGCTTGTCCGTTGACTGATGAGGGCTCTCGGCCGCCCAAGTGAACGCCTGCATCCGTGCTTGGGCCATCGAGACGAGGGGGTCAACCTTGATGTAATTCTGGGCGAGGTATCGCGCCTGCCATTCCGGCGGATAGTTCGACACGGCATATGTTCTGAAAGGCTGCAAGTCCCCATAGGCGTAGCAGTCGAAACCAAGCTCCTGCACCAGTTCGGCCAGCCCCTCCTTAAGCATTTGCTTCGTTCGTGCCACGGACGAGAGGTCGGTCAGCTTCTGGAAGAATGTCTTCAATGGATAGCCTCTCCTATGTGTAACTGTCTCCGCCCCGGTTCCGCCCGTTTGTTTTCCCGTACGATTACTTCGCCAGTTTTGGCGTCCCTGCTCACACTCCGGCCCCTGCCACCAGACAAAACGTTTCAGATTGTAGGCGAGATGCCGGTGCCGATGTTGCCTTTGGCGTGGACGCGACCGGCCATGGTGCGGATGAACAGTCCCATGCGGTCCTTCTGCTCGGTGAAGGGTTGCTCGACACGGGCGCCGGTTCTGAAGCGTGTCCGCTTGCCGCGCTCGATATTCTTCGACATCAGGTGCTCTTAGCTCCTTGGGTTGCACGCGGCTGATGGAGCTTCGTCTATCAACCAATACGCCGTGTTCATCGGCAAACCGCAGACCCGTTGTCCCTTCATTCGATGCTCACCCGTGCCGGTCAAAATCGATTTGATAAAAACTTTGATTTAAGGACGAGCGCACGATAGGACACGAAGCCGAGCGAAGCGGAACGAAATTAGAGCCTATAAGTCATTGTTTAGGAACGGAAAGTTATTTCTCCCTGCGCCGAGAGACGGGAGTGATTTCAAACAGTTATTCAAACGATTGGCGGCCGCGGGTGCGGGTCGGCCGTTGGGCAAAGACGGGTTTCCTGCAGGCCCATGGACGCCCGAGCTTCTTGCAGAAGCGATTTCACAGATTGATTCCAACCGGGTTGGGGTCGATCTGCGAACGGTGCAGCTTTGGTTTCAAGAGAACGAGAAGGGAATTAGCACTGCCAACATTCGTTGGCTGGCGAGGATCTTTGGATGCGATGATCCGGAGGCAACCAGCGAATGGCAGATGGAGCTTAGTGCGGCGCAGTCGCGGTTATCGGCAAAGAGACGAGAATGGAAGATAGTCGGAGGCAGCGTAGCACAGGAGAGTTCGGATACGGCACTGACTGCAACCTTCGATGACGAGACAGAATCCCCGATAGATCTGACACGAGATACCGACGCCAAGAGGCCGGGGCGGCGTTTTAGCTTGGCGAGGAAATCGGAGGCGTTTTTTAGCCAGGGATCTCCCCTGAATTTACCGGCGTCGGTGTTTGCCGGCATGACCGCCCTCGGCTTTTTGTCGTACATCATGGGGATCCACAACGTCACCTTCGAGCGAGCGGACGGGCTGGTTAAGCAGGTTGGATTCCTTTGGGCCGCAAATTGGACACTAGACTTTATGGTATTCCTACCGCTGTTTTTCTTCTTCGTTATAGAGTTGCTGGTCTTCTGGAAAAGTGAGGGGCGCAGAAAGCTCGCAGCGCAGAGCGATCAGGTGGAAAGCGACGACGCCTGGTTGCGCAACGTTGACGCTTCCTCTTACACATATTGGTCTGTTTTTTTGATTTGCTTGCTGTTCGCGGGTCTTCTTCAATGGATCGGCGTGTCCTTGATCCCATTAATGAAGGGCGGTGGCAATTATGCCATGGATTGGGGAAAAATAGCTCTTGTGCGTCCTGAGGTCATATCTGTCCCCGAAACAATCGTTTTTACGGGTCTCGCTTACCTATACATGTGCATGGTGTTTTATCTTTTCTTCGCAGGTCTCATTTTGCTCTATGCGATTGTTCATGACCTTTGGAGAATTGGGGACGGATTGAAGAAGCTGCCGCATGTTGATCATCAGCAAGAGCTCAATGAAGCCGGCCTCACAGTGATGCGTGGGGTTTTTCGGTGTACTGTTTTGGGGGTTCTGGTCGCCATATGGATGAAGGTCCAGAGCTCTTATCTGGCATCCAGTGGTGAGAATATTGTGACGTGGTTGGTCGGCGATATGTCTTCAATGTTCCAAGGTCGCGACGATGTAAGCACCGGGTTCCGCTATCGTATGCCGACGCATTACAGCAGCCTCCTTATCGTTATTTCGACCTGTTTTGTATTTTTGTATGGCTCCATCCGATTGGGTGTCGGAGGTCGATTTCATGTGCCTTTGCGGAAGATGTCGGTGGCCGTGGCGTTACTTGTTGTCAGCTACTTGTTGATCGACGCGTTTGCCGGCTTTTCGACCCTTCTGGCCATTTCAGTGCTAATCGCACTATACGGCCTGTTCGATCCAGGATTAGGCCGCTGGCGAGCGAGCGAGTTAGGAAACAATCAGAGTGTTCCATAGTTGGCTCGATCGTTGGGACGAACGCCAGGCCCTTCGCGGAGAGGAAGGGAAGAAACCAACGGATTTCGTCCTTGACGCGGAACGCGCCTTTCCAAGTGCGAGGGAGACAACAAGTATCAAGGAATTTTGTGTCGTTGCGGACCAGGCCGTGGCGGACCCAACCTTTTTCGATGAGCCGAGTGTGAGCGATCAGGGTTTTGAAAGGCGAGATGGATGGCTCAAATTTCCGTCGGACGTTTCTACTGACATCGAAGACAATAATGTCGTCTGGGCGAAAATCACAGAATGCGGGTCGTTCGATCAGGCGATGGTGATTTTTCATCATTGGAATGCAAGCTCCCGAAATCGCCGGATTGCCAGCTTCTTCTCGAAGCGCGGCATCACGGTTGTCGAGATCGCGATGCCCTATCACTTCGAGCGTAGCCGACCCGGATCGCTGCACGCCGATTACATGCTTAGCGCCAACCTTGGTCGAACGATCCAATCCGTAAGGCAGGCGGTATGGGATGGGCGAAAACTCATACGTTGGTTGAAGCGCGAAGGCTATCGAGACATTTCGGTTCTCGGTATGAGCTTGGGTTCCTGGGTCGCTGGATTGATCGCAGCGCATGATCCGGCGGTGTCGAAAGCCTCGTTATTTCTGACGGCGGGGAGTCTGGCCGATATGGTTTGGACTGGTCGCGCGACACGCGCGATACGCGATAGCCTTGAGCCTAGGATTGATCTGACCGATCTCAGGCGGGTCTGGGGGACGCTTAACCTGGAGAACTACGCACATCGTCTAGCCCGGCCTGATCTCGATCTTCACGTTGTGTTGGCTAAGAGAGACAAAGTGGTGTTGCCAGATCTGTCGGAGAGGTTCATGCAGAGGCTGAAGAACGCCGGTGCTAGGCCAAATATTTTGGAATTAAACTGTGGTCACTATTCGCTCGCCATGCCGCCTTACATTTTGTTGGCGGGTTTGAGCTTGAAGCGGTTTCTTTCGTGTGGCGACAAGGCGGCCCGGCGGGCGTGAGTTTGGAGTTGGCCGTCAACTTACGCGGTTCCTCCACCACTCAAAGACGGGATCGAACCACGCCGATAGGCGTCAAATTGCTCTCGAGCCGATTTGGGAATGGTCTATCAGCAATCCAGCTCACCGGCTTCGCCGTCACCTTGGCGGGCGTTGCTATCGTGCAGAGATCGCGCTTTTCGCGAAACTCCTAAATTCGCCCAAAAATTGGGGCCACTGATTTTTGCGAAGGCTCCGGATGAACGGAATCGACCCCTGTGTCGCCGTTCGGAGTGCTTTCGCCGCCGCCCGAAACCTGCCGTTCGTTCAGTTCCGCCAAACGGCGGGGCCGGGGCCGGAAGCCGCTTGTCCGCTTTGGCGGCAGAAATTGCGATGAGCTGCCATTCTGCCAAACCTCCAGTGCATTGATGGAAAGATGTTCCGTGATGGAGAACACCTGTTTATATTCCCGCCTGTTAAACAGGGGCGAGGGTAGATGCAGGTCACAAACTGCGGCCGTGGCGTTCATTCGCGTGAGGTAAAAGGCCTTGAGCGGCTCAAAAAGGAGCTGCCGTCAAATTGGTATGCCTTCACGAATCTCGATCTGACGCTGGGTCTTGGGAAATCACGCGAGATCGACGTCATCATCGTCTCCGATCACCGCATATTCCTGGTCGACATCAAGGACTGGAACGGCAAGATCGAGAACAGGGACGGGCGCTGGTACAACAATGGCAGGGACTGCGGCCCTTCCCCGGTCCAGAAGATTGGCGACATCGGGCGCGAGGTTCTTGGCCCCCTGGCCAGCCACCTGAAAAGCAGGACTGAGACCCGCCGCGAGCCAGTGCCGTTCATCGTTGGTCTTGTCGTACTCACGGGACTAGCGACCAACGCCCATCTCGATGGCCTGGAGAAAGAAAAAGTTCTTGCCGTTGATGACTTTATCAAGCTCGCAACGAATACGCGCAAGCTAGGCGAGGCCTTCGGCGACCCTCTCGCCACATTCCTCCACAGGCCGCTCACAGACGGTTTTTGGAAGGATAAGCTAAGCAGGTTCTTTAACGTTGGTCCCAATTCACCGTTCAAACCTGGGCGGCGTCGATTCCAGAGGTATCTTGCCGAGGATATTTTCAGCTACGCACATCCCAGTGACATCTACCGGGAATATGAAGCGACGGACGAGGGCAACAAGAACAATCTCGGAATCTTGAGATTGTGGGACTTCACCAAGTGCAACGATGGCCGCTTCCAGACGGAGGAGGGCCGGCTGGAAATCGCCGGGCGCGAGCAGCAGGTTTACCACTGGCTCCGCGACCGGGATCAGGAGCTTGAGCGAACTCTTCTCACGCCGCGGCTGGATGATCCCGACCGTGGAGTCAACTACTGGGAAATTTACGATCGCAGGCGCCGCATGCGACGCCTCAATGACTTTTCCATCAGTGAGGCTTCCACGACTCTTCCCGGTCAGAAGATCGAGCTGGCGCGACAGATCGTATCGTCCGTTGCGGCGCTGCATCGTCAGAATGCGTCACATCTTGATATCGGCGGCCACAGCATCTGGCTGGAGCTGCCAACATCGGTCAGGCTGTCTCATTTGCTGGCGGCGCGTATTCCGGAAGGAAAATCCCTCGGGCCTTCCCGTTATCAATTTCTTTCTGGAGTTACGGTGCCTGAGGACGTGCTGGGAGTGGATGGCGGTCCGAAGCGCCGGGACGTCTTTCTGCTTGGCGTCACGGTGCACAAACTGCTTTTCGGTCAACTGCCATCAGGCGAGCCGGCGGAATGGAAGGCCACAGTTGATGGCGCAAACGAGTATGCCGCACTCCATGACTGGTTCGCGGAGGCTCTGGAAATCAGCCCTGATCAGAGATTCGGGGACGCGGCCATTGCCCTCGAATCTTTCAACCGTGCAACAGCGTCGAGGCCAACACCTGACGAAATAATCGCGGGGCTCGAATCGTTCAGAACGACGATCCGCTCACAACGCCAGTTATTCACGACTTTCCCCGTTGAAGGGGAGATGATCATTGAAAGCGACCGTATGGACGCATGGCGCAGTGCCGAGGATGACATCCCGGTCCTGGTCAAGCAGTGGAAACAGTCGGCTTGGGGCGACGTTCAGAAGGAGGGAGGAAGCCTTCTTTCCTTCCTTCGCAGGGCTGCCGACATGAAGGCCGACAAACCGACAGGGATTGCTCCTGTCCGCAGCGTGTACTGGCTGGGTGACAGTCTTGTTCTTGTCCAAGCGTGGATCGAGGGCGCTGCCCTAGATACCGTTCTCGCCAATGAGCATGAGTTTAGCGACGCCGCCAAAGCCCTATCTTTGTGTAGCAACCTCGTCTCCATCATGGATGCCCTGCACGATCAAGGAATCGGGCACGGTGATTTGAAACCGGCCAACATAGTGGTCAGTGCGGAAGGTCAACCGACCCTCATCGATGTGCTCGACTATTCGCCGCGTGTCGACGGCGAAGTCGTAAGTTCCGCCTACGCGCCCGATAGCGGGAACCGCATGGAGCGCGACCGGTTCGCACTTACAAAAATCACCGAAGAAATCTTGGCCGCGTCTGATCTTGATCCCGCGGACGGGGCCGACATTGCCTCCGCGATCAGGGACTGCCGCGAGAAACCGCCCGCACTAACCACCCTCCTTCCGTTACAAGAATCATTGGCTAAGACAATCGAACGGCTTCAGTCGAAGGGTCAAAAGGAAGCAATCGACGACAAAGCAATTTCGGTCTCCCTCGCGGGCCAGCAGACAGGCCCGATCGATTCTGACGAAGGCTTCCTCTTTCTTCGCGTCCGTCGTCACCCTCATCGTGGCTATCTGGCCCTCCACATTCGCGGGGCCTTCGAAGAACTCGAAGTTCGTCTCGACCAAGGGGGGCGAGCAACCGTTGCAACGAGGCGCAAGCTTGAACAGTGGCTTCTTGCCCTTGCGGCCAAACAGGAATTCCACAGGATCGGAGAAACCCTGAACGTCACGAGGTCTGATGTCACGGACCTATCGGCGCTCGAACCCATCTTGAATGATCCCTTGGTCAAGGCGAGGATCGAAAAAGAAATATCCGGGGCTGCTTCGCCAGCCGCCTCCGAGACACCGGAAAGCGCCGATCTCGTGCCGCAAGAGGACGAGGCCGAAGACGCCCTTGCCGAAGAGATCGCCGAAAGCGATATACCGACCACCGATGTCGACGTGCCGGAGCTGTGGCGTGTGCTTATGGAGGTTGAGAATGAACTCACCACCGAAGGCGTCGCCCAGCTTGATAGCGCCTACGATCGCGGCATTGGCCGCCACAAGGTCGTCATGGAGCTGGAAAGCGGTGAGTTCGACTTCTCCCGCAATGATACCGTGGGCGTTCAGAAGCAGGATAAGAAAGGAATCTGGCGGCGCATCGGTGATCTCGATCTGAACCGGTCGAAGCCAGACCTTGCTGTCATCGACGCACAGGGCGGATGGTCCTTCGGCTCACGGCTCGTTGAAGCTGGACAGCGCCTGCGCTTTCTCAGTCACTTCGAGGGCACCAGCCTCAAGCGGCGGACCGACGCCGTTGGCCGCATTCTGGCTGGCAACGGTCGCGCCACCGGCCTGTTGTCGGTCTTTGATACGCGCTCCGATGCGGCCCCGGACATGGCGGGGCAGCAAGCGAGCGACGAGGCATTGGCGCTGTACGGCCTCAATGACGACCAAACGCAAGCCTTTCGAAAAATCATCAATACCCGGCCGGTGGGGCTTCTCCAGGGGCCGCCCGGGACAGGAAAAACGAAGTTCATTGCCGCTCTTGCCCACTATGCGATTACCAAAGGGCTCGTTCGGAACGTCCTCCTGTCCAGTCAGTCGCATGAGGCGGTAAACAATGCGGCAGAATCGGTCCTGGCTCTATTCCGCAAGACCGGAGAGTTACCTAGTCTGCTCCGCGTCGGCATGGATGATGGACAAGTTTCCCCACCCCTACGCCCTTATCACACCTCCCGCGTCGAGCAGTCCTACAAGGATCGCTTCGGCGCCACATTCGGCGAGCGCATGGCCGTGGTGGGTAAGACTTTGGGAGTTCCGCCCGACATCATTTCGCAAGTCGTTGTTCTCGAAACAACGGTAAGGCCCGTCGTCCAAAAAATCTACGAGCTGAACCGCGATGCTGAAGCGCAGGTGCAGCGGATCAACGGTCTAAAGGATACGCTTCAACAGCACTTGTCGCTGCTCGATATCGAGATTTCGCTGCCAGAATCCGGCTTCGAGGATGATTGGCGCGATTTTATGGACGAAGCGGCCGCCGCCATAGCACGACGCGCGGCGCGGCAACATGCAGTCGGTGCGGATAGGATCAACCGTTTGAGATCCATAGCGGGACTGGGCCGGGATTTTATCGGCAGTGTGTCTCGCGCCGAGCGGAGTTTCGATACGTTCCTCGCCGGCACACGCCAGATCGTTGTCGGAACATGCGTGGGACTCGGTCGATCATCGCTGGGCTTAACGGCCACCGCTTTTGACCTGGTGATTGTCGACGAAGCCGCCCGCTGTACGTCCGGCGAACTGCTGGTCCCGCTACAGGCTGCGCGCTGGGCCGTCTTGGTCGGCGACCATGCGCAGCTACAGCCGCAACATAAGCCCGAGGTCATCAATCTCGTCGCGGAACGCACGTCAATTGCGAAAAAGGAAATCAAGCGAAGCGATTTCGAGCGCACGTTCAAGACGGGTTACGGCCTCGCCGCCGGCTCGCGGCTGAAAACCCAGTACCGGATGCTTTCTCCCATAGGTCAGCTCGTGTCCGAGGTATTTTACCCCGACCTCACGCTGCTCGCCGGTCGCACGGGACCTGTTGTCGATCCCCAGGTATTGCCTGATGACCTGAAGTATCCGCTGACATGGGTTGAGACCGATGGTCTAGGCCCGATGGGCTACGAGCGGAGAGAAGCCAAGAGCAAGATCAATCCGGCAGAGGCCGATGCGGTCGTCCATTTGCTTGACCGGTGGTACGCGGATGACAGGTTTCGCGAATGGCTGCTTACCCAGCAGGACCACCCGGTCGGCATCGGCGTGATCTGTATGTACGCTGCGCAGCGCAATCTAATCGAACGAAAGCTGAGACAGTCCGCGTTGGCTTCTCTGTTAGAGAAGAACGTGAAGGTCGGTACGGTCGACAGCTATCAAGGGAAAGAAAATCCCATCGTCATTCTGTCGCTTGTCCGCAACAACGAGTTGGGCGGAATCGAATCTGGCGTCAAAACCATAAAGGATGGCTTTCTCGTTACACCAAACCGCATCAATGTCGCTGTGAGCCGCGCGATGGACAGACTTGTGATCGTTGGGTCGCGCCATAGATGGAAGGCCAACAGACCCATGGGGCAATTATCGGCAGGCTTTGGACGACGTACGGACGAAAGCGTTGCTTCGGTCATCGCCGCGGAGGATTTGCTGGAAGCTCGGGCAGACAGAGAAACGGAAAACTCATCCCAGAGCAGCTCAATGAAAAAGCGAGGCGCCCATGGGAAAGCTTAGTCGGCCGCTGTTGCGACTAAAGGGCCACGAACTAGTGCCGCCGGAGGAAGATCGCCGCGTTGACCTCGACATTTTCGATGTGCTGTTACCCTGCCGCATTTACGAGGTCAGTTACAAGGTGGCCTCATTGGGGCAGGTAAGCCCGACACTTGAGTTCTTGCTGCGCCTCGTCAAAGCGGCCCCTGGGATCGCTGACGAAGAGGCAGCCGCCTTCTTCGGCTACAGCCAGACCGAAATGGCGTATGTTCTGGAGGAGGCCATTGGTCCGGGATATCTGGAGCGCAGGGCCGGAAAGCTCTGGTTGACGATTTCAGGTGAAGGCCTTTTCAAGGCAGACGACGAACAGCCGTCCATCTACACCGTCGAGGCACGACGCCGTTCGTTCGGTTTCGACCTCATGGCGATAGCTCCCCAGGTCAAACGCTTCCTTGATGAGCTTGAGCGGCTTCTGCCCGAGCTGCCCTCAGAAGACCCGGCTGGCACAGGCCGAGTAGCGGAGCGCGTCCCGGCTCGTTTCAAGCAATTCTTCAGGGAACTCGCAGATCAAGCGGATCGCGGCAAGACCGAGCGCCGTGACATCTATTCGATCGATCCGGTGGTTACGCCGGGCGAAAGATACCAGATGCCTCTTCGCTTCGTGACGTTCGCCCAAGCATCCAATCCCAGTGCCGCTGATATCGACTTGTCTCCGTGGAGGATGGATCACGAGATCGCTGACCGACCTGAGATCGAGCGCGCCGTAGCTCTGTTTGTGAATGATCAACAGACGTCAGCCGCTCACCTCGACGCTGCCGCCGGGTATCAAACGCTGATCGATATGGCCCCGGAGTTTCTGAAAGAGTTTACGACTCGGAATGGTCTTTCCGAAATCCGTTACTGGAGGGAAGCGGTCAGCCGTGCAGGTGAACCCAGAACCGACCGAAAGACCATTCCTATCGTAGGCTCGTTACTTTTGCCGGGCAACATCGAGCGCGTGCAGGCGGTGCTCGACTACGGTCTGCGCAACGTAACGGAAGCGCCGGTCAACATATACGCGGTCGCGCCGCAGACCCGCAGGTGGGGAGCCACGACCCAGCAGCGAGACCTTCTGACGTTGATACAGGAGAAGACCGCGCGTACTTTGCCCGGTGAAAAGCCGGATATGAAATCCGTCTGCCTCTATGCATGGGATAAGCCTGCACAGTACACAGCAAAAACGTTCGATGAAATTCAGGTTGTCCGTGTCGGGGACTTCCCGAAATCACTAGAGCTCTTGCTGGTGCCCGGAGTCATGGTGGCGGGGATCGTTCACGCTCCGCTCGGTGCATCCACCGGCAATCCAGTGCCGCTCGGACTGGCCTCCTTTGACCCGCTAGTCATCGACCGGGCGTATGCCTACTTTCTGGAACGCTATCAGTTTTATCAAAGCAAAAGCAGTCCCGACTAACACCTAAGAAGCTTCAATACTTGGGATTTTGACGCCTCCCAACCTCGTTCCAGCACCAGAAAAGACATGTTGGCCGCCTAGATCGGCGCAAGGGCGGCGACTATGTCCGCTTTTGGTGGAGGGACGCCGATGTGCGAATGACCACCTTGAGGGCGCGTTGCTGACGAAGCGCAGCGACCACCTGAATGGCCGCTTTCCCAACTCCGCCGCCCAGAAGCGGTCGGGCAGAAATCCACCCCTTTGCGGCCGGTCCGTCAGGCGAGGGCAAATTCGTTTGCCGAAATGGTCAGATAGCTGACGCAGGCGGAAACTATGGCATTTCCAATAAGATGCGCCTTGTCCGTATAACGACGATGGCGGAACGCTCGTTCGTCTCATTAAGCAGCATTGCCAGTAAAACCTCTGATCCGTCCATCAGCTCCGATAAGCGCCGGGGAAGGTGACGTCCTGGTCGACGAGGACGTTGAATTTGTATCCTGGGCGCATCTCCAGTGTCGGTTGAACGTCGAGATTCTTGTTGATCGTGCGTTCGGCGACGCGGCCGAACGTCTCCGCGAAATTCCTCCTCGCGGCGTCGGACGCCGTGTCCTGGGTGGCGAGCGTCGAGCTCTCCGGCAACGCCATGTCCATGCCCGTACCGATAATGGCGAGCAGAATCGCCGAGCCGAAGGTCTTCAAATAGTGGTTGTCGACCTTGTCCTTGAAGCCCCCGTAACCCTTGGCGTCGGTGCCGGCCATCCCGCCGATCTGAAGGGTGGAGCCGTTCGGGAAAATGATGTCGGTCCAGACCACCAACACCTTGGACTGGCCGAACGAGACTTTGCTGTCGTAACGGCCGAACAGCTTGGTACCCTGCGGGATCAAAAGCCGGTGGCCGGTGGCGCTGTCGTAGACATTCTGGCTGACCTGCGCGGTGATGCGACCGGGAAGATCGGAGTTGATGCCGGTGATCAGCGTCGCTGGGATCACCGATCCGCGCTTCAGCTCGTAGAGCGACTGCTGCGGGACGACCCGGTTCGGGAGATAGCCAAGCTCCTTGATGTCGGCGTTGAAGAAATCCTCCTTGGTACGCTGGGCGTTTGGATCGAGATGCTGCCTACCCAGTCCGGCCTGCAGCGCCGCTGCGTAAAGGTCGGCGGCCGAGCCGGCCTGGCCCATTCCGGAGGCACTACCTTTGGCACCCGGATCGCTTCCTGCATCTGTCTGCCCCTGAAGCTTGCCGGTGCTCACCGCGACCGGTGAATCATAAGCAGCATCGTTTGCCTGCAGACGGGCCATGCGCTGGCGGTGGCGTTCGCGCAGATACTGCTCCTCGGCTTCGCGCTCCAGACGTGCCCTCCAGATCGCCTCCGGCTCAAACTGCGGTTCCTGTCGCTCGACAGTTTCGCGCGCCGCCGGCTGCGGCGTGAACGGATTGACGCTTTCCTCGCGTTGCACGGGCGTCGGCTGAAAGACCGGAGTCTCGGCCGGTTCGCCGATGATGCCGTCGGAGACGCCACGTTTTAGCTGATCGGCATAGGTTGAGGCGGGGTTGCCGGAACTCTCTCCGATTCCGGGATCGCCCCTAAAATATAACCCCCGAGAAGACAGCCCGTACATAATGACGGCAAGGAAGGTGATGACGAGGCCGATCGCGATGATGATCGGCAGCCGGTTCACCCTGCGGATCTTCGGCTCCGCACCCGCGGGTGCGCCGCCGAGCTTGAGGGACTGCACCATGTTCCCCTCCCCTATCCGCGCCGCATGATGGAAAGCGGGCTCACCGGCACGGCGCCGGCGGCGGTCGCGTCATAGGCGCGGCCGAGATCGATCGTATTCGTCGAGAGGCGCACCAGGACCTGCCCCTCGAAACTGTCTATGACATAGGCGAGTGGAATCAGCTTCTCCTTGTCGGTCTTCTGGTCGCTCACCACTGCGTAGCCTCCGACCTTGAGCGAGGCCTCGAGCACGCTCCCGAACGGCGAACCGTCCGGCTTCAACAGGATCGTGCCGGTTCTGGGCCCGACTTGCTCTGCAAGGCGGCTCACCATGTCGCCGGCGATGGCGCTGGCGGCAGGACCGGAAAGCTCCTGCGGCGCGGAGCTCGCGACCAGGCCGTCCGTACCGAGGGACTGACAGCCGGCAAGCAATGCGGCGACAGCGGCGATACCCACAAGCCGGGAAAGGGAACTGTAGGTCTGCATCCCCTACCCTCCCCGCCGGATCGTGATCTTCTCCTGTTTCCAGCCGACGCCGGAGACGAGGACGGCGCGGTCGACATGGTAGTCGACCACCATCATGTGGCCCTTCATGCGATAATTGACGATGCGGTTCTCGCCGCCGGAGACGACGAACAGAACCGGGGCATCCTGTCCGGACAGCGAGCGCGGGAACTGGATGTAGGTCTTCTGCCCGTCCGAGTAGACCCGCGTCGGCCGCCAGCCGGCGCGGCCGCTGACGCTGTACTGGAAATTGAGCTGTTCGGCCGGCACACCGGCGCCGGGGATCGTGCTTGCTTCCAGCCGCGCATTGATGTCGGCAAGCTTGGTCGAGACGTCCTCGGGATATTCAAACCCGACACGCGCCATGTACTGGCTCTGATGGGACTTGAGCTGGATGTGATAGGTCCGCCGCGATGTGGTGACGACCATGGATGTCACGAGCCCCGGCTCTGAGGGCTTGACAATCAGATGGATCGCCTGCCCGCCAACCGCCCCCGACGTTGCCGGCTCGACCTTCCATCGCACCGTGTCGCCGACCAGCACGTCACGAACCACCTCGCCAGCCTGAAGCTCAATGTCGCACACCTGCAAAGGCGAGCAGACCACCGATGGCTGCACCTCGCCGAACAGAAAAATGACCTTGCCGTCCGGCCCCTTGGTCACGAGGCCGCGCGAGCCACGCCATTGCCCGGAAATCCCGGCGCCCTTCTCTTCGTTGGCGCTCATCCCCTGAGCCATGGCAGGCGCAGTGGCGGTGATAGTGCCGGTCGCGATCAGGGAGACCGACATCAGCGCGGCCCAAATTCTTGTCTTCGTGATGGTCATCGGCGTGCGCGGGCCTTTCACAGCTGGGCGGTCCATTCGAAGTCCCGCATGTACAGACCGATCGGATTGAGGCGGATTACGCCTTCATCCTGCGGCGGGGTCAACGTAACTGTCGCGACACCGCGAAAGCGGCGTACGGCCGTCTCCTTACCCTTCCGGTCGCGCTCATATTCGGTCCAGTCGATCTGGTAGCTCTGGTTCGAGAGCGGCACTACGTTGTTCACCTCGATGGCGACCGTGGCGTTCCTTGCCTTGTCGAAAGGCGAGTTGCCGCGGAACCAGGCGTTGATCTTCTCGGTTGCCGGGTCGGAGGTGCGCAGCAGCGCATAGGTGCGGTCGATATACTGCTTTTGAACGACGGCATCAGGCGTCACCGACCGGAAGTTCGAGACGAAGCTGCCCAGCGTGGCACGCACCACGCGCGGGTCCGCATATTCGATCTGCTGCGGGAAGCCGGTGCTCGCGGCCGTGCCAAGCTTGTCGACCTCGACGATATAGGGGACGAGCTTGACCTGCGTACTTTGATAAAGCGCGTAGGAGGTGCTGATAACCGCCAGCAGCATCCCGACGATGCCGACGATGCGCCAAGCGGCGGCAGCCTTTACATAGGAGCCATAGCGGTCGTTCCACTCCTGGCGTGCAGCGACATAGGGGTTTTCGGGCGGGGTCTGCGCGGCCATGCTTCAGCTTTCTCCGGCTCACTTGTCCTGCAGCGGCGGCGGCGGAGGGGGAGGCGGAGCCTTCTGCCGGGTCTGGTCGAGCTTGGCGTTGGCAAGCCCGAGCAACGAGCCGGCATAGGCGCCGGGCGAAGCGATGGCCTTTTCCTTGGCGGCGGAGCCGGCCGCCCAGCTGGCATTGCCGATGCCCGATGCCATGCCGCGCAGGGCAGCACCTGCCATCGAGGAGCCGCCGGCGCGTGCCGAACTCGCCGTGGCCGCGCCTGATCTCGCCGCGCTCGCTCCGAGAAATGCCCCGCCTGCGGCCATCGTCGCGGCCTGCCCGCCATGTCGGAGCGCCTCCATGCCGCCGGCGATCGACGCGCCCTGCACGACGCCCTGGATAATGGGCGGCACGTACATGGCGATGATGAACACGACGACCGAAATCCCGGCGATGGCCAGCGTCGTCATGAACTGGTCGGACGTCGCCGTCGGCGCCTCAGCCAGCCCGAGCAGAATGTCGGAGCCGATGCGCGCGATCATCACCAGCCCCATCAGCTTCATGCCGACGCTGAAGGCGTAGATCAGATAGCGGATGGCAAAATCCTTGGTGTAGGACGATCCGCCGAGACCGAGCATGATCATGCCGGCGAGGAGCCCGACATACATCTCGACCATAACGGCAACGAAGATCGCCGCGACAAGACTGAAACAGACCACGACGACGATCATCGCGAACACCGCGGCGATCGCCAACGCATTGTCTTCGAACAGCCCGAACTGAGCCTGCTCGGACATCTTCGATGCGACGCGGAGGCCGGCGTCGAAGATGTTGGCGGGCGAGGCCGACCCGCCGTTTGCTCCGATCTGGAACAGGCTGTCGACCACGGCCTTGGCGAAAGCTGGACCTTGATCAAGGATGAAGGCGAAGAGACCAATGAACATGATGCGCCGCACCAGTTCCGCGAACCACGAGTCCAGCGAGGCGGCGTTGATGGCGAGCCAGACGGCGGCAATGCCGATCTCGATCCCGGCAAGAATCCAGAACAGCGAGCGTGCCGCGTTCATGACGGTCGTTTCCCAGCCCCTGGCGGCCGTCACCACCTGGTTCTCCAGAGTGGTCAGCACGCTGCCTTGCTGGGCGAGTGCCGGTACGCTCGCCAACATAACGAGCGCGATGGCGACGAAGGTCAACTCGAGCGCGCGGGATGGGTGGGTCCTCACCAACGTGGCTTCATCTCCTGCCCGCCGCGGACATCGCGATCCGGATCGCCACCGAGGAAATCATGCGCCTTCTGACGACGGTTCTCCGTTTCGGCCGGCGTCGGCGCCGCTGGCTCCGAATCTGGCGCGACGATGACCCATGCGATCGTCAGGACGACGACGACCAACGCGGCGGCGCCCAGCGCCATGACGACGGGGCGGCTCACCAGCGTGGCTCCATGCTCTGGCCGCCCCGCACGTTCGGCGGCGTCGTGTTGAAGAATTTTTCTCGCCGCGCCTGGGCGAGGTCCTTGTCTGTTTGTTCGGACTGGAACCAGGTCCCCATCATCGTCGTCTGCTGCGAGACGAGCCCGCGCAGCTTCTGGAACTGCGCGACCTGCTGGGCAGCGATCTCGTGACCGACCTGCAAGGCCTTCATCTGGCCGTCCGCACTCTCCGACATGGAGCGGAGAGAGGTCATCGTAGACTCCTCGGAGGTGAACTGATCGGCCGTCAGCCCCGCCGCCTTCAGTGTTCCGGCGATGGTATCGCGGTTCGTTGTCGACCAGTTCTGATAGCTTGATGAGAAGCTCTCGCCGTTGGCGAGGCCTGTCTTGAAATCGGCGAAGCTCTGGAAGCGTTGCTTCAGTACGTCGTCGGCATTGGCCATCGAGAAGGCGATCCCCTGCCCTTGCGCGGCGATGTCGCGGAGGCGGTTGAGGTCGCTCTCGACCTGACCCCAAATGTGGCTGGGCAACTGCATCGTGTTCTGCAGCATGTTTTCGTAGATGCGGATCTGGTTCTGAATCTGCTCAGCGAGCTGCGAAATCTGCGTGACCTGATTGTTGATCTGCTCTGTCGACTTGCCGACCATCGTGATCAGCTCGCCATTGTTCAGGAGCTGCGTCCATTCCGTCGCCTGCCCGGTTACGCCGCCCGACAGCGCGGGTGAAACATTGAATATGCCGGCGACAACCAACGCCGTGGCTGCGGTCCTAGCCGCGTTCAAGGATGGTTTCGGCATCGCCTATTCCTCTCTGCTGGAGCCAACGAACCGGCCAGTCGCAGCCAAGCTCTGCACTGAGCGCCTGGATACGCTTCAGGTCTTCTTTGCCGGAGGCGCCGGCGAAGGCCAGCGCGACGGGACCGAGCGCCATGTCGAACAGGCGGCGTCCGTCCGGCGAGACGACGTAGTATTCGCGCTTCGGCAGGGCAGTCGCGACGATCTCGATCTGGCGCTCGTTGAAGCCGATACGCTCGTAGAACTCCCGCGTGCCCGGTTCGCGTGCTGCGCCGTTCGGCAGGCAGATCTTGGTCGGGCAGCTTTCCTTCAGCACGTCGATGATGCCGGAGCGCTCGGCGTCCGAGATCGACTGCGTGGCCAGAACCACAGCGCAATTGGCCTTCCGCAGCACCTTCAGCCATTCCCGGATCTTGTCGCGGAAAGTAGCGTGACCGAGCATCAGCCATGCCTCGTCGAGAATGATCAGGCTGGGCGCTCCCCTCAGGCGCTTCTCGATGCGCCGGAACAAATAGAGCAGGACCGGAACGAGGCTCCGCTCTCCCATGTTCATCAGCTGCTCGATTTCGAAGGTCTGGAAGGAGCCCAGCGACAGGCCGTCGTTCTCGGCGTCGAGAAGCTGCCCCATGGGTCCGTCGACCGTGTAGTGATGCAGCGCCTCCTTGATCTCGCGCAGTTGGACGCCGGAGACGAAGTCCGACAGCGACCTGCCGCTGGAATCCGCCATCAGCGCGACCTGCCGCGAGATCGCATTGCGGTGATCGGGCGTGATGGGCACGCCCTGCAGCACGACCAGCGTCTCGATCCATTCCGAGGCCCATGCCCGGTCTCCGTCCGTCGCGAGATCGGAAAGCGGACAGAACGCCAGGCGAGGACCGCCCTCCCCTTCGGTCTCGCCGATCTCGTAATGGTCGCCGCCGGCGGCCAGCGTGAGCGGCAGCATCGAGCGACCCTTGTCGAAGGCGAAGATCTGCGCCGAGGCGTAGCGACGGAACTGCGCCGCAATCAGCGAAAGCAATGTCGATTTGCCCGATCCGGTCGGACCGAAGATCAGCGTGTGGCCGACATCGTCGACATGCAGATTCAGCCGGAAGGGAGTGGAGCCGCTGGCGACCAGCATCAGCGGCGGCGAGGCCGGCGGATAGAACGGACATGGTGCTGCCGCGGCGCCGGACCAGACAGAGTTGAGCGGGATCAGGTCCGCGAGGTTGCGCGTGTTGATCAGCGGCTCGCGGATATTGGCGTACCAGTTGCCCGGCAGGCTGCCGAGGAAGGCCTCGGTCGCGTTGACCGTCTCGATCCGCGCCCCAAAACCCTCGGCCTGGATCAGCCGGCGCACGGCCTCAGCTTTCTCGCGCAAGCGGGCTTCATCATCATCGAACAGGACTATGACCGGCGTGTAGTAGCCATAAGCGACGAGTTGCGAGGACGCCTGCGCAATCGCGTCTTCCGTCTCGGCCACCATCATCATCGCATCCTGGTCGACCGAGCGTGATTGCGTCTGGAAGAGCTGGTCGAAGAAGGGCCTGACCTTCTGCTGCCATTTCTTCCGGGTGCGTTCGAGCTTCTGGCGGGCTTCCTGATCGTCGAGGAAGATGAAGCGGCTCGACCAGCGATAGGTCAGCGGCATCAGGTCGAGCGAATTGAGGATGCCGGGCCAGCTTGCGGCCGGGAAGCCGTCGATTGCCACTACCGCGAGGTAGTGGTTCTCGATCATCGGCGACAGGCCGTGATGGAACTCCGCCGTTGCCAGCCAGTCGAGATACATCGGGATCTCTGGCAACCGGATCGGATGGTTCTCGCCGGTGATGCAGAAGCGGATGAACTGGAATAACTCGTCGTAGCGCGCGATCTGGAAGCCGCCGCGCTCCTCGACCGATTGGGTCACCATTCGCCTGATCGACAGCACGTTGCCGAGATACTGCTCGACCTCGCGGATCGATGTCTGGAAACTGTCGAGTACGGTGTCGGCATAGCGCGCGGCACGGCTTGTCGTGTCGGAGTAGACATAGCGGGCGAGTCCGGAGCGCGTCTTTTCCGGGGGTCTCCAGGTCAGGATCAGTGCGTGCCGGCTCTCATAATGCCCCCTCTCCTTCTGGAAATGCGCCCGCCGCTCGCCGTCGATCGCCAGCGTTACCGGATCGGGAAAATGGCATTGTTCGTGCGCCGGGTAGTCGGATGTCCCGACGCGCACTGCCTCGACCTGGATCATCCAGCCGGAGCCGAGCCGCGACAGAACGGTGTTGATCTGACGCGAGACCTCGTTGCGCTCGGCATCCGTCGAGCTCTCCGAATCCGGGCCGGCGAAGTACCAGCCCGCCATCAGCGATCCATCCTTGAGCAGGATCACGCCGTTGGCAACAAGTGCGGCGTAGGGGACCAGGTCCGAGAAGGACGGACCTGAATGGCGGAAAGAGCGCAGTGCAGCCATGTCGTCGCCCTCAGAACTTGCGCCAGGGCGTCGACGTCGGCCGGTAGTGCCGCCGGTAGGTGACGTGGCGTGCGTAGACACGGCGCATCATCGGATCGGCCTTGGCCATCATCCGTAGCGCAGCAATGACGACGATCCAGACCGCGATGCCGAACAGCGCCGAATAGGGCGTCAGCACCACAAAGATCAGGATGATGGCCGCGAGGCCTGTCAGCAGGACCAGCTCGCGATCCGCGCCGATCAGGAGGTTCGGTCGCGACAACGCCCGATGGATGCGCGATCGGTCGAGGCCGGAGCCGGGAACAGAGCCGGGCTCAGACACGAGCGCCCTCCCCTGCCCTTTCGACTTTTGGTGCGAGCGCTACATTGCCGATGGATGCGCCGCTCGCACCGAACAGAGCGACGATCTGGGTGGCGCCGAGCAGGATGCCTGCGACGAGCACGACGTATATCAGTCGTCGCGCGAAATCGTTCAACTCGCCGCCGAAGATCAGCATTCCGCCGGCGATCGCAACGGCGGCGAGCGCGATGAACCCCGCGACCGGCCCGGTGATCGATTGCTGGATCTGCTGCAGTGGACCCTCCCATGGCAAGCCACCACCGCCCGCGGCAAGAGCCGGTTCCGCAACGAGAAGGCCAAGAGCAAAGGTCGAGATCGTGAGCGCGCAAATCCGTTCAGGCGACATGGCGTTCCGTCTTTCGTGAGTAGGATTCGGTCTGGTAGCGCCCGTTGGCGAAGCCCTCCACGTGGAGGATGTCGCGAACGATGCGGCCCTTCGGTGCGCGCTCGATCGAGACGATCAGGTCGACCGCCTCGCCGATCACCTCGCGCATCGGCTGCTGGCTTGCCTCGGCAGTGAGCTGCTCAAGGCGGCGCAGTCCCGACTCGGCCGTATTGGAGTGGATCGTCGTTATGCCGCCCGGATGGCCGGTATTCCACGCTTTCAGGAGGGTCAGCGCCGCCCCATCGCGGACCTCGCCGACGATGATGCGATCCGGACGAAGCCGCATCGTGCTCTTCAGAAGGCGCGCCATGTCGATCGTGTCACTGGTATGCAGCGCCACTGCATTCTCGGCTGCACACTGGATTTCTGCGGTGTCCTCGAGGATCAGCAGCCGATCGTCCGGCGCCGTCTCGACGATCTCGGCAATCACGGCATTAGCGAGCGTCGTCTTTCCCGACCCTGTGCCGCCCGAGATAACGATGTTGAGGCGCGACGCGACGGCGTTGCGGATGACGCAAACCTGTTCCTCTGTCATCACCTTGCTGGCGACATAGTCATCCAGGGGAATCAACCGCGACGCGCGGCGCCGGATGGTGAAGGTCGGAGACGCGACAACGGGCGGAAGCAATCCTTCGAAGCGATGCCCGCCAATCGGCATCTCGCCCGAGATGATAGGCCGGTCGTCGTCGGCTTCCGAATGGAGCGCATGCGCCACGCTGCCAATGACGATCTCGGCAGTCGCCGCATTCATCTCGCCGGCGGGCGCCACGCCGTGGCCGAGCCGCTCGATGAACAACCTGCCATCCGGGTTGAGCATGATCTCGACGACTGTCGGATCGTCGAGGGCGACGCAGAGCTGGTCGCCGAGCGCTTCCTGTAGTTTGCGGATCAGGCGCGGATGAGAACGAAGCTGGGCCATGGGTTCGGTCCTCGTCGCTCACTCGGACTGTGTGCGGCAAGCGCCGAAGGCCAAGCCGTATCCGGCCGGACGAGCGAAGCTGGGCCTGTCGGCTGGCAGAAAGCCAGCGACGGTGGCGGGGTCGGGCATCTCAGCGTGATTTCGTGCAACAAGGGCCAGGGCCTGCATCAGTATTGCTCCGATTCGATTGCTTTCGGAGACAACTGGCCACGATGCGGGACATGCCGCGACTAGCGAAAGTGTGAGTGCGATTCTTGCTGCGGAGTGTGTTGAGTCGGGTCCGCAGGATAATATTGCCGGCTCACCCCGCTGAAAGGGTCGAAACACACTAGTAAATGTATTAGTCCTCCTTGGGCCGCAGCGTTCGCGAGCCAGCGCCGTATGGCATTGGATTATAACGAGAAAAAGCTCGTTTCAGAAGGGGCTGGCAACCGTTCACAGCCGTCTCGTTAAGGTCTCGTTAACCCTATTCCGCTTGCGCAGAATCGGGATACAAGCGATGGTCACGATAATTTCCGGATTTCTGGAAAATATCGACACTAGGATGACTATGACCGCGAACCTGCCCGACTCGAAGCCGGAGGCATCCTTTGCTGATACCATTCTTCAGCAGAGCAACGAGATTTCTCGTCGTCTGGACATGCTCCGGATTGAGAACTTTCCGCCCGATGCACAAAAGAAGCTCCGGCGCTTCTCGCTCGCTGAAGTCGCAGATTTTGTCGGTGTTTCGCAGAGCTATCTTAAGAAGCTTCACCTTCAGGGGAAAGGCGTCGAACCGCAGGTGACGCCGAGCGGCAGGCGCCACTACACTGCTGCGCAGATAGAGGAGTTGCGCACTCTCCTCGACCGCTCCCCGCGTCGTCGGGAGAACGACAAGTTGCAGGTCATCGCTGTCGTCAATTTCAAGGGTGGCAGCGGCAAGACGACCACCGCTGCTCACCTTTCGCAGCATCTCGCGTTGAAAGGTTTCAGGGTTCTGGCGATCGACCTCGACCCTCAAGCGTCGCTCACTGCGCTGTTCGGCATTCAGCCGGAGATCGATGGCAATCTCTCCCTGTATGAATCACTTCGCTATGACGAGGATCGCAAACCGATCTCCGAGGTTATTCGTTCGACCAGTTTTCCGTCCTTGGATATCGCTCCTGCGAATCTTGAGCTGCAGGAATACGAGTACGAGACGCCGATTGCGATGCACGCCCAAGATTCGGTCGCTGGACGAACCTTCTACACTCGTATCGGCGGAGCCCTCTCTGAGGTGGATGATCGATACGATGTCGTGGTGATCGATTGTCCTCCGCAGTTGGGTTACCTGACGCTCACGGCCCTTGCCGCTGCAACGTCGGTACTCATCACCGTTCATCCTCAGATGCTCGATATCATGTCGATGAGCCAGTTCCTGCTTATGCTTGGTGGAATTCTGAAGAGCATAGAAACGGCAAACGTCAAGGTCTCCTTGGACTGGTTCCGATACCTGGTCACGCGGTACGAGCCAGGAGACATACCGCAGCAGGAAATGGTTGGGCTGATGCAGTCGATGTTCGCTCGTCAGATGCTCCGAAATCCGATGGTGAAATCAACTGCGATTTCCGATGCGGGATTGACCAAACAAAGCCTCTACGAGGTTGAGCGATCGTCTTTCGTTCCCTCGACTTACGACCGCGCACGGGAATCCTTGGACGCGGTCAACTCTGAGATTATCGGTCTCATCCTATCCGCATGGGGCAGAACGCCATGATCCATGAATTGTCAGCCGTACACGCGGGCGATTTCTGGCGTCTAAACAGCATCTTAAAGAGAATCTGGAGGCCGTAAGATGGCCCGTCGCGATATCTTTCGGAACATCAAGGGTGCGGACTCCGATTCGCCGCAGGAGCGCACGCCGGCGCCGGGCTACGCTGCACGCGGCGCTTCACGAAACATGCTCGCCTCAATTGGGGAGCTAGCCGAGAAAGCGGCGAAAGCCGAGCAGTATCTTCAGGGTGCATCCGTTGTCGAGCTTGATGCCGCCCTCGTCGATTCATCCTTCGTGTCTGATCGTATGGAAGACGACGACGACGGGTCGTTCCAAGAGCTCGTGAATGCGATCCGTGACCATGGGCAAGAAACCCCAATTCTCGCACGGCCTCATCCGAAGCAGGAGGGCCGCTACGAGGCCGTCTTCGGGCATCGCCGTCTCCGAGCGGCGCGGTTTCTCGGCCGCCCCGTAAAAGCTGTCGTCAAGGCGGTCACCGACGTCGACCATGTGATCGCCCAAGGGCAGGAGAACTCTGCCCGCGAGAACCTGTCCTTCATCGAGCGTGCCGCGTTTGCTCAGCAGCTTTTGGATCGGAGCTATGAACGCTCGACCATTCAGGCAGCCCTAACGATCGACGCTCCGATGTTGACGAGAATGCTATCGGTGACAAGTCGTGTGCCGGAAGCCCTCATAAGAGCGATCGGTCCATGTAAGGGAATTGGCCGAGATCGTTGGCTCGACTTCGCCCAAACGATCGAGAAGCCATCAAACCGGACGGCCGCGGAGATGTTCGTGACCTCGCAACCCTTCGTCGAAGCAAAATCAGACGCCCGCTTTGATCTGCTGCTGGCAGAGTTGAAGCGCACCGACCGGCCACGTCGGGACGGAAGTGTCAAACCGGCAAAGACCAGATGGCAACCTGAGGACAAAACCTTGTCCGCCGAGTTGACGGATTCCGGCAAGATGTTCGCGGTTTCCTTCAAATCGAAGGATGCCAGTCGCTTTGGCCGGTATCTCGCCGCGAACCTCGACCGGCTCTACGGCGAATTCAAGCAGCGTGAGAACGAGGAAAGATAGACGGAAATGTAGCGCGCAAAAGAAAAAGGCCCCCGAAACAGTGTCCCGGAAGCCCTTCTCATGAGTGGTATCTAGAGAATCGCATTTCCGAGAATCACCGTCAAGAGCCGATGAGGCTCAGCGCCGTTTCGGCGAGCAGATTTCTTTTGCCTGAACACAGGTGAAGGACAATGGAAGCGCATATCTCCACGACGCCCTTTGGGCGGCGATCGATGACACTTGGCATGATTTCAAGCCAGGTCACGGCCAGAGCCATGCCTGCGGACGCAGCGGTCCATAAGTGGCATGTCTTCCAGAACATTAAGGAAGCCCGGATGGCTCTGGGCGCAACTGATCGCGCTCTGGCAATCCTGGATGCGCTGCTGTCATTCCATCCGGATACAGCGCTCTATGGTGATAGCGCGCTGATCGTCTGGCCATCCAATGAGCAGCTGATCCGGCGGGCTAACGGTATGTCACCGGCGACGCTGCGCCGGCACCTGGCCAATCTGGTTGATTGCGGCCTGGTCATCCGTCGCGACAGCCCCAACGGCAAGCGCTTTGCCCGCAAGGGGCAGGGCGGTGAGGTCGAGCAGGCCTATGGCTTCGACCTTTCGCCGATCGTCGCGCGGGCCGAAGAGTTCAAGGATCTGGCCGAGGCGGTTCGTGCCGAGGTTAAGGCCTATCGTCTGGTTAGGGAACGGTTAACCATATGCCGCCGCGACATCGTCAAGATGATCGAGACAGGCATTGAGGAAGGTGTCCCAGCCAACTGGGGGAGGGTGCAGCAGACCTATCAGTCGATCGTTAGCCAAATTCCTCGTACGGCGCCCAGGCAGGTTCTGGAAGCGATTGCGGCCGACCTTGACGATTTGTGGGCGCAGGTGCGCGATGCATTGGAATCATTCGTAAAAACAACGAATCCGAACGCCAATGAGTCTCAAGTTGAGCGCCACATACAGAATTCAAAACCAGACTCTAAATTTGAATCTGAAAACGGCTTCCGAGAAAAGAAAGAAGCGAGCGGCAACGCTGCGGAAACCGACAACGTACGGAGCCTGCCGAAGCGGGAGCTGCCTTTGAGCATGGTGATGGATGCCTGCCCGAACCTAGCCTGGCTGCTGAAAGGCGGCGGCGAAATCCGGCACTGGCGCGATTTCCTGGCTGCCGCTGAAGTTGCCCGGCCGACATTGGGGATCAGCCCCAGCGCCTGGGAGGAAGCGCGCATCGCCATGGGCGAAACCCAGGCGGCGATTACCATTGCCGCCATTTACCAGCGGGTCGATCAGATCAACAGCGCCGGCGGCTATCTGCGTAATCTGACGGACAAGGCGAAAGCCGGGAAATTCTCGGTCTGGCCGATGGTCATGGCGCTGCTGCGCGTGAAATTCGATGCCTCGAAGGCTACCGGAGGCGGGGCAGGGGCGGGCGTCGTCGAACTCGAAACGGCTGCAAAAGTGGTTCGGACGGAACAGCGCCTGGAAATCAGCGATGCGCTACGGCGCAGCCTCGACAAGACGGACCGTGAACGGTGACGCGTTTGAACAGCCTAACGATCAAGCTCGATTTTTGTGGGCAGCGGCTTCAGGTGGAGGCGGTTGTTTTGGAGACTCGTCGCTATGATTGTGAATCGGCATGCAATTTTTGCGCGCCGATTGACACTATGATCGACACTTTGGGCAATCATGTCGATAAAACCTCCAAAAAACGACAGATACTCTCAAGATCAAGGGACGGTCACGTGGCATCAGTCGGTAACAACCCGGATCGTACCGCCCGATCCAGCAGGTTCTTTACCGAAGAAGGCGACCATTTAGAGCCACCGCGCGGGGTTCGCTCATGCAGGCGCTCGAGCTGGCCAGCGATCTCCCGGAGGCTGAGAGCAGGGTTTGACGAGTGTATGCCCGCAACCAGCGTCATCAAACGGTCCTCCGGCAAGCGGGGAGGGGATTTCTTCAGCAATTCGGCCTCCGCCATGCCCTCGGCAACCATCCATTTGACCGCCCGGCGAAGCCGCTCCGGTGTCAGATCGACTCCCCGCTGTTTCAGCACTCGCGCGATGTCGTCCCAGGTGTGGTCGGGGCGCAGACGCCGTACGGTCGAAAGCCATTGATTGGCAGTGGCCTGGACGCGCGCGCCATAGGCCGCCTTCTGAGCCGCCGTCATCTTGGCCAAGGCTTCCGGTCGGTGTTCGCGGATGCCTGGATTGCCCGGTTTCTTCCCTTTTGCCTTGGCGGCGCGTATGCCGGCCTTGGTGCGTTCCGAGATCAAAGCGCGTTCAAGCTGGGCGACGGCGCCGAGCACCTGGAGGGAAAACATGCCCTGCGGTGTTGACGTGTCGATCGGATCCCGCAGCGATCGGAAATGCGCCCCTTTTGCAGTCAGATCCTCGATCATCTCGAGCAGATGGCTGACGGAGCGAGCCAAGCGGTCAAGGCGCACGACAACGAGGGTGTCGCCGGCGCCGATCTCGCGAAGCAGCTTCGATAGAGCAGGGCGGCCGCGTGACGCTCCAGAGCCGTGCTCCTCGACGATCTCATCGCAACCGGCCGCGTGGAGTTCTATTTCCTGCGCCTGGGTGTCCTGTTCGTCGGTAGAGACGCGAGCGTAGCCGATTTGTCGGCCCTGTGGTCGACGGGAAGCGCGATTTTGCGTGTCAGCGGCCATTTGGAGCGCCTGAGAGAGGAGGGGAGGGCAGATTTCCAAACGCAGAAGATACGGATAACCGATCGTTTGGTGGCTTCTGTCGCAATTGTCGCGATCCGAAGATGCCAACGGGGTAGGGGAGGGGGCTTTTTTACAGTCCCGATGCCCTGGTGAGATTGACTCGAAACCGATCGCGCCGGCGTTGGTACTTTCGCGTCATCTCGGCGCTCGCATGTCCAAGCTGCTTCTGAACATAGCGTTCGTCGACCTCGGCGGAGGAGGCGAGGCCAGAGCGCAACGAGTGTCCGGCGAACAGCTTACCGCGCTGGCCCTCCGGCAGATCGCCGCGGACGCCAGCCTCCAGCGCAGTCCGCTTAACGAGGCGAGCGACCTCCTGGTCATTGAGACGCTCCGATCCGACTGACTTGCCCTGGCCCGTCACACGGCGGAACAGGGGGCCGTGCACGATCCGCGCAAACTTGAGCCAGGTCTGGAGCGCCACGACAGGGCAGGTTGCATCGGATGAGCCGCGTCCGACCTCGACTTCGCGCCATCCGGTTTTGCCGCGCAATGTGAGCAGAATTCCTTTGTCCAGAATCTCCACCCAGCCGGACGAATCCTCGGTCTGATCGCGGCCGACGTCGAGGCCAACGACCTCGGAGCGGCGCAGGCCGCCGGCGAAGCCGAGCAGCAGCATGGCGCGGTCGCGCAAGCCGCGCAGGGCGCCGCGATCGAGCGTCTCCAGCATGGCGATCAGGTCCTCGGGCAAAACCGCTTCCTTCTGGCGAGGTGGGGCGGCGTGCTTGTTGCGGATGCCCGCCATGACCGTGGCGATATGGCGGTCTTTCCGGTTCAGCGGCTGACCGCGCTGCGCAAAATTCCAGGTCAGCGAGGAGAGCCTGCGCTCAATCGTTGACACCGAGTTTGGCTTCTTATCGCCTGTTGAAGTGCCGGAAGCGCAGGCGGTGATATAGAGCCCAACGGTCTCGGGGTCGGCTGGGAACATCCCGAGGCCTTGCCGGCGGCACCAACTGGCGAAATGTTTCCAATCGGACGCGTATGCGCGGCGCGTGTTGGCAGAGCTCGCCGCCTCGACATAGTCGCGCGCGCGATCGGCCAGCGCGCCGAGATGCGCCGGAAGGCGTGGGCTTTGGGTGACCGGAAGGGTTGGGGGTGAGGAGTGGTCGGCATCGCCGGCGGAAAGCCAACGATTTGGCTTTCCGAACTCCGAACGCCCGGAGCCATAGCGGAGGGTCTGGGCATCCGTCGGCGGCACTTCCGGGACGCGGCCCATCTCCATGACGAGGTCGACGATATCGGGCAGGTCTTCCGCACAGGCCCCTTTAGTGTCGGCCGACAGCCGCGCGCGCGAAACATCTTCCACCGTCCCCGTGCTGTGGGACGGTCCGGAGGGTCGCGCGAGGTGATTTTCGGGCTTCTGCTCGACATTTTGGGCCATTCTTCATATAAAGAGCATAACGAACGATAATGCAACATTATCGTTCGTTATTTGTCCACGACAAGCGCGGCGGTTTTCGTCATATCCGCTTGCAGAAAGCGCCGCCTTGATTCATCCTCTTGCGTGATGATTCTCCGACCCAAATCCTCTTTGGCTCGACACCTGACGCTGCCCGGCGCGCCTTCGGCTGTGCCGATGGCGACAGTGCCCGCTTGGCTGCGCCGCGCCGTCCCCGACGCGCAAAGCCTTGCGGCCAAAGACGTTGAGGACGTCGCGCTCGCCGCCGGCGCCGCTGTCGGCGCCCTCGATACGGTGGTCCGCCGCCAGGACCGTTGGGCCGGCGCCTGGCGGCAGCGCCTGGCGCTTTCGGCCGCCGCGGTAACGGCGAAGCAGGCTGGCCGCGCCGAGGATGAGGCCCCATTGCGCGATGCGGTGCTGCTTACACGATCGGGAGATGATGTCGGCCCAGCAGGCCGGATGCTGTTGGCGTGGCGTCGGCAGTCAGCGCGACCTGCGGAAGAACTGCTGATGGAGAAAAGCCTCGCCGCAGTGTTGGAAGGATTCGGCTACGCCCGCGATGATGAGGCGGTCAGCAACCTGGCGGAGGAGTTGCGGCAGCTCAGCGTCGGTGCTGCGCCGGTCGGAATGCTGGTCGGGGTGTTCATAGCAGCCGAGCGCCACGGCTTCGGCCGCACTCTTGGAGCCTGGCTCGCCGACGCCCTGCTGGCGCAGCGGCTAGGGTGGGTACATGCTATGCCGTTGCTGGGCACCGAAGGGGATTTAGGTGTGGGCACGGGCCGGCCGCGGCGAGCGGGGATAGCCGCGGCGATTGCAGAGACGGATACCGAGCGTGCGAAAGGTCTGCTTGCCGCGCAGGCGCGCGCGGCGCTCCGCGCCATCGATCTTTCGGCCGAACTCGGCCGCCGCGCGGACCGACTGCTTGCCGTGGCGCCAAAACTCAGAGCCAAGGCAGCGGACATCGTCGTCGAACGGCTGTTGTCCGACGACGCGATCGTCGCATCGGAAAAGATCGCTGGGATAAGCGACCGGGGATTGCGCCGCCTGTTCGATCGGCTGGTCGAGCTTGGCGCCGTTCGCGAACTGTCTGGGCGTCCGACCTTCCGCATTTACGGGCTTTGACGCAATGGTAGAGGCGGTGCGCACAAAAAGAGGCAAAG
>NZ_CAXUPX020000018.1:0-64128 GCF_964252895.1 Aminobacter sp. LjRoot7
CGTGGTTCGACCACTCACTCCCGGATGTTTACCACGAAGGTTTCGCGTCCGGTCCGGCTTTCCGGAACGGTTTTGGAAAAACGATGCGACAAAAAAGTTTGGGGCGGCATGCCTGATTCATTTAAACGCATGCCGCGTTTCGGATCCCACGCGCCTGAATAGTCTGGTCAGACCGCATCGTCCGGGTGCATAGTGATGTCCGGGACGTCGCGGGCGGGTCCGCTAGCAATGCCATTGCTCGGTCCTGTCTTTTGTGCTGCATCCGTCCGCGATCCCGATGGGACCAGGCCACATGGAGGCTACCATGCTGGTAAAGGAAGCGATGACAGGCGAAGTGCGTTGGTACTCCCCCGATACTCCGATACAGGAAGTCGCGCGCGTCATGCGTGACGAAGGTATCGGTTGCGTGCCGATCGGCGAGAACGATCGGCTCGTTGGCATGATCACAGATCGCGACATCACTTGCCGCGGCGTGGCCGCCGGCGAACGCCTCGATGCGTTGACGTGCCGCGCTGTGATGTCGCCCGGCATATTCTTCTGTTTCGAGGACCAGACCCTGGAGCAGGCGCTTGGACAAATGCAGGAGCACCAGGTGCATCACCTTCCAGTGCTCAACCGGCAGAAGCGGATGACGGGCCTCATCTCGTTGGGTGATATCGCTCTAAAGGGCGAAAGTTCGATCCTCGCACCGCTTGCCAAAATCGCCGCACGCGACGCTGAACGGCACCTGCAAGCCGCCTGAGGTTCAGGGACACTTGCGGTAAATAGACGGGGCGGCTGCGTTTAAACGGAATCAGGCATGCCGCCCCTGAGCCAGACGGAATTGGCTCCCCGCCGGGATCCCGCGACGGCCGCTCTCGGCTGATCGATGAGCATCGGCGCCGGCAAGGCGACCCCTGTAGCCGGCGGCGGTTTGTGTGCGCCAATTCAATCATGACGGCCTACCAGAAGGCGAGACTTCACTTTCTTTGCCACTTCGTTGAGCGTCGCCACAAGCCGGTTGCTTTCTGAAAGCGTCCCGGACATCTCGGGTCCATAGCGAGAGATCAAATATTCGCGATCATCGGTCATCTTGATCAGGTGGGCGAGCGTCAATTTGCGCAAGATAAGTCCACCATCAACGGCCAACGTGGCGCGATCTGCCAAGTTATGAAAATGCGCACGAACTCTTTCGGGAGGCGTCCCTCGAGCCAATAGAAAGGCGTTCAGGTAGAGTTCAATGGCATGGATCGCGCACAATCGCGCTGGGGCACGGGAAATCGGCTCGCGAGACCTGCCTTTCGACATGAGCGTCTCCGCTGCCGCATGATATTCATCGGCGAGCTTGACTATCTCTGCAGGGGTTGCGCTGGCACCAGGATAGGGTTTGGCTGCGAGATCCATCATCGACCCAAAAATAGCAATGTAAGCCAGCGACGCTGCATCCCAAGTTAATGGAGGTCCTTCAGGCGAGCCACAAAGCGGAAACGCAGACCCGCAGCGTCAAACTCAACGTCATCGACGGCGTACTCGGCAATGTACCCAGTTCTAGTAAAACCGGTTCCCCGATCAGCGGCGTACGGATCGTCGTTGGTCAGAATTACTCGCTTCTTATCAAGGATAGCCGCTACCAGTTCATCGGATTTGGGCGATCCGGGTCGGACCTGCGGGTCATTATAACTCTGCCCTACCCACCAGTGCTTGTGTACGCACGGTAGCTTTTCGCCATCCACGAGCGCGAACCACGATCCATGATGTCCCGTTGCTTTCGACTTGACCATTCAAGTCTCCTCCGCCCTGTTTTGCCCGCCAAGACCTAGGTTTTTTTTCCAAGAGCTCTGTTCCGCCGTTTTTGGATTTCGACTGCCAGCAGTTCCTCCAGCTGAGCCGTGGTTGTATGAAACGTGCTCCAATCTCCCGGCACGACGAACGCAAAATCTTTCGGGAAAGGCTTTCCGCTGTCGATATACGAATTGAAGACGCATTCTGTTTTCGTGCCGTCCGAAGCGTGTATGTCATAGACCACTCTGTACGATGGGTACTTTCCGTTGCCGTCCCTCCCAATTCTGACTCGCGCGTTCCCATGCTCCCGGATGCAGTGATCCAAAGAATTCAGAATGGTTTCCGCATAGGATTTGTTGTCGTTCAGGATGTTCCAAATGTCCTTGATGCTTACGTCAGGTGCCAACATATGTCCTCCATCAATGTTTTCCTCGGTGGACCGCACAGGACACGGCGCTGTAATTCAGCGTCTCGCCCTTCGCCAGCCTGCGTTCCGCGCCTCCTGCTCGGAGCAGAACCAGCGCTCCCCCTTCCCTGTCGAAATCCTGGTCTCGTCGTAATAGGCCTGTCCGGGGACGTGATAGATCCGCTCACCCTTGTCGCTGATGTTTCCCTTGATGTTGCAATCGCTGCTCCAGACACTGAACGGCGGCGAGCTGATTGACTGCTCGGCGGGCTGGTGCTCTCCGCGCCACGCCCAAGGCTCCTGAAACGACCCTGACCAGATTCCGCGCTTCGCCGCGCGCGCCGACACCTGCTGCCCGGCGTATGCGCCTCCGCTATACTTTGGCCAGTCGAGCGCATGACCGTTCTCAACCAGCCAGGCGGCCACATTCAGACCGTCAGAGCGAAAGCAGTCGCCGACAAATCGCCCGTACTGATCCCATTCGGCAAACTCGCATCGGATCGGCCGAGATTGGGCCAAGAACTCATCGAGAGCTTCGGCAGCCCTTGAGCCGCATTGATAGCGAAAGCCCTTTGAGTCCTCGCACTGCTGCGACGACTCGGGTGCATCAATGCCGTTGAAGCGGACCCGTTGTCCGGCAACCTCGATCGTATCGCCATCAACGACAGTAGCTCGCCCATGAATGGTCTCGGCAGCGGGGGCAAAAGGACTGAGGTTGAATTCGCTAGTCCCGACATAGAGCGCGCCAGCCCCCGCAACCAGCACTGCCAGCGGCAGCCAGACGGGCGCACCCCGACCGCGGCGATGACCGGCCAGATGGCGGCGTCGCCGTTGCGGCCTTCTGCCGAATTCAACTATCTTCCCCACCCGCGAATGCCTGTATTGGCAAATCCCGGTTGTAGAGAAGCACAGATGCCCAACGCCGTCGAATCTCGCACGACGTGCCCCCACATCAGAACTATGGATACAGTTTGTAGCCTCATAGCACACGGCTCAAGCCAGTTGCCGGATTCCTTGAGCTATCGTCATGTTTGGCGATACTCGCCGGAATGCCGGCCAGCGCGCGGTCGCGGAGAAGCTCGTGCAGATAGCAGTGATCGGAGCGACAGCCCTTGCAGCACTGTTGGGCAGCGATATAGGTTCAACGTCATGACCGGCTACGACAAATCGCCAGACTATGGCGGGCCGCGAGCCACGAAATGGTTTGTCGCGGTATGGCTGATCGCAGTGATTGCGGCTGCGGCGACGATCTATTGGCTTACTTGAAGCCGTCCCAAAAACTGCCCGCCTAGCGCCCTTGGTCGGACCACAATTTTCGGTAGTGTCTCAGTTTACATCCAGGCCGTTGCCGCAAGCTGCATCGTTTTCTCACGATACATGTGCACCATTGCATCCCTCAATGTTTCGCCAGTTCGCGTGGATGCAATGCACGAGGCTATTGGCGCCCACGAAGCTGCGCTTCCCATCGATCGGCAAGCATGAGCTGTTCGAGTATCCGCTTCATCTGATGGGCGGGGTCGTCAGTGGCTAAGGGGCGCACTGCTGTCGCAAGCCTGAAGGCCAGATCAGCTATTTCCCTGTTCGCTAGTTTGGATTTCCCGCAATCACGAATGTTCGAGGCGACTGTCAGAGCCACGGATTGGCTGTCCCTCGCCGTTGCAATGTCAGCAACAATTCGGGCGCACTCCATCAGGACCATGAACAGTGCGTGGTTGGCATCCTGGTGGCGCACCTCGAGATCAGCTTGGCTTGCAGACATTTCCCCCTCCCCAACCAGCCTACAAAATAATCTGCGACGTCCCGCTTTGTCGACGACGAACCTTCGCCGAGCGCTTCGGTGATGGCGTCATCGCCGAGCGCCGCCAGGCGGAACCTGGTAGCGCGCCATCCCATCCGTCCGCCGATCGAAGCCCTCAGCTTGCCGCTGCGCCGGCGACAGCGCGCCGGAGAAATGTCCGATCCCCGTGGCCAAGCTCGACCGTCTCTCGCGCGACGTGGGAGTTCACCGGCGTGGACGATGGCGAAGGCGATCGAAGGTTGCTGAGTGACGCGAATTGCCGGCGGCCTTCACTCAAGGTCCTTGTAATGGTTGACCTTCATCTCTGGTCCTCCCCTACGGCGCCATCGATGCTCTGACAACACCCTCAGGCGACAGCTAACGCCTGGGTGAGATCGGCAACAAGGTCGTCGGGATGCTCGACACCGATCGACAGCCTTATTGTCGATTCAAGAACGCCGATCCGTTCCCGGACAACTTTGGGCACACCCGAATGGGTCATCGCAGCCGAGTGGCTCGCCAGCGATTCCGTGCCGCCGAGGCTGACAGCAAGCTTGAATATCTGCAAGGCATTGAGAAAGGCAAACGCTGCGGCCTGACCACCGACAATGTCGAACGAGAACGTCGATCCGGCTCCTGTGCATTGCGTCTTGAAGACATTTGCAGCCGGGGTGCCTTCGCCGAGGAACGGCAGATAGGCCACTCTTGCGACCTTTGGATGCTCGGCCAGGAATTCGGCGACGATGCGGGCGTTGGCGTTGGCCTTCTCCATGCGAATACTCAGCGTTCAATTCGGCGATCAAGGCGGCGGAGCTTAAGAAGATCGCGCCTACGCTCGGCGTCGAGCTGGTCGCACTCGAAATTGACCCCGGCAATGTCGGTGTACCGGACATCGCCCGGATTGCCGAGCGCATGGCCGAGTTGCGCGAGCAGGGAGTACGGTGGCTTTACGTCGGCTCAAGCTCGTTCCTGAACGCCAATGGGGAGCTGTTCACAAAGACGGCGGTTGAGCACGGCATCGCCATAGTCAGCCCATACGAGCCGCTGGTGCGCGAGCACCACGCGATGCTTTCCATTGCGGCCCGGCTGGAAGACGTCGGGCGTCTCGCTCAGAACAGGCGCTCAAGATCCTGCGCGACGGTGCGACACCCGGGGACCTTCCGATCGTGCGGGCAACGGACTTCGCCTATGTCGTGAACATGGAGGTAGCCAAGAAGCTGGACCGCTACCCTCCCTTCGCCTTTCTCCAAGTGGCTGAGGTGGTGAACAACTGACCCGCAGGGGCAGACGAAGCACCTCGGGGTTCGGAATGAACACCCCCTTCTGGCGCCGGCGCAGGGTCAACGGAGCGCTGCATCCGAAGAACCGCTGGAATGCCGTATCGATTTGCTCCGGTGACATGGCCCCGAACTGCACCTTGAACAGGAATCGCTTTAGGATAGCCGGTCCGACCGCTATATCTGGTTGAATGCACCACGCGCCTTGCCCGCTTTAGTTGCTTGACGTTACGTTAGAAGTTACTAATGGTCGGCCCAAGCTCAAATCTAGCCCAGATCCCCGTCCAGGCAGCCCGCGAGCCTAGCGCCCGCGCTTCCCCCCCTAGCGCGGGCGCACGGGACATGACCAATCGAGGGCAGAACAGGACGTTCACCATGGAAAACCACCGCTCGATGGAAACGATCTGGAGCCTCGGCCCTTTTGACCAAGAGTTGCGTGGTTTGTGGTAAGGTGGGGTACTTGCTGCCGCAAGGGTGCCGCAACGCAGCCATCAGGGGCGCAAACCTATCCCTGCGGTGAGGCCAACGCCAACTGAAATGCCGCAATTGGCAGAATACCCAGTCATTTTTGCGTTGTGCCAGGTGAATTTTCTACTACACTCTTATTCTACATTCTTTTGCGGACAGGTGCTCATTCAATCGGAAGCTGTCGAAATGTTCCAAGGTGACGTAGCGAGACTGCCTAAGAATGCCAAAAGTAGAATAGAGGCGTCTGCGAGTTTCAGCGAAGCGCTCGATATATTGATGGAGATTACTGGAGAACTTGGATTTACTCAAGTATTGTACGCCTATCAGCCAGTGCGACCACAATTACCGAGTGGTGACTGGTTACCCCTCAAACTCAATGTGCGGAATTTCCCAAAGGGGTTTGAGGACGGCTGGGAACGGTTCATGAAAATCGACCCCTATTATCGGGCCTGCTTCGATGGGACGTTGCCCATCGATTGGGTACAGGTGCAGGCTAGCGAACAACTTGCATCCATACAGCGGGAAGCCTGTGCTTACTTGGGGGATTTCGGACTGTCGCGCGGCATTACGGTTCCGGCCCACCTGCCGTTCGGGCGTTTTGCCGTCATGAGCGCTATCATCGACCGGACAAAGGTTGAATGGGACTCGCTACTTGATCAGACCCGTGAACCTCTCTTCAGTCTGATGCACCTTTTTACGAAGGTCATCTTCGACCTGAAGTTCGAAAGCCAGATAGACGTCGTTCGCTGGAATAAGCTAACCCCGCGTGAACTAGAATGCCTTCGTTGGGCATCAGCGGGCAAGACTTCGAGCGAAACCTCGATCATTCTTGGCAGATCGCTCGAAACGGTGAGACTGCACATCAAGAATGCGATTGCCAAGCTTGACGCAGCGAACCGGTCTCAGGCTGTTGCCATGGCCATTCGGCTTGGTCTGATCTGACCTTGACCCTATACCGGCTGGTCGCTGGCTGTCGCTTCAGATCGCGAGATAGCGTTGCGCTACTTCCGGATCCTCCAATTCGTTGGGAGAGATTCGCGCGACGATCTGGCCCTTGTCCATGACCAGGCAGTAGTCGGCGACGGAGCGGATCAATTGGAGATTCTGCTCCACGATCATGATTGTTAGCCCTTCCTCGTCCCTGAGGCGACGAATAATCGCGCCAATTTCCTGGACAATATTGGGTTGAATGCCTTCGGATGGTTCGTCGAACAAGATGATCTCTGGCCGCCCTGCCAGAATACGACCGATGGCAAGCTGCTGCTGCTCGCCTCCGCTCATCGAGCCAGCCAATTGTGGCAGCCGCTTCTCAAGTATCGGGAAGAATGAAAAGGCCCGCTTCCAGTCGGGGGCTACGGCGTTACCGACACCAGAACCTAGCGTCAGGTTCGCGGCAACGGTCATACGCGTGAATATTCCCCGCCCTTGCGGTACATAGCCAATTCCCAATCGAGCCCGGCCGGCAGCACTGAGGCTGGTGATGTCATTGTCGCGATAAGTAATTGACCCGGACATGGACGGCAAGGCGCCCATGATCGTCTTGATCAAGGTAGTCTTGCCGACACCGTTGCGCCCAATGACGGCGACGATCTCACCGGGTTTGATGTCCACGGACACATCATTGATGATCCGGACGGTGCCATATCCGGACCTGAGGTCAGAAATCTGGAGCTGCATGTTCGATGTCTCCCTCACAAGGTGCCGAGGTAAATGCGCCGCACGTCCGCATCAGAGGCGATCTCGTCGAAGCTGCCCTGCGCAAACAGCTTGCCATAATGCAAGACGCTGGTGCGGGCGCAGAGATCGCGAATGAACCCCATATCGTGCTCGATAACGATGGTGGTGACTTTCTGCACGTTGAGCTGGCGAATGATTGCGGCCGTTTTATCGGTCTCCTCCACCGACATTCCGGCTGTCGGCTCGTCGAGAAGCAGGATTTCCGGATCGAACGCCATGGACATGGCGATAGCCAGCCACTGCTGCTGGCCGTGAGAGAGTTCGCGAGCGAGGCGCTGCTCGTTCCCGGAGAGGCTGATCTGTGCCAGAAGCGCTTCGACTCGTTCTGGAATCTGGCGGGCGCTATAGTGGCGGCGCAACGGGATGAACAGGTTCTGAAAGACAGTGAGGTCGGCGAAGACTCGGATGTTCTGGAATTTCACCGACAGGCCAAGGCGGGCACGGCGGAAAGCCGGTACGCGGGTGACGTCGTGCCCCCTGTAGAATATCTGGCCCGATGTTGGTCTGTCAGTTCCCATGAGCATCTTGAAGAACGTGCTCTTGCCAGCACCGTTCGGCCCAAGAACGCAATGGATCTCGCCCTCGGCGATTGCCAGCGACAGCCCGTTGAGGGCACGCACGCCACCGAACACCTTGTGCACGTCGCGCACCTCAAGGATGGGCGATTGGGTCGGCGTAAGCTGCGCTGCTTCGGGCGTCGCGCCGATTGAGGCCTGGTCGTTCATCGCGTGCGCTCCATCTTTGGAAGACCATAAACCTGGGAAGTCGCGTTGTCGGATGCGGGGGGCACGGGCCGGCGTCGGCTGAGCAGACGGCCGATTGCCTGGCCGACGCCCGTGAACACTCCCTCGGGAGCTGCCAGCATGGCGGTAACCAGGATGCAGCCAAGCACCAGCATGGAAACCTCTCCCCATGTCGACAGTTCGATTGAAATCCAGTTGAGCGCGACAGTACTGACGATCACCGAAGTCAAGTCCTTGCGCCCACCCACGGCCACCCAAATGACGACTAGGATGTTCGCCGCGACACTAAATCCGTCCGGGTGGATGTAGGTACCCCAGGCCGTATAGAGTGTGCCGGCGAGCCCAGCGATCGCCGCCGAAAGACAGAAAACGCCGAGTTGCACCAGCCGCACGTCATAGCCGAAGGTCTCGGCCCTCTCCGGATCCTCGCGCACAGCGACGAGGACATAGCCGAAGCTGGAATTCACGATCCAGCGCAGACCCAAATACACGGCGATACCCACGCCGAGCACAAGCCAGTAGAAGGCCCGACCACGGCCATCGAACTCGAACACGGCACTGCCGAAACCAAGGATAAGGCTTGGAAGGGAGGGATCGGACGCAGTGGCTGGGCTTAGGCCATTCATGCCTCCAAGGTAAGCAGCACCGACGACGTAACTCGGGTCCGCCGTCTGGCGCATGAAGAGGCCGAAAAGCAATGAGGTCACCAGCATCAGGATAGCGACATAGACCCCCTTCAAGCGGCTGTAGAACATCAGCGCGCCGATCAGCACAGCAAAGATAGCTGGCACCAGGATTCCCGCCACAATTGCAAGATCGGTGTTGCCATGGGTATCGATGAGGTTCATCGCGACGATACCGTACGCATAGCCCCCGATGCAGTAGAAGGCTGCTTGGCCCAGGCTCAATATGCCGCAATACCCCCAAATCAGGCAAAGGCTCAAAGCGAGGATCGATGAAATAAGGAAGTTGCTGGCCGTGATGACTTGATAGCGCGATCCGAAGAACGGCAGCAGCACGAGAAGAGCCACCACCAGGAGCCAACAGGCCCAGAAGAACCGGCTGTTGCCAAGAGTCTGCTGGCCATTGAACGAACTCAGGGAACGCAGAAAGCGATTGGAGTGGGTTTGCATGGTCACCTCTGCGTCGCGCGCGTGCGACGTCGCTCGATGAAGTCGGAAATGCCGGATGGCATGACGAGGAGAGCCAATAAGGCCGCGGCCATGACCGAGACATAGCCGATGTATTCGTTGAAGACGTTGGAGGCGAACGTTTGCACGCTGGCCAGGTAGAGACCGGCATAGGCCAGACCGAGGATTGGGGCGGCGCCCCCACCGATCACCACTGTGATAAAGGCCATGGGCGTGTAGTTCTGGCCGAAAAACGGCGAAATCGTCGCGGTCATGGCGAACATCGCGCCTGCGACGCCGCCAAGCGCAGAGCCAAGGCCGAAAGTCAGCGTATAGACGCGCCGCGTGTCGATGCCGAGCGCGTTGGCCATCGCGGGGTTTTCCATGGTAGCCTGCGCTTGTGTTCCCAGCTTGGTCCAGCGGAAGATCGCCCAGACGCCGGCGATGAGCCCGACCGCCACCAGAAACATGACAACGCGATAGACACCGAACGAGAACGGACCGACGCTGAAGCTGCCAAGCGGCGTCGGCATGTTCATGATTGAAGGACCGAGCACCAGCAGTGTGCCCTGACTGATGATCAGACTGACCCCCCAGGTCACGACCAGGGAGGAAAGCAACTGATTGTAGAAATGGCGGATGACGAGACGCTCAATGACGATACCGGCGAGCCCCGCTCCGAGCCCGGCAAGGGCAACCGCTACCGGGGCGGGGGCGCCTGCGTGGAAGGCGGTGACGGCGACATAGGCGCCGATCATCATCAGTTCCCCATGCGCCATATTGATGACGCCCATCATGCCGTAGATTATGATCAGGCCAACGCCGGTTAGCAGCAAAAAGCCGAGATTGTCAAAGTATTGGTATATGTAACTGATAATCTGACCGAGAATATCCATAGCGATCTCCACGCTACCGCACCGGTGTGGCAACCAAGGAAGCGTGCCGTGGCGCAAGGCCACGACACACGATGACTTCAGTCCTTCTGAAAAAAGTCCTTCCACTTCGGATTGTCCGGCGGCAGAAACTGCCGGCCAGGGCCATCCTTGCGCATGTCGACGTCGACATCTGTGAGGAAGGTCGGCTCGGTCACGCCCAGCGGAGTGATGAGTTGGAGTTTATGGGTATCATCGACCTTGAAGAGGTAGGTCGGCATGGCGGCATGATGCTGTGAGCCCCGCAACGTCCAGGGACCGCCCGGCGCATCGGGAATGGACACGTCTTCTTCCAACGCCTTGATAACGGCGTCGGTGTCAGTGGTGCCGGCGCGCTTCCACGCATCGGCCATCGCCTTGACCGCAACATAACCGAAGGCAGCGTGCTCGTTCACATACACGGCGTCTGGGAACATGGCGCGAATCTTGGTGGCGAACGCCTTGCTTGCGTCACCCGGAACGTCCTCGATATAGGCCGGCGGAACATACATGTTGGCCAACGACGGCGGAGCGAAACGCTTGTGCTCGTATCCATCGGAGATGGTGACATTGGACCACATCGGCGTCACAAGGCCGGCAGCGCGCGCCTGGGGATAAAACTGCACCTGCTCCGCACCCACTAGGCAGTGCACCTGGAAGTCAGGCTTGATGCCTTTGATCTTGTCGATCGTCGACTGCCATTGCGAGACGCCGAAAGGAAAGTATTCTTCCATCTCGATCTTGCCGCCATAGAGCCCTGCGGCAACGCGAACCCATTGTCCGATGGCCCGGCAGAAATTGTAGTCCGCCCCGATGAAGGTTATCCGAGGGCCCATCTCCTTGATCATATGCCTGAGCGCGGGAAGGACCTGCTGTTCTGGCGTTGGGCCGGAGAAGAACGAATACTTGTCGGCGATGCCGCCCTCGCCCTGATTGTTGTGCCAAAAGATTACCTTGTTGCGGACGACTTCCTTGCGCGCAGCTTCGCGCTCGGCGCCGGTATAGCCGGCCATGACGACATTGGCCTCGTCGTCGAAAATGCAACGTTGGGCCATTTCCTGATAACGTTTCACGTCTGACTGGCCGTCATAGGACACCAACTTAATCGTCTTTTTTGCACCATCGACTTCGATGCCGCCGGCGTCGTTAATCTCCTTCACGGCCAGACGATAGCCGTAAGTCTTTGGCGTCGACATAATCGAGAAGTCGCCCGAAAGATCGTCTACCGTGCAAAGGACGATCTCATCCTGAGCCCAAGCCGGCGCACTGGCCCAAAAGGCCTGGACCCCTACAATGCATGCAAGCGTAGCTAGAGTTTTCTTGAGGTGGGTAGGAACCAGTTTCATTGTTTTTTCCCTCTGGTGGTAGGCCATGAGCCAAGCATGAAAGCTTTGCGGATTGACCTAAGGGAAGTGTAAGGCGCTGGTGCAGTGTCTGCCATTACCCGAAGAGGGAGGGTATTTCGAGCTCGCTGCCAGGTGGCTTCCCGCCGGAAGGAACTTGAAAAAGCAATTGGAAGGCGGCAGCGGATACCGAATACTTCCTCTGGCTTTACTGGGAGCCCGGTCAGTCAAACCCCTGCGTTGCTGCCAGTTCACGCTCGCCGCCTGGCCCCCTCGCACAACTGCGGTCAGCAAATGCCAGTCAACATTTGCGGATGGGGCGAGCCGGCTTGCCGGCTAGATAGGGCCGCACGAGGCTCCAGCATTTGTACACCGCCTCCTGGCAGGCCCATGCTTCGGCAGCGAGAATTCGACAGATGACGGTGTTGCCGATGCGGGTGGCGCCAGCCGAGCCGACCTCACAGTCGGAGAGTTCTGCCTCGATCTTGCTTTCAATCCCGGGCGGCAGATCGCTGCCCACAGCGATGACCGTCGCCATCTGCGACGCGCCTCCCCACAATCGACAGAGCGCTTCGGCCTCCTCAGCGCCTTCGGCGATCAGGCGGTCAAGCAACATGACCTCACCGTCGATTCGTACTTCGAATTCGGACTCCAGCGCGTGAAATTTGAAGGCCTCGCCCGATCCGTAGTGGATGCGGCCGGCCGCGATCATGTCGGTTGCGAACAAGCGCGACGTTGCATCGAGATCGATGCGCGTGCGACGTTCCACACGCGAACCCGCAAACAGGATGGCCTCGTCCGGATGGTATTCGAGCAGCGCGTCCGCACCAACGGTGATGCGGATCTGCTCACGCGAGGTGGCGCCCTGCGGACATTTGTAGAACTTGCTGGCCGCCGTCGTCGTGATCAGCGCGCGCGTGCCCTTCTCCATGGTGGCGTAGAGTTCGGCCGAATCGCCTTCGACAAAGCCGCCGCCGCTATTGATGGTGAGTAGAAAGGGCTGATCGTCATTGTCCTGATAGTGGCATCCTTGCCACTGGTAGGGAATGCGCCAGCTCTTCGGGTCGATCTCGGTTCGGCCGTTGCGCCTGATGACATGTAGATTCATCAGCGCATGCTTGCCGATGATCCAGTTGCTGTCGGGATAAACGATCTGCATGGTGACGGCCTCAGGCTGCTACAGACATGAGGACGCTGTGCTCAATCCAGGTGGTTACGGCCTCAAGTCCGGCACCGGTCTTCATGTTGGTAAAAAAATAAGGCTTGGTGCCGCGCATCTTGCGAGCGTCCTGATCCATGACCGATAGGTCCGCGTCGACATAGGGCGCGATGTCCATCTTATTGATTAGCAGGAGCGGTGAACGGGTGATGCCAGGCCCGCCCTTGCGCGGGATTTTTTCGCCCTCGCCGACATCAATCACGTAGATATGGCTGTCGGCGAGTTCCGGACTGAATGTGGCCGAGAGATTGTCGCCGCCGCTTTCGATCAGGATCAGGTCGAGGTCGGGGAATCGCTTGACCAGGTTGTTGACGGCAACGAGGTTCATGGAAACGTCTTCACGGATGGCCGTATGCGGGCATCCTCCCGTCTCCACGCCGACAATGCGGTCCAGATCGATAGCGCCGCTACGCGCAACGATCTCTGCATCCTCCTGGGTGAATATGTCGTTGGTGATCACCGCGATGGAATACCGCCGCCCCATCTCTCGGCAGAGCTGGATGAGAAGCGTGGTCTTCCCCGAACCGACGGGCCCCGCAATGCCGAGGCGGACTGGTTTGCGCATGAACTGATCCTTTCACGCATTAAGAGATACAAAGCCGAGTTCGAAGCCGCTCATGGCGCATGGAGGCAATGTCGAGCGTCGCAAATGACGACGACAGCTTGCGCAACTCGCGGGTTCGAGCGATTTCGGAACAGTGTTCTACGAGGGGCGCGACATTAGCGACGATCCGCTGCGCCTCGGTCTGGCCAAGCGGGGTCAGCCTCTGGACCACGCCGACCAGGCTGGAGAAACTCGCCCAGAGAAAGCTGGTGACGGTTTCCTGCTCGGTGAAGCCAAGACCTGTCGAAAGGGCGCCATAGGCGATCGCGTGGTGGCCGTCGCACTCCTGCCTAGCGACCATCTCGGCGAGCCGGACGATCTGCGCGAGGTCAAAAATGTCTTTGCCCGCGGCAATGAGGGCGGTCCCGGTCATGATGGAGGCATTTCGTGCTTCCCGGCTCAGTTTGATGGCGCCAACTTGCCGGTCGATTTCCGCGATGCCGCCCATGTCGTCCAGGTAGCAGCTGCGATAAGCCAGCGCGACCGCAGCGGCATCGCCCGTGGCCAGATTGAAGCGCAACCAGTCGACACATTTGGTTTCTGCTTCAGCGGCATTGCAGATCGTGCTGTCGTGCAGCCACGTCTCGAAGCCGTAGGAATGGGTGAACGTTCCAGTCGGGAAGGCGGCGTTCGTCACCTGCAGGAGCGCAAGCAAGCGATCGCCGCCATTGCTATTAAGTCGAGGGGTTGTCACCTCGTTCCTAATGGTCGTGGTGCCGGGCCACATCGTGGGCATCCGTTTCGTGATCGTGGTGATGATGAGCACCGGCGGCGCCAAAACGGCGACCGACGAAAGGCGCGCGGACACGCTCGATGGCAACGCCCAGACGATGCAGCATCTGTGCCGCTAGGGGATCGTCGGGGGTCAAAATGCCGTCCTCGCGAAAACGGGCTGGCCGGTGGAAATTGCCAAGCTGATAACAAGCCGCCCACCACGCAATGCTATCGTCGCCGGGTTTCAGGAAGAGTAGGTCCTCGTCCTTGGCCTTGACTACGACCGCCGTCTCGTCGTCGAAGCAAAGAACGTCACCGTCCTGGAGTTCGGCACCGCGCGGCAGGGATACCCGCAACGGCCGCCCCAACTGAGTGGTCACAGCGAAATGCGGAGAGGCCCGTTCTTCCGACGTAAGCTCAAGCATATCTATTTTCTTGGGATGCTTGAGATCGGTAACATGGCCAATGATGCTGGAGATGATGCTCATTCTATCACCGGAAGTAATAAAGTTGTGTCAGGGGCAATGTCTTCGCTGGCTTCACGGTAATTCGATTGCCATCGACATAGACATTGTAGGTTTCCGGATCGATCTCGATATTTGGCATGAGGTTGTTATGGACCATATCGCGCTTGGAGATTGTGCGCGTGCGCTTCACCGGCATCAGTGTCTGATGGCTGCGCAGGCGCCCCTCGAGTCCCGCATCAATCGCCGCTTGGGTGACAAAGGAATAGCTAGTGCGGGCCGGGTTGGCGCCTAGCGAGCCGTATTGCGGCCGGTATTTCAGGGGCTGGCATGTCATCAGAGAACCGGCCGGGTCGCCCATCACGGCATGGGAGATGAAACCGCCCTTCACAGAGGTTTCCGGCTTGGCGATGAAGAATTTCGGCCGCCACAGCACCAAATCCGCAAGCTTTCCGGGTGTGATCGAACCGACATAACTGTCGACGCCGAAAGTGACGGCGGGATTGATGGTAACCTTCGCGAGATAACGCTTAATGCGGAAATTGTCGTTGCCAACGCCGTCTTCCGGTAAGCGCCCGAAGCGCACTTTGTTGACGGCGGCAAGCTGGAACGCGCGCTGCGCGCTTTCGGCGGCGCGGCCGACACCCTGGCTATCGGAGCCAATCATGCTGATGGCGCCAAGATCGTGCAGTACGTCCTCGGCCCGCATCGTCTCCGCCCGCGCGCGGCCCTGGATGAAGGCCATGTCGGTCGGCACTTGCTTGTTCAGATTGTGGCAGGTGATCAACATGTCGATTTCTTCATCGTACGTGTTGATCGAGAACGGATTGGTCGGGTTCGTCGAACTCGGCAGGCAGTTCGGCTCCATTACGCAGCGCATGATATCGGGGGCGTTGCCGCCGCCAGCACCCTCAGCGTGGTAGATGTGCATCACGCGGCCGTTGATGGCAGCAAGCGTGTCTTCGTAGTAGCCGGTCTCGTTCAGTGTATCGGCATGAACCTGGACCTGGAAATCGAGCTCATCGGCGAGGTCCATGCAAGCTTCGATTGCCGCCGGCGACGAGGACCAGTCCTCGTGGATCTTCAGGCCGGTGGCGCCACCGATGATCACCTGCTCGGCGAGCGAGCCCTTGGTGGCGGAGTTGCCCTTGCCGAAATTGCCAAAGTTGAGCGGAATCTCGGCCATCGCCTCGAGCATGCGGTGAAGATTGAAGACGCCAGGACATTCGATTCCGACCGTCTTCGGGCCCGAGCCGCCGCCGATCACGGTGGTGAATCCGGCGCCCTGGTATTCATAGAGCTGCTGCACGGAATCGAAGTGCGGATGGATGTCGATGAAGCCCGGCGTGACAATCATACCTTCCACCGACAGGATGTCGGTGTTGGGCGCGACGATAAGTCCCGGGGTTATGTTCATCGTGTCGGGATTGCCGGACTTGCCGACGCCGACGATCAGCCCGTCCTTGATACCGATGTCGCCCTTAACGACACCGAGAATAGGATCGATGATCACGGCATTGGTGATCACCAGATCAAGGGCGCCATCACTGGCTTTCCATTTGGAGGCCTGCCCCATGCCGTCTCGGATGGTCTTGCCGCCGCCGAAGACGAGTTCATCTCCGTAGGTGGTGTAGTCATGCTCGATCTCGGCAACCAGTCCCGTATCGGCAAGATGAATCTTGTCGCCGGTGGTCGGACCATATTGGACCGCATATTCGGGTCTCGACAGCTTTATGCTCATGATTGATCTCCGTGCCGTCCTACTTGGCCTAGTTCGCTTCTTTCTTGGAGCGCGTAGCGTACCGCGCATCCGGCGGCGTATTGACAGCGTAGCGCTCACCCTCAAAGCAGAAGCCATGATCCCTAAGGCGCCGAACGGTTTGCTGCTTGATGATGTCCGAGCGAACTGAGCCGTTGGTCATGTTGTTCATGCCGTAGGCCACCTCGCGTCCCACATAGGTCGTCAGTTGGACCTTGCGGCTTTGGCCGGGTTCAAAACGCACGGCCGTCCCGCTTGCGATGTCGAGGCGCATGCCGATGGCGGCCTCGCGGTCGAAGGCCATCGCCCGATTGCACTCGGCGATGTGATAATGGGCGCCGATCTGGACCGGGCGGTCGCCAGTATTGACCATCACCAGCTCGACTGTCCGGCGGCCGACATTGATCTCGATGTCGCCATCGGCAAACTCGATCAATCCAGCCTTCGTAGGTTCGCCGACATCGAATGCTTCGGCGGCTACCACGGATTTGGGCAAAGGGGGTCGGGACCACTTGGCGGTCATAGCTTTACTCCAGGAAATGCAGTTAGGGGAAACGAGCGGGAACTCAGTGACTTCGATCGCTTTAGTCGCGAACCGGATTCATTACCGTCACGAGCTTGGTGCCGTCGGGGAACAACGCTTCGACCTGCAGGATCGTCAGCATATCCGGCACCCCTTCCATCACATGCTCGCGCTTGAGGATCGTCGCGCCATATTCCATCATGTCGGTCAGCATCGGGATGGCGCCCTCGCGAGCGCGCTCCAAGATTTCGTCCGAAATGAGCGCTATTGCTTCCGGGTAGTTCAACCGGATTCCTTTATCCAAGCGACGGCGCGCCATTTCGGCTGCCGCCCACAGTTGGATCCGTTCCTCCTCTCGTATGGTCAGATGCATAGTCGGCTGTCCTTCCGCATGTTCTCAGTTAGGCGCTTGTAGGCGCTTGGTTCATCCCAATAATGCCATGTGCGCCGGGCCTGTATATCTACCTGTCCGGGTAGGATACGGCCGACGGTATTGTTAGAAAGCGCGGATCTTGCGAGTGATCCCATCTTGAGCCTGGATTTCAGGAAAGGAAATTTTTGATGAAAAAAGGATGCCCAGCCGGATGTACGGCACCGGATGCGCTTCCTTGGCGGTGCTGATGGGCGCATCCAACTAACTTCGCGTTGCTGAGATCAATCGTTTGCATTGTCGGCGCAATTACCGAGAGGAGTCGGATCGAAGACCATGCGCTCCGAACCTTAATGCATGTCCGAATTGCCCAGAAGGCTGTCTCCTGGGGTCCGTGTTGTGGGAGTACGTAAACGACATCGCTCTCCAGAACATGGACGAAATGCCGTCTTTGTACCGAGGCGAAGCAAGCGATATCCGAAGTGGTAGCCAAGGGAGATGAGGTGCTCCGGTCTTTGGCCAGTCTGCGACGTCAATCCTCTCCGCCCTGCGGATAGGAGATGATCGACAGCAAGCGGATCGGCAGCTGGACCAGTCGCTCCGGGCCGTGCGGGGTGTCGGCATCGAAAAACAGGCTGTCGCCGGGGGCCATGGGATAGAGCATTGTTCCGTGCCGGTAGGTGATCTCGCCTTCGAGCAGGTAGAGAAACTCCATCCCCGGGTGCTGGAACAGCGGGAAGGTGTCGGTGTCGCTGGTCAAGGTGATGAGGTAAGGCTCGACCGACACCGTACTGGAACCGGATCCGATATAGCCGAGAAGGTTGTACTGATGACCCGCTCGCGTGCCGCGCCGTTCCACCCCGACGCCTTCCCCGCCTTGACGAACACCGCGCTGCGCTCTTCCTCGAAGCTTCGCAGCAGTGCGGTCATCGGCACGCCGAGCGCCTGGGACAGCGCCTGCAGCGTGGTCAGCGACGCCGAGATGACGCCGTTTTCGATCTTCGACATCATGCCGACCGAGATGTTTGCGGCGCCCGCAAGCTCGTTGGCCGTCATGCCATGGCGTTTGCGACAAGCCCGCACCTCCCGGCCGATCGCCGCCTGCAGCTCGTTCTCCCCAGGCGCGCGAACGGCGTGAGGATCCTGCTGCAGCGGAACCGATACGGCTTTCCTGCCGGCGACAGCCCCGCCCCGAGGGAACCCCACGGGGCGGGTCTGATGTACGGGGGCTGAAGTACTCATCCAGGCACCTCATGCTGTTGGGCATATGCATGCTGCTGCGCTCGCGGAGCAGCAGATGGCTTCATCGGTCTCAGACGAGACCGGTCACCACGCCGACACCGGCGACGGCTGCCACTGCGCCGAGCGAACGAACAAGCAGCGCCCCCCTCGTCCCGCTCTTGCCATCGAGCAGCAAGCCGAAGCCAAGGGCCGCCGCATGCAGCATCGCGGTCGCCAGCACAAAGCCCAGCCCATAAGCCAAGCCACTGGCGTTCTCCGGCATCTCGGCACCGTGGGCATAACCATGGAAGACCGCAAAGAAGCCGACCAGTGCCATGGCGACCGCCACTCCGGCCCGCAAGTTGAAGGCGACAACGCCACCGAGGACGACGATGGACAGGCCGATGCCGAGCTCGACGAAAGGTACGGTAATACCGGCCAGGCCAAGTGCGCCGCCCAGAATCATCACAGATACGAAACTCGTCGGCACCAGCCAGCGGGCGCGGCCCCCCAGCTGGGCTGCAAACAGCCCGACCATGACCATGGCAAGGACATGGTCGAGCCCGCCCAGCGGATGGGTAAAGCCGTGGGCCAGGCCATCGACGTGGCCGAGGCCGGTATGAGCGGAGGCCAGACCGGGCGTCAGTGCCATCAACGCCGTTGTGCCTAGGGTGGTTAGTGCTCTGTTGTTCATCTTGCGTCTCCTTTTCCAGCTCAATGGAATTCGTTGAAGGGCAGATAACGTCGCTTAATGGCGCTCCCCTGAATTGGATGTCCTATACCGTCCCATCCGGCTGCTTAGCGCCAACTTGGTTCGGTTGCACACACTTAGTGCCTATGCGTTCATCCAACTCCACGCCTCCAGCCGATGTCGTCCAACGCTAAAGTAAGATAAAGATGCGGGGATCGTCATACCCTGAAAGGGGAGGGAGAAGTTGCCGGCTCGGGCGATCCAGTCGGCTGGGCGATCACTCACGAGTTGCTGGAAGTCGGCCTACCCAGATCCACCTTAGCCAAACGGCCGAACGGTCCCACTCATCAGAGAAGGTTGGACGGCAGTCCCCTTCCCTCCCGCAAGCCCTCACCCGGCAGAAGTGGTACGCGCCGCCTTTCATGGTGCTGCCTCCGTCGCTGGTCAGCTGGTTCTGGTGGCACCGCTTGGCAACACAATCCCACGCGCAACCGAATATGCGCAGACACGGGGGCTTACGTCAGCGCCAGACATTTTGGCCCATAGCCTCGGTAAGCCGGCTGCTTTCGTTGGTTCTCCAGGACAAAGAATTTCGGGATCGAACATTTGGACGCGTCATAATCGTCGGCAGCATCATTCGGCCCGGTTTTGAGTGGTCGCCGACGATCGATGCAGAACGGGTCGAGGCCGTGCTCAGCCATATGGGCGGCAGGTTCGGCCGGTGCGCTTCGCACAATTCCTCATCAATGGCACCAGGCCAAAGCGGGCGAGTGGGGTTTGTAGACGCTGCCGCCTCAACCAAGTCACCGCATCATTCGGGCACTCAGATTTTTCATTCGGCGCCGGCATTGGGGACGGGTTGGCGGTTGTGGGTAGCCAAGTTGGCAAGGCAGTGCGGCGCAAAGCGACAGGCGGCATCGGCCTATCTCAAGACCCTCACCGAGCAGGGCCTGCTGCAGGAGATGAAAGCCGGCCGTGAAAATCTATACATCAGTCCGGCGCTGCTCGCGCTTCTCGGCGACCGGCCTCGGCCCGACCGATGAAACGTCCGAGCACAAACAGGGCCTGATCGGCTATGCGCGCGTGTCGACGAACAGGCCACGGAAGCGCAGGAGATCGAGCTGCGCTCGGCCGGATGCGACCTGATCGTCCAGGAACATGGTTCCGGCGCTTCGCGTGCACACCCTGCTGGTACGCGAGATTGGAGCCGGCGAGACACCAGCCGTGGTGCGGCTCGATCGCCTGGCGCGCTCGGTCCGATACCGTTGTTGCGGAGGTGGATATGAGGACGGTCGCGCGGAAAGTCGTCTGCCATTCCAGCCTGTGCGTTGCTACTCAGGCAGTGAGGTCTGCCGGCGTTCCGTCGGCGCCTCAATGAGGGCCTCCGAGGTGATGCGTTTCCGCCCCGCAATATGATGTTTTTTGCTGCATCGTCCGCCGCGCGGGTGATCTCCGCCGGTGACAATCTCTCGGCCTGAGATACCGCCTCCTTCCACGCAAGCCCTCTGGTATCGAAGCGATCGAGCCGAGCCCGAAGCAACGCCTCGATGAGCGACCGGTCGGGGACTGTGTATTCGATGACGTCGTCGAACCGGCGGAACAAGGCTTTGTCGAGCAGTTCGGGATGGTTCGTGGCCACGATGGTTAGGCTTTGGCTGTCATCTTGCTCAAGGAACTGTAGGAACGAATTTAGCACACGCTGAATTTCCCCGACATCGTGGCGTTCTCCTCGCCGCGCGCCGATGGGGTCGAACTCGTCAAAAAATACTCCACGCGTCGCCTGAATCGCATCGAATACGAGCCGCAGCTTGCCAGCCGTCTCGCCCATGAACTTGGTGATCAATCCATCGAGGACGATCGTGAAGAGGGGAAGATGGAGCTCGCCGGCCAATGCCGACGCGGTCATCGTTTTGCCGGACCCGGTTGGACCGACCAGGAGAAGCTTGCGACGGGGCGCCAGACCGTGTGTGCGCAAGCTGGCTTGCTGACGCTGCTCGCCAAGCACGCGTTGCAAGCACGCTCGAAGGCTATCCGGCAGGATCATGTCGGTCAGCCTCGAGGCGGGATAGCGCGCATTCAGGAGCCCGGCGAGTTCGCGGCCGACCGTTCTTCACGATTCCGGTATCGCTACCCTTGGCAGCATCGATCAGATTCCTGAGCTCTTGCGCCAGCTTGCCATGACCCTGACGCGCCTCAAGCGCAGCAAGCTGCATCGCGGTGGCGAGGAAACGATCCTCATCGCCGGCAATGTGGCTCTTAAGCAGCATTACGATATGGCGGGCAGTGGTTAAGCTCTTCTTCTTAGGTCTCCGGCAACTCGGAAACGCGGCTGCGACGTTACCTTTTCATCGGTGATTTGTATCGCGCAATTGTGTTTTTTCCCTTGTCAATCAGCCGCAGGTGTCGTCGAGTGGTCGACGCCTGCCAAGTCCTCCCCAGCATACCCCTCGTCGCGGCTCAGCCCGACCGGGGTATCGCCTGCCAACAATTTTTCTTTCGACAGCAGCCCGGCATCCTCAAGCGCCTCGAAATCCGGCAGGTCGCTCAGCGGGCCGAGGCCGAACTCGAATTCTTTGGTTGTGACATAGGTATAAGGCGCACCGGGCGTCGGGCTGCGCGGACCGGACGCGATGAAGCCGGCGCCGCGCAGATGGCCGATCAGATCGCGCGAAACTTCCTTGCCAAAGAAGGAGGAGAGCTCGCCACGCGTGATCGGCTGGAAATAAGCAATGCACATCAGCACCAGCACCTCGGACTGCGTTAGCTCGGCCGCCTTCTCATTTCTACCGATGGCCGCACGGATGGCGTCGGCATAGGCCGGCCGGGTCAGGTGCTTTCAGCCGCCGGCGACGGCAACAAGGTCGTAGGGGTTACCGACGCAGTCACGAGCACGATACGGCGGGTCTCGTGACGTCGAGTGCCCGCTTGGCAAAGCGCTTGGCGAGGGGCCCCAGCGCCTGGGCGTTTGCGTCGGCGGCGTTGCCGCCCCTGACACGATCGGCGATGCCGACGAAGATCACGCTGAACCGGAATAGGGCGAAAGCGACGTGAAAGGGCCGGAGTTCCGCTTCACTGCCGACGTGCGTCATGTAATGCGTCACGAATTCCGCTTCGGCCGGGATGCCGAGCTGCGTCATATCCAGCCCTAGGATGCCGCCATATTCGTCGGGCGATGTATGCCAAGGCATGCAGCAGAAGCCGAGATCGGCCAGTGGATGGCCGAGAGTCGACAGTTCCCAGTCGAGGATAGCGATCACCCGCGGCTCGGTCGGGTGGAACATCATATTTCCGAGCCTGAAGTCGCCATGGGCGATCGACATGCGGCCATCCTCCGGCGGCATGTTGGCTTCCAGCCACTCCATGAGCTCATAAAGATCAGGAATCGGCGGGCCGTCGGATTGCCGTAGCTGCTGGTTCCAGCGTGCGAGTTGCCGCACGAAATAATTGCTGGGCCGGCCGTAGTCCTCGAGCCCGATCACGCGCGGATCGACGCGATGCAGGGCGGCAAGCGCCTCCGCCATGGCCATGTAGATCGCCCGCCGCTCCGCCGGCGACATGCCCGGCAGGGAGCAATCCGACAGCACTCTTCCCTCCACCCTTTCCATGAGGTAAAAGGGCGTGCCGATGATGGTGGGATTCTCGCAAAGCAGAATGGCCTCGGGGACCGGCACGCCGGTCGGTTTCAGGGCATTGAGCACTCGGTACTCGCGCTCCACGGCATGCGCGCCCTTGAGGATCGCGCCCGCCGGCTTTTTCCTCAGGACCATGCGCCTTGATCCATGGTCAACGAAGTAGGTCGGGTTCGACTGTCCGCCCTGAATCCGCGTCAGTCGAAGCGGTCCGTCGGCCCCGCCTAGGGACTGCCGCAGGAAGGTCTCGAAAGCCCGGGGATCGAAATCCAGGTCGGCGTCGGATGCCGGCTTTCCTTCGTTGTCATTCATGCTCGCCACCTCCTCGCACCTGGACGCCGTCAGGACGCCTGCCAGTGCCAGAAATCGCGCCGCTCCTCGGCGAGATGGCGGTTTAGGACCATCTTGTGCACCTCGTCGGCGCCATCGACCAGACGCGCCTGGCGGGCATAGCGGTAGATCCATTCCAGCACCGTGTCGGTCGAATAGCCGCGCGCGCCATTGATCTGGATCGCGGTGTCGGCGGCTTTGTGCAGCACGTTGGCGACATGCACCTTGGCCATCGAGACTTCCTTGCGGGCAAAGCCGCCACGGTCGATCTCCCAGGCTGCCTTCATGACGAGCAGGCGGCCGATCTCGATCGCCATGGCGAGCTCGCCCAGCATGACCTGGACCGACTCGCGATCCGCCAGCCGCACGCCGAAACCCAAGCGGTTCTCGGCATAGTCGCGGGCGATCTCGACGCAGCGCTTGGAGAGGCCGAGCCAGCGCATGCAATGGGTCAGGCGCGCCGGTCCGAGCCTGACCTGGGTGACCTTCAGGCCACGGCCAAGGCCCGCCAGGATATTTTCCTCGGGGATTTCCAGCCCGTCGAATTCCAGTTCGCAGTGGCCGCCATGTTCCTCCGGGCCCATGATTCCGATGCGGCGGACGATCTTCCAGCCGGGCTGGTCCTTGTGAAACAGGAAGGCCGTGAGGCCGTACCGGGGATCGTCCGAGGTCCGCGCGATCAGGATGAAATGCGTTGCCTCCGCACCGCCCGTGATGAACCACTTGCGGCCGGTCACGACGTAGCGGTCGCCTTTCTTCTCGGCGCGCGTCCGGATCATGGAGGGGTCGGAGCCGCCGCCTGGATGCGGTTCAGTCATGGCGAAGGCGGAGCGCACCTCGCCGCGGGCGATCGGCATCAGCCAGCGCTCCTTCTGTGCCTCCGTGCCGAGGTCGGAGAGCACCATCATGTTGCCATCTTCCGGCGCCGCCGAATTGAAGACGACGGGGCCGAAAATAGAGCGGTTCATTTCCTCGTAGCAGACGGCCATGTCCATCTTGCCGAGTCCGCCGCCGCCCACGCTCCTGGGCAATTGCAGCGTCCAAATTCCGGCGTTCTTCGCCTTGGCACGCAATGCCTCCAGTGCGTCCAGGCCTATATTGCCGTGGGCGTCATAGGCCTGCGGCTGGCTTTCCAACGGCAGGATCTCGCTCTCCACGAGGGCAGCGATCCGCTGGCGAAGATTTTCGGTCTCTGGGGAAATGGTGAAATCCATGATCACTCACAGGCTGGAAACGAGATGACCGCCATCGATGGCAATGATTGAACCGCTCATGTAGCTGGCCGCATCCGAGCAAAGCAGCAGAAGCGGAGCGTCGAGATCGGAAGGCCGACCCAGTCGGCGCATCGGTATGCGCCTCATCAGCGCCTGGCCGGGCTCGCTGGCGAAGAAGTCGCGATTGAGCGGCGTTTCGATATAGCCGGGGCAGAGCGCGTTGACGCGAATGCCATAGCGCGCCCATTCGAGCGCGAGCGCCTTGGTAAGCTGTATGACACCGGCCTTCGACGCGGCATAGGCTGCAACATGGCCGGCAACGCGCAAGCCGAGAATCGAGGCGATATTGACGATGGCGCCGCCGCCACGCGCGATCATCTGGCGGGCCGCGACCTGTGAAACAGTGAACACGCCCTTGAGGTTCGTGTCGATCACGGCATCGAAATCATCGTCGGACAGGTCTTTCGCCGAGGCGCTCACCGTGATCCCGGCATTGTTGACCACCACGTCGATTTCGAACCGGCCGAAAACGTCTTCCACCGATTTCCTGTTCGCGACGTCCATCCTGACGGCATGGGCTTTTCCGCCATCCTCGACCATGGCAGCGGCGGCGGCCTCCACCTTGTCGAGGCTTCGGGCGGCGAGAATGACCTCCCCGCCCGCGGCCGCCAGGACAGTGCCGAAATGCAGTCCCAGGCCGCTCGATGCACCCGTGACCAGCACCTTCTTGCCTACAAGACCGTGTTCTGCCATCCCATGATCCTCGAGCCCGCGGTGATATCCGATCGGGCTTTCCCGCCGCATGAATATCCGACATGGGCGGAATGTCAAAGGTAAAAAACAAACGCTTGCTTGGTGGACTTTCACTTGGTATCTCTCTGCCATGGAGAAGCCGCGTTCGACACCAATTCGGACAGGCCAACGAGAAGACGGAGGATCGAATGTCGTTATGTGGCCGCGCGCCGTGCTGCGCCTGCGATCCAGCTTGGAACCGGAAGGCATGCCATGTTTGCTGAATGGAGCTTTGCCATTTTCAGCGGCCTCACGCTCGGCATGGCCGGCTTCCTGGTCGCGGCCGGGCTGACGCTGGTGTTCGGCATCCTGAAGATCCTGAACTTCGCGCATGGCACGTTTTTCATGCTGGGTGCCTATGTGACCTATACGCTGGTCGGCGCGCAGCCGAGTTCGATGGCATGGTTCCTGGTCGCCAGCCTCATCGCCGGCCTCGCGGTCGGGATCGTGGGTCTGGCGACAGATCTGGTCGTCTTCCGCCGGCTGCGCAATGCGGATTATCACTATACGCTCATCGCGACCTTCGCGCTGCTCCTGGTGATGACCGGATGCATCAAGGTCATCTGGGGACTGGATTTCCAGCTGGTCCGCCCGCCGGAAATGCTCGACCAGACCTGGTTCGTCGGCGGCGTCTTCATTCCGGTCTATTCCCTGTTCGTAATCGCCGCCGGCATCGCCGTCTTTCTCCTGCTGGAATTCCTGCTGCAGCGGTCGTGGATCGGCAAGACCGTGCAGGCCGTGGCGCGTGACCCGTGGATGGCGGAAGCCCTCGGTATCAACACGCCGGTGATCATGACCGCAGCCGTCGTCGTCAGCTTCATGCTTGCCGGCGTCGCGGGCGGGCTGCTGGTGCCGAATCAGAGCCTTTCGCCCTCGCTCGGCGACGTCTTCCTGCTTCTCGCCTTCACCGCCGTGATCATCGGCGGGCTCGGCAATGTGCGCGGCGCATTCCTCGCCTCGATAATGCTCGGCCTGGTGGAAAGCGTGAGCACCGTACTGCTGCCCGACCTGCCGGGTATCAGCCTCTTTGTCGTCCTCATCCTCTTCATCCTGATCCGACCTCAGGGTATCTTCAGTTCAGGAGTGCATTGATGCCCGGCAAAGACAATCAATTCTGGCTCATGGCCGGCCTGATCGCCCTTGTCGCGCTAGCGCTGCTGCCGCTGTTCGTCAATGACGGCGTGACCTTCATCATAGGCCTGGCGATCATCGAGGCGGTCTTCGCGCTGTCCTGGAACCTGCTGTTCAACTATGCGGGCATCGCGAGCTTCGGCCATGCCGCCTTTTTCGCGCTCGGCGCCTATTTCGTCGGCTGCGCGCAACGATACGGCTGGCCGCTCGACTTTTTCGGCCAGCTCGCGGTAGCCTTCCTGCTGGGCGGCGCCACGGCGTTCGTGATCGGCGCTGTCGCGCTCAAGCGTGCCTCCGGCATCCATTTCGCCATCCTGACGCTGGCCATCGCCGAACTGGTCCGAATGGTGATCGGCTATGTCGATTATTTCGGCCGCGACGAAGGCCTGGGCGGCATTCCCCGGCCCGTCGTTAATCTGGGAGTAGCCTCGCTCGACCTTCGGTCGTCGACCGCCTACTACTGGTGCATTCTCGCCGTGTGCCTGGTCGTCGCGCTGGCGCTCTGGTGGCTCGTCCGGAGCCGGTACGGACGCGCATTGCGCTCCATCGCACAGGATCCCGAGCGCGCGACATTCATAGGGATCAATGTCTACCGGTTCAAGGTCATTTCCTTCGCCGTATCCGGCGCGGTCGCCGCGATCTGCGGCGGGCTGTCGGCGCCCTGGGTGCAGATCGTCACGCCCGACCTGAGCCACTGGCTGCATTCCGCGCAACCGATGTTGAACTCATTGCTCGGCGGCTCCAGCCTCTTCTGGGGCCCCGCGGTCGGCGCTTTCGCCTATGCGCTCATCAACTATGCAACGCGGACGCTGGATGGCGCATCGGAGATCGTCATCGGCGGGGTGCTGATCGGCATCATCCTGATCGCGCCGACCGGTATCAGCGGCGCCGCGGTCGCGCTGAAGCGCTGGCTCTCCGGCGCACGGGCCGGGAACAAGCCGGCCCAGGCACAACAGATCGAAAGGACCGCGCCATGACCGCTCTTCTCGATGTCGCAGACCTGCACAAGAGCTATGGCGCAATGAAGGTCCTGAAGGGTCTCGATTTCGACGTGCGGGAACGCGAGACCTTCGCGATCATCGGTCCGAACGGCGCGGGCAAGACAACCCTGTTCAAGGTACTGACCGGCGAGGCCCGCCAGGACAGCGGAAAGATCCGGTTCCGTGGCCGCGACATCACCGCCGAGCCTGCCTTCCGCCGCGTCCATTCAGGCTTCGGGCGCACTTTCCAAGTGGCGCGCGTCTTTCCCGAACTCACCGTCGAGGAAAATGTCGTTGTCGTGATCGAAGCGCGTCTTCGCGCCGAAGGCAAGCGCATCGGCAGATGGTATGACCTCAGGCCGGCGGCTGCGGTGCGCGATGAAGCCCATGCGCTGCTCGCCGATCTCGGCCTTGCGCAATCGTCCACGATCAAGGCGAAGTTCCTGTCGCATGGCGACAAGAAACGGCTCGAATTCGCCGTCATGCTCGGGGGACGTCCGAGCATACTGATGCTCGACGAGCCAACCGCCGGCATGTCGCCGAGCGAGCGCGTTGCGATCACCCAGCTCATTCGCAAGATCAAGACCGAGCGCGAGGTCACGGTTCTGATGACGGAGCACGACATGGGTGTCATTTTCGGGCTTTCCGACCGGTTGATGGTGATGAACTACGGCCAGATCATCGCCATCGGCACGCCCGAGGAGGTCCGTGCCAACAAGACGGTGCGCGATGTCTATCTCGGGCAGGAGATGTACCATGCTTGACGTCGCAGCCATCGACGCCTTCTATGCCGAAAGCCATATCCTGCACCAGGTATCGCTCACTGTGGCCGAGCGCCAGCGCGTCGCCGTGCTCGGCCGCAACGGTGCCGGCAAGTCCACCCTTCTCAAGAGCATCATGAATGCCGGCACGACCGTGCGGGGCGGGCTTTCCTGGCGCGGCGCGTCGATCGAAAAGACGAAGGCGCATGAGCGGGCGCGCAAGGGCATTGCGCTCGTGCCGGAGGACCGGCGCATCTACACGCATATGACGGTGCTGGAAAACATATCCTTCGCACGGTTCGGCGTCAGTCGCAGGGTGGCATTGAAGGAGGCGCGGGATGTTATCGCGTCGATCCCGATGCTCTCCACGCTCGGCGAACGCATGGGCGGCGAGCTTTCCGGCGGACAGCAGCAGATGCTCGCCGTGGCGCGAGGCCTCGCGGCCAAGCCGAGCCTTCTCTTGCTGGACGAGCCGACCGAGGGCCTGGCGCCGGTCATCGTCGAACAGATGGCGACCGATATTCTCGCACGTTGCGAGGCGGAGGGCATAGCGCTCCTGCTTTGCGAGCAGAATGTCTGGTTCGCGCGAAAATGCACCGATCATGTCTATGTCATCGATACCGGCCGGATCGTGTTCGGCGGCTCCTGGGGGGATTTCGACGGAAATCCGGAGATCGCGGACAAATATCTCGCTGTCTGACGGCGGTGCAACCAGCGGCATCGCGACGACGGAGGCTAAAACGGCCTTCTGCGATAATTATTGTTTTACAACATGTTATGGCGAAAAAATTTCGCTCTCTCGAAGCGGTTTTCGCGCATTCGGACGCCGGGCATGCTTGACACCCCGACGTCTCCGGCGCATGTTAATAAAACAAACGTTCTTTAGAATTCATATCGCGGGGCGACGCCCCGAAGGCAACCAAAAATCGATCAAGCTCTGGGAGGAGAACACCTTGACCACTATTTCGAGACGCAAACTCTTGCAGACGACCGCCGCTGCCGCCGTCGCTTCCACCGGTCTCCTGCCGGGGCGCGCCCGCGCGCAGGCGAAGACGATCAAGATCGGATTTCTCGGCCCGCTCAGCGGCGGGATGGAGGTCATGGGCCGGCCCCTGCTGACCGGCGCGGAGATCGCCGTCAACCAGATCAACAAGGCGGGCGGCGTCAACGGCATGCAGCTCGAACTCGTCGCCCGCGACGACAAGGGAACCGGCAAGGACGCGGTGACCGCCGGCCGAGACCTGTTCGCCTCGGGCGTCAACCTGCTCTGCGGCAACATCTCGACAGCTTCGGTGCTTGGCATATCGCCGCTGCTGACCGACGCGAATGCGGCGCTAATCTCCTGCTCTGCGGTCGCCGACAGCCTGACGCACGAGGCCTTCACGCCGAATTATTTCCGGATCTGCGAGAACGCCTATACCAAATATCGCGCCCAGGCGAAGTTGTTCGCAGAGCGCATGCCGGAACTGACGAACTGGACCGGCGTGGTGACCGACGCCGCCAACGGCAAGTCGATCTGGAAAGCGTTCGAGAGCGGGCTCAAGGAATTCTATCCCAAGCTCGCCAACAAAGATGTGACGATCACCGATCCTATCGTCACCAAGGTGGGAGCGCCTGATTTCAAGCAGCAGATCGCCCGACTGATGGCGACCCCGGCGCAGTGCTTCCTCAACACGACGAACGGGGCGGATGCGATCCTGTTCTTCTCCCAGGCGGCAAGCCTCGGAATGGATTCGAAATTCCCGCTCGCCGCCGATGCCGGCAGCGGCTGGGGCGTGCCCACCGCACTCAAGAACAGGATTCCGCCGTCGATCCTCATGGGCGTCTTCTGGTACTATGAGGCCTACAAGAACCTTGCGATGGGTCGTGATCTCTACACGGATTATGTCGCGGCGACCGGCAAGGAATTCCCCGACGATTTCGTCGAATTGTCGCATGCGTCGATCTACGCCTATGCCAACGCCATCAAGGCGACCGGCGGCACGGACACGCAGCAGATCGTCAAGGCGATGGAGGGCATGAAGTTCGACACCGCCAAGGGCGTGCGCGAATTCCGCAAGGAGGACCACCAGTGCATCGGCGATGTGACCTTCCTCAAGCTCGACCGTGCCGACAACGAGCGCGGCTGGGTCGTCGCCGACTTTATCAAGGTCGACGGACGCGACACGATGGAAGCTCCGTCGCCGGGCAAGGCGATCGAGTTTTAGCAAACCGACCTCGGCGCCCGGAACCCTCCGACGCGCCGGCGATATTGAGATAAGATCCCTGCCGCCGGTCCTTTCGAGGGCCTGCGGCACGGCGAGGTGTTTTGCGAAGGCCGCGCCGGGATCGATTGAAACAGGGATGACAGCAGCGTGACCAAGAGCTTCGAGACGATCACCCTCACCTCGGACGAGAAGGGCCAGATCATCCGCCTCGCCTTCGATACCAGGACCCGCGGTAACGTGATCACGCCGGTCCTGCTGGAAGAGTTCCATGCCGCGATCGAGGACGCCGTCGCGCGCAAGCCGCGCGTGCTTATCCTCTCGGGTACCGAGAAGAGCTTCAGCCGCGGTGCCGACATCGATACGATCAAGTCGATGGGGCCGGATTTTCAGGCCTATATCGCCAGCGAATTCAAACTGTTCGACATCGTCGACCGCCTGCCCTTCATCACCATCGCAGCCCTGACCGGCATCGTCATCGGCAATGCCGCCGAACTGGCGCTCGCCTGCGACTTCCGCGTGGCGACCGAGAGCTCGAGCTTCACGCTGCCCGAAGTGGCGATCGGTTTCGTCGCGCCGGCGCTGCGCATCACCCGCTATCTCGGCATCGGCGCCGCCAAGGATTTCCTGCTCAACGCGAAAATGTGGAAGGCCGAGGAAGCGCGCCAGAACGGCGTCGTCAGTCGCGTCTTCGCCGACGCCGAGTTCGAGGCTGGCCTCGCCGCCTTCGCGCAGGAACTGGCCGATCGTCCACCAATGGCGCTGGCCGCCACCAAGCAGGGCATCGCGACCGCCTATGGCTACGGGCCGGCCGACTATCCCGGCGAGGAGCACTGGGCCTATGCGACCTACCTGACCGAGGACGTGAAGGAAGGCTTCGCGGCGCTGGCCGAGAAGCGCAAGGCCGTCTTCACCGGCAAGTAGAGGGATACCCGAGATGGATTTCAACCTGCCCGCCGACCTCGTCGCCTATCTCGTCGAACTCGACCGCTTCATCGATGCGGAAATCGTGCCACTCCAGACCGCCGACGACAACGAGCGCTTCTTCGACCATCGCCGCGAATGGGCGCGAACCGATTTCGAGAACCAGGGCCTGCCGCGTCACGAATGGGAAGCCCTGCTCAACGAAGCCAAGCGCCGCGCCGACAAGGCGGGGTATCTCCGCTTCGCGCTGCCGACGGAGTTCGGCGGCAAGGGTGGCTCGAACCTATGGATGGCCGTCATCCGCGAGCATCTGGCGTCCAAGGGGCTGGGCCTTCACAACGACCTGCAGAACGAACACTCGATCGTCGGCAACTTCCCCGTCATCGTCATGCTGCGCGATTTCGGCACGCCCGAGCAGAAGGAGAAGTTCATCCGTGACTGCCTCGACGGCTCGGCCTGGATCGCCTTCGGCCTGACAGAACCGCATCACGGCTCCGACGCGACCCATATGGAGACAGGGGCCGTGCGCGAGACCCGCGACGGCAAGCCGGGCTGGCGCATCGACGGCGAGAAGATGTGGATCACCGGCATGCATATCGCGACGCATTGCGTCGTCTTTGCCCGTACGGCGGGCAAGGACGGCGATGCGCGGGGGATCAGCGCCTTCCTGGTGCCGACCTCCACGCCGGGCGTTCACATCGACGAATATATGTGGACCTTCAACATGCCGACCGACCACGCACGCTTCACGCTTTCCAATGTCTGGGTGGGCGATGACGCGCAGTTCGGCCCGCCCGACAACGGGCTGGCGCTGGCACAGGCCTTCGTGCACGAGAACCGCATCCGCCAGGCGGCGAGTTCGCTCGGCGCCGCCGTCTACTGCATCGAGGAAAGCGTGAAATATGCGCGCAGCCGCATGCCGTTCGGTCATGCGCTCGCCGAGAACCAGGCGATCCAGTGGCCGCTCGTGGAACTGGCAACGCAAGCCGAAATGCTCAGGCAGCTGATCCGCAAGACCGCGTGGGAGATGGACCAGATGCCGCATCCGGAGGTCGAGAAGCGCCTGTCCGACAAGGTCTCGATGTGCAACTACTGGGCCAACCGGATGTGCTGCGAGGCGGCCGACCGCGCCATGCAGATCCATGGCGGCATCGGCTATTCGCGCCACAAGGCCTTCGAGCATATCTACCGGCATCACCGGCGCTACCGGATCACCGAAGGCTCAGAGGAAATCCAGATGCGCAAGGTCGCCGGCTACCTGTTCGGCTTCATGGGGCCGCGCCGCGAGGCCTTCGCGCATCTTTCCGCCAAGACCGCGCAATAGCGGAACGAAGACGTGGACATCGATCAACCCATAGAGCCAAGCATGGAGCAGCGCCTCGTTGGCGCGCTCGCCCCGCTGCTGCCCGGTTTGAAAGAGGTGAGCCACCTGCGGCCGCTTTCGGGCGGTGCCGTGCAGGAGACCTGGGCCTTCGACGTCGTCCGCGATGAGGGCACGTTGCCGCTCATCCTGCGGCGGGCGCGTGGCACGTTGCGCGCGGATCGGCCCTACGGCATCAATCTCGGCGGCGAGGCGGAGCTGATCCGCCGGGCGCAGCATGCCGGCGTTCCCGTGCCGGAGGTCCATCACGTGCTCTCTCCCGGCGACCGGTTGGGCGACGGTTTCATCATGAGCTTCATCGAGGGGGAAACAATCCCCCGCCGCATCCTGCGCGACGCGGCCTATGGGGATCTTCGCACCCGGCTGGCGGCGGAATGCGGCAGCGTGCTGGCGGCCGTACATCGCATCGACCCGTCGGGTATCGCCGGGCTGGAACGGCGCCAGCCCGCGCAGGCGATCGACCGGATCTACCAGGACTATCTCGCACTGGACGCGCCCGGCCCGGTCTTCGAACTGGCGTTCCGCTGGCTCGGCGACAACATGCTGCCCGATCTCGACCCCCTCAGCCTCCTGCATGGAGACTTCCGCAACGGCAACCTGCTGGTCTCGCCGGACCGCCTGCGCGCGGTGCTCGACTGGGAAGGCGCCCATATCGGCGATCCGCACGAGGATCTCGGCTATCTCACCATCCCGTCCTGGCGGTTCGGCGAGATCGACAGGCCCGTCGGCGGCTTCGGCAGCCGCGAGGATCTGTTCGCCGCCTATGAGAAGGCAAGCGGCCGGTCCGTCGATCCAAAACGCGCCCATTTCTGGGAACTGGCCTATACGATGAACTGGGGCATCCAGTGCGCCCAGATGGCCGAACAGTTCCTGACCGGCGCCGACGCCTCTGTCGAGCGCGGCTCGATCGGCCGCCGCCGTTCCGAGACCGAACTCGATCTGCTCTGCCTCTTGGACCCGGAGGGCCGCCATGCTCGATAGGCCGTCCGGCGACAAGTTGCTCGAAGCCGTGATCCGGTTCCTCCGGGAGGAACTGGTGCCGGAACTCGACGGCGCCGCTTCGTTCAAGACCCGCGTCGCGGCAAATGCGCTGGATCTCGTCCGGCGGGAGATCGCGGGCAAGCCACCCGTCGCGGCCGCCGAAGGGCAACGCCTGGCGGAACTGCTGGGCCATGACGGCGATCTAGAGACCCTCAACGCCGAACTCTGCGCCGCCATCCGCGACGGCGCCGTCACGCTCGGTACGCCGGGCCTATCGGACCATCTCTGGGCCACGACTCTCGACAAGCTGGCCATCGAACAGCCGACTTACGCGACCTACCGCCACGTCATCGAAGATCGGCGGAAGGAAAGAACACCATGATCACGATCGTATTCTGCGTCCGCAAGCGGGACGACATGAGCGTCGAGGAATTCCGGCGCTTCTGGTGGGAGGAGCACGGGCCTTTCGTCAAGGAACGGGCGGAAGCCCTGAGGATGAAGCGCTATGTGCAGATGCCCCGACTGCTGATCCCGGGCTTCGAAAGCCCGGCCACCGCACGCGGCGCGCCCGAGCCTTACGACGGCATTGCCCAGGTCTCCTGGGAAACGCTCGAGGATCTGAGGGCCACCTTCACCGACAAGGCGGCCAAGCGCGCCGCCCGTGAACTGCTGGAAGACGAACGGCGCTTCATCGATTTCTCGCGCTCGCCGCTCTTCTTCACCGAAGAGAAGGTCGTCGTCTCCAACTGACGTTCGAGGGAGGAAAACTTGGGCAAGCTTGACGGAAAGGTGGCCTTGATCACGGGGGCCGGCCGGCAGAAAGGCATCGGCCGTGCGACGGCATTGCGGTTGGCGGCGGAAGGCGCCGATGTCGCCGTCTCCGCCCTGCCCCGCGATCCCGCGTCGTTTCCTGAACATGAACGGAGTGCCGGCTGGCACGGCGTCGCCTCGGTGGCGCGCGAGATCGAAGCGCTCGGACGGCGCGCGATCGCCATCGATTGCGACGTGACCAAGCCCGACCAGGTCGAAGCCATGATCGCTCGGGTGAAAACGACGCTCGGGCGGCTGGACATCGTTGTCAACAATGCCGGCGTGCCCGGCGGGGCCGGTTCGGCGCCGATCGTCGATCTCGACGACGCGGTGTGGCGTCATACGATCGACGTCAACCTGAACGGCGTCTACTATGTCTCCAAGCACGCGGCCCGCGCCATGCTGGAAGCCGGCGAAGGCGGGGCGATCGTCAATCTCGCCTCGCTCGCAGCGCGCTTCGGGATCGCCAACTATGGCGGCTACAGCGCCTCGAAATTCGCCGTGATCGGGCTTACCCAGCAGATGGCTCAGGAACTGGCGCCGCTCGGCATCCGCGTCAATGCCGTCTGCCCCGGCGTCACCGAGACCGACATGATGCTCGGCACCTATGCCCGGCAGGCCGCGTCGGCCGGCATCGAGGTCGGGCGTGTCCAGGGCGGCACGCGCAAGGCAATCCCGATGAAGCGGCCCGGCGTGCCGGAGGATCAAGCCGCGACGATCGCATTTCTCTGCGGCCCTGACGCCGCATTCATCACCGGCCAGTCGATCAATGTCGACGGCGGTTTTCGCATGGATTGAAGCGCCCCCTCGGTGCATTTGGAAGGATTTCGAGTATGAAGGCAGTCGTATGCAACCGCCTGGGCGATCCCTCGGTGCTGGAAATCGAGGAGCGGCCATCCCACCCCGCAGGCGCGGGAGAAGTGCGCGTCAAGCTGAAAGCCGCGGCGCTCAACTTCCCCGACATATTGCAGATCGCGGGTGGCTATCAGGTCAAGCCCGACCTGCCCTTCATTCCGGGCATCGAGGCCGCGGGCGAGATCGTCGAGATTGGACCGGACGTCGCTTCCTGGAAAGTGGGCGACCGCGTCATAGTGACCGGTGCCGCCGAACCGCTCGGCCTCTTCGCGGAAGAGGTCACCGCGCCGCTCTCCGCGCTGACCGCCATACCGAAGGGCATGAGCTACGAGGCCGCATCCGGCTATCTCGCGACCTATGCCACGAGCTATCACGCGCTGGTCGATCGTGGCCGCATCCGCAAGGGCGAGACGCTGGTCGTGCACGGCGCGACCGGCGGCGTCGGCACGGCGGCGGTGCAGATCGGCAAGCATCTCGGTGCCCGCGTCATCGCCACCGGCGGCAGCGACGAAAAACTCGCCGTCGTCAAGGCGATGGGCGCCGACCATGTCATCAATTACAGCACCGAGGACATCCGCGAGCGGGTGAAGGAGCTGACCGGCGGCAAGGGCGCTGACATCATCTACGATCCGGTTGGCGGCCCCGTCTTCGAGGCATCGATGCGCTGCATCGCGCTCGAGGGCCGCATCCTGATCATCGGCGCCACCAGCGGCACCTATGCCCCGGTCAAGACCAACCACATCCTTATCAAGGAAGTGGAGATCGTCGGCGTGCTGCACGGCAACTGGCGCGGCCGCCATCCCGATCTCTTCGACGAGAACATGCGCATTCTTGGGCAATGGGCCGAGGCGGGCCATATCGCGCCCCATGTCGGCCGCACCTATCCGCTGGAAAAGGCGGCCGATGCGCTGACGGCGCTGGCGAACCGCGAAATCGTCGGCAAATGCGTGCTGTCCATCAATTGATGCGTTATGGAAGTTATGGAGGAGATCGACATGTCGGGACATAGTGATCCAAGAGTTCCCCAGTCGGACAGCTGCGTGGTACGCAACCTGCTCGATCGCCGCGCCGAGGAGTATGGCGAGAAGATCTTCGCGACCTTCAACGACGACCGCGTGCCCTGTACCTATTCGCAGCTGCGCGACAAGGTGATCGAGACCGCAAATGGGCTTGCCTCCGTCGGCGTCAAGCAGGGCGACCATGTGCTGGTCTGGCTGCCCAATGGCGAACTGATCCTGCAGACGCTGCTCGGCATCAACTATCTTGGTGCGACCTTCGTGCCTGTCAATGTCGCCTACAAGGGGCGCCTGCTGGAACATGCCATCGCGCTCTCCGACGCGGAGGTCATGGTGGCGCATCCGGCGCTGGTGCCGCTGCTGGCCGACATCGAGACCGCCAAGCTGAAGAAGGTGATTATTGCCGGCAACGAGGCCGTGACGCCGATCGGCGATCTCGAATTCCACGGCGAGGCTGTGCTGGCCTCGGGCAACAGGACTCCGCCGGCGCTCGATCGCCCCATCGAGCCTTGGGACATCCAGTGCATTCTCTATACATCGGGCACGACGGGCGCGTCCAAGGCGGTGCTCTGCCCCTATGCGCATGTCGCTGCGACGGGCCTCAACACCTACCCCTATCAGGGCGCGGATGATCGGGGCGTGATCTACATGCCGCTCTTTCATATCGGCGGCTTCTCCTTCGTGGCCTGGGCGATCCAGAAGGGCGGCTCGATCGCGCTGTTCAACCAGTTCGTCACCGATACGTTCTGGCGCGACGTGCGCAAGACCGGCGGCACATTCGCCATCATCATGGGCGCGCCCGCCACCTTCCTGCTGAAAGCCGAGCGGACCGAGGACGAGGAGAAGACGCCGCTTCGATACGCGATCATGAACCCGCTGACCGAAGAGGCCAAGCAGCTCGCCAAGCGCGTCGGCTTCCATCCCTACGGCGTGTTCAACATGACGGAGACATCGTCGCCGCTCTGCACCGTGCTCGACCCGGTCCCGACCAATTTCTGCGGCACGGTCCGCCAGGGTGTCGAGTGCCGTGTCGTCGACGAGCACGATTGCGAGGTGCCGCGCGGCAAGATCGGCGAGCTCATCATGCGCTGCGACACGCCCTGGGCGATGAATGCCGGCTATTACAAGAACCCCGAGGCGACCGCGACCGCCTGGCGCAACGGCTGGTTCCACACCGGCGACGCCTTCAGGCAGGACGACGAGGGCAATTACTATTTCGTCGACCGCATCAAGGATTCCATCCGCCGGCGCGGCGAGAACATCTCCTCGGTCGAGGTGGAGTTCGAGGTGAACGGACATCCCGACGTCAAGGAGACCGCCGCCGTGGCCGTGCAGAGCGAGTTCGCCGAGGACGAGGTGATGGCCGTCGTGCGCCCGGTGGAAGGCCGGACGATCGATCCGGAAGCGCTTCTGAGATACCTGCTGCCGCGCATGCCGCATTACATGGTGCCGCGCTATATCAGGATCGTCGAGGACTTTCCGCGCACCCCGACGCAGCGCGTCCAGAAGCACCTGCTGCGCAAGGATGGCGTCACGGCTGACACCTGGGATCGGGAAAAGGCCGGCATAACAGTCAAGCGCCAGAAGCTGGCGTCCTGATATGAGCAACGAAATCAATCGCGCCTGGCGGCTGAGACACCGTCCCGAAGGCGAGCCTCGAAAGGGCGACTTAGAACTGGTCGAGGAACCGATCCGCCTGCCCAGCCCCGACGAGGTGCTCATCCGCACGATCTACCTCTCGCTCGATCCGACCAACCGGATCTGGATGAGCGACATGGAGCAATATCTGCCGCCGGTGCAGATCGGCGACATGATGCGCGGCGTGACGCTGGCCGTCGTCGAGCAATCGCGGTCCGACCGGTTCGCGACCGGCGATGTCGTTATGCCGCATGACGGCGCCTGGGCGGCATTCCAGACGCTGCCCGCCGCCAGGCTCAGCAAGGTGCCGGCGAAGCCCGACCTGCCGCGGAGCGCCTATATGAGCGCACTCGGTCCGCCCGGGCTTACCGGCTTCGTCGGCATCGTCGATATCGGCGGCGCCAAGGAGGCTGAGACCGTCACCATATCCGCGGCCGCAGGCGCGGTCGGATCGATCGCGGGCCAGATCGCGAAGGCGCGCGGGTGCCGGGTCATCGGCATTGCCGGCGGACCCGACAAGTGTTCCTGGCTCGTGGACGAACTAGGCTTCGACGCGGCAATCGACTACAAGGCGTCGGATGTCGGCGCCGAGCTGCGCCGCCTGTGCCCCGACGGCATCGACATGCATTTTGAAAATGTCGGCGGCGCGATCCTCGACGCCGCGATCGCCAGCATGAAGATCGGTGGCCGCATCGCCCTCTGCGGCATGATCTCGGCCTATAACGAGGGCGGCCCGGTATCCGGACCGCGCGAGTTCCAGCGGGTGCTGATGCAACGTCTGACCATCCACGGCTTCCTGGTGATGGACCATTTCCGCCGGGCGCGTGATGGCTATGCCGAGATCGAGGGGCTCATTCGCGACAACAGGCTGAAGTGGAAGGACCACATCGTCGACGGGCTGGACAACGCCCCCGACGCGCTCAACCTGCTGTTCTCGGGCAAGAACGACGGCAAGCTGATGGTTCGGGTTTCGGAGCCTTGATCAGGCGTCTCCGGCCCCTGGTGCTGAACGGAAATGCCGGTCGCAAGACCCGCACGCGTGGACAGCGTGAAGCGCTGATCGAAGGTAATGCTAGCGGCGCCGTCTGCTGGCGAGAGTCATTTAATTTAGAATTGTATAAATCTTCAGGACAGGAATCCCCGGGCTCTGACAAGCCCGAGGATGGCATTGCAATTCAGGCTGCCTTTTCCGCCGCTCCCCTGAGGGCGTAGAACCTCTCCCCGCTCTCCGCCATCCTGACGAGGCTCTCGCTCGGACGGAATCGCGGCCCGCACGACGCCTCCAGTGTACGGCAGGTCTCCACGAATTTGGCGGCGCCGATCGTGTCGATGTAGGAAATCGGACCGCCGGTCCAGGGCGCGAATCCCCAGCCGAGATAGGCGCCGACATCCGCATCGGCGGGCGTCGCGACGATGCCCTCTTCCAGGCAGCGCGCAGCCTCCAGGGCCTGGATCACGAGCAGGCGTTCGATGAGCGCGGATGCTTCCGGCTGGTCGGCGCGCAGTGTCGCGACGTCGGCGAGGCCTTGCCACAGACGCTTGTGGCCGTCGGCCGGGTAGTCGTAGAAGCCCTTGCCTGCCTTCTTGCCGGGTCGGCGTTCCTTTTCGATCATCCGCTCGATCAAGGCTTCCGCCGGCGAGCCGGGGAAACCGCGGCCGACATCCTTCGCGTCCTGCTTGTTGATGTGGTAGATCAGATCGAGCGAAATCTCGTCGCACAGAGCCAGGGGGGCGACCGGCATGCCGGCCATCTTTCCGGCATTTTCGATCAGGACGGGCGAAATCCCCTCCTGAACCATCAGGCAGCCCTCGGTCGTATAGGTCGCGAAGACGCGACTCGTATAGAAGAAGCGGCCGTCATTGACCACGATCGGCGTCTTGCGGATTTGCCTGCAGAAATCCATGGCGAGCGCCAGCGCGGCCTGGCCGGTCTTGCCGCCCATGATGATCTCGACCAACGGCATACGCTCGACCGGCGAGAAGAAATGGATGCCGACGAACTGTTCCGGCCGGGACGAGGCCTCGGCGAGGCTGGAGATCGGGATGCTCGACGTGTTGGACGCGAAGACCGCATCGGCGCCGAGAACGGCTTCGGCCTTTCCGGTCACGTCGGCCTTGATCGCGCTGTCCTCAAAGACCGCCTCCACCACGAGTTCGGCACCGGACAGCGCCGAATAGTCTGTTGTCGGCGTCAAGAGCGCCAGCAGCTTGTCAATCGCGGCCTGGCTCGTTCGTCCCTTGGCCAGATCCGAAGCGGAGGCCGCGCGGATATGGTCCAGCACCTTGTCCGCGCTGGGCTGGTCGCGGTCGATGACGATAACGGGAATGCCCGACTTGGCCGCGACATGGGCGATGGCCGCGCCCATCATGCCGGCGCCGAGCACGCCGAGCTTGGTCACCTTCCGCGCCGCGACTTCGGCCGGCCGGCCTTCGAGCTTGTTGGCCTTCTGCAGGTTGACGAACTGGGTGCGTACCATGTTGCGGGCGACGTCGCTGACCATCAGGGTGGCGAAATAGCGCGACTCGATCCTGAGTGCGGTGTCGAGCGGCACGTTGATGCCATCATAGACTGCCTTCTGGATCGCATCGAGATTGGGATAGTTGCCGAATGTCTTCTTGCGGTTCATCGCATTGGCCGCCGAGAAAGCGAGCGAGCCTTCCATGGTGCGCGGATCATCGCCCGGCGCCTTGTATCCCTTCTGGTCCCAGGGCTTCACCCAGTCCTCCGGCTTGGACGAAAGGATCCAGGCCTTGGCGCGGGATACGAGATCGGCAGCCGGCACGATCTCGTCGACGATGCCCAGCTTCAGCGCCTCGGCGGGCGAAAGCGCGCGACCTTCGAGCAGCAGCGGCAAAGCCTTGAGCGGCCCCATGATGCGCGCGAAGCGCTGCGTGCCGCCGCCGCCCGGCAACAGGCCGACCTTGGCTTCCGGCAGGCCAAGCTGGATGCGTGGATCGTCGGCGACGATGCGGCGGGTGCAGGCAAGGCACAATTCCAGGCCACCGCCGAGCGCCAGCCCGTTGACGGCGGCAACGAAAGGCTTGCCGCCATTTTCGGTGCGGCGCATGATCCGCTGCAGTTTCATGACCGTCTCATAGACGTTGATGGCGCGCTGCTCGCCCGGCAGATCGGCTTCCGCCAACGACAGGATCCAGTCCAGATCCGCGCCGGCGATGAAGGACGGCTTGCCGCTGGTGACGACGGCGCCCTTGATCGTTTCGTCGGCGATGACCTTTTCCACCGCCTCGGCATAATCGGCGATCGACCCCTCGTTCAGCACGTTCATCGAGCGCTTCGGCATATCGATGGTGATGAGCGCGATGCCATCGGCATCGATATCGATTTTCAGGTTTTCCATCACAGTCCTCACACGCGTTCGATAATGGTTGCAGTGCCCATACCCGCGCCGACGCAAAGCGTCACAAGCGCCGTGTTGAGATCGGCACGTTCGAGTTCGTCGACCATAGTACCCAGGATCATCGCGCCGGTCGCGCCGAGGGGATGGCCCATGGCGATTGCGCCGCCATTGACGTTGAGCTTGTTCGGGTCGATGTCGAGCAGGTGCTGGAACAGAAGCACGACCGAGGCGAAAGCCTCGTTGAGTTCAAAGAGATCGATATCTCCGGGCGTCATGCCGGCACGGGCGAGCACCTTGCGGGTGACTTTTTCGGGGCCGGTCAACATGATGCTGGGCTCGCTGCCGATCGAGGAGAAGGCGCGGATGCGGGCTCGCGGCTTGAGGCCCATGCGGATGCCCGCTTCCCTGGAGCCGAGCAGCACGGCAGCGGCACCATCGACGATGCCGGATGAATTGCCGCCGTGATGCACATGGTCGAGCGCCTCGACCTCGGGATAGCGCTGGATCGCGACCGCGTCATAGCCCATCGCCTCGCCCATCGCGGCGAAGGCCGGCTTCAGTGCGGCAAGATTTTGCATCGTCGTTGCCGGCCGCATATGCTCGTCCCGGTCCAGCAGAACCTGGCCGAGTTCGTCCCTGACGGGCACGATCGATCTCGAGAACCGCTTTTCTTCCCATGCCCTGGCCGCTCGCTTCTGGCTTTCGACGGCAAATGCGTCGACATGGTCGCGCGAGAAGCCCCATTTGGTGGCGATCAGGTCGGCGCCGATGCCCTGCGGCGTGTAATAGGTCTTGAAGGCGATCTGCGGATCGGCGAACCAGCCGCCGCCGTCGGCGCCCATCGGTACGCGCGACATGGATTCGACGCCGCCGCCGATCGTTGCATCCGACTGGCCCGACATCACCTGGGCGGCGGCCATGTTGACCGCCTCGAGGCCCGAGGCGCAGTAGCGGTTGACCTGCACCCCGGCGACCGTCTCGGCATAGCCGGCGTTGAGCGCGGCGACGCGCCCGACATTCGAGCCCTGGTCGCCCACGGGCATGACGCAGCCGAGGACGACGTCATCGACGATAGACGTGTCGAGTTCGTTGCGGTCCCGGATCGACTGCAGGACATGTGCCGCCAGATCAAGCGGGGGGACTTCATGAAGCGCGCCGTCCGGCCGGCCGCGGCCGCGCGGCGTGCGCACGGCGTCGTAGATGTAGCATTCCTGCATGGCAAGTTTCTCCTCAGACTATCATCGCGGCCGTATCACAGCGTCCGGGCGATCAGTTCCTTCATGATTTCATTTGTGCCGCCGTAGATCTTCTGCACGCGGCCATCGGCCCACATGTGCGAGATCGGATATTCGGCCATGTAGCCGTAGCCCCCGAACAGCTGCAGGCAGGCGTCGGTCACCTCGCATTGTTTCTGGGTGAACCACCACTTCGCCATGGCGGCTGTCGCGGCATCGAGTTCGCCGTTGACCAGCTTGTCGATGCATTGCTCCAGGAATGCCCGGCCGATCGTGGCCTCCGTACGCGCCTCGGCGAGCACGAAGCGCGTGTTCTGGAAGTCCATCACAGCCTTGCCGAAGGCCTTGCGCTGCTTGGTGTAGTCGATGGTGGCATCGATCGCCGCCTCGATCGCCGAGAGCGCCTGCACGGCAATGATCAGTCGCTCCTGCGGCAGCTGTTCCATCAACTGGTAGAAGCCCCGGTTCTCGCTATCTCCGATCAGCGCCTCTGGCGGAACAGAGACGTCATCGAAGAACAGTTCGGACGTATCCTGTGCGTGGAAGCCGATTTTCTCGAGGTTGCGCCCGCGACGAAAGCCCTCCACCGCCTCGGTCTCCACGACGAAGAGCGATGTGCCCTTCGAGCCGGCACTCGCGTCGGTCTTGGTGGCGACGATGACGAGATTGGCGTTCTGGCCGTTGGTAATGAAAGTCTTCTGGCCGTTGATGAGATAGCGGTTGCCATCCCTGGTCGCCTTGGTGCGGATCGCCTGGAGGTCGGAACCGGTGCCGGGTTCGGTCATGGCGATGGCGCCGATCATCTCGCCCGTCGCGAGTTTCGGGAGCCAGTTTCGCTTCTGCTCTTCGGAGCCGTAATTGGCGATGTAGGGCGCGACGATGCCATTGTGGAGCGGAATGCCGAAATCGGGAAAGCCGATGCGGCTAAGCTCCTCGATGATGACCGCCTCATGCCGGAAATTGCCGCCCGCGCCACCATATTGCTCGGGAATGCTGACGCCGAGCAGGCCCATCTCGCCGGCCTTTTTCCAGACGGCGGGCGGCACGCGGCGCGCGGCGCGGAACGTCGCGATATCAGGAACCACTTCCTCGGAGAGAAAGCGGCGAACACTGTTTCGAAAGGCTTCCATTTCTTCAGCGAGGTCCGGACCGACCATGCAACTCTCCTGCTTCAACTCTCGTGTTTTGTAATTCTAACAATCGTTTGCTTTTTTCGCGGACGCGATTCATGCCATGTCGGGCCGGTTCACCGGCCAACCGCGAAGGATGGCGTGCGTTTCTCGATAAAGGCGAGCGCGGCCTCGCGCGACTCGTCGCTCTTGCGCAGCGAGGAAATCAGCGTGCACTCGTATTCGTAGGCCTCTTTCAGATGCATCATCTCGACGCGGTTCGCGGCCTGCTTGGCGAGGCGGATCGCGTTCGGGCTCCTGGCCGCGATCTGCTCGGCAATCTCCATCGCCGTCGTCATCAGCGCCTCCGGTGGCACCACCCGCTCGACCATGCCGACGCGCAGGGCTTCCTCTGCGGAAAGACGGCAGCCGGTAAAGGCCATCAGCCGGGTGATGCCCTGCGGTGCCATGCGCATGACATGCCGGGCGCCGCCCATGGCGCCGACCGCGATCTCCGGAAGGGCGAAGAACGCCTTTTCGGATGTGATGCGGATGTCGCACAGCGCCGAAAGCACGATGCCCGTGCCCATCGCCGCGCCGTTGACGGCGGCGATGACGGGCACGGGGCAATCCTGCAGCGCGTTGAAGGCGACGCGGATCAGCGCGAGTTCGGCTTCCGACTGGTCGAAGGTCTGCTCCAGGAAGCCGCTGATGTCGTTGCCGGCGCAAAAGGTCCTGCCCTCCGCGGCAAGGATCGCGACCCGGATGCTCCTGTCGTCGGCGATGGCATGGAAGGTCTTGCGGATCTCCTCATACATGCCCGGCGTAAACGCATTCACGGGCGGACGCGCCATCGTAACAACGGCAATGTCGCGCTCGACATCCAGTCTGATATGCGGTCCCGACAAGGACAGTCCCCCCCGACCAAGCTTTCTGATGCCTTTTCGATAGCAGGCGCGGAATGGCTTGACAAGTAACAAACAAATGTTTGATTTGTAGATCAAGGAGGCACCCGCATGAGCCAAGAATCAATCGTCGTCTCAGTCGAGGCAGGGATCGCGACCGTAGAAATAAACCGACCGCAGGTCATGAACGCGCTGGCCGGGAATACGATACGCGCGCTGCGCGCCGTGCTTCGCGAAATCAGGGAGGACGATCGCATACGGGCTGTCATCCTGACCGGACGCGGTCGCGCCTTCTCCACCGGCGCCGACCTCGGCGATCCCGAGATAGCGCTGGATGGACCGCTCTCCGAGCGGCCGGCCAAGCTCGCCGCGCTGATGCGCAACGAGATCAATCCGCTGATGGAGGAACTGCAGTCCTTTCCGAAGCCGACGATCGCGGCGGTGAACGGCGCGGCAGTCGGTGGAGGCATCGGCCTCGCTCTCTCCGCCGACATCGTGGTCGCGGCCGAGTCGGCCTATTTCATGCAGGTCTTCACACCGAAGCTCGGCCTGGTACCGGACATGGGTGTCACCTGGCACATGGAGCGCCTCGTCGGCCGCGCGCGCGCCAAGGGCCTCTCCATGCTTGGCAACAGGCTGCCCGCGCGCGATGCGGCGGACTGGGGGCTGATCTGGAAGACGGTTCCGGACGCAGACCTTCCGAGCGAAGTCCGGACGCTGGCGCAATTGCTGGCGGATGCGCCGCCCCTCGGTCTCAGGGCGCTGTCGAGCATCCTAGACGAAGCCACGGGTCACGACTTCGCCCAGCAGCTCGAGCGCGAATGCGTCGTCCAATGCGGCCTCGTCGCCAGCGAGGACGCCCAGGAAGCCGTCGCCGCCTTTCGTGAGAAGCGGCCGGCACGATTCGTCGGACGCTGAGAATGCCTTTGATCTCCCGTTTCCACGAGCATTTCAGCGTCATTTCACCAAACCAACGATTGGTAGAAAGAAGGGGCGGCGATAGCTGCCGCCCCGGTTACCAGCATCGCGAAGGACATATCAAATGGTGAACAACGCCACAGGTCCGCTTCGCGGGATGCGCATTATCGAATTCGCCGGTCTCGGGCCGGCTCCCCTCGCCGCCATGATCCTCTCCGACATGGGCGCCGATGTCGTGCGGATCGACCGCAGGGGCAAGGGGCGCTCGAAGCCGACCGATATCACCAGCCGCGGCAGACGCTCGGTCGAACTCGATCTCAAAACGCAGGCCGACGTCGCCACCGCGCACAAACTGATCAATGCCGCCGACGTTCTCATCGAGGGCTTCCGGCCGGGCGTCATGGAGCGCATGGGCCTTGGTCCGAACGCCCCCGGCATCCGCAACCGCAAGCTCGTCTATGCGCGCATGACCGGCTGGGGCCAGGAAGGGCCGCTGTCGCGCGCCGCGGGGCATGACATAAACTACATTGCCGTGACGGGCGCGCTTGGCTCCATCGGCCCGGCGGACGGCGTGCCGGTGCCGCCGCTCAATCTCGTCGGCGACTATGGCGGCGGCGCGCTTTATCTAGTCTCCGGCATTCTCGCCGCGCGTGTCGAAGCCCTCCAGACCGGCCTGGGCCAGGTGGTCGATTGCGCCATGGTCGATGGCGTCATCAACATGATGACCCTTTTCCATTCGCTCGCCGCCGAAGGGCAATGGGACGAGCGGCTGCGCGGCGGCAATTTCCTGGACGGTGGCGCGCATTTCTACAGGACCTACGAATGTGCCGATGGTAGGTACATTTCCGTCGGCGCGCTCGAGCCGCAATTCTACAGCCTGCTCCGCGAGAAGGCGGGCCTCGACGGTTCCGAATTCGCCGACCAGAACGACAGCGCGAAATGGCTTTCGCAATCGGCGAAGGCAGAAAAGATATTCCGCCGCAAGAGCCGGGCCGAATGGTGCGCGATCCTCGAAGGGACGGATGCCTGCTTCGCGCCGGTCCTGACGATGACCGAGGCAGAAGAATATCCGCATATCGTCGCCCGCAAGAGTTTCGTCGAGGTCGCGGGCGTCCGCCAGTCGGCCCCGGCGCCGCGTTTCTCGCGCACCCCGTCTTCCATCCAGTCGCCACCGCCATCGACAGTGCTGAAAGCGGACGACATTCTCGAAACATGGCTCGAAACGGTCGCGTGACCGGACGACCGCAAGCAAGGGAGTTGCATTCATGGACATCAAGGGCGTCGCAGCAGTCATCACTGGCGGTGGTTCCGGCCTGGGCGCCGCGACGGCGCGCGCGCTGGCGGCCAAGGGTGCGAAGGTGACCGTGCTCGATGTCAACCTGGATGGCGCCGAAGCCGTGGCGGCGGAAATTGGTGGTCTGGCACTCACCTGTGACGTGACGCAGGAAAGTGCCGCCGACGCACTGGACGCCGCCGCCGAGAAGCATGGCGCCGCGCGCATCCTCGTCAATTGTGCCGGCATCGGGCCCGCGGGCAAGACGGTCGGCAAGAACGGTCCATTGTCCCTCGCCGAATACAGCAAGGTCATCCAGGTCAACCTGATCGGATCGTTCAACATGCTGCGGCTCGCGGCGGCACGCATGATCCCGCTCGAACCCGTCGGCGAGGAGCGCGGCATCATCATCAACACGGCAAGCGTCGCTGCTTACGAAGGTCAAATCGGCCAGGTAGCCTATGCCTCGTCGAAGGGCGGCATCGTCGGCATGACATTGCCGGCGGCGCGCGACCTCGCCCAGTCCCGCATTCGCGTCAACACAATCGCGCCCGGCACCTTCCTGACCCCCCTGTTGATGACGGTGTCGGAAGAAATCCGCAACAGCCTCGGCGCCCAAGTACCGTTCCCGTCGCGCCTCGGCGAGCCGAGCGAATATGCGGCACTGGCCGTTCACATCGTCGAAAATACCATGATCAACGGCGAAACCATCCGCATTGACGGCGCGATCCGGATGGGACCGCGTTGAGCGCTCCCTGTTGGCTGGACTGCCACCGCAGATCGGCGGCGAGTCCGGTCAGCGCCGGACCATCGCGACGAGCTGGCGACCGATATCGGCTGCCAGCATGCCGGATTTCGGCCGATACCAGGTTGGCAGCCAGTTGAGCGCGCCGAGAAAATGCAGCCGGAAAATATGCTTGTCGATGCCGGGCGGCAGATCGAGCCGCTCGACGATTCCCGCCATAATCTTGTCGTATCGGTCGCGCTGGGCGATCAACTGCGGCCGAAGCGTCTTGAGGGACTCGGAATAATAGGGCGACACGATCACCGGCAGTTCACCGGACGAGAGCAGCGCATTGCAATGCGCGACGGCGGCAGCTTCCAGTTGCTCCCAGGGATCGTCTATGTCGGAGATCGCCTCCAGCACGCTGTTGGTGATCGTCTCCATACCCGCGGAGTGCACGGCTAGGAAGATATCTTCCTTGGATCCGAAGTGATAATAGATCGAACCGCCCAGGATGCCGGCGGCCGAGGCGATATCGCGTATCGTCGTCGCCTCAAATCCGCGCGATCCAAAGAGCTTCGCGGCCTCCTGCATGATCTGGCGCCGCCGTGCTTCCGCCCTTGCATCGTCAGGGGCCTGGCTTTTCTGAACGCTCTTTTTGACTTTCATCCGATATCCCCGGGCGTTGGCTGCCCCAACAAGCCTTGCCGCCATCCCATCCCATTACAAGCATGCATGCGACAATCAAGCGCTTGTTTAGTCATTACCCAGCTTTTTGGACCCAAGTCACCCATTATTCTTCCTCGAAGCCAGGCTCGGCCCACCAAGAATTGGCAAATGCCAAGTCCCGGCTCGGGGCTGAGGAGAATTGCGGCGGGCGCTTTTCGAGGAACGACTTGAAGCCTTCCTCGTAGTCCGGCCCGCGATAGGCCGCAACGAGCCCACGCGATTCCAGCCTGTGCGCCTGCATCGGATGATCCTGGCCGAGCATCGTCCAGAGCAGCCGTCGCACCAGCCCCACCGAGGACGAGGATGTTTCCGCGATGAACGAGTGTGCAACGGTCCGGGCACGCTCCATCAAGGCGTCGGGCTCGACGATCTCCTGGATCATCCCCGCCGCCTTCGCCTCCTCGGCGAGAAACGTCCGGCCGGAGATCATCCACGACAGCGCCGTGGCGATGCCGACCAGGCGCGGCAGGAACCAGCTCGAGCAGGATTCGGCGACGATGGCGCGCTTGACGAAGGGAAAGGCGAACTTGGCCGTGGTCGATGCAATCCGGTAGTCCATCGGCAGCAGCACGCTTGAGCCGAAGCCGACGGCTGGCCCGTTCACTGCTGCGATGACCGGCTTCTGCATGCGGAAGAGCCGGAGCGCGACGCGCCCGCCCGGATCGGACTGGATGCCTTCGCCCGTCGACGGGTCGCCGGTCTTCGGCACTTCGAAACCGCCGGAAATGTCGGCGCCGGCGCAGAAGGCCCGGCCCTCGCCGGTCATGATGACCGCGCGCACGCCGTCGTCGCGATCCATCTGGTCCAGCGCCGCCTCGATCTCATCGATCGAATGCACCGTCACCGCATTGAGCTTCGCCGGCCGGTTGATGGTGATGATGGCGATCACGCCCTCGCGATCGACCCTGATATCCTGATAGGTGTCAGCCATTGGTCCTCCCATGCGAAGCGGCAGCTGCCCCGCTCCGTTTCAATTCCTGCCGTCCGATCTGATTACGATGCACCTCGTCGGGTCCATCGGCGATGCGCAGCGAACGCGCCCAGGCGTAGAGCTGAGACAGTGGCACGTCCTGGGTGACGCCAGCGCCGCCAAAAGCTTGTATCGCCATGTCGATGACGCGGCAGGCCATGGAGGGCGCCACGACCTTGATCATCGCGATCTCCTTGCGCGCCTCCTTGTTGCCTGATCGGTCCATCTTCCATGCCGCGTGCAGCGTGAGGAAGCGCGCCTGATCAATCGCGACGCGCGCCTCGGCGATGCGTTCCAGCGTCACCGACTGCTCGGCGATCGGCTTGCCGAAGGCGACACGCTGGGTGACGCGCTGGCACATCAGTTCGAGCGCCCGTTCGGCGGCGCCGATCTGGCGCATGCAGTGATGGATGCGGCCCGGCCCGAGCCGCGCCTGGGCAATCTCGAAGCCCTTGCCCTCTCCGAGGATCATGTTCGCGGCCGGCACCCGCACGTTTTCGAAGGTGACTTCACCGTGCCCGTGCGGCGCTTCGGTAAAGCCGAAGACGTCGAGCATTCTGGTCACCCGGACGCCCGCCGCGTCGCGCGGCACGAGGATCATGCTCTGCTGGCGATAGACATCGGCATGGCCGGGGTCAGACTTGCCCATGAAGATGATCACCTTGCAGCGCGGATCGCCAATGCCCGAGGTGAACCATTTCAGCCCGTTGATTACATAGTCGTCGCCGTCACGCTCGATCCTCGCCTCGACATTGGTCGCGTCGGACGAGGCGACCGCCGGTTCCGTCATCGCGAAACAGGAGCGGATTTCGCCCCTCAACAACGGATCGAGCCAGGTGCTTTTCTGCTCCGGCGTCCCAAAGCGCGCCAGGAGTTCCATGTTGCCTGTATCGGGTGCCGAACAATTGAAAATCTCGGGCGCGAAGGGGCTGCGGCCCATGATCTCGCAAAGCGGCGCATATTCGAGATTGGTGAGGCCGGCGCCATGCTCGGCGTCGGGAAGGAACAGGTTCCAGAGTCCGGCCGCCTTGGCCTTGTCTTTGAGATCCTCGGTCAGTTCGATCGAGGTCCAGGAGGACGGCGACGTCCAGGCCGGCTGCGAGGTCGAACCGCGCATCAGCGCTTCCTCGGCCGGATATATATGTGCCACCATGAAAGTTTCCAGCTTCTCGCGGAACGCAAGCACCTTGGCGGAATGTTCGAAATCCATGTCGTCTCCCCTATCGACCCTGCGCCGCTTCCGCGCCGCGATCGGCAATGGTGCGGGTATGGGTCAGGAATGCCAGCGCGTTGTCCGAGGTGGCGCTGCCCTTCATGCCCCGGACATAGATGCCGGCCGAAATGGCAGCCAGGCGAAACAGCGAGAAAGCCATGTAGAAACGCCACTGCGCGTCGCTGACCGCGCGGCCGGTGCGCCGGCTGTACCGGTCAACATAATCCGCTTCATCGGGAATGCCCTCGGGGACCTTCCCGTCGAAACCCGGCTGCATCGGCAGCGAAAGGCGATAGACCATGCAGTTGTAGGCAAGGTCTGCGAGCGGTTCGCCGAGCGTGGCAAGCTCCCAGTCGAGAATGCCGATCACCTTCGGCTCGACGGGATGGAAAACGAGATTCTCCAGCCGGTAGTCACCATGCGCAATCGTCGTTTCACCGTGGCAGGGCGCATGAGCCGGAAGCCAGTCCATCAGGAATGTCATCGCCTCGATATCGGTGATGCCGGTATCGCGATATTGCGTCGTCCAACGCTTCATCTGCCGATCGACATAACCGCCCATGCGGCCGAAATCCTCGATGTCAGCCGCCTTCAGATCGACGGCATGAAGGCGGGCGAGCACCGCGCCCATCTCGTCATAGATCGCCGAACGCTCGGACCTATCGAGGTCGGGGAGCCGTGGGTCACGAAAGATACGCCCGTCCAGGTGGTCCATGACATAGAAGGGCGTGCCGATGATCGAGGGATCGTTGCAATAGAGCCGCGCCTTGGGCACCGGGATGCCCATCGGATCGAGCGACGTGAGCATCCGGTATTCCCGGTCGATGGCGTGGGCCGATTCGAGCAGCACGCCCGGCGGCTTCTTGCGCATGACGTAACGGCGGTCGGATGTCGCAAGCGCGTAGGTCGGATTGGACTGGCCGCCGGCATATTGCCGCACGTCGAGCGGCCCGCGATAGCCTGCGAGGTGCTGGCGGAGATAGGCGTCGAGGCGCGGCAGATCTAGCATGTGCTGCGGCCGCACCTCGCCGAGCCGCGCGTCGGCCGAATGATCGATCTCAGGCATGCGACCCGTCCGGCACCACGACGATCTTGCCGATGACGCTGCGCGAGCCGAGATAGTCGAGCGCTGCCGGCGCCTCGCTCATCGGCAGTGTCTTCCAGATATGCGGATCGATCTTGCCCGCGGATGCGAGTTCGCCGAGCGCGCGCATGTTGTCGGCCGCCAGCTTTGGCTTGCGGGCCTTCCAGGCGCCGTAGAGCACGCCGACAACCGAGATCTCCTTCACCAGCGCATGATTGGTCTTCAGCATCCCATATTGTCCGCCGGCGGCACCTATGATGAGGATGCGACCCTCCTTGGCGATGGCGCGCATGGAGATGTCGAAAAGCTCGCCGCCGACCGGATCGTAATAGACATCGGCGCCGCGCCCGCCGGTCAGGTCGAGCAGGCGCTGGCGCACGTCTTCCGTGCCCACGGTGATGATGTCGGGATAGCCCATGGCGCGCAATGCGTCCGCCTTGGTGTGGTCGCCGACGGTTCCGATGACGCGCGCGCCGAGCGCCCTGCCGATCTGCATCGCCGAGAGCCCGACACCGCCCGCTGCGCCATGCACCACCAACGTTTCGCCGGCCTCGAGTTCGCCCCGCTGGACCAGACCGTGATAGCCCGTGGCATAGACGACCGGGAAGGCGGACGCCTTCACGTAATCCATTGCCGCCGGCAGCGGGATGAGAAGCGACTGGTCGACGACGCATTCCTCGGCGAACAGGCCCTGCAATTCGGAACTGCCATCGATGATGACCCGGTCACCCGCCTTGTAGCCCTCGACCTCAGGGCCGACTTCCAGCACGTCGCCAGCCGCCTCCAGGCCGGGCACGTAAGGCGGCGGCGTGGGAATATGATAGCCGCCCTCAGAGGCCAGCCTATCGGGAAAATTGACGCCCGCCGCCCGGATGCGGACCCGGACGTCACGCGGTCCCACGCTCCTCAGCGCATGTTCCTGCCAGCTCCATTTGGCTGGCTTGCCCTGCTCCAGACATACTAAAGCGCGCATCTTTGCTTCTTATCCTAACGTTTGTTCAATTGATGTTGACACCATGTCACGAGCGGTCTATTTGATCAAGCGCTCGTTAGAAAATTGTGCAAGCGAGTGGTTCCACAAGCCGCCGGAAGAGGAGTTCGGATGGCAATCGTCGCCGCCATAAACCAGCCATCGACGGTCGAATCGCCACGGGGATCGCCCGACGGCCAGCCCGCGGCGATCGCCTGCCAGGGCGTGTCGCGCAACTTCGGCGGCCTCAGGGCGCTGGTCGATGTGACTTTCCAGATCTCCGCCGGGGAGATACTCGGCATCCTCGGGCCCAATGGCGCCGGCAAGACCACCTTGATCAATGTCCTTTCAGGCCTGTACCCGCCGAGCGCCGGTTCCGTGCATATCCATGGCGAGGACATAACCACGCTCTCGATGAGTGACAGAGCGCGGCACGGGCTGCTTCGCACCTTCCAGAACACGCGGCCGAGCACCGAGCTGACCGGCAATGAAATGCTGCGGCTTGCCTCGCTCTCGCCGCACGCATCGGCCGGCGGCCGCGCTTATTCGGCGCGCGAACTGCTCGAGCTCTTCGCGCTGACGTCCTATGCGGACACGATCCTCTCGGACCTGCCCTACGGCGTGCAGAAGATGATCAATCTCGCCGCGGTCGCGCTCTGCCGGCCGCGCGTTCTCCTGCTCGACGAGCCCTTCCAGGGCGTCGCGGAATCCGAGATCGAGAGGCTCTCGGCGGTCATCCGTCATTTCGCCGGCACCGGCGTCGCCATCGGCCTGGTCGAGCACAATGTCAAATCGGTGATGCGGCTCTGCGACCGGGTGATGGTGCTCGATTCCGGGCGGATGATCTTCGAGGGCAAGGGCGCGGACGCGATCCGCGACCCGAATGTCCAGGCCGCCTATCTCGGCAAGCGTTTCGGGGGAAATTGAATGGGAGAGGCGCTCGCTGTCCGCAATCTGTCAGCCGGCTACGATCGATCGGTCGTGCTGCATGACGTGACGCTGAGCGTGCCGATCGGCGCCAGCGTCGCGATCGTCGGCCCGAACGGCGCCGGGAAGTCGACATTGCTGAAAGCCGTGTCGGGCATCGTCAAGCCGGCGCGCGGGCAGATCTCCATGGCCGGTCAGGATGCGTCCGGCTGGTCGTCGGACCGCATCGTCGCCAGCGGCATCGTGCATGTGCCCGAGGGCCGTCAGGTTTTTCCCGGATTGTCGGTGGCCGAAAACCTCTGGCTGGGCGGCTACGCAAAGCCGCACCGTCGCAAAGACCTTCTGGCCTTCGTGCTGGACCTGTTCCCCCGTCTCAAGGAGCGTCTCGAACAGGCCGCAGACAGCTTGTCGGGCGGCGAACAGCAGATGCTGGCCGTCGGCCGTGGCCTGATGTCGGAGCCCAAGGTGCTGATGCTCGACGAGCCGACGCTCGGCCTGGCGCCTGTCGTCGTCGAGATGATGATCGAGGCGCTCGTCAATCTCAAAAAGCATTCGGAGCTGTCGCTGCTGGTCGTCGAACAGAGCGTGCAGCTGACGCAGGGCCTCTGCGAGCACAGCTACATCCTGGTCGACGGGCGGGTTGCCGCATCGGGACCGACCGATGAGCTGCTCGGTGAGGACGTCATGAAGATCTATCTCGGCTCGCATTGAACATTGCAACCCAAGGGAGGAATCAGGGATGCTGCTTCTGTCGAAAATCAGGAAAATCGGGCTCGGCGTGGGAAGCGCCCTGCTCATGGCGACGTCTTCGGCCTTCGCCGCCGAAACGCTTACCTTCTATGACCTGGAGTCGCTGAGCGGCCCGGGCCAGACCAACGGAATCGCCCAGGCCAATGCCGTCAAGCTCGCTGTCGACGCGATCAACAAGGCCGGCGGCCTCAAGGTCGGCGATACCACATACGAGATCGAACTCGACGTCCATGACGACCGTTCGGCCGCGACATCCGGCGTGACTGCCGTGCAGAAGATGCTGTCCTACGGCAAGCCGGTGCTGATGGTCGGTTCGCTCTCCGGCGCGGTGACCGGCGCCTACGCGCCCATCGTCCGCGATCGCGACGACGTGATCAGCGTCGTGCTCGGCGCGGCGATCACCATCACCGAGAAGGACAAGTCGCTCTACCATCCGCGCGTCGCCGTAGCCCAGTACACGACCTCGACGGTCAAGTACATTGCCTCGCTCGGCAACATCAAGCGCGTGGGCATCCTGACGGACCATAAGCATAGCGGCTTCGTCCAGCAGACGCCCGTCCTCGAGGAACTGCTGACCAAGCAGGGCATGGAAGTCGTCGGCAAGGAGGATTTCTCCTTCGGCGCGACCCAGTTCGGTCCGCAGATCACCGCGCTGGTACGCGGCAATCCCGATATCATCAACATCCGCGGCTATGGCGGCGACGTCGCCCGCGCGATCAAGCAGGCGCGCGACCTCGGCTTTACCGGCCCGATCGTCTCCAGTTCCGGCACCGTGGCGAAGGACGTGATCGACGCCCAGGCGGAGGCATCCATGGCCAATGTGCGCGACCTCTTCGTGCCGCTCGCCAACGACCTGATCGAGGGTGGGCGAAATGCCGACAAGGCCAAGGCCTTCGAGGAAGCCTACAGGGCCGCCTATGATGACGCCAGCGGCGCGACCTCGCTCAGCGCTTACGGCGGCGTCTTCGTGCTCGCCCGCGCGCTCGAAAAGGCCGGCACCGTCACCAACATTCTGGCAATCCGCAAGGTGCTCGACGACCTGAAGGTCTCCGACGTACCCGAGATCATCGAGCCGATGATCCCGCAGGACGACGGCAGGATCTTCAAGAACCACCAGTCCTACTTCGCCCTCGTCGTGCGCGAGTGGAAAGACGGTCGCTTCGTTCCGGTGGGCTTCGTCGAATAATGCAGGATCTCGTCAACGGCCTGGCGCAAGGCGCCATCTACTCGCTCGCCGGAGTCGGGCTCGTCCTGATCTTCAGCGTGGTGCGGGTTCCAAACTTCGCTCATGGCGAACCGGTCATGGTTGCGGCGATGCTGCCGGTCACCCTGATGGCGGCGTTCAACATGCCGTTGGCGCTTGCTCTTGTCGTCGGCGTGGCCGTGGCCATTGCCATGGGATATTTCCTGTCCGCCGCGGTCTTTTCGAGACTCGGCGGATATCCGGAAGTATCCCTGCTGATTGTATCGCTGGCGCTGGTGGTGATCATCAGCTCGGCGGGGGTCATGGTGTGGGGCGACAGCCCCCGCCAGACGCCGGGCAGTCCGTCCGAGGTCCTGACCATCGGCTCCGCCCGCGTCCCCGTCATGTGGATCATCATCTTCGTGGTGGCGCTTGTCGCCACCGTCGCCCTGGACGTCTTCATACGCTTCACGGATCCGGGCCGCGTCATGCGCGCCATGGCGCTCAACCCGTTTGCCGCCAAGCTCATGGGCATTCCGGTGTCGCGCTATCACGCGCTGGCCTTCATGATCGGTTCGGGCCTGGCCGGCGTCGCCGGCGCACTCTTCAGCCTTGCCTTCGCGGTCCAGTCGACAATGGGGGCGGCCATCGCGCTCAAGGCGTTCATCGTCATCATCTTCGCGGGCGTCGGGTCGATCTGGGGCGCCTTCATCGGCGGCCTGATGCTCGGCCTGGTGGAATCCTTCGGCGCCAGCTACCTGTCGAGCGGTTATCGCGACACGTTTGGTTTCATCTTCCTCCTGGCCGTTCTGCTCATCAAGCCCAGCGGGCTGTTCACGAGGGGGAACCATGGCTAGGCATCTGTCTCATGCAGGCTGGGTCCTGCTCATCGCCGGCCTGGCTGTCATCTTCTTCATGGATGACGGCTACATCACCACGGTCGCGCTCCTGATGATGCTCTGGGCGATCCTGGCGATCGGCCTGAATTTCATCCTCGGCTATGCCGGCTATTTCCATCTCGGGCTGGGCGCATTCTATGGGCTGGGCGCCTATGGCGCGGCGGCGCTGAGCACCCGCTTCGAACTGCCGATGATCGTGGCGCTGGCCGTCATGCCGATCGCCGGCGCCATCGTCAGCGCCCTGGTCGGGCCGCTGGTGCTGCGTACCCGCGATCTCTATTTCGCCGTGGCCACGCTCGCGCTCGGCATGATCGTCTCTGACATCACCAACAACTGGGTCGACGTGACAGGTGGCCCGATCGGTATCGGCGGCATTACCCGGCCTGGCATCATCGGCATCGGCGACTTCTCGATCGACGGGCGCACGCTGCCCGGCATGTTCCTGTTCGTGAGCGCGATCTTCATCGGCGTGATGATCCTCGCGGCGATCGCCCGGCGCTCGAATTTCGTGCTCATCCTGCGCGGCATCAAGTCCGACGACCTGATGACACGATCCTTCGGCTTCCGGACGACCTACTACAAGGTCGCCGCCTTCTCGATCTCCGGGGCGATCGCATCGCTCGGCGGCGTGCTCTATGCCCATATCGTCCAGTACATCTCCCCCGAGCCCTTCACCTTCTTCTCCGCCTCGTTCCAGGCCTTCGTGGTGCTGGCGGTGGGCGGGCTCGGCTCTCTCTGGGGCCCGGTACTGGGGGCAATCCTGCTGACCGGCCTGCCCGAAGCACTCGATCTCGAGCCGCATATGAAGCTCGTGATCTATGGCGCCGTGCTGCTGGTGGTCACGCTGGTGCTGCCGCGCGGCCTTGCATCAGCTGGACAGGTGATCGCCCGCCGGATACGGGCCCGCAAACAATCACAGACCAAGGAAATCCAAGCATGATCGTCGACGCAATTTCCAGCTTCGTCCCCTCGCCCGAGGCCTTCGCCCGCGCCCAGCAGACGCTGGCCCGCATGGACGGCTATCTTGAGCATTTCGACCCCGCCTCGGTGGCGGGCAAGTCGCGCGCCCAGATCGAAGAAGAGGCGATGGCGGCGGGCCGGAAGATGTGCCCGACCGATGCGGAATTCTTCGGCATGCTCGACAGCGCCAAGGTCGACAAGGCAGTGGTCTATAACGAGCTCTATGCAAAGTCGGTCGGCGTGGCGACTAGCACCAACGAGGCCGTAGCCGAGTTCGTCGCCAAGGATCCGCGCCTCGTCGGCATGGGCGGCGTCGACCCTTGGGACGACGCCTCGGTCGACGACATGGAGCGCAGCGTGCGCGAACTCGGCATGAAGGGCTTCGTGCTCTCGCCCTTCAAGCAAAAGCTTCTGCCGACCGAAGGCCGGCTGTCGCGCGTCTTCGCCAATTGCGAGCGGCTCGGGGTGCCGATCCTGCTGCATGGCGGCATTAACTGGTGGAAGGTCGTGCCCTACGATATTGGCCATCCCCGCTATATCGACGCCATGGCCAATGCCTTCCCCAAGCTCAAGGTCGTGGTGCTGCATGCCTGCTGGCCCTGGGTCGCCGACGGCGTCATGGTCGCCTGGCGCCATCCCAACGTCTTCCTCGACATCTCCGCCCACCGGCCGAAGCATTTCACCGCGCCGTCCTCGGGCTGGGAGCCGCTGCTCTACTACGGAAACCGCATGCTGCAGGACAAGGTGATCTTCGGTTCCACCTGGACCCTGCTCGGCACCACGATCGGCGCGCTGGTCGACGAGGTTAAGGCGTTGCCGCTCAAGGAGGCGGTGATCGACAAATGGCTCGGCGGCAACGCCGCGCGGGTCTTTGAACTCTGACTGGAGACCTCCCCCGATGACTTCGATGATGATGACGGTCGGCGACATCCTGCGCCTCAACGCGATGAGCATGCCGGACAAGCTCGCCTTGGTGAGCGGCAATGAACGCATCAGCTATGCGGAGATCAACCGGCGCACCAACCGCGTCGCCAATGCCCTCCTGCGGGGCGGCATCGGCCGCGGCGACCGCGTCTGCGTGCTCGGCTACAACACGATCGACTATTTCTGCCTGTATTTCGCGGCGGCCAAGATCGGCGCCATGATGGTGCCTATGAATTTCTGGCACCGGGCGGAGGAGCATAACTTCACGCTCAACGATGCCGAGCCGTCGCTTCTACTCTACCAGCGGGACTTTGCCGCCGTGCTCAACGAGGCGATGCAGGGCCTGTCGATTCGTCGCATCGAGATCCCCAAGGCGGGCGAGGAAGCCGGCGCCGAGTGGAGGCAATATCTCGAGGGCGCGTCCGAGGCGGAACCGGATATCCGGGCGGAAGCCGACTGGGATCACATCATCATCTATACCTCGGGGACGACCGGGCGTCCGAAGGGCGCGCTGATCAGCCAGGGCCGCACCGTGCTGGATGCGCTGGCCATGGCCGGCGGTCTCGGCGTGCGCCAGGACGATATCTTCCTCAACTATTTCCCGCCCTTCCATATCGGCAACTGGGACCACCAGAAGCTCTTCCTGCTGGTCGGCGCCACCGTCGTGCTGCAGGCGCAGTTCGCGCCGCCGGAAGCGATTGCGACGATCGAGAAGGAGAAGGTCACCGTCATCCTCTCGGTGCCGACCATGCTGCACGCGCTAATCAGCCACCCGGATTTCGACCGGCGCGACGTCTTCTCCGTGCGGCTGCTCTATTACGGGGCATACGACCCGAGCGGTATCCTCGACCGGGCGGCGGAGAAGTTCAAAGTCCGCGAAGGCATGTGCTCGATGGCGCATACCTATGGGCTGACGGAAGCCGGCTGTTTCGCCTCGCTCTGCCGGTCGCATGACGTGCTCGACCATTGGGGTTCGATCGGCCGCGCGCTGCCGGGCGTGGAGCTCGAACTGCTCGACAACGACGGCAAGCCCGTCGGCACCGACGAGCCCGGCGAGGTCTGCCTCAAGGGTCCGCGCATGACCGGCTACTGGCGCAACCCCGAGGCGACCGCGCAGGCGCTCGCCGGCGGCTGGCTGCATACCGGCGATATCGCCATCCGCGACAAGGACGGCTACCTCTTCCTGGTGGACCGCAAGAAAGACATGATCCGTTCCGGCGGCCAGAACGTCTATTCCAAGGAGGTCGAGGATTGCATCAGCTTCCATTCGGCAGTGGCCGACAATGGCGTCATCGGCCTCGACGACCCCATCTATGAGGAACTAGTCTGCGCTGTCGTCGTGCTCCGGCCCGGCTATGAGCCCTCGGACGAACTGGCCAGCGACATTTCGGCTTTCGTGCGGGCGCGCAAGGCGGGCTACAACGTGCCGAAGAAGGTCGTTTTCCTCGACGCCCTGCCCAAAAACGCCGTCGGCAAGATCCAGAAGCATGTTCTGCGGGAACAGCTCAGCGGCAAGAGCCAGATGAGGAAGCAAACCACGGTTTGACGCGTCGGTTGCGATTTTTCGCGCACCGGCCAAGATCGCAAGCCCGCCCGAAACTTTGTCCTTTTCAGATTGGAATGATCATGCATGCCGCGCTCAGCTTTGCCCAGCCCGTCCCGCCTGCACCGGGGCGGACGATCGAGGTGGCGGACGGCATCTTCTGGGCGCGGCTGCCGCTCCCTTTCCAGCTCGATCATGTCAACGTCTACCTGCTAGAAGACGACGGCGGCTGGACGGTGATCGATACCGGCACGGACAGTCTGACCAATCATGACCACTGGAACCAGTTGCTCGCCGAGACAGTCCCCGGCCGGCCGCTCAGGCGCGTCATTGTCACGCATTTCCACCCCGACCATGTCGGCGTCGCTGGATGGCTGTGCCGGAGCCACAACGTCCCGCTGGTCATGACCGAGAGCGAGCTGGCGCTGGCCCAGCGCATGCTGGCGACCGAGGAGACCACCACGCATGCGCGGTTCCACAGCATCTACCGGCTCAACGGCATGGAGCCGGACCTGGCCGATCAGGTCGTGGCAAACGGGCATGACTATCATCGCTGGGTTTCCGAACTGCCTGATGAGGTCACGATCCTCCACGCCGGCGAGGAATTCAGGATCGGCAAGCGCAATTTCCGCCTCATGGTCGGCGGCGGCCATTCGCCCGAGCACGCAATGCTATATGACGCCGAGGGCAAGGTGCTGATCTGCGCCGACCAAGTTCTGGCGCGCATCTCGCCCAATATCAGCATCGTGCCTAGCGACCCCGAAGGCAATCCGCTGTCCTACTATCTCGATTCGCTGGAGATGCTGCGACGGGAAGTTCCGGACTCGGCTCTCGTCCTGCCGGGGCACGACATTCCCTTCCACGGCCTGCATGCCCGCGCCCAGGCCCTGCGCCTGCATCATGAATCCCGCTGCGCGGCGATCGTCGCCGCCTGCCGGCACCGGCGGCTCTCGGCCCGCGAACTCGTTCCGCATACCTTCCTGCGCGAGTTCGACCACCGCCAGATCGGGTTCGCGCTGACCGAGACGATCGCGCATGTCAACTTGCTCCTCGCGACGAGGCAGCTTTCTGCATCGGTCATCGACGAGGTCAAGAGGTTTACGTCGATCTGAACGCTGAACCGACCATGTAATTTCATCGGCCGTCATACGCGACCGGACAAGACAGGATGATGTCACATGCCCCTGCCACGGCTTCTCGAAAACAAGCTCCGCCTGCCGGTCATCGCCGCGCCGATGTTCCTGGCATCGGGTCCCGATCTCGTGGTCGAGACATGCAAGGCGGGCGCCCTCGGCACCTTTCCCGCACTCAACCAGCGCACCACACAGGGCTACGACGATTGGCTCCAGGAAATCGCGACACGGCTCGCCGGACATCCGGATGCCGCCCCTTTCGGCGTCAACCTCATCGTCCACAAGACGAACAGCCGCCTGCAGGCCGATCTCGAAAGGACGGTGGCCCACAAGGTGCCCGTGGTGATCACCTCGCTCGGTGCGGTCCGCGAGGTCGTCGACGCCGTTCATTCCTACGGCGGCGTAGTTTTACACGACGTGATCTCGCGCCGCCATGCCGAAAAGGCGGCCGAGGCGGGCGTCGATGGCATCGTCGCCGTCTCAGCGGGCGCCGGCGGCCATGGCGGAACCATCAGTCCCTTCGCGCTCGTGGCGGAGATCGCCTCTTTCTTTCCCGGCGTGATCGCGCTTTCCGGTGCCATCTCGACAGGGGCGCAGATCGCGGCGGCCCTGATGATGGGCGCCGATCTCGCCTATATAGGCACGCGCTTCATCGCCACGCAGGAATCGATGGTCGATGCAGATTTCAAGCAGATGCTGCTCGACAGCAATGCGAGCGACATCATCTACACACCCAACATTTCCGGCATCCCAGCCAACTTCCTCCGCGCGAGCATAGTCGCGGCCGGACTGGACCCCGATAATCTTCCCGCACATGGAAACATGCAGGTTGAAAGCGAGGCGAAGGCTTGGAAAAATTACTGGTCGGCCGGACAGGGTGTCGGCTCGATTCTCGACCTCCCATCGACTGGTGACCTGTGCGGACGCTTGGTCGGCGAGTACCGGGATGCCATTCGTCGCCTTGTAGACGGGGGGAGATTGGAAATGAACGGGACTAAGCGCGGAAATATCGCCATCGTCTCCGGCGCAGTAACGTGTCCCCGCTGATTCTGTGCCCTGGGATATCGGAGGCGACCTTCTACAATTGGCGCAAGCGACATGCCGGCCTGGTGCCGTCGGAGGTGAAGCGGCTGGGCCAGCTCGAGCAGGAGGCGACGAGATGCAACCAGACCTCGGCGATCGACTTCGTCCACGATCAGCTTGCGACCGGCAGGAAGCTGCGTGTTCCCACCATCGTCGATGCCTGGTCGCGCTTCTCACCAGCAGTCGATCCTCGATTCAGCCCTCGCGGCGAGGACGTCGTCCAGATCGACTATGCCAACACTGCGGAAGTCATTGTAGGCATGATCCGTCACGGTATCGATTGGACAAAGGTACCTGGCCGAGCATCCCGACCACGGAGGAGCCCCCCAGGGGAGCGGATCGTGGCGCAGATCGCATCGAAGGGAGGGTATCGATGAAAGCTTTCTTGCATTCGCCTAGCCGGCAAAAGGCGTTGAGCCGACTTCGTTAGTCGCCAGTTGATCGGCGGGGCAGTTTCGCAATGATCAAAGACGCCCCGTGATCGAATCTCCAGCTTGATGCTCTCTTTGCATTGGCAAGGATTAATTGGAAATGTCCGAAGATATTTACACGCGCGGAATAACTCTTGTCAACAAGTACACCGAGTTCTTCTTCAGTGAGCTGAAGAATATACTGGCCGTTGGCGGTGAGAGTACTACTGGGTGGCCGCCCGCGAAGCGGAGATCGTTCGATGCTGTCGCCCGCCAGGCGGCGACGCAGCTGCCGAGTAGCATATCGCCCGAACTGCCTGATCTGGCCTCGCAGTTTATCCGTGCCCTTGCTGCCGAGGCGTCTCGCCAGTGCGTGGCAGGTGAGGGTGGCGATCCTGGAATGTTGGCGCAGCCAGCGACCCTGTCGACGCAAGGTCAGGCCCGTGGCGGCGATCTCGACTCCATGACCATCGAGGAGTGGGCTGGCCGCGTGGCGGGAGCTACCTATCTGGAAGAGAACCTCCGCATACCACGATCTACCTTGCACCGGTGGTTCCGTTGCAACGAGGTCATCGCGTTGCGAAAGGGCCGGCAGCGTCATGTGTTCCCCCTGGCGCAGTTCGTCGATGGAAGGCCTGCTTCCGGCATTCGTGACGTGCTGGCGCACATCACCCATCCGCGGCAGGCTTGGCATTGGATGATCCACCCATCGCCTGTGCTCAATGGCCGGATCCCGATCGATCTGCTGAAGCAGGATCTGGTCGGCGACGTCGTTTCGGCGGCGAAAGAGCATTCCCTGGCATCATAGGTTTCGTCGCGCAGCCTCTGGCGGTGTCTGAATGGGAATGAGCGCCGTGTTTCAGGCCCTTGCGAGCCGTCGGGTGAGCATGCGGATGTTTGCAATGAGGACCCAGGCCTATGCGGATTCGATGGATCGCTCGAAGCCCTTGTCTAGCCTGCGGCAACTGCCCAGCCATGCGAAGATCCTCTCAACGCCCCATCGGCGGGGCAGAACCTCGAAGCCTTTGGCGCTGTCCGATCGCTTGATGATCTCCATTGTGAACTTGTCGATCTTTTGCAGGGCACCCCGCAGTTTCGGCCCGGCATAGCCGCCGTCGGCGAAGACATGGCCAGCGCTTGAGTATGGACTTCAGGAAGGCCGGCGCGGTCTTGAATGTCGGCGGCGTGAACGGCGACGCCGACCAGCAGGTCCAGCGTGTCGACGACGATGTGGCGCTTGCGGCCCATGATCTTCTTGCCGGCGTCGAAGCCTCGTATTCCGCCGCTTTCGGTGGTCTTGACCGACTGACTGTCGATGACGCCGGCGGACGGGCTCGCCCCCCGGCCTTCCCGTTCGCGCGCCGCCATGACGAGTTCATTGTTGACGGCGCGCAGCAATCCTTCGTCCCGCCAGCGCCAGAAGTATTTCTGCACCGTCGAGAACGGTGGGAAGTCCTTCGGCGGATCGCGCCTAACTGGATCGCCTCGATGACGGCGTAGGTCACGATATCCAGGATCGCCTCCATCGGCCGCAGGATCTGAACGAACTCAGCTTCCGCGATTGCTCATGCGCGCTTCCATCAGATGCCGCAGATACTGGAACGCTTCGGGCAGACCCCAGTCCTGCAGGGGGCGAGCTGATCGAGCGCGTTGGGCTTGGTCTCGATCAGCGACAGATATCGCGCCATCTCAGAACCAGGCGGCAATCCCGCGAAGCGGGTCGTGCCCGAGTGAAATTCTGCCATGCCGTACCGCCTGCACTCTGCGTGACCGGACGTATCGCAGTCGCGGCCTGTCGGCATAACGCGCAACCCTTTCAAGAGGCATTGGATATGCTGGCCGATCGGCGGCTAAAGTGCATTGCATGTCCCGATCTTCTCATCTCATGCGAAGCTGCCGGCTGCCGGAACAACTACCATGTGCATGCGAAGGTACTGAAATCCTTCACATAAACTGTGCCGTATGCACACGACCAAAAGACATGCACGGCAAAACGGGAGCCACACCAATGGCTTAACACGTTCTGGGCATGCGCTTTTATCTCGCCGTCTTAATCGGTAGTA
>NZ_CAXUPX020000019.1:0-63878 GCF_964252895.1 Aminobacter sp. LjRoot7
ACACGGGATTGATTAACGTCTCGGGGCCGCTGATTTTTCATGACCGGAACCTGTTTGGAAACACCTACCTGATCCGTAGCTGGATCGATCCGAAAGGGCGCTCCATAGACGACGACTTCCAGATTCTTGTCGTCGGTCGATACCCGAAGCGGGTTTATCTCAAGCAGGCCTATGCCGATGGCGAAAAGGTAAGCACGACGGCAATCGATCGCGAGCGCGTCAGTTGCGCCGACTTCTGCATCATAAGGGAAGTGGTCGGCCTCAACCTCACGGAGGAGGAGATGGCGCGTCGCGCCGAAACCGGCATGTCGTTCAAGGTGTTGGGGCGGCGTGCGTCGCTGACGATGACGGTTCCGCCCGGCTATTTCTCCGCAATCCTCGATGCGCATCGAAAGGCGCGTGGTGCGGCCTGACGCAGCGGCCTATGCTCGCTCGGCACTCGGGTGCCATTCCGGCGCATAGCCCTGGCGCAGCACCGCGAGGGTCGTCGCCGGCGTGACGATGCACATGTCGGTGTCGGCGATCTCGTCGAAGCCGAGTGCCGCATCGTAGCCACCAAAGCTCCAGCGCAGCGCCTTGCCGCCACGCACCGCATAGTCGGAAGCGCCATCCGAAAACATCGCGCCGTCGGGCAGCAGCTGCAGTCCGTGCCGGTCCAGTTCGACGGGCTGGCCACCCGAAGCCAGCCGTTCCCGGTGTAGCCGGGCGTCCATCTCGCCGACCTTTGGGTCGTCCGTGCCGAAGGCGTTGGAATAGGCAGCCGCAAAGGCCTTGGCGCGCTGGCGCCGGCAATAGAAGCAGGGCCGGTGCCCGGCGGCCAGCGCTGTCACCTCGTCGAGAAAGAACAGTTCGGTCCAGCCGGTCTTGCCGCCGGGACGGTTGCGTCCCATCGGCACCCGACGCACGCCCTTGAACTCGAGCGCGCAGGTGATCCATGCCTTGGTCGCCCAGCGCCGGTTGAGCAAGGTCCTGGTATCGGCGTCGTGGATGATGCCGCGATTGCCGGTGAACATGCCGCGCTCAGGCGCGGCGTGGATTTCGCCGAAAGGGTCGACCCGGTTCTGCAGTGGCATAGCCGATCCTTCTTGGCTGCGTGGCAGGCCGCATGATAGGGCTCGCCGCAACTTTGTCACCGCCGGAAAGGCCGAGATGCGCGTCCTCGTTGTCCAGAATTATGCAGGCACTGGCCTCGGCCAGGTAGGCGAGGCCCTGGCCGAAGTCGAGGCCACGATCGACCAGTGCAACGCCCATCTCGGCGATGCCTTGCCTGCCAATGCCGACGGCCATGACGCGATGATCATGCTTGGCGGCGGCCAGAATGCCCGCGACGATGCGCATTCGCCTTATTTTCCCGAGCTGCTTGAGCTGGCGCGTGACTTTGTCGAAAGGGACAAGGCGGTGCTCGGCATCTGCCTCGGCGGCCAGTTGCTGGCGCGCGCCTTTGGTGGCCACAACCGCATCGGTGGCTCGACCGAATTCGGCTGGCACGGTATCACCTTGACCGACGAAGCCCAGGACGATCTCGTCTTCAGCGAGCTGCCGCAGCGCTTCCCGATCTTCCAGTGGCACGACGACACCTTCACTCTGCCCGAGGATGCGGTGCGGCTCGCCGGCAGTTCGGTCACCGGCAACCAGGCATTCCGCGTCGGCCGCGCCGGTTATGGCATCCAGTTCCATTTCGAGGCCGACCGGCCGCTGGTACGCCAGTGGAACGAGGCCTTTGCCGAGACGATCGCCAGGCCACATCCCGATTGGCCCGAGCGCCACGAGGTCGAAGCCGCCCGCGACGGCCCCGAGGCCGATGCGGTTGGCCTGGCACTGGCCCGCGCCTGGGTAGCTGCCATCTGACCACGGCAGCCGCCGTTCAGTGACATTTTTGGCACGTCGAACAAAATCCGCTGTGCATAGTCATCTGCCGGCTGGATTGTGCCCAGAAGCCTTTCTAAAGACAGCCCGGCGCCAGCTGGCGATGGTATCGCGAATGAACCATCTCCAAGTGCGGTGCGACACAAGCCCGATACAGAACCACCCTAGAAGCACGGCCGTGATGCCGCGCGACTGCGGTGGAACATAAACTTTTCGGAAACTTATTCGTAACTCCGTTCGTGCAGGATACAGGAAGCTCAACCTGAGATGACTCCCTTGAAAGCAGCGCTTCTGTCCTTCGCCATGCTGTCGGCAATCGTGCTCGGCGGTTTCGGGATTTATGCCGCGGATGCCGCGGCCGACCATCACGCGGTCGACGGCTACGGCGTCACCGCAGCCGCCCGCTAAATCCAGGTATTCTTACCGACATCAGCCGTTTTTCCGCGCCGTCGACGGCGAGCGCGGTCAACACGCCTGAGTGGAAGACGCCGGTGTCAACATTGACACGGTTGGCCAGCACCTCGGGCTCCGCCTGCGGTGTGTGGCCGTGCACGACGACCTTCGGATGCAACCCGGGATAACGCAGGAATTCGTTGCGGATCCAGATGAGATCCTCCGGATCCTGCCGTTCAAGCGCAATGCCTGGGCGAATACCTGCATGGCAGAAGAAGAAATCGCCGAACGACGCCGACCGGGGCAGGGCGCGCAGGAAGCTCAGATGGCTGTGCGGCACGGCAGCCGCCAGTTCGCGATGGCTGCGTCTCAGGCTGTCGGCGTCGCCCATCTTCAGATCGACACCGTAGGATAGTGCCGTCTCGCGCCCGCCATGCCGCGCAAACAGGCCGTCGGGGTTGGGCTCGGCGAGAAAATCGAGCAAGCCGACGTCGTGATTGCCAGCGAGCACGATGTTGCGCGGATCGCGCGCCGCGGCATTCATCAGGAACGCGATCACGCCCGAACTGTCGGGGCCCCTGTCGACGAGGTCGCCGAGATGGACGATGCGCCAGTCCGCCGGCGTGTCGCGCGCGATCTCTTCGGCAATGCGCCTATGCATGTCGCGAAGCAGGTCGAGATGGCCGTGAATGTCACCGATGGCATAGACACGCATGCCGTCCGGGCCGCGGGCGTCGAGATAATGCACTCCGGTCACGGCTTCCGGCCCGCCTCGGTGCTGTCGGTGCGCTGTCTCAGCCTCAGGCGCGAGATGCGCTGCCAGTCGCCGCTGCGCTCCGCCTCGGCCATGGCGCGCTCGAGATAGGTGATGTGATCCATCGCTGCCTTGCGCGCTGCGGCTGGGTCCCCCGCCACGACCGCGCGGTGGATCGCCTTGTGCTGCTCGAGCAGCACGTCGCGCGTGCCGCTGACGGTGAACACCACCAGCCGGTTGGTGAACACGCCGTCCGACAGCAGCCTGTAGCAAGAGCGCAAGGTGTGCAGCAGGATGATGTTATGGGCGCATTCGCCGACAGCATGGTGGAACTCGACGTCGATCGCGCCTTCTTCCGCCGGATCGGCGCGAGCATGCGCCGCCTCCATCCGCGCCACGATGCCGTCGAGCAGGGCGAGGTCCTCCGCCGTCGCCCGTTGCGCCGCATATTCGGCCGCCAGGCCCTCGATCTCGCGGCGGTATTCGAGATAGTCGGCCGCCGCCTTGCGGTGGTTGACGATCAGTTCCATCACAGGCTTGGAAAACACCTCGCCGATGACGTCGGCGACATAGGTTCCGCCGCCATGACGCGTCACCATCAGGCCGCGCGCTTCGAGCGTCTTCAGCGCATCGCGCAGGATCGGCCTGGAGACGTCAAACTGCTTGGCCATCTCGCGCTCGCCCGGCAGCCTGTCGCCGGCGCGCAGCACGCCTTCGAGGATCAGGCTCTCGATCTGCTGCACCACCTCGTCGGCCGTGCGCGAATGCTCGATCCTGGAAAAAATGTCGCTCAATGCTGCTGTCCGGAAGCTTTGTCCTGTCCGCAAGGATAGGAGGGCGCCCCCCGACTGGTCAAATTATTTATCCAGTCCGGCAGTTCCCGACTTGGTGCCCCATGAGGCACAGTATCAGCTAGCCCTGAAGTTGGCGTTTGCCACTGGCAGTAAACTTACCTAGAGGCAGGAAGGTCTGGCATCGAAGGAGCCTGAAGTGACAGCCGAGCCGTCTTCACTGGAGTTCCTGCCGCGTTCGACCGGCAGCGTCCTGGGCTTTCCGGCCCATGAGGGGCGTCCCGGTGCGCTTGGCGAAGTCCATTCGCGGCCGCATCCGCTTGTCGAAAGCCCGCGCGTTCTGGTCCAGCTCTCCTTCATGACCGAGGGCGGTTCCGCCGTCGACCATGCCGTCCTGTCCGAACTGTCCCGGCGCCTCGGCATCGCCGCACCCGATCGCCAGGCCCGCCATCACGCCATGAAGTGGGGGCAGGGCACGCTGCGCTGGGAGCGCCACACCGAGTTTTCGACCTATCTGTGGGAAGGTCCGCTCGACGAGAGCGACCGCTCGCATGAGGAATCGCCCTTCGGCAATGGTTTCAGCCCGCCCGGCACGGTCATCTCGGGCATCCGGCTGGAAATCCGCAAGTGGACGCCGGCCAACGAAAAGCTGATCGCCACCTTCGATCCGACCAGCCTGTGCTATTCGCTTGTCGAGGGCGGTACGGCCGGCATCGTCACCGATTTCCGCCAGGATGGCGACGGCATGACCCGCATCCTGATCCTCGACCGTGGCCTGACGCCGGCACGAACTGGTGCGCTGTCTCAGCGCCTCATCGACATCGAGACCTATCGCACGCTGGCCATGCTCGGCCTGCCGATGGCGCTGTCGCTGTCCGGCCGCGTCCGCCGCATCGAGGACCGGCTCGCTCAGGCGACGCGAGAGATGAAGGCGACGGAAACGCGCGACAGCCAGGCGCTGCTCGCCGACCTCACCGAGCTCGCCGCCGAACTGGAAGCCGACGCCGCGTCCAGCCTCTACCGCTTCGGCGCCAGCAAGGCTTATGACGGCATCGTCCGCGAGCGTCTCGAAGCGCTCGAGGAGGAGGTTGTCACCGGCTACGACACCTGGGCCGGCTTCCTCAAGCGCCGCGTCGCACCCGCCATGCGCACCTGCCGCTCGGTTGAGGAGCGTCAGGCCAACCTGTCGCGCAAACTCACCCGCGCCACCACGCTGCTGCGCACCTGGGTCGACGTCGAGGTCGAAAAGCAGAACCGCGACCTGCTGGCCTCGATGAACAACCGCGCCCGCCTGCAACTGCGCCTGCAGCAGACGGTCGAGGGCCTGTCGGTCGCCGCCGTCTCCTATTATGTCGTCGGCCTCGTCGGCTACATTGCCAAGGGCGCCTCGGCCATCGACCATGCTTTCGCGCCCGAGATCGTCACCGCCGCCGCAGTGCCGCTCGCCGTCCTGCTCGTCTGGTGGGGCGTCCGCCGCGTCCGCCGCGCCCACAGCGAATCCAAGCTGCACGCAGGCGAGTAGGCGCACCCGGCGGCGATCCCTTCTCCCCCTATGGGGTAAGGAGTGGTGGCCGAAGGCCAGGAAAAGCCAATGATCTGGCTTTTCCAACGACGAACGTCCGGAGCCATAGCGGAGGGCTGGGCCAGGGCGATTACCTCCTTCTCCCGGAAGGGGAGAAGGCAAGGCGCCAGCGGCAGATTGACGCTGCGAGCGCCGCGCGTGTTTCCGTCCCGGCTAACGACTTTCTTCCGATTTGCATGCTTTGGCACCAACTGGTAAAAGCTTTTTACCAGTTGTCGACCGAGGTGCCTGATGTCCGGCATATTGATGCCAAAGCCCGATGCGGCGACCCTTGCCCGCCGTGCCGAGATCGTCGCCGACATGCGCATCATCGTGCCGGGCGAGGGCGTGGTCGACACCATCAACGAGATGCGCGCCTTCGAAAGCGACGGCCTGACGGCCTATCGCCAGTTGCCGCTGGTCGTGGTGCTGCCCGAAACGGTCGCCCAGGTGTCGCGCCTTTTGAAATACTGCAACGAGCGCAATATCCGCGTCGTGCCGCGCGGCTCGGGCACCTCGCTGTCCGGCGGCGCGCTGCCGCTGGAGGACGCTGTGCTTGTGGTGATGAGCCGCTTCAACCGCATTCTCGAGATCGACTATCCCAACCGCACCGTCACCGCCCAGCCCGGCGTCACCAACCTCGGCATCACCACCGAGGTGGAACTGGATGGCTTCTATTATGCGCCTGACCCTTCCTCGCAGATTGCCTGCTCGATCGGCGGCAATGTCGCCGAGAATTCGGGCGGCGTGCACTGCCTGAAATATGGCCTGACCGCCAACAACGTGCTCGGCATCGAGATGGTGCTGATGAATGGCGAGGTCGTGCGCCTGGGTGGCAAGCATCTCGATGCCGAAGGCTACGACCTGCTCGGCGTCATGACCGGCTCGGAAGGGCTGCTCGGCGTCGTCACCGAGGTCACCGTCCGCATCCTCAAGAAGCCGGAGACGGCGCGTGCGCTGCTGATCGGCTTCCCCTCCAGCGAAGAGGGCGGCCAGTGCGTTGCCGACATCATCGGCGCCGGCATCATCCCCGGCGGCATGGAGATGATGGACGGCCCGGCGATCCGCGCCGCCGAGGATTTTGTCCATGCCGGCTATCCGCTCGAATCCGAGGCGTTGCTGATCGTCGAGCTCGACGGACCCGCCGTCGAAGTCGACCACCTGATCGGCCTCGTCGAGGCGATCGCCAACCGCAACGGCGCCACCACCTGCCGCATCTCGCAATCTGAGCAGGAGCGGCTGACCTTCTGGGCCGGGCGCAAGGCGGCATTCCCGGCCGTCGGCCGTATTTCGCCCGACTACTACTGCATGGACGGCACCATCCCGCGCAAGGAGCTGCCGCGCGTGCTGGCGGGCATGCGCGAGCTGTCGGAGCAGTATGGTCTTGGCGTTGCCAACGTCTTCCACGCCGGCGACGGCAATCTGCATCCGCTGATCCTGTATGATGCCAACAAGCCGGGCGAGCTCGAAAAGGCCGAGGCCTTCGGCGCCGACATCCTGCGGCTCTGCGTCAAGGTCGGCGGCGTGCTGACCGGCGAACACGGCGTCGGCGTCGAAAAGCGCGACCTGATGCCGGAGATGTTCAACGACATCGACCTCGACCAGCAGATGCGGGTCAAATGCGCCTTCGACCCCAACCACCTGCTCAATCCCGGCAAAGTATTCCCGCAATTGCGCCGCTGCGCCGAGCTTGGCCGCATGCATGTCCACCGCGGGCAGGTGGCCTTCCCCGACATTCCGAGGTTCTGATGCTGTTGAAGCAGACGACCCTCGAAGGCATCAGGCGCGGCGACATCAGACTCGCCTTCCGCCGCTGGCAGCGGCCGACGGTCAAGGCGGGCACCGGCCTGCGCACGGCGATCGGCGTCGTCCGCATCGGCGCGGTCGATCCCATCGATGAAGCGACCATCTCCGACGACGACGCCCGCGCCGCCGGCTACGCCGACCGCGCTTCGCTGATCGACGACCTGCGCACGGACGGTGACCGAACCCTATACCGCATCGCCTTCGACGGCATCGAGGCCGACAACAGGCTGGCGCTGCGCGAGGCAGCCGATCTCAGCGACGCTGACTGGCACGCACTCGCCGCCCGCTTCTCCAAGTGGGACAGCACGGCTCCCGGCTACTTCCTCTCGATCCTCCGCCTCATCGGCCAGCACCCGGAAGTCGCCGCTGCAACGCTTGCCGAACGCCTCGGCGTCGAAAAGCTGAAATTCAAGCAGGACGTGCGCAAGCTCAAGGAACTCGGCCTCACCGAAAGCCTCAACATCGGCTACCGCCTGTCCCCGCGCGGCGCAGCAACGCTCGAAAAGCTGCGGGAGCACAGGTTGTGATTGCGGTGAGCGCTTTTCCAGCATTGCTTTCTTTCCCACGCTTTGCGGGGGCGAGGAACCCAAGGTTTGCCAGGCCATGACCACCTTCACCCCCACCATCTCTGCCGACGTCCTAGCCGCCGTCCAGTGGGCGGTCGCCGAGGAGGCGCCGCTTGAAATCGTTGGCCACGGCTCCAAGCGCGCCATCGGCCGGCCGCAGCAGGCCGAGCACACGCTCGACCTGTCGAAGCTGACAGGCGTCACGCTCTACGAGCCGGCCGAACTGGTCCTGTCGGCCAAAGCGGGCACGCCGCTGGCGGAGATCGAGAAGCTGCTTGCCGACAATGGCCAGCGCTTCGATTTCGAGCCCATGGATTACGGCCCGCTGCTGGGACAGGCGCCCGGGCGGGGCACCATCGGCGGCGTGCTGGCAGCCAATCTGGCGGGGCCGCGCCGGCTCAAGGCAGGCGCCGCCCGCGACCACATCCTCGGCATCCATGCTGTGTCGGGGCGGGGAGAGGCCTTCAAGTCGGGCGGGCGCGTGGTCAAGAACGTAACCGGCTACGACCTGTCCAAGGCCATGGCCGGTTCCTGGGGCACGCTTGCGGTGGCGACCGACGTCACCTTCAAGGTGCTGCCGGCGGCCGAGACCGAGACCACGCTGATTATCCGCGGCCTGCTCGACGACAACGCCACGGCGGCCATGTCGATCGCCATGGGCTCCAGTGCCGAGGTCTCGTCCGCAGCGCATCTGCCCGAACGCATGGCCGCGCGGGTGCTTGATGGCAAGTTCGGCGGCGACCCGGCGACCTTGCTGCGCGTAGAGGGTTTCGGCCCCTCAGTGGCCTACCGCCTTGGCCAGTTGAAACAGATGCTCGGCAATGCCGGCCCCCTCGAGGAGGTCGCCGAGGACGCGTCGCGAGCGCTCTGGCGCGACGTGCGCGATGTCAGGCCCTTTGCCGACGGCAGCGACAAGCCGGTCTGGCGCATTTCGATGCCGCCGGCCAACGCCCACCACATGGTGCTGGCGCTGCGCATGCAGGCGGCGTGCGACGCCTTCTACGACTGGCAGGGTGGCCTCGTCTGGCTGCGCATGGAAGGCGAGCCGGAAGCGGATCTGCTGCGCGGCCTGATCCGGCAGTTCGGCGGCGGCCATGCCACGCTGGTCCGCGCCGCGCCCGCCTGGCGCGCCTCGGTGCCAGTCTTCGAGCCGCAGCCGGCGGCGCTGGCCGCCCTTTCGGCGCGCCTCAAGGCTGAGTTCGACCCCAAGGCAATCCTCAATCCGGGCCGGATGGTGCATTCGTCCGATTCTGCTACCTCTATGGGTGCAACAGAGGGAGCCACACAATGAGCGATCCGCAACCGAGTTTCACCCCGCGCCAGACTGACCGCTGGCTCGATCCGGGCCAGACCAACGTCCAGGTCATCTACATCCTTTACCTCGCCGGCCTGGTCATCGGCATCAGCGGCATCGTCGGCATTATCCTGGCCTACATGAACCGTGGTAAGGCAGGCGGCTTCTTCGAGACCCACTACACCTGGCTGATCCGCACCTTCTGGATCGGCCTGCTCTATGCGCTGGTGTCCTTCGTGCTGATGATGGTCTTCATCGGCTTCATCCTGATGTTCGCCGTCGCCGTCTGGTTCATCGTCCGCTGCATCATGGGCCTGCAGGCGCTGGGACGCGGTGAGCCGATCAAGAACCCCGAGAGCTGGCTGATCTAGCCACCTGACAAGAGTGTCATAACGCCGTGCAGACCAATTTCACCTCAGCCCAGCTTGCCGATCCGCATGTCCAGGAATCGGAGAAGATCCTGCGCAAATGCGTGCATTGCGGCTTCTGCACCGCGACCTGCCCGACCTATGTGACGCTCGGCAACGAGCTGGATTCGCCGCGCGGGCGCATCTACCTGATCAAGGACATGCTGGAGAACGGCCGTCCGGCGGATAAGGAGATCGTCACCCATATCGACCGTTGCCTGTCCTGCCTCGCCTGCATGACCACATGCCCGTCGGGCGTGAACTACATGCACCTTGTCGACCACGCCCGTGCCCATATCGAGAAGACCTACAGGCGTCCGTTGGCCAACCGGCTGACGCGCGCGCTGCTGGCATTCGTGCTGCCGCACCGCGGCCGCTTCCGCGCTGCTCTCAAGCTGGCGAAGCTCGGCCGGCCCTTTGCCGGTGCCTTCGACAAGGTGGCAGTGCTCAAGCCTCTGGCCGCCATGCTCCGGCTCGCGCCCGCCTCGGTGCCGGCGACGTCGGCGCTGGAAAAGCCGGGCGTGCACGCGCCGAAGGTGGCCGTGCTTGGCCGTGTTGCCATCCTTACTGGCTGCGCTCAGCCAGTGCTCGAGCCCGGCATCAATGAGGCGACGGTGTCGCTGCTCAACCGGCTCGGCATCGAGGTCGTCGTGCCCAAGGGCGAGGGTTGCTGCGGCGCGCTCGTCCACCACATGGGGCGCGAGGAAGCAGCACTCGTCTCGGCCAGGCAAAATGTCGATGCCTGGACCCGCGAGATCGAGAAGGGCGGGCTCGATGCCATTGTCATCACCGCGTCCGGCTGCGGCACCACCATCAAGGACTACGGCTTCATGCTCCGCCTCGACCCGGCATACGCCGACAAGGCGGCGCGGGTTTCGGCCTTGGCCAAGGACATCACCGAATATCTCGCCACGCTCGACCTGCCCGAGCCCCAGCACAAGCCCGGCCTGACCGTCGCCTATCATTCGGCGTGCTCGATGCAGCATGGCCAGAAGATCACGCGCCAGCCCAAGGACCTGCTCGCCCGCGCCGGTTTCATCGTCAAGGAACCGCGCGAAGGCCATCTCTGCTGCGGTTCGGCCGGTACCTACAACATCATGCAGCCGGAGATCTCGGCAAAGCTGCGCGAGCGCAAGGTCAAGAACATCGAGGCCACCGGCGCGGCGCTCGTCGCCACCGGTAACATCGGCTGCATCACCCAGATCGCCTCCGCCGCGAACATGCCAGTGGTCCACACGGTCAAGCTGCTCGACTGGGCCTATGGCGGCGAAAAACCCGCCGGGTTACCCGACGAGCGGCTGCTGGCAGCCGAGTGAGCGCTGCCAGGCCTGTCACGTAGTAAATCGAAGCTATTACCTCTGAGGTCATTGAAGCTGCGCGCGGCTCTGGCATTTTCCTCGCCATGCGGACGGCACCTTGCCGAACAATTCAGAGGAAACTTCAAATGAGCGTCACCTACATCATCGGCTTCAACGTCCGCCCCGAACAGCGCAGCCGCTACCTCAATCTGATCAATGGCGTGCTCGACGCGATGCGCGATGAGCCGATGTTCGTCAGCGCGACGCTGCACGGCGACCCGGCCGACGAGAACCGGTTCCTGCTGCACGAAACCTGGGCCGACCATCAGGATGTGCTCGATGTGCAGCTCAAGCGGCCCTACCGCGAAGAATGGCACGCCGCATTGGACGAACTGCTGGCGGCGCCACGCGACATCTCGCAGCCGATGCGCAGCGACTACAACCAGAGTTGACCAGACCAGGCGTCGCCCGGGATTGAACTGGGCGGGTGGAACATGCGAATGCTCCGTGCGTTGCAGCAGATCGAAATTGCATTGGAAGCTTCTATGTCGACATTCACCCGCCGCCGCTTGCTGGCCATGGCCGCAACCGGTGCTGCCTCGGCCGTCCTGTCGGCCTGTTCGACCACTGGCAGCCAGCGGCCGGCGCCGGTGCAGGCTTTCCCTTCCGCCCCGCCGCCGCCGACAATGCGCAACGACCCGTCATTCGCCGACCCGCAGATGATGTACGCGCCGGTCAACGACAACGGCTATGACATCCCTGGCGTGCCGTTCAAGAAGATCGATCCGCGCTACTACCGCCAGGTCGTGACCGATCCGACCGGCGAGGCGCCGGGAACGGTGGTCATCGATACGGCCGGACATTTCCTCTATGTCGTCGCCGACAATGGCGAGGCGATCCGCTATGGCGTCGGCCTCGGCCGTGCCGGCTTCGAATGGGCCGGCCGCGGCGTCATCGAATGGAAGCAGACCTGGCCGCGCTGGTTCCCGCCAAACGAGATGATCGACCGCCAGCCCGAGCTGGAAAAGTACCGTGCCCGCCAGATTCCCGGCAAGAACGAGTGGGAGGGTGGCATGCAGCCCGGCGTGCAGAACCCGCTCGGCGCGCGTGCGCTCTACATCTTCCAGGATGGCAAGGACACGCTCTACCGCCTGCACGGCTCGCCCGAATGGGCATCGATCGGCAAGTCGGTGTCGTCGGGCTGCGTCCGCCTGATCAACCAGGACGTCATCGACCTCTACGGCCGCGTGCCTGACGGCACGCCGATCGTTGTCACCAACGGGCTACAGATGGTCGCCAATCCGATAGTGCAGCAGCCAATCCAGCAGGACACCTGGCGACTTTAGCACCGACAGGGCAGGGGGCGCCGGCTCGGGCCGGCGCAAAGCCCTATTCGGCGGCCAGCGTCGCTTCGGCGGTGCCGAACGTCGCGCGATAGACGGCGCGCTGGCGGTTGAGCGCCACCATGGTGTTGCGCAGCAGGATCGCCACAGTCACCGGCCCGACGCCGCCCGGTACGGGCGTGATCCACGACGCCACTTCCTTGACACTTTCAGTGTCGACGTCGCCGACGATGCGGCTCGAACCATCGGGCAGCGTTTCGGCATTGATGCCGATGTCGATGACTGCGGCCCCGGGCTTCACCATGTCGGCCTTGATCAGGCGTGCCTTGCCGACAGCGACGAACAGCGCGTCGGCACGCCGCGCATGGGCCGCCAGCGAACGTGTCATGTGATGGCACACGGTCACGGTGGCGCCTTCGCTCATCAGCAGGAAGGCGATCGGCTTGCCGACGATCTCCGAGTGCCCGACGACCACCACCTCGAGACCCTTGAGGTCGAGCCCGGTGGCCTTCAGCAATTCGACAGAGGCAGCGGCCGTGCAGGGCGCCAGGTCGAGCTGGTTGTAGACGATGTTGCCGATCGAGGCTGGGTGCATGCCCTCGACGTCCTTCAGCGGATGCACAGCCGCCTGGATCGCCTTGATCGGGATATGCGCCGGAACCGGCCGCTGGATGATGATGCCTGTGACGCGCGGGTCGGCGTTCATGCCGTGGATCGCCGCTTCCAGCTCGCCTGCCGTCAGTTCCGCCGGAAAGCGCCGCTCCTCGAAGTCGATACCGGCCAGTTCAGCCTTGGCGCGCTGGTTGCGGACATAGACGTCGACAGCGGCGACGTCGCCGACGGTGATCGAAACGAGCTTGGGGCGGAAACCCTCATCCGTCGCCTGCTGCGCGGCGGCGCGGACTTCGGCGATGATGCGGGCGGCCACGGGGCCGCCTTTGAGATAGCGGTTGTCGTCGAGCGGCGGCATATGTCTTCCTTCGCAGGTCATCATCGGCTTGCAACGGGATACTTCGGCGCGCGCGGGATGAAAAGGGTCGATCCGATCAAATTTCATCCATGTTAAACAATTTTTCCTGAAATTTGCCGCAGGGTGAGATTTCCAGCCGCTGTCGCGCAATGCGAAAAGGGCAGCACGGTCTTCCGCCGCACTGCCCTTTTGCATGGGAGCCTGGTCTTGCGACCGGCTCCGCCCCCGTAACCGGTGCTTATTTGACGATGACAGTGGTGCCGACCGCGACGCGCTCGTAGAGGTCCATGACGTCCTCATTGCGCATGCGGATGCAGCCCGACGACACCGCCCCGCCGATCGTCCAGGGCTGGTTGGTGCCGTGGATGCGGTACAGCGTCGAGCCGAGATAGAGCGCGCGCGCCCCGAGCGGGTTTTCCGGACCGCCGGTCATCATCGCCGGCAGCACGCGGCCCTTGGCGCGTTCGCGCGCGATCATCTCGGCCGGTGGCCGCCATTCCGGCCATTCGCGCTTCGACGTCACCTTGTGCGTGCCCGACCATTCGAAGCCCGGCTTGCCGGTGCCGACGCCGTAGCGCCGTGCCTGCCCGTCGGTCCCGACGAGATAGAGGAAATTCTCCGTCGTATCGATGATAATGGTGCCGGCCTTCTCGGCACCGTCATAGGCGACAGTCTGGGGCAGGTAGATCGGGTTGATCTGCGGCTTGACGCTGCGCTTTTCCGGCGCGCGCAAGGCGGCCGTCTGCACGCCGTCGGGGCGCTCCTTCTGGCGCTGGGCGGCACGCGGTGCCTCGCGCGGCGCAGCCGGCCTGACCTGGACCTGGGCGCGCTGCTGGCGCCGCTGTTGCCTGGGCATCACCTCGCCGGGATTGCGTCCGAGCTGCAGCACCCAGGGCGCGGACAGGTCGGGGCTCACCACCACCGGCGGCCGCTCGGCATAGCGGTCATAGGCCATTGCGGGCGAAACAAGCTCGGCCAGCATGGCGGCCGATGCCAACAGGATCAGAGGTTTTCTCATGACGTGCTCTCAACTCGATCGTCAGCGGGGCAGGGCACGGCCCATTCCCTTTTCGGGGCCATGTTGTCCGGGCCTTCCCACCGAAACATGAATCGGGTTGCTTAAAATGCGAGATTGTCAGGAAACCTTTTGGTGTGGTTACCAGCCGGTTCAGGAGTCTGGTAAAGCACGGGTAAATCAGCGCTTCTTGCTGTTAACGAACGGGTTCGACATGGACGAGAAAAAGACAGGCCTGATGGTCGGCGCGGATGGGGCGACACGCTGCTTCTGGCCGGGCGCGCTGCCCGATTATCTGCATTACCATGACAATGAATGGGGCCGGCCGGTCGCCAACGACACCAGGCTGTTCGAAAAGATATGCCTCGAAGGGTTCCAGTCCGGCCTGTCGTGGCTGACCATCCTGCGCAAGCGCGAGAGCTTTCGCGAGGCATTCTCAGGCTTCGACTTCGACAGGGTCGCCGAGTATGGCGAAACCGACATCGAGCGCCTGCTCGGCAATCCCGGCATCGTCCGCCATCGCGGCAAGATCGTCTCGACCATCAACAATGCCAGGCGTGCCCGCGAACTTGCCGACGAGGCCGGATCGCTCGCGGCGTGGTTCTGGAAGTTCGAGCCCGGCGCCGACGAGCGGCCCAAGGTCGTCGATTATCCCACGCTGATCGCCAACCCGACGACGCCGACGTCGACGCGCATTTCCAAGGAGTTGAAGAAGCGTGGCTGGAGCTTCGTCGGCCCGACCACCGTCTACGCTTTCATGCAGGCAATGGGCATGGTCAACGACCACATCGAAGGCTGCATGTGCCGCGGCAAGATCGAAGCGGAACGCATGAAGTTCAAGCGGCCAAGTTGAGCTGCCCCTCATCCCCTGCCGGACCTTCTCCCCGTAAGGACGGGGAGAAGGAGGCCGGCTGCAAATGTTGACGCCTCCCTCTCCCCGTCCTTCACGGAGAGAGGGTAAGGGTGAGGGGCGGCGCTGACCTTACCTTGTCACCGCTCATACCGACCCTTGTACCCACTTCCGCCGATATCCCACACCAGGCTCCGGCCCGACACCGTCAGCACCAGCCCGCCAAAGCCGCGGTCGTCAGGCGTGTGTCGGCGCGAGGCCGCACTCCGGCCGGCCGGGATCACTTCGACGGTCGAGCCGCGCTTGATCCAGCAGCCCTTGCCGTACTGGTCGTTGGCGCCATAGGCGAGCATGAACTCGAAGCTGCCGTTCGGCCTGAGCAGCAACTCGGAGCCGACCTCCATGACGCCGTTGAGATAATAATGTCCGGCGAGCTTGGGATCGCCGGGCGAACAGGCTTCGGCCGTGGCAAGTCCTGCCGCGAGCGATAGTAAGCCGAGGGCTGCGGTTGAAACGATCCGTGGCATGGCAGTGCCTTTCGGGACCGGAAGAGGGTCCTATGCGGAAAACATCAGGCCGGCTGCGATGGCACCGACGGCGGCAAGTGCGGGATAGAGCACGAGTGCCACCGTCAGCAGCGTATCCCCGAACGATGCTACCCGCCTCGGGGCAGCCTCTTCCCGCCGTGGCTGAAGTGCCTGCGCTGCGGTCTTGTCGAGTTCTCGTGCGATCGTGGGCATCGTATTCGTCCTGGCATTCAATGCTGCGCCTTGTCGCTTCAAGCTGTATCGGCACGATGTCGGTCAAATTGTGGAAATGTTTCGGCTTCCCCGTGGTGAGCCAAACGCTTGCCGCTCCATCCCATTTCGGTTACGACACGCCGCGCCGTGATCGCGGCCAAAATTTCTGGAAAACAGCGGAATTCTCGCCATGGCCGACAAATCGGAAAAGATGAAAGCGCGACTGCCGCGCGGCTTCGTCGACCGCAGCGCGGACGACATCCGGATCGTCGAGAAGATGATGGCTAGGATTCGCGAGGTCTACGAGCTCTACGGCTTCGAGCCGGTCGACCAGCCGATGATCGAATACACCGACGCGCTGGGCAAATTCCTGCCCGACCAGGACCGGCCCAACGAAGGCGTCTTCTCCTTCCAGGACGATGACGAGCAGTGGCTGTCGCTGCGCTATGATCTCACCGCTCCGATGGCGCGCTTCGTCGCCGAGAACTACGAGAAGCTGCCCAAGCCCTACCGCAGCTACCGCTCCGGCTGGGTGTTCCGTAACGAGAAGCCCGGTCCCGGCCGTTTCCGCCAGTTCATGCAATTTGACGCCGACACCGTCGGTACGCCTGGCGTCGCGGCTGATGCCGAGATGACCATGATGATGGCCGACGTGATGGAGGCGCTCGGCATCAAGCGCGGCGACTACGTCATTCGCGTCAACAACCGCAAGGTGCTCGACGGCGTCCTCGAGGCCATCGGCCTCGGCGGCGACGAGAACGTCAATCGCCGGCTCACAGTGCTGCGCGCCATCGACAAGCTGGACAAGTTCGGCGTCGAGGGTGTTGGCCAATTGCTCGGCGCTGGTCGTTGGGATGGAGGCAAAGAAGGAGAAGGTGACTTCACTAAAGGCGCGGGGCTGGACAACGAGCAGATTCGGATACTGGCCGGGTACAACCGAATTCTAAGCTATCCCTGGAAGAAGCCGTTCTCTATCAAAGCATACGAAAGATACATGCGGATCTGGGCCAAGTTAGATCGTATGCCCGAGCTAGTGGGCGCCGCGCTCGATGAACTTGAGACCATTCGAGAGCTCGTGCGTAGCGCAAATTATGGCTCGGACCGCATTCGCATCGACCCATCGGTCGTGCGCGGCCTCGAATATTACACTGGCCCAGTCTACGAGGCCGAATTGAACGCCGAAATCCCTAATGAAGAGGGCAAGATCGTGCGCTTCGGTTCGGTCGGCGGCGGCGGCCGCTACGATGGCCTCGTCTCGCGCTTCCGCGGCGAGCCGGTTCCGGCCACAGGCTTCTCGATCGGCGTGTCGCGCCTGATGACGGCGCTGAAGAACCTCGGCAAGCTCGACACGTCCGACGTGGTCGCACCCGTTGTCGTGCTGGTCATGGACAAGGACACCGAAAGCCTCGGCCGCTACCAGAAGATGGTCGCCGACTTGCGCCGCGCCGGCGTGCGCGCCGAAATGTATCTTGGCGGCGCCGGCATGAAGGCGCAGATCAAATATGCCGACCGCAGGGGCTCGGGCGTCGTGGTCATCCAGGGTGGCGACGAGCGCGCCAATGGCCAGGTCCAGATCAAGGACCTGATCGAGGGTGCGCGCATGTCGGCCGAAATCACTGACAACGCCGAATGGCGCGCCGCGCGTCCGGCCCAGGTCACCGTTGCCGAGGCCGAGCTCGTCGCCGAAGTGAAGAAGGTCCTGGCCGCACAGGCGGAAGAGCGGGCAAAGCAGTAAGGCCATGAACGCGCGTTATCCGGCGATTGCATCCGATATCCTGAAGCTCTTCGCCGCGCGCGGGGCCGATGCCGTCGACGTGCCGGTGCTGCAGCCGGCCGATCCGTTTCTCGACATGGCCGGCGAAGACCTGCGCCGCCGTATCTTCCTGACTGAAAGCGAGACGGGCGCAGCACTTTGTCTGCGGCCGGAGTTCACCATTCCGGTCTGCCTCGACCACATCCACACCCAGTCCGGCACGCCGCGCCGCTATTCCTATCTCGGCGAGGTGTTCCGCCAGCGCCGCGAGGGTGGCAACGAGTTCTTCCAGGCCGGCGTCGAGGATCTCGGCGACAAGGACATTGCCGCAGCCGACGCTCGCTCGGTGGCCGACGCGCATGCGCTGCTGTCTTTGTGCCTGCCGGGACGCGAACTGACCGTCACGCTCGGCGACCAGGCGATCTTCGAGGCGGTGCTGGCAGCGCTCGGCCTGCCGCGCGGCTGGCGCATGCGTCTTGCCCGCGCCTTCGGCTCGGCCGAGCTTCTGGCGGCCGCCCTCGGCGATCTCGCAGCACCCACCCGCACCTCGGCCCTGGCCGAGCCAGTTGCGTCCCTCGTCGCCGATGGCGACCATGACGCGCTTGCTGCCCACATTGCCGCCGGCATGGAGCAGGCCGGTCTTTCGCCCTCCGCCGGCCGCACGCCCAACGACATTGCCCGCCGGCTGATCGAAAAGGCCGAACTGCGCAGCGTGCGCCTGTCGAGCGATGCCTTCGAAGCGCTCGAGCGCTTCCTCGCCATCGACGTGGCGCTCGACGAGGCGCCGGCAGCGCTCAAGGAGTTCGCCGCAAGTGCCGGCCTGACGCTGGGGGCTGCACTCGACAATTTCACCGCTCGCGCCAAGGCGATCTCAGATCACGGTCTCACCACCGGCTCCGTCCGCTACGACGCTGCTTTTGGCCGCCCGCTCGACTATTATACCGGCCTGGTGTTCGAGATTTTCGGCCCCGAAGCTGACCGGCCGCTGGCCGGCGGTGGACGCTACGACCGCCTGCTGACCTTGCTCGGTGCCGGCAAGCCCATTCCCGGCGTCGGCTTCTCCGTCTGGCTCGACCGCATCGAAGCCTTGAGGGAGGCGCGCTGATGGCCATCTCGATCGCACTTCCCTCCAAGGGGCGGCTCAAGGAGCAGGCGCTCGACGTGCTGGCCAAGGCCGGCTTCACCGTCAACCTGCCCGACGACGACCGCCGCTATCGCGCCTCCATCGAGGGCAGGGCGGATATCGAGATCGCCTTCCTGTCGGCATCCGAAATTTCGGGCGAGATCGGCCAGGGCAATGTCGATCTCGGCATCACGGGCGAGGATCTGATCCGCGAAAACCTCGCCGACTGGGAACGCAAGGCAGCGATCACTGCCCGCCTCGGCTTCGGCCATGCCGATGTCGTCGTTGCCGTGCCCGACATCTGGCTCGACGTCGACACCATGGCCGACCTCGACGACGTCGCCGCCGATTTCCGCCAGCGCCATGGCCGCCGCCTGCGCATCGCCACCAAATACTGGCGGCTGACGCAGCAGTTCTTCTCCCAGATGCACGGCATCCAGGTCTACCGCATCGTCGAAAGCCTCGGCGCCACCGAAGGCGCGCCGGCCGCAGGCTCCGCCGATGTCATCGTCGACATCACCTCGACTGGCTCGACGCTGCGCGCCAACCACCTGAAGATCCTGTCGGATGGCGTCATCCTGCGCTCGCAGGCCTGCCTGGTGCAGTCGTTGAAGGCCCGCAATGCCACTGATGAGGCGACGCTCGCCGAGTTCAATGCCGCAGTAGCGGCTGCAGTCCGCTGACGATCCGCGCCAGCTCCAGGCACTCATTGTGGCGCGGGCTGTTGCGGCGCCAGGCAAGGCAGATGCGCCGCTCCGGCACCGGCTCGGCGAAGGGCACGATCTTCAGGTCGCGCTGGTCGCCCGCCGGGCCCGCCGCCATCTCGGGTATCAGCGTCACGCCGAGGCCATGTGCCACCATCTGCAACAGCGTCGTCAGGCTGGTCGCGCCATAATTGGCCATCGCCACCGGCTTGACGTTGCCGCACACGGCCAGAGCCTGTTCACGCAGGCAATGCCCTTCCTCGAGCAGCATCAGCCGTTCCAGCGCCGGGCTTTCCGGTGGCACTGGCGGTGAAACGAAGTCGGGGTCGTTTGCCGGCACCGCGAGGTAGAAGCGGTCGGAAAAGAGTTCCTGCGTCGTCAGCCCGGCATGGTCGAGCGGCAGCGCTGCCACGAAGGCGTCGATGCGCCCGTTCAACGCGTCCTCGGCCAGCGATCCGGTGATCGCCTCGCGCAGCTCCAGCCGAAGGTTCGGATATTCCTGCTTCAGCGCTGGCAGCACGTGGGGCAGCAGATAGGGCGCCACCGTCGGGATGATGCCGAGCCGCATCCGCCCTTCCATGGCCAGCCGGCCACGCCGCGCCGTTGCCTCGACCTCGCGGATGTCGGTGAGGATCCTGTCGATGCGCGGCAGCAGGTCCAGCGCATCCTCGGTCAATCGCACGGCCTTGCCGCCGCGCTCGAACAGCGTGCAGCCGAGCCGTTCCTCCATCTCGGCGATCTGTGTCGAAAGCGCCGGCTGGCTGACGCCGGCATACTCGGCGGCGCGGCCGAAATGCAGCGTCTGGGCCAGTGCCGCGAAATATTCCATCTGTCGGATTGTGAGGCGGATCATAATCAAAAACTATCAAACTTCTTAGAAAAGGCAATTTGGCTTTATCGGAATCGCATCCTAGACTGGAACTATTCCAATGAAGGCGGTATACAGTATTCAGTTTCGCGCCTAAAAAGGTCTAGCAAGTTCTATCCAGAGGGAGGGCGCAAGCCATGACGCGATTGACGATCTTCAAGAACGCTGGGGGTACCTGTGCCCGACCCCGCAATGGCCGCATCGGCCTGACCGCTTCTGGCCTGGCGTAGCCTCGATCGCAGGCTGCCCGACAGGCCGCAAACCCAACCACGCAAAGACGTTCAGAGAGAGATCGACATGGATACCAAGACTGAGACGAGCGCGGGCAAGTGCCCTGTCGCCCACAAGCCCACCGGCACCGGCAATCGCGACTGGTGGCCGAACATGCTGGACCTCTCGGTGCTGCATCAGCACTCCAGCCTGTCCGACCCGATGGGCGAAGCCTTCGACTATGCCAAGGAATTCGAGAGCCTCGACCTTGATGCCGTGATCAAGGACCTGACCGCCCTGATGACGGATTCGCAGGACTGGTGGCCGGCCGACTTCGGTCACTACGGCCCACTCTTCATCCGCATGGCCTGGCACAGCGCCGGCACCTACCGTATCGGCGACGGCCGCGGCGGCGCGGGTGCTGGCCAGCAGCGTTTTGCCCCGCTCAACAGCTGGCCTGACAACGTCAACCTCGACAAGGCCCGCCGCCTGCTGTGGCCGATCAAGCAGAAGTATGGCCGCAAGATCTCCTGGGCCGACCTGATGATCCTGACCGGCAACGTCGCGTTGGAATCGATGGGCTTCAAGACCTTCGGTTTCGCCGGTGGCCGCGCTGATGTCTGGGAGCCCGAGCAGGACATCTTCTGGGGCAAGGAAGGCAAGTGGCTGGCCGATGAGCGCTACAGCGGCGACCGCGAGCTCGAAGGACCGCTGGCCGCCGTGCAGATGGGCCTGATCTACGTCAACCCGGAAGGCCCGAACGGCAATCCCGATCCGCTGGCGGCTGCCCGCGACATCCGCGACACCTTCGCCCGCATGGCGATGAATGACGAGGAAACCGTCGCCCTGATCGCCGGCGGCCACACCTTCGGCAAGACCCATGGCGCCGGCGACGCCGCCAATGTCGGCAAGGAGCCTGAAGCCGCCGACATCGAGCAGCAGGGCCTCGGCTGGCACAACAGCTTCGGCACCGGCAAGGGCGGCGACGCCATCGGTTCCGGCCTCGAAGTGACCTGGACCACGACGCCAACCAAATGGACGAACAATTTCTTCTGGAACCTGTTCGGCTACGAGTGGGAACTGACCAAGAGCCCGGCCGGCGCACACCAGTGGACGCCCAAGCACAATATGGGTGCCGGCACCGTCCCGGATGCGCATGACAAGTCCAAGCGCCACGCCCCGGCGATGCTGACCACCGACCTGTCGCTGCGCTTCGATCCGGAATACGAGAAGATCTCGCGCCGCTTCCTGGAAAACCCGGACCAGTTCGCCGACGCCTTCGCCCGCGCCTGGTTCAAGCTGACCCACCGCGACATGGGCCCGCTTGCCCGCTACCGCGGCCCGCTGGTGCCGAAGGAAGAGCTGATCTGGCAGGATCCGATCCCCGCCGTCGACCACGTGCTCGTCGACGATGCCGATATCGCGGCCCTCAAGGCCAAAGTCCTCGGCTCGGGCCTGACTGTGTCGCAGCTGGTTTCGACCGCCTGGGCCTCGGCCTCGACCTTCCGTGGTTCGGACATGCGCGGCGGCGCCAACGGTGCGCGCATCCGCCTTGCCCCGCAGAAGGACTGGGCCGTCAACCAGCCGGCGCAGCTGGCTTCGGTGCTGGAAAAGCTCGTGGCGATCCAGAGCGAGTTCAACGCATCGCAGTCGGGCAACAAGAGGGTGTCGCTGGCCGACCTGATCGTTCTCGGCGGTGCTGCGGCGATCGAGAAGGCCGCCAAGGATGCCGGCAACGACGTCAAGGTGGCCTTCACCCCAGGCCGCATGGACGCCTCGCAGGAGCAGACCGACGTCGATTCCTTCGCCCCGCTCGAACCCAGCGCCGATGGCTTCCGCAACTACACGAGCGGCCGTCAGCGCCTGAGCGCCGAGGAGAACCTCGTCGACCGTGCCCAGCTGCTGAAGCTGACCGCGCCTGAGCTGACCGTGCTTGTCGGCGGCCTGCGCGTGCTTGGTGCCAATGTCGGCGACTCGGCCCATGGCGTCTTCACCACGCGTCCCGGAGCGCTTTCCAACGACTTCTTCGTCAACCTGCTCGACATGGGCACGGAGTGGAAGGCAACGTCGGATGCCAAGGACGTGTTCGAGGGCCGCGACAGGAGCACGCAGGAAGTGAAGTGGTATGGCACCCGCGTCGATCTGTTGTTCGGCTCGCACTCGCAATTGCGTGCGCTGGCCGAGGTCTATGGTTCGGCCGACGCCGGCGCGAAGTTCTCCAAGGATTTCGTCGCAGCCTGGAACAAGGTGATGAACGCCGACCGCTTCGTATAAGCAGGCGAACCCGGCCGAACGAGGCAGGCGCGGAGCGATCCGCGCCTGTTTCATTTTGTGCTGCCTGTCTTTGCGGGAAGTTTTTGCCCTGACTAGGCAGGCCGGCGCTTGTGCATTCCGCCGCTGCTGTTTAGCTAGACCTGATACGGGTCAACCGAAAGCGGAAAACCGAATATGCGACTTGGCGGACGACTGGCTGCGGCCATTGAAGTTCTCGACGATATCGAGAGGCGGCACAGGCCCGCCGCGGATGCACTGAAGGATTGGGGCCTTTCCCATCGCTTCGCCGGCGCCGGCGACCGCGCCGCGATCGGCAACATCGTCTACGACGCCTTGCGCCGCAAGCGTTCGGCCGGCTGGCTTGTCGGCGACGAGACCTCGCGCGCGCTGGGCTTTGGCGCCCTGCTGCTCGAATGGGACCAGTCCGCGGAAGCGCTCAACCAGACGCTCGACGGCGACAAGTTTGCGCCCGAGCCGCTGAGTGCGGCCGAACTCGCGACGATCGCCAGCCACAAGCTCGACGAGGCGCCCGATGCCGTTCGCGCCGATTGCCCCGACTGGTGCGCACCGCTGCTCGAAAGGGCCTTTGGCGAGGAGTGGGTCGCCGAGGGCGCTGCCCTTGCCGCGCGTCCGCCGCTCGACATCCGCGCCAACACGCTGAAGGCCGACCGCGCCCGCGTCATCGCCGAACTCGAAGGCACCCAGGCGGCACCCACCGCACTTGCCCCGCATGGCGTTCGTATTCCCCCCATCGACGGCAGCGGCCGCCACCCCAACGTCCAGGCCGAGCCGGCCTTCCAGAAGGGTTGGTTCGAGATCCAGGACGAGGGCTCGCAGCTGGCGGCCGAACTGGCAGGTGCTGTGCCCGGCATGCAGGTACTCGACTACTGCGCCGGTGCCGGTGGCAAGACGCTGGCCTTGTCGGCCGCAATGGAAAACCGCGGCCAGATCTTCGCCCACGATTCGGAGAAGTCGCGGCTTGCGCCGATGTTCGACCGGCTGCGCCGCTCCGACAACCGCAATGTCCAGGTCGTGTCCAAGCCGTCAGAGCTCTCGGGCCTGACCGGTCACATGGACCTCGTGCTGATCGACGCGCCCTGCACCGGCAGCGGCACCTGGCGCCGCCGGCCCGACGCCAAATGGCGGCTGACACAGCGTCAGCTCGACGTGCGCAAGGCCGAGCAATCGGCCATTCTCGACGCCGCCAGCGCCTATGTGAAGCCGGGCGGGCTCGTCGTCTACATCACCTGTTCGGTCTTCGACGAGGAGAACGCCGACCAGGTCGCAGCCTTCCTCGATCGGGACAAGCGATTTTCGGCAGTCGACCACAAGGCACTTTGGTCGCAGCATTTCCCTGATCGCGCCGACGCCGTGCGCTTCGGCGCGCAAGGCCTGTCCTTGACCCCGGCTCGCAGCGGCACCGACGGCTTCTATTTCGCCGCCATGCGCAAGGCCGCCTGATCCTGCGTGGCACGTCGCTCTGCCTTGTGGCGGAGCGAACTGTGCAACCAGTTCCGGCCTCTGGCGTTCTGCGCCTCGGGTGCGCAGTTGCTGGAGGTCGCATGAACAGATACGTCGCCTTGCTCGGTTTTATCGTCGTTGTGCTCGGTGGCGGCTTGCTCATCGGCCTTCTGACGCTGCCGGGCGAATGGTATTCCGGGCTCGCCAAGCCGTTCTTCAATCCGCCAAACTGGATCTTCGGCCCGGTCTGGTCGGTGCTTTATGTGCTGATCGCGATCGCCGGCTGGCGCATCTGGTCGCGCGAACCGCATGGCGTCGCCATGCGCCTGTGGGTCACCCAGCTGGTGCTCAATTTCTTGTGGTCGCCGACCTTCTTCGGGCTGCAGCAGATGGGCCTAGCGCTGTTGGTCATCCTGGCCCTGCTTGCCGCCATCCTCGGCTTCATGGCGACTGCGGCGAAATCGGACCGTGTCGCTGCCTGGTTGTTTGCGCCTTATGCCGCCTGGGTCGCCTTCGCCACCTTGCTCAACGCTTCGCTGTGGTGGCTCAACTGATTTCAGTTTTGCACTGCAGCATTTCCGATTGCCAGCTTTTGCCGGCTTTGCGATAAGCGAAGCCAAGAGGACATCCGATATGGCAGCCAAGATCGTACCAGCGGCCGACTATGACGAGCGCGTCAGGTCGTCCTTCGCGCGCCAGAGCGCGATGCGCACCATCGGTGCCGAGTTGACGCTGGTCACGCCGGGCATCGTCGAGATCGAGATGCCTTATTCCGGTGAACTGACCCAGCAGCATGGCTTCCTGCATGCCGGCGTGATTTCGACGGCGCTGGATTCCGCCTGCGGTTATGCCGCCTTTTCGCTGATGCCCGAAAATTCGAGCGTGCTGACCATCGAGTTCAAGGTCAACCTGCTGGCGCCCGGCAAGGGCGAGCGCTTCCTGTTTCGTGGCTCCGTTACCAAGCCGGGCCGCACCATCGTCGTCGCCGACGGCCAGGCCTATGCCATTACGGTCGACGGCGAGGCCAAGCTGATCGCCACCATGACCGGAACGATGATGGCCATTGCCGGCCGCGACGGCATCGAGGGCTGAACCATGCCGATCACCCAGTTCGCCGGCCGCAACGTGCTGTTCGTCATGGCCGTCGATGCCGAATACGGCCCGCATCTGCGCAAGCTGTTCGAACCGCTGATGACCGGCGTCGGCCCGGTCGAGTCAGGCGTCGTTGTCGGCGCCGAACTGTCGCGGCTCGTGGCCTGCAACGGGCTGCCCGATCTCGTCGTCTGTCTTGGCTCGGCCGGCAGCCGCAGGCTGGAGCAGACCGAGGTCTACCAGGCCGTCTCGGTTGCCTATCGCGACATGGATGCCTCGGCGCTCGGCTTCGAAAAAGGCACGACGCCCTTCCTCGACCTGCCGGCGACTTTGGCCTTGCCGCTGCGCATTCCCGGTGTCGGGGAGGCCAGCCTCTCCACCGGTGGCACCATCATTTCGGGCAGCGCCTACGATGCGATCCCCGAGGACATGGTCGACATGGAGACCTTCGCCGTGCTGCGTGCCTGCCAGCTCTTCGGCGTGCCGTTGATCGGCCTGCGCGGCATCTCCGACGGTGCCGCCGACATCAGCCATGTCGACGACTGGACCGAATATCTCCATGTCGTCGACGAGAAGCTGGCGCATGCCGTCAACTTGCTCGGCCGCGCCATCCAGAGCGGCGAGCTCAGGCTCTAGAGCAATTCCAGGAAAAGTGCGCAGCGGTTTTCCGTCCGGAATTGCGTAGACAAGAAGCCAGAGGGATTCCGCGTTTCGAAGAAAAGCGGAAGCACTCTAGGCAGCGCGTGGCAAGTCCTTGGCGTTGCCGAACAGGATGGCCGCAAGCCTCACTTTGACGTCGCGGTCCCTGTTCACATAGGTGATTTCGCCGGCCTCGTGGTCGAGCGCCCAACGCCCAGTCACGCCATTGTCCCAGTCGACGACATAGCCGCCCTCGGCGAGCGCCCATTTGCCTTGTCGTGCTTCGCCGTCGTCGAGAAGCATGTGTGCGACATCGCCGGTCTCGAAATAGACGTAGGCCTCCTTGCCATTGCGGTCGAGCACATGCGTCGTGCCTGCAATCAGCACCTTCAGGGCGGCCTGATCGAGAATTGCCATCGTCGGTTCCTTCCGATATCTGGTTGGTCAAGTATCTTGACGATATGCGTGATTGGAAAAATGGTCAAGCAACTTGACGAAAATACAGCGAGGCCGCTGCCCGACCATGTCGGCTGGCGCCTGTGGCAGGCGAGCCGCGCCTGGCAGGCCGAATTCGCCGAGGCGATGCGCACGGCCGGTCACGGCTGGTTCAGCGAAAGCCGCGCCGGCCTGCTCGGCCACATTCCGCGCCGCGGCACAAAGCAGGCAGCGCTCATCGAACGCGCCGGCATCTCCAAGCAGGCGGTGCAGCAGCTACTCGACGGGCTGGAGGAGGAAGGCGTTATCGAGCGCGCGCCGGATCCGGAGGACAAGCGCGGCAAGCTGGTGCTCTATACGCCAAAGGGGCGCGCCGCACTCAACGACGGCGACCGCATCAAGCTCGACATCGAGACGCGCTACCGGGCGCATCTGGGCGAGGGTGCATACGACGTCCTGATGGCGGCGTTGCGCGCTCTCGCTGAACCGCGAGCCCGGTCATAGGCTGGCCGGGCTGGGTCTGGCATTGCACAGCGCACTTGTCACCCATGCAATCGAGACCATTGCACAGACGTGATTCTTTCTTTAAACGCCCGCCATGAAGAACTCCGAGCACCCCGAAACCGTCCTCATCATCGACTTCGGCAGCCAGGTGACGCAGCTCATTGCGCGTCGCGTGCGAGAGGCCGGGGTCTATTCCGAGATCGTGCCCTTCCAGTCGGCCGCAGAGGCCTTCAAGCGGATCAACCCCAAGGCGGTGATCCTCTCGGGCAGCCCGCATTCCACCGTCGACATTGGCAGCCCGCGTGCGCCTGAAGCCGTCTTTTCAGCCGGCATCCCGGTGCTCGGCATCTGCTATGGCGAGCAGACCATGTGCGCCCAGCTCGGCGGCAAGGTCGAGGCTGGCCATCACCGTGAGTTCGGCCGCGCTTTTCTCGAGATTCAGGACGACAGCCCGCTGTTCGAGGGCGTCTGGGCCAAGGGCACCCGCCACCAGGTGTGGATGAGCCACGGCGACCGGGTCACCGAAATCCCCGAGGGCTTCCGTGTCATCGGTACCTCGAATGGCGCCCCCTTCGCGGCAATCGCCGACGAGAGCCGCAACTTCTACGCCGTGCAGTTCCACCCCGAAGTCGTGCACACGCCCGATGGCGCCAAGCTCCTGCGCAACTTCGTCCACAAGATCGCCGGCATCGAGAGCGACTGGACCATGCACGCCTATCGCGCGCATGCCGTCGAGGCGATCCGTAAGCAGGTCGGCGACAAGAAGGTCATCTGCGCCCTTTCGGGCGGCGTCGACTCGTCCGTCGCGGCTCTGCTGATCCACGAGGCTGTCGGCGACCAACTGACTTGCATCCTCGTCGACCACGGCCTGATGCGCAAGAACGAGGCGGCCGACGTCGTCGCCATGTTCCGCGAGCACTACAACCTGCCGCTGATCCTCGTCGACGCCTCCGAGCGCTTCATTTCGGCGCTCGAAGGCGAGTCCGACCCGGAAAAGAAGCGCAAGACCATCGGCCGCCTGTTCATCGAGGTCTTCGAGGAAGAGGCCAAGAAGCTCGGCGGCGCCGATTTTCTCGCCCAGGGCACGCTCTATCCAGACGTCATCGAGAGCGTCTCCTTCACCGGCGGCCCCTCGGTTACCATCAAGTCGCACCACAATGTCGGCGGTCTGCCCGACCGCATGAACATGAAGCTGGTCGAGCCGCTGCGCGAGCTGTTCAAGGACGAGGTCCGCGTGCTCGGCAAGGAGCTCGGCTTGCCCGACAGCTTCATCGGCCGCCATCCGTTCCCGGGACCGGGCCTTGCCATCCGCTGCCCCGGCGGCATCACCCGCGAGAAGCTCGAGATCCTGCGCGAGGCCGATGCGATCTATCTCGACGAGATCCGCAAGGCTGGCCTCTACGACGCCATCTGGCAGGCTTTCGCCGTGCTGCTACCGGTCCAGACCGTCGGCGTCATGGGCGACGGCCGCACCTACGAGTTCGTCTGCGCGCTGCGCGCTGTGACCTCGGTCGACGGCATGACCGCCGACTTTTACCACTACGACATGAACTTCCTCGGCCAGGCCGCCACCCGCATCATCAACGAAGTCCGCGGCATCAACCGTGTCGTCTATGACGTCACCTCGAAGCCGCCGGGCACGATCGAGTGGGAATGATTTAGGCCCATCCGGGCGTATCCAAAAATACGCCACGGTGCGATCTAACTGATTGAAATAAAATATAAAATCTGTTTCTGCCTGTCGAGAACAATCGGCAGGCAGCAGACGGGCCTGTCGTGCGTTCTGACGGACCTCCCCCATATTGCGCTCCCAGATTTTCGAAAGTACCGTCACAGGAACTGAGGGTCGTGACGGTACTTTTTGGCGCATAACTCATTGAATTAAAATGAGTTTATTCGCCGCGAACCTCTGAAATACCCCTGACGGTACTTTCTGGAGGAAATGGGCGCATGTTGACGGACGTTGCTCTTAAGTCATTGAGGCCAAAAGACAAAGCGTACAAAGTGGCGGACCGCGACGGCATGTACGTTCGCGTCATGCCAAGTGGTGCAGTCTCGTTCGGCCTGGATTACAGGATCAATGGTCGGCGCGAGACGATCTACCTCGGCAAGTACGGCCGGGATGGAATCTCTCTTGTGAAAGCGCGCGAGCTTTGTCTCGATGCCCGGCGGGCGGTTCGCGAGGGGCGTTCTCCAGCGCTGGAAAAGCAGCGAGACAAACGGCGCCTAAAGGAAGCGAAGAGCTTCGGCGAGTTCGGCGCGAAGTGGCTGGAGGGCGCGCCTATGGCGGAGAGCACACGCGCGATGCGCCGCTCAATCTTGGAGCGTGATCTGTTGCCGATCTGGCGAAACCGCCTGCTCACCGAAATCACGCCCGACGATCTGCGTGCGCATTGCGCAAAGATTGTCGGGCGTGGGGCGCCGGCGACCGCAATCCACGTTCGAGATATCCTGAAACAGATTTACGGCTTCGCCATCCTGCACGGGGAGAAGGTTTCCAACCCCGCGGACGATGTTGGCCCCGCTTCAATCGCCCATTTCGTGCCACGCGATCGTTCGCTGTCTCCGGCCGAGATCCGAGTGATGTTGAAGACGCTGGAGAAGATCGCAACCCTTCCGACCATTCGGCTGGGAATGAAGCTCTTTTTGTTGACCATGGTTCGAAAGAGCGAACTTCAGGATGCGACTTGGGATGAGGTCGATTTCGGGAACGCTGTCTGGTCGATCCCGAAGGAGCGCATGAAGCGAGCCAAGGCGCACAATGTGTACCTGTCGCGTCAGATGCTCGACATCTTCATTGCGCTGAAGACCTGCGCCGGCAACTCGCGTTATGTCCTGCCATCACGCTACGATGCTGACGCGCCAATGTCGCGGGCCACCTTTAACCGGGTCACCTACCTGGTCGTCGAGCGAGCGAAGAATGACGGTCTGCCTCTTGAGCCTTTCACCGTGCACGATCTGAGGCGGACGGGATCGACGCTACTCAATGAACTGGGATTCAATAGCGATTGGATTGAAAAATGCCTCGCGCATGAGGACGGGCGTTCTTCACGAGGCGTCTACAACAAGGCCGAGTATGAGCTGCAGCGCCGCCATATGATGCAGGAATGGTCGGACATGGTGGATGCTTGGCTCGAAGGTCGGCGGCACATGCCCGTTCTTGTTCCGCCCTCGATGCCGATTTTTGAGCCTGATCCATCTCTTTGAGCTTGTGGTTGTCGGCCATTCTGCTCCCGATCGGTAGCAGAATGGCTCCGGGCGGGTGCCTTTTGCCGATGTGATCCCTTTCGGGAGCAGGTATCTTCGAGTGATACCGATCGGGAGCAGGTGCCCTTGAAACACTGATGAGATGTCGCTATGTTCCCGATCGGGAGCAAATGCATGGCTAGTAAGAAACCTCTATCCGCTCTGGGCGACAAAAGCGCTACGGACCTTGCGAAGCTTGCTGGGCAGGTTGGCTCTCAAGGCCTGGCGAAGCGCATTGCCGATATCAACGCGCCATTTTTAAGCGCGACAGATCTCGTCAAGGCAATTTCGCAATTCGGGATTGCCAGCGACTTTGACAAGCATTTGCCAGCCCTGCCGCCCAAAATCGACCTCCGAATCCCGGATCTGCTGGAACCCGTTCAGGCCACGCTGCCACGCCCGTTTCCTGAGTCAACTCAAGATCTGGCGAAACACATTGCTGGTTTCACCGTTCCCAAAGATGCACTCACAAACCTCGGTGAGGGATTGTTGCCATCGGACTATGGCCTCAAACTTAACGCAACAGATCTCGCCAAGGCGCTCTTGCAGTTTGAGGGCGCCGATACCCTGTTGGGGGGGGCCTCCGAACCGGTTCCAAAGATCAACCTTCAGCTTCCAGACATGTCGCAAGGTGTACGGATCTCTCTGCCGCATCCGATTGAGGAGTCGTCTCAACAGCAGAACAGAGAGACGGGAAGCGATAAGACGATCGTGTCGCGGGCCAATCGTGGCGAGGAAGTGGACGAGTTGGAGATCGTCTCTCCTTCAGATCTCGGACTGCTGGTGAGGCGCGCTCGCGAAACCCGCCATCTGTCGCAGCAGAGCTTCGCTGACCTAGCAGGCGTCGGCCGTAGATTCCTGTCCGAGCTGGAAAACGGCAAGCCAACGCTCGAACTTGGCAAAGTGCTGAAGGTCGTGCGCGCAGCCGGCATATCGCTCCTTGCTCGGCAGAGGTAACGGACGTGGATCTTCTTGCCCTTGATGTAAGGCTGGATGGCTTTGACGATCCTGTTGGCGTCTTCGTACGTGACGAAAGAGGTGCGGTCGCTTTCGGATACAACAGAGGTTATCTCGCGAACCCGGACGCCACTCCTTTGTCTCTGTCTCTACCGCTCGCCGGAGGTCCTTATCCTGATTTTGCCGCGCGGGCCTTCTTCGGCAATCTCCTTCAGGAACGCGACGGCGCACTAACGGACGTGATGGAGCGCGAGGGGCTTGCCCGAGACGACATCGCTGGCCTGCTGTTTCATCTCGGAAAGGACTGTGCTGGAGCCCTCTCTGTCCTCCCAATGGGATCGCCGCCAGTCAAGGTTCCAGGCGACTACCAACGGGACTACGTCCCCATACCGCCCGACCGTCTCGCCGCGATTGTCGAGGCACTCCACAAGCGCCGGCGTTTGCCAGACGGAATGGAGGATCCATCTCCGCTAGCTGGCGTACAAAGCAAGATAGCTTTGACACTTCTTCCCGACGGAAGGCTTGCCGAGCCGAACCCAAGGTCGGGCGCGCCAACGACACACATTCTGAAGGTACCGGATCAGGATCATAAGCGTGATGCGCGCTATGAGGCAGAGGCGATGGATCTATCGCGGATGCTGGGCATGGAAACGGCTGAAGCTACAGCGTTTCCGGTTGGTGGGATCGAAGCCCTTCTCGTGACCCGTTTTGACCGCAGGCGAGACCGGCAGAATAGGGTCGTACGCCTGCATCAGGAGGACTTCGCCCAGGCACTAGGGTTGCCCGCATCGATGAAGTATGAACGGCGTGGGAAGGAAGGCAGTCGTTTTGATGTTCCCGGCATTCGAAAGATACTCGAACAGACAGTTGACCCTGCCCATGCCAAGGAAGCCTTCATTCAAGCCACGATATTTGACCTCCTGGTGGGTAATGCCGATGGGCACGCCAAGAATTTCGCTGTCCTTCATGAGCCGGGTGGCCGTGTCCGCTTGGCGCCGCGCTACGACATCCTGCCCACGCGACTGGACGACAGCCTGACTGACGAACTGGCTTACAGCATCGGTGACGCAAAGACGCTGGACGAAGTTACGCCGAGAGCCCTTGACGCCTTTTTCCAAGCGTTAGGGATCGAAAACGTGGCGGGACGGAGGCGCCTGGGTCAGCGATACGCGAGAGAAATTGCGTTTGCGCTAGCAAGCCGTCTGAAGGCTCTTGAAAAGAAAGAGAAGCGCTTCGCAGACTTGATTGCGTCCAATATCAGGGTTTTGCTCGGCGCCTTGGGGATCGAAATACCCGAAGCAGCCAGGGAGCGGGATGCGTTTATCGGCAAGGCAGGCGGATGGCACATGCCGAGTTGACAGGGACCAGGCGTGCGCCCCCGTTTTGATGTCAACGAGCCTAATCCGTCTCTTTTGACACACGCGATCGCCGTTTGTTGAGATCCGGCGCTGGTGTGCGCTGGATTGGCGTGGCTCTGCGGGCTGTGAGCCACGTCTGAACCTCGCCGAGGTCCCAGACCACGCATCTCGGTGTGAGGGCGAAGCGGCGGGGGAATTGCCCTCGCTGCTCCATTTCGTAGATGGTGCTGTCAGCTAACGGCACAATCTGCCGGAGCTCTTTGCGGCGAATGGTCCGCTTGATCGCGAAATCCCTCTCCAGTGCCATCAATCCCTCCTTAGATTTTTCGGCTTGTGGGCGACTGAAGGCGATTGTGACCGACAGGAAAAGAGCGAAAACGAATACGTCGTACAGGCGGCGGAAATCTCGCGCAAAAAGGAAAGCTAACCAGCGTCTCCGGGAGTGACCGGTCGGCCGCTTGCGGCGGGATGCATGCTACCTTGATCGCGACGAGGTGCCCTATTCATCTGCAAATTCATGAGGATCAACAGTTTCGTCCCCAAAGACGCCAAACTGTTGCAACAGCCGTCAGCAGGCTGCGCCTGCGCTATCGACTGGGATGAGGGGGCCGTCGAGCCTTCGCAAACCCACGATCTGTCGCGATAAAGCGCTGGAGCATCGGCACGATCAGACGGACGGGCTCGGTTGCCGACTGACCGCTCTCGCGGCCGAGGATTTCAGCATAGCTCTTGAGATCGCGATGCAGGGAGGCTGGGAGCTCCAACGTTACCTTGATGGGCTTGTCGTCGGCGATGGGCCCCAACTTCAGCTTGGTCATTGCGTTGCTCCATAGGGCTCGAGCACGAGGTCGCGCGTGACGATGACGCGCACCGGGAAACCCGGCCGGATGGTCAGCGTCGGTGCGACGTTGAGCTGCCTGCGGATGATCTGTTGGCCGGCGTCGTTGATCGTGTCCTGCGCTCCATCGCGGATTGCGCGCAATAGCCTGTTCTCATCGTCGATAGCCAACTCTGCACCGGCGGCAAGCAACGTGGAGAGACCAGCGGCTTTGGCTAGATCCCACCAGTGATAATCGACTCTATCCTCGAGGCCGGCATAGCCTTGCGCATCGGCACCCGGCTGACGTTCGAGAACAATAGAGCGGCCAGTCGGAAAAATGAGCCGGTTCCAGACAAGGAGCGCGCGGCGCTGGCCGAATTGGACGTTGTTGTCATACTGCCCGATGATCCGCGTGCCCTGCGGCACGAGCAGGGCGCGGCCCGTTGGGCTGTCGTAAATGTTCTCCGTCACCTGCGCGGTGACCTGTCCGGGTAGATCGGACCTGATGCCGGTGATGAGGGCTGCCGGGATGACGGCACCGGCCTGGAGAACGAAGGGCGATGCTGGCGACATGACGCGGTCGCGCGCCACTGTACGTCTGTCAGCAGCGGCGTTGAGGAAAGCCAGTTGCTTGTCCTGTGCGGTCTGCTCGCCAGGCTGGCCTCCCAGGCCAGCGCCCGGAAAGCCCGCCGCCGCTTCTCCCGTTCCGACCGTTGCGGCCGATCCTCCCCGTGATTGGAAAAAGACGGTGCTCGTCCGTGCGGCCTCTTCCTCAGCGCGCCGGCGCTGTTCCGCCTCGTCGACAGCCGGTGCCATGATTGCGGGCGGCACGACGGATTGCCCCCTGTTTTGGGCGTTGAGTATCGGCCGGCCGAGATCGCCCGGCAGCGCCGGCCCGAGGATCGGGCCGGTATAGTCGCGCGGCAGGCCGGCGAGACCGTCCGCGGGTTGCCGATTGGCGGTCGAGTAGAGCTCTTGGTCGTCGGTGCCGGGTACGCGCGTCTGAAACGCATAAACCAGTGCACCGCCGATGCCGAGTGAGGCGACGACGCCGACGCCGACGATGACTTTTGACGACAGGCGGGTGATGCGCGGCGGTTCGGCACGAAGGCGCATCGGAGCGACATTGTCCTTTTCGCTCATGACGACGGCCTTCCATCCGTGCGCACGATCCTGACGGTCTGCTGTCGATCCCCGCTGCCAAGACGCAACTCGGCCGCGCCGAACAGACGATCGACGATCAGGATGTGTTGGTAGATACGGCTATTTGCTATCTGGGCTTCGCCGTCCGGGCCGATGACCAGGAGCGGTGGCATCTCGCCCTGCACGATGCCGCGTGGAAACTCGACAAAGACGCGCCTACCGTCGTCATAGACAGAGACCGGCTTCCATGGCGGACTGTCGCCTGTGAGACCGTATCGAAAGTTGCGCGCCGCGACAGCCGGAATGAGGGGTGTTGTCGAAATGGCCTGGCGCTGTCCGGCTGGTTGCCTTGGATATGCCCAGGCCACTGCCGGCATGTATGGCTTTTCGCCAGAACGCAGCTCAATCATGTAGGTACGCCGGTCGGTCGTGATGACGAGGTTTGTCGAGATGTCGGGGCGCGTGGGCTTCACCAACACATGGACACGCCGGGTGATCCCGCTACCGCTCTCGGTGTCTCCGATGATCCAGCGAGCGGTGTCGCCGGCGGCGATCGGGCCTGCACCGGTCAGGGTCTCGCCGAGCTCGAGCGCGATGTTGGTGATCTGCCCGGGCGCGGCATAGACCTGATAGAGAGCGCCTTCGCTCCAGGGATAGATCTGGATGGCATTGTAATAGCCTTCGCGGCGTGGCTGGACGCGCGCGGCGGCATTGGCATTCTCGACACGTGCTGTCGGTGTCGAGGCGGCGTTACCGCCACGGGCCGGGGCCCAGGCAGGCGGGATATGGAGAGGCTTCGGTTTGACATCTGCCGTAGCCATGGGGATCGCCGGGAGGGGCGGCACGTCGGCGTCGTAGCTGATCTCAGGCGGTTTGCTGGTGGCGCAGCCCGCGAGCATGGCGGAAAGCAAAAGGACTGGAGCTACGGATTTGCGAAGGGACAGGTTGCCGCTTCGGCGGATCGTCGGCCGTTTCATTGGCTCATCTCCTGTGACCAGTTGATGGCGTTGACGTAGATGCCGAGCGGATTGGCGCGGAGCCTTTCGGCATCGCGTGGCGGCTGGATCACGTTGGTCAGGATTGCAGTCCAGCGCTGGGTCGTGGAGAGTTTCCCGCTCTCGTAGTGGCGCTCCGTCCAGGCGACACGAAACGAATTCGTCGAGGCGCGGATCACCGAGGAGACCTCGACCGCGATCTGTTGCTTGCCGACCTTGATGAATGGGTCATTGGTGCGAGCGTAGTCGTTGAGCGCCGCAGCACCGCGATCCGTGGTCCAGTCATAGGCACGCAGCCAGTTCTGGCGGACGATGATGGGGTCAGCCGGGATCGAGCGGACCTGTTCGATGAAGCGGGCAAGATGCCATGCGATCTGCGGATCGGTAGGCCGATAGCCGGCGCTTGCTGGTACGACAGCTTGCGCCTGACCGAGATTGTCGACTTGCACGATCCAGGGCACGACGGTCCCGCGCGTCGACTGCCAGACGAGTGCCGTGGCGAATGCGCCAGACAGGATCAACGATCCAAACGCCATGTAGCGCCAGTTCTTGGCCTGAACGCGGGCCGAGCCGATGCGCTCGTCCCAGACCTGCGCGGCCTTTTGATAGGGGGTCTCTGGTTGAGGTGTCTTGCCGTAATGCGCGGCGGGTCGCCTGAAGAGATTCATGAACGATCACTTGTCTGAAGGTTGACGGAAGAGGCGGAGGCATGGCTGTCGCCGGAGCGAACGGCGTGGGCGGTTGTCTGGACGGCATGGCCTATGTGGCCGGACCGGCGCATGCGCTGCGCCCAACTGGGCGGCGCGCTGGAAGCCTGGATTGTGGAAGCTGGTGCAGTTTCAGCGACGCCTCCGACCGAGCCCATGGTCGAGGAGCCGCCGGTCGAGCTGAAGCCGGCCTTGACGCCGTCGGCGAAGCTTGACTTGACGCTAGCGGCAGCCCTGCGAAGCGGCGATGTCGCTGCATTGCCGGCGGCATGTGCAACGCCCCCTAGTCCGGAGGCGCCGCCGGCCGCGCCGGACTGACCGAGGGAGGCGAGCGAATAGGCAGATGACGCCGCGCCAGAAGCAAGCGCACCGCCACGGACGGCTGCCGCGCCAGCGGAGACGGCGGCAGCGCCGCCCTTCGCCGCAAGACCAGCAGCACCAGCAGCGGCAAGCGTCATACCACCTGCGGCAAGACCCGTGCCCACCGCCGCTCCGGCGCCAAGCTGGGGCCCACCGCTGACAAGCCCCGACGCGATGCCGGGACCGAAGATGCCGAGACCCAGCAGTGACAGGGCAGCGAGCACGACAGCCATCGCGTCGTCGATGCTCGGGGTCTGGCCGCCGAAACCTTGCGTGAACTGGCTGAACAATGTCGAGCCGATACCGATGATCACGGCGAGCACCAGTACTTTGATGCCGGAGGAGACAACGTTTCCAAGTACACGTTCGGCCATGAAGGCGGTCTTGCCGAACAGCCCGAAGGGGATCAGCACGAAGCCGGCCAGCGTGGTCAGCTTGAACTCGATCAGCGTGACGAACAGCTGGATTGCCAGAATGAAGAAGGCGAGGATGACCAGCGCCCATGCGAAGAGCAGGCAGGCGATCTGGATGAAGTTCTCAAAGAAGGCGACCCATCCCATCAGGTCGGAGATGGACTCAAGCAACGGCCGGGCGGCATCCAGGCCGGTTTGTGCAACCTTGCCTGGGCGCATCAGGTCCGCCGTCGAAAATCCCGTACCGGAGCCCTTGAGGCCGAGGCCCGCGAAACTGTCGAAGACGATGTTTGCGAGATTGTTCCAGTTGGAGATGAGATAGGCGAAGATGCCGACAAACAGTGTCTTCTTGACCAGCCGCGCGATGATGTCGTCGTCAGCGCCCCAGCTCCAGAACAGAGCTGCCAGCGTCACGTCAATGACGATCAGTGTGGTGGCGATGAAGGCGACTTCTCCACCCAGGAGGCCAAATCCACTGTCGATGTAGCGGGCGAAGACTCCGAGGAAGTTGTCGATGACGCCGGCGCCGCCCATGCTTCACCGCCCTTCCTGAATTCGCGGGGCAGGAGACACGGGCGTGCGACCAAGGAAACGGTCGCGGGTTTCTGCCCAAACGCGCAGGCATCCAGCATCATCAGCCGCCTTCAGCCCAAGCTGCTGGCACCGACGCTGCCCCTCATGCAGCGGATCGGCCACGGGCCGCAGATCCAGCACCGGCGCCTCCGCAGGCACTGCTTCCTTCCGGGTGAATTCAATCACAGTCGCCGTGGTGGCGACGGCGACGAACACGACAGCGCCGAGGCGCGCCAGCATCTTGCCGTCCATGATGCTCTCCTCTGGCTGTCAATTGCCATTGTTGAACATGCGGGCATTGCCGGGCTGATAGCCGGAACCCGGGGTCAGGAAGCGGCGGCGCTGCTCGCGGCCCTGTTCGGCAGCGGCTGCACGTTCGGCGTCGGTGAGTGCCTGCGCCCGGCCATTGGCAGCGATGACTGCAGTGAGATCGGCGAGTTGCTGAGCCTGGAGCGCTAGTAGCTGGTTACCGGCTTGTGTTGCTTGAAGTGCACCGGCCGCATTCTGGCTCTGGCCGATCAGCGCCGACATCTCTGCGCGATTGGTCTCGATGTTTTCGACGGCACCTGCCTGCACACGCATGGCGTCCTGCAAGCCGCCCACGGTGTTTTTCCAGCGTGTACGCGCGTTGGCGACGAGCTCTTGATCGGAGGCCGACAAGGACACGCTGCCGTATTTCTGTTCGAACATCTGGTCGATCTGCTGCACGTCGAAGGCGATGTTCTGCGCCTGGCTGAGAAGCTGCTGCGTCTTCTGGACCGACTGCTGAAGCTGCTGGAGAGACGAGTACGGCAGGCTCGCCAGGTTCCTCGCCTGGTTGATGAGCATCTGCGCTTCATTCTGGAGACTTTTGATCTGGTTGTTGATCTGCTCAAGCGTGCGGGCAGCGGTGAGCACGTTCTGTGCGTAGTTGGTCGGATCGTAGACAATCCGACCGAAGAAGGCATGCGCCGGGCTCGTCAACGCGGGCGAAAGCACGCCGGTCGCAGAAAGAACCGTTGCCGCAATCAAGGCAGCGCGAAGGGTCGAAGGTTGGGTGCTCATGGCGTGGGGTCCTTCTCAGATTGAGGGGCGAGATTGGTGAGGTTGGGGATGAGGTCGACCGCCCAATCGACGCCGCGGGTGCGCAGCCAGGCGGCGAGGAAGCCGTCGCGGCCATGTTCACCGAGGATCTGCGCAATCAGTGTTTGGTCGGTTTTTGAGGATGCGGCGCAAAGGGCGAGAGCGACTTCGGAAAGGCCGAGTTCAAAGAGCCGGTTGCCGCGCCGAGACTGGCAATAGTAGTCGCGCTTTGGCGTGGCGCGCGCCAGGATCTCGATCTGGCGATCGTTGAGGCCGAAACGACGGTAGATTGCGGTGATTTGCGGTTCGATTGCGCGTTCGTTCGGCAGCAAGAGCCGGGTCTGACAGCTCTCGATGATAGCGGGCGCGATCGCGGAGCGGTCGATGTCGGACAGCGATTGCGTGGCGAAGACGACGCTGGCGTTCTTTTTGCGCAACGTCTTCAGCCACTCCCGGATCTGGCCGGAGAAGCCATCGTCGTCGAGTGCGAGCCAACCTTCGTCGATGATGATGAGCGTAGGCGAGCCGTCGAGCCGGTCTTCGATGCGGTGAAAGAGATAAGAAAGCACCGCAGGCGCGGCAGCCGTACCGACCAGTCCCTCGGTTTCGAAGGCCTGAATAGATGTCTCGCCAATCCGCTCGAACTCTGCGTCGAGCAGCCGGCCATAAGGACCTCCGACGCAGTAGGGGCGTAGCGCCTGCTTCAGGTCATTCGACTGGAGCAGGACGTTGAGGCCGGTGAGTGTGCGCTCGTGGACCGGAGCACTGGCGAGAGAGGTCAGTGCCGACCACAGATGCTCCTTGATTTCTGGCGTGATCGTGACGCTTTCACGTACCAGGATCGAGACAATCCAGTCAGCTGCCCAGGCACGCTCCGGTATGTGATGGATGCGCGCGAGTGGCTGGAGTTGTACCGGCTCGCCAGCATCACCAGTCAGGTCGCCACCAAGATCGTGCCAGTCGCCGCCCATGGCGAGCGTGGCGGCGCGGATCGAGCCGCCGAAATCGAAGGCGAAGACCTGCGAATGGCGATAGCGGCGGAACTGCAGCGCCATCAGGGCGAGCAGCACTGATTTGCCAGCACCTGTCGGGCCTACGATCAGCGTGTGACCGACATCTCCGACATGAAGGCAAAAGCGGAACGGGGTTGAGCCTTCGGTCTTGCCGAATAGCAGAGGGGGCGCTGCGAAATGCTCATCTTCTTGTGGTCCTGCCCACACAGCAGAAAGCGGGATCATGTGGGCTAGATTGACCGTGGAGAGCGGCGGTTGCCGCACATTGGCGTAGACGTGACCGGGCAGCGAACCTAGCCAGGCGTCGACGGCATTTATGGTCTCGGGCGTGCATGTGAAGTCGCGGCCCTGGATGACCTTTTCGGCGAGCCTCAGCTTTTCGTCAGCGACACGCGGATCGGCATCCCAGACGGTGAGCGTCGCAGTGACATAAGCCTGTCCGGCATAGTCGGCGCCCAGCTCCTGCAGGGCGACATCGGCGTCGGCAGCCTTGTTGGCCGCATCTGTGTCGACCAAAGCAGCAGCCTCATTTGTCATTACCTCCTTCAGGATTGCTGCGATCGACTTGCGCTTGGCGAACCATTGCCGCCTGATCTTGGTCAGCAGCTTCGTCGCGTCAGCCTTGTCGAGGAGGATGGCGCGGGTCGACCACCGATAGGGGAATGCGAGACGATTGAGCTCGTCGAGGATTCCAGGCGTGGTCGCGGTCGGAAAGCCGACGATGGTGAGAATACGAAGATGTTGGTCGCCAAGACGCGGCTCGAGCCCGCCGGCAAGCGGCCGGTCCGCCAGCAACGCGTCGAGATGCATCGGCGTCTCTGGAACGCGCACTCGATGGCGTTCGGTCGAAACACAGGCATGGAGATAAGACAGCGTCTCGACATCGTCGAGCCATGCGCAATCCGGCATGAAACCTTCGACGAGTTGCAGCACACGGTCGGTGCGGTCTATGAAGCCGACGACGATCTCGTGCGGATCGACGCCGCTTTCGGCTTTGCCTTCATAGAGCCAGCTTTCCGCGCGCGCGGTGTCCTCGGCCGGGGGCAGATACGTGAAAGTCAGGAAGTAGCTGGACTCGTAGTGGGCCCCGGTCTCTTCGAAGCCGGCCTTGCGCTCGGCATCGACCAGGGCGGAAGCGGCGTCCGCGAATGTGCCTTCCGGGTAGGCGGCGGCTGCATGGCGCTGCGCTTCGACGAAGATTGCCCAACCCGAGCCAAGGCGCCGGAAAGCGTTGTTGAGACGGCTGGAGATGGCGACCAATTCGGCTGCAACAGAGCTGTCGAGATCCGGGCCGCGGAAACGGGCGCTGCGCTGGAGACTGCCGTCCTTGTTGAGGACAACGCCCTCGCGCACGAGCGCTGCCCAAGGCAAGAAGTCCGAGAGGCGGGCATTTCGGTTTCGATATTCGGCGAGGTTCATCATGGCGATTACCTCACGCCCTGAGGTGGCCGGGGATGCGCAGATGCCTGCGCACAACATCGGCGAACATTGGATCGCGCTTGGCGGCCCAGACGGCAGCAAGATGCCCGACCAGCCCCAACGCCACCCCGACGATCCAGAGCCGCAGGCCGAGCCCTAGGGCCGCAGCCAAAGTGCCGTTCAGAATGGCGATCGAGCGTGGGGCGCCGCCGAGCAGGATGTGCTCTGTTAGCGCCCGATGAACGGGTGCGCTGAACCCTGGGACTGGTTCCTCCATCAGACGAGCACTCCGCCGCCGAAGCTAAAGAAGCTGAGGAAGAAGCTCGATGCGGCAAAGGCAATCGAGAGGCCGAAGACGATCTGGATCAGTCGCCGGAAACCGCCCGAGGTGTCGCCGAAAGCAAGCGTCAGACCGGTCACGATGATGATGATCACGGCGATGATCTTAGCGACCGGTCCTTCGATCGACTGCAGGATCTGCTGCAGCGGCTGTTCCCATGGCATGGACGAGCCTGCGGCGTGTGCGACAGGGGCAGTCGCAAGTGCAAGGACGGTGACCGAGCAGAATGCCGCGATGCGGCGTCCGGCTTGGGAAAAGGGCGGGGTCATCAGGAGGTTCCTTCGTTGTTGGAGGTGATGGGGGCGATGCGGTAGTCGCCGTCGGGGTCGAGCCCCTCAACGCGAGCGAGTTCGGCCAGTCGCCTGGCGGAACCGCGCCCGGAAAGCACCGCGACGAGATCGATGGTTTCCGCGATCAGTGCGCGCGGGACGGTGACGACGGCCTCCTGGATGAGTTGCTCGAGACGTCGCAGTGCGCCGATGCCGGAGCCTGCATGGATGGTGCCGATGCCGCCGGGATGGCCGGTGCCCCAGGCTTTGAGAAGATCGAGCGCTTCGGAGCCGCGCACTTCGCCGATGGGGATGCGGTCGGGGCGCAGGCGAAGCGACGATCGAACGAGATCAGAGAGGGAGATGACGCCTTCTTTGGTACGAAGGGCCACCAGATTGGGCGCGGCGCATTGCAGCTCGCGCGTGTCCTCGATCAGGACGACGCGATCCGAGGTCTTGGCGACTTCCGCAAGAAGGGCATTGGTGAGCGTGGTCTTGCCGGTCGACGTGCCACCAGCGACGAGAATGTTGGCGCGCGCCGCAACAGCCTGACGAAGCGCAGTTGCCTGCTGCGCGGTCATGACGTCGGCTGCGACGTAGTCGTCGAGGGTGAAGACGGCGACGGCCGGCTTTCGGATCGCAAAGGCAGGTGCTGCGACGACAGGCGGCAGTAGCCCTTCGAACCTCTCTCCCGTTTCGGGAAGCTCGGCCGAAACACGCGGATTGCCGGGATGCACTTCGGCGCCGACATGGTGGGCGACGAGGCGAATGATGCGTTCGCCGTCCGCGGCCAGGAGCGTGCAACCTGTATCTTCAAGCCCGCCGGAGAGGCGATCGATCCAGAGCCGCCCATCGGGGTTCAGCATCACCTCGACGATGGATGGATCTCCCAGGAACCCGGCGATCGCGGGGCCCAGTGCGGTGCGCAGCATGCGCGCACCGCGCGAGGATGCTTCGGAATGTCGTTGAGAGATCGCCACGTAGTCCCCGTTCTCGTTCGGGTGGCGCGCCGCGCTACCCTGATCGGGGATGATTAAGAGAGCCAGAAATCAGGCAGGTTCAACAGGTTTCAGGGGAAGTAGTAGAGTAGCGTGAAAATACAGGCGAATGGCGGGGCGAAGTCTTGTGACCAGGCATTTGGCGATCGACAGCAGCATGTTGCGATATCAAGACTTGCGGGGCTATCTGTCGGAAACAGAGACCAACATTGCTGTTTTTGACGGATCTCATATCGGTCGAGGCCTATGAGGGAACGCTCCTCCGTCGCCTGCTTGTGGCGTAGTACTCAAGTCGCAACGACGCCGAGATGTCGTATCGGCTTGGCTCCGGAAACCGCCTCCGCTGCGCGTACAATGCCCTGCGCGTCGATGCCATAGTGCCGGTAAAGATCGGCAATGGTGCCCGTCTGGCCGAAATGCTCGACGCCGAGCGGCCGGATGCGGTGGCCATGGACAGACCCGATCCATGCCAGTGTGGCAGGATGACCATCGACAACTGTGACCAGCCTGCAGTGGGGCGGTATCGCCTCTAGCAGGCGCTCGATATGGCTTCTGGCGTGGATCAGACCGCGTTCGCGCGCCCGCTGGGCCGCAGTCCATCCGGCGTTGAGACGGTCGGCCGAGGTAATGGCGAGCAGGCCGACATCTCGCCTGTCTTCCCCCATCAGCCCGACCGCCTCGATCGCTTCGGGAGCTACGGCGCCCATATAGACGACCACCACCTCGGCATTGGGGCCGGGCTTGCGCATCCAGTAGCCGCCGTTGACGATCTCTTCCGAAAGTCTGGGGCCGATCTGGCGGTTCACCTGGTCGATGGAGCGGGTTGAAAGCCTGAGGTAGACCGAACCGCCGACGGCATCCCTGAGCCAGGTTGCCTCGTCCGGCACGGCCTCGCCGGAGCGTTGGATGTAGTCGAAGGAGAAGCGCAGTATGGTCGCCAGTTCGTCGACAAAAGCGGGCTCGAAGGCCGCCAACCCGTCTTGCGCCATGCCGATCAATGGGGTCGCTATCGACTGGTGAGCGCCACCTTCCGGCGCTAGCGTGACGCCGGATGGCGTCGCGGCGACAATGAAGCGGGCGTCCTGGTAGCAGGCATAATTCAGCGCATCGAGACCTCGTTCGATGAACGGGTCGTAGAGGGTTCCAACCGGCAACAGGCGCTCGCCGAAGATCGAATGCGAAAGACCCAGCGCCGACAACATGATGAACAGGTTCATCTCGGCGATGCCGAGCTCGATGTGCTGGCCCTTGGGCGAGAATTCCCAGTTGAAGGTCGACGGGATGCGTTCCTTACGAAATAGGTCGGCCATTTCGTTTCGCGCGAACAGGCCGCGGCGGTTAACCCAGGCGCCGAGATTTGTAGACACAGTGACGTCGGGTGAGGTTGTGACGATGCGCCGTGCGAACTCGCTGTCCTGTTTGCCGATCTCGTGCATGAGCAGTCCAAAACCCTGCTGGGTCGACATTTGAGGCTGGGCGGGCGCCTGCAATACCTCGGGCAGGTCGATTGGCGCCGACGCATAGCGCCTCTTGCCCTTGGCGATGAAGGGCGCCTTGCGAACAAAATCGGCTACCTGCACCGCCGGTTGGACAAGGCCTTCGAAGGGCTCCCATTCGTGGCCAGGCCGCACACCATGCGCGGCGCGCAGGCTGTCGACTTGCGCTGGGTTCATGAGGCCGGCGTGATTGTCCTTGTGGCCGGCGAGCGGAAGACCGAACCCCTTGATCGTATAGGCGATGAAGCAGACCGGGCGGTCATGCGTACGGGCCTTTTCGAATGCTTCTATCAGCGTCGGCAGGTCGTGGCCGCCGAGATTGGTCATCAGTTGCGACAGTTCCTCGTCACTGCGGCTCTCGATCAGCCGTGAAACCGCGCCTTGGTCACCCATATCGTCGAGCAGGCGCTTCCTCCAGGCAGCGCCGCCTTGGAACGTCAAGGCCGAATAGAGCTGGTTCGGGCAGCGGTCGATCCATTGCCGAAGGGCTTCGCCCCCTGGTTCGGAAAAAGCCTGCTCCTGCAACTGTCCGTATTTGAGCAAAACGACATCCCAACCGAAGTTTTGAAACAGGGATTCGAACCGTTCCCACAGGCCCTCGCGCACGACCGCGTCGAGGCTTTGCCTGTTGTAGTCGACGATCCACCAGGTGTTACGCAGGCCATGCTTCCACCCTTCCAGAAGCGCCTCGAAGATGTTGCCTTCGTCCATCTCGGCGTCGCCGATTAGCGCGATCATCTTTCCGTCGGGCAGCTGCTTGGCCATCCCTTTGGTGTGCAGATAGTCTTGGACCAGCGAGGCAAACAGTGTCTGCGCAACGCCGAGGCCGACCGAACCGGTCGAGAAGTCGACGTCGTCCACATCCTTGGTGCGGGATGGATAGGATTGTGCGCCCTTGTAGCCGCGAAAATTCTGCAGCTTTTCCAAGGTCTGGTTGCCAAACAGATACTGGATTGCGTGGAACACCGGACTCGCATGCGGCTTGACCGCCACTCGGTCCTCGGGCCGCAGGATCGCGAAATAAAGTGCCGTCATGATCGTCGCCAGGGACGCCGACGACGACTGGTGGCCGCCAACCTTAAGCCCATCCTCATTGGGACGGATATGGTTGGCGTTGTGGATCATCCAGGTGGCGAGCCACAGTACTTTCTTCTCCAGTGCTGCCAGCAACTCCAGTTGGTCTTTTTCCACGAAATCCTCCCTCGAATTCGTGACGACCATAACTGGATGATCGCAGCGATTTCAGTCGATTTTGACTGCAAAGAGCGGAAGGATTGGCTGGTTCTGCGAGAAGTATCCCGGTATGTGATAAATCATGGCAAAACCACTCATCGATGCTATCGACCGCAAGATCCTGACAATCCTGCAATCTAACGCGCATGCGACGAGCGACGAGATTAGCCGGGAAGTCGGGCTCTCCCCGTCGCCCTGCGCCCGCCGGGTTCGGAACCTGGAAGAGATGGGCGTGATCAAAAGTTACGTGGCCGTTGTCGACCAGGTGAAGGTCGGCCTGCCGATCAGCGTCTTCGCATCGATCAAGCTGGAGCGGCAGCGGGAGGAAGAACTTGACCGGTTCGCCAGGGCCGTCCAGCGCTGGCCGGAGATCGTAGAATGCTACCTGATGACAGGTCAGCGCGACTACCTGCTTCGGATCGTCGTGAAGGACCTCGAGGCTTACGAAGCATTCCTCAAGCGAACGCTCACCCGGCTCGAAGGCGTTGCCTCGATTGAATCGAGCTTCGCGTTGGGTCAGGTGAAGCACGCGCAGCCGCTGCCGATCGAATAGCCGCCACAAGACCCGCCAAGCGAACGCCCGCTCCAGCATTGCGCTTCCTGCCTCTATCAAGTCGAGCACGGTGCGGGCGGCGTCGGGTACATTGGTGCCTGGCACGGACATTGCCGAGACGCGACCGATACTCGCTGGATTCTCTCCGCGAAATCCGAGTGAGCCTCAACCATCGTGGTCGCTCCTAAAGGCCGCCTTCGGTCGTGTGATGCTGATCAACATCATCTGGAATCTCTCGCAGAAAACTCTGGCCCTTCTGCAGTCGCTTGCCGAGCGTTTCGACGAAGCCTTCGAAACGCTCTCGTCCCTTGGCCTGAGCCGCAGCTTGCGCCTCAGGCGGCAACGGCGGAGTGATCGAAAGCCAGAAGCGCACGAAGAGGGCGAGGGTTTCCGCGGTCACGCCAAGATCGCGTTCCATCCGCTGGATTTGCCTGGACTGTCGGTCGAGTCGACGTGCGAAGGCTGCTTCGCGCGCATCAGCGTGATCAGGCGACAGGAAAGAACTGACAGCCGCCTCTACGATGGCCGACCTAGGCAATTTCTTGCGATCGGCAAGCTCGTTGATGCGCCCGATGAGCTCCACTGGCAGGGTGAGATTGAGCCGGTCACGCATGCCCTAGAGCTCCATGCCGTCGCCTGGGTCGAGTGCGACCTGGCGTGCGATGCCGCTCATCTGACGGCGCAGCGCCTGACGACGCCGAGCGGCGTCCTCCGGCTCGTCGTCGAGGATATGCGCGAACTCCTGAGCAGGCGTATGATCCGTGGTTTCCTTTGCGATGGCCACGTGTTCGGGGAGCTCCGGTTCGCGGCGCAGTCCCGCATTGGCGCTGTCTGGCACTTCAGCGGTTGCTGATACGGGATCGGGATCCTGCGGCAGGACTGTCGACCAGTTGTCGCTTCGGCTGGTCCTGTCCAATTCGGATGGATCCGGCGGCTCCATGACGCGTTCGCGGAAGCGCACATCCTCATAGTAGCGCGCCTTTTTTGCCCGTATCGGCGGCGTACCTGCGATCATGACGATTTCTTCGGCCGGTGGTAGTTGCATGACTTCACCGGGGGTGAGAAGGGGGCGTGCCGTTTCTGAACGCGAGACCATCAGGTGCCCGAGCCATGGCGAGAGCCTGTGGCCGGCATAGTTCTTCATCGCCTTCATTTCGGTGGCTGTGCCTAGAGCATCGGACACGCGTTTGGCGGTCCGCTCGTCATTGGTCGCGAAACTCACGCGCACATGGCAATTGTCGAGGATCGAGTTGTTGGCGCCGTAGGCCTTTTCGATCTGGTTCAGCGACTGAGCGATGAGAAAGCTCTTGATGCCGTAGCCGGCCATGAAGGCAAGCGCGGACTCAAAGAAATCGAGGCGGCCGAGAGCTGGGAACTCGTCGAGCATCATGAGGACGCGATGCTTGCGTTTCGTGGCGTGCAGGTCCTCGGTGAGCCGTCGGCCGATCTGGTTGAGGACGAGGCGGATCAGTGGCTTTGTTCGGGAGATGTCCGATGGCGGGACGACCATGTAGAGCGTCGTCGCCTTTGCCTCGGCTGTCAAATCCGCGATGCGCCAGTCGCAACGGCCAGTCACTTCCGCGATGACCGGATCGCGATAGAGGCCGAGGAAGGACATGGCAGTAGAGAGCACGCCGGATCGTTCGTTGTCGGATTTGTTGAGGAGCTCGCGCGCCGTCGACGCGACAACCGGATGCGGGCCGGCCTCGCCGAGATGCTTCGTCGTCATCATCGCTGCTAGCGTTGCTTCGATCGGGCGGCGTGGATCGGAGAGAAAGGCGGCGACGCCGGCAAGGGTTTTATCTTCCTCGGCATAGAGGACATGCAGGATCGCGCCGACCAGAAGGGAGTGGCTGGTCTTTTCCCAGTGATTGCGTTTATCGAGCGAACCTTCCGGGTCGACCAGAATATCGGCAACGTTCTGCACGTCGCGCACCTCCCAATCGCCTCGCCGAACCTCGAGCAGGGGATTGTAGGCGGCTGATTTCGGATTGGTTGGATCGAAGAGCAGTACGCGACCATGCCTGTTACGGAAGCCGGCTGTGAGTTGCCAGTTCTCGCCCTTGATGTCGTGAACGATTGCCGAGCCCGGCCAGGTCAGGAGCGTAGGCACCACAAGGCCGACGCCCTTGCCGGAACGTGTCGGCGCAAAGCACAGCACATGCTCGGGCCCGTCATGGCGCAGATAATCGTGATCCAGCCGGCCAAGCACGACGCCGTCTGATCCGAGAAGCCCTGCGGCCTCCACCTCCGTCCTTTGGGCCCATCTGGCAGAGCCGTAGGTCTGGACGTTCTTGGCCTCGCGAGCGCGCCAGACCGACATGCCGATGGCGACGGCGATCGCGATGAAGCCGCCTGAGGCCGCAATGAAGGCAGCTTTGTTAAAGATCGCGGGCGCGTAGGCTTCGAAGAAGTACCACCACCAGAAAAACGCGGGCGGATAGTAGATCGCGACACCACCGAGCCTGAACCAGGGCGTGCCGAGCTGCGCCTGATACCCAAGCTGCCAGGCAACATATTGGGTCGCAGCCCAGGTCGTGGCGATCACGATCAGGAGGACCACTGCGATTGGCCCCCAGAGGATTTTGGTCGCTGACATGCGTGATCTCATTCCGTGGTTGTCAGAGGCCGAGGTCGCGCTTGCGGCCGACAGTGAGTTCTATGCCGCCGCTGACCTTGGTCATGCCGGCGACATGCTGACCGAGCTTGCGATCGAGGTCGCGCGACCACGGCACGAGCTGGAAGCCGAGACCGCTATCAATCATCGCGAAGCGGCCGGACGAGAGAGCAAGCCGCTGGCGCACGACGCCCGCGACGTGCTGGCCGGCTATCGTTTTCACATGCGGCAGACCGGTCTCGGCCGAAAGCTTCTCGCCGACGGCATCGAGCTCGCGGCGGCGGAGCGTGGCGAGGAGATCGCGTTGCATGATGATACGCTGGCCGTCGCGCCGGGCGAGTCCTTGATCGGCGAGAAGTTCGGCCCGCGCCTGCATGGCCTCGCGTACCTCGCGGCCAAAACCGGCCTCCGACAGCGGCATGGCATCGCGCTCGACTAGGCGATGATCGATCCAGGTAGCACCGGGTGCTGTGACCTGCGCTTGAATGTCGAGATCGGACCGCAACGCAAGCACCAATGTCGGGCGTTGGTCGTGCGTGCCACTGAAGTGACGGACTTCAACAATGCCGCCATTTGCGGGAGCCAGATCGAAGGCTTCGACGCCCCGGAGGCGGACATGGTGAGCACGACCGTCGACCCCATCGATGACGGCGTAGGCCTCGCCGGTCAGCTCGTCGTGAAGGCCGCGATCGACAAGGCGCCCAATGATCGGCAAGCCGGAGGTTCCGCCGTCGACCGCATAATCGCCAACGCCGCGATCCTGGCCGCGTTCGGTGAAGGCGCGGTGCATCGTCTTGATGATATCGCCGCGTATGCCGAGATCGCGCAGAGTGCGTTCTGCTTCGAGACCAATGACCCATTCTCCAGAATTGCCCTGGATGGCGAGCCCTAACTTCTCGATATGCTGGAGCCGGCCGACCATGAGGCGCCGGAGCTCCGGATCAACTGTTGCGGATCGGTCTGGCCTGAGATCGACGTAGCCGGTCTCATCGGCTGCGCGCTGGATCTCTCGGTCGATCCGCGTCCAACGCTCGGCGGTGATTTCCTTTTCAAGTGCGCTGTGGATTTCGTGCTCCGGCTTCGGGCCGAGCTCGATATCGACGAGATCGTCGGCGCGGGAGCGCAGACCGCGGCTAATATAGTCGCGAGAGACGACGAGGTCGGCGCCGACCTCGTCGACGCCGCGCACGAGCAGATGCACATGCGGGTTGTCGGTGTTCCAGTGGTCGACGGCGATCCAGTCGAGGCGGGTACCAAGATCGGCTTCCATCTGGCGCGCCAGATCTCGGGTGAAGGCCTTGAGGTCGGTCATTTCGGCTGCGTCCTCCGGCGAGACGATGAAGCGGAAATGATGCCGGTCGTCCTTGCAGCGATTGGCGAAGGCGAGATCGTCAGCACGATCGGTGTTGGCGTCGAACATCATGCCCTTCTCTCCATCTCGGCTGACGCCCTCGCGCTTGAGATACGAGACATGGGCGGAGAGCGGTGCTGAACGGAATGCCCGCCCCTGATGGCGGGCGATACGCGCCTTGATGACGACGCGGCGACGCGAGGAGAAGATGCGGGAGCGTCCGAAGACATTGCGCCCGCGTCCGAAGGTCGAGCGGCCGAGCCGGTTTCCCGCCTTGCTTAAGGGGGCGCCGCCGGAGATGTGGCCGGCGCGCTTGGCCGCGGTGAGGACCTGATTGACGAAGCTCTTGGTCCTCGGCGCCTTCGTCGAACGAATGCGGCCTGGCTGGATGCGGAAGTCGCGCTCACCCTCGCTCATGACTATGCCCGCGGTTGTGAGCGAGGCTGGTCGTGCATCTCGAAGCATTGAAAACATTGGAACAATTCGGGCAGCATGCCCGCGACCGGCCGGCATGCACCGGAAAACGCAAGCCATGCCAATGGCTTAACGCGTTTCGGGCATGCGCTTTTATCTCGCCGTCCTCTGTCGTTTCGTAAGCGTCCGGTCCTGACACCTCGTTGGCGTAGTGCAAAATCGCAGCATGTGGAGTTCCTTCGTAGCGTGGAGGGTCTCCGGTGAATTTGAGACATTTCGAGAACACGGCGCGTAAGTCCTTCTGGGTGATTCATGTCGAAGCGTGGCGTCAGAGCGGGCTGGCGCGCACAACCTATTGCCGCCATCACCATCTCAACCGGCGTACGTTCGAGCGCTGGCTTGACCACCTGATGGGCAAGGAAGCAGCGCGCAAACATGCGGAATCGCAGGCACAATTGCGCCAGGAAGCGTGTCCGAAACAATGCCAGAAAGGACCGCGCCGGCGTCAACGCCAACGTTTTGGCGTGAGCACGGATGTGCGCAATCGTGCGCTCCGGGCGTTCTGGGCAATGCATGTCGAGGCGATGAACTGGAGCGGCATGGGCGTTCGCGAATACGCCGCGGCACTGCAGCTTTCGCCCTACGCGCTGCGCCGTTGGCGTGACCGCTTGGAGGATGGCGAGGTTGAGATCGACTGGCGCGCGCATCTTCATCCCGCCGCCCGCCCGGCCGTTAGTGATATCACTAACGGCGCGACGTCCGAAAACGGCTTGACAGCGCGTCCAGATGACACTCCCGCCACGCGCTTCCGCCGGTTCTTCACGGACGCGCAGAAGCTCGCCATCGTCCAGGAGAGTGAAGCTGCAGGTGCAACGGTCTCGGCTGTCGCGCGCCGGCACGGGATCGCGACCGGCATCCTGTTTCGTTGGCGCGCGGAATTCGGCGTGACGCAGAAGAAGCAAGCGAAACTGGCATCTGTGACGCTGGCTACGGACGCGGCAGCGGCACTCGCGCTGCAGAATCTTGTGCGGCCCCCTGACGGGATGATGGCAATCGAACTGCCGGATGGGCGGCGTGTCTTTGCACCTGCGGGCAGTGATCCTGTTGCCGTACGAGCGTTCGTCGACAGCGGAGGGACTGCATCATGATGATCGTTCCGGCGGGCGTGAAGGTGCATCTGGCGCTGGGTCACACCGACATGCGGAAGGGGCTGGACGGGCTCGCCATGCTGGTCCAGGCAACGCTGAAGCAGGACCCGTTCTCGGGTCATCTGTTTGCCTTCCGGGGAAAGAAGGCGTCGCTGCTCAAGATCCTGTTCTGGGATGGCAACGGGCTGTGTCTGTTCACCAAGCGGCTCGACCAGGGCAGCTTCGTGTGGCCACGTATGGCAGGTTATGACGGCTCGATCACATTGACGCCGGCACAGCTTGCCATGCTGATCGAGGGCATCGACTGGCGCGCACCCGAGCGTATTTGGAGACCGGCGCTGGCCGGCTGAAAACGGTCCTCCGATCGACGCAGAAACTACCGGAATCCTTGGGTTTTTGAGCGGTTCATGGTAGATTCGATCATGTTGATCGACCTCGACAATCTGCCGTCCGATCCAGCACTTTTGCAGCGTCTGCTGCGCGATATGGCAGCTGCCGTCGAGAGCCGCGATGGCGAGATCGAACGCCTCCAATCGATCATCAGGAAGCTTCAGCGGGCGCAGTTCGGCCGGCGTTCCGAGCGCCTCGATCCCGACCAACTGGCGCTCGCGCTGGAAGACCTCGATGCCGACATCGCCCGCATCCGGGAGAGCACACCGAGCGTCCATCCACCGTTGGAGCGGCCATCCCACCGCAAGCCGCTGCCCGATCATCTGCCGCGCGAGGACATGCGGCTCGACATCGAAGAAGCGTATTGTGTGTGCTGTGGCGGCGCACTTCATGCGATCGGCGAGAGCGTCAGCGAGATGCTCGACTGGGTTCCGGCACAGCTTCGCGTTGTCCGCATCACGCGCCCGAAATACGCCTGCCGGACTTGCGAGACGGTAGCGCAAGCGCCTGCGCCGGAGCGGTTGATCGCCGGCGGATTGGCAACGCCGGCGCTTCTGGCGCAGGTGCTGGTCTCCAAATATTGCGATCACACGCCGCTCTACCGGCAGTCGCAGATATTCGCCCGGCATGGTGTCGATCTGGCACGCTCGACGCTGGCTGGATGGGTCGGCGGCGCCTGCTGGTGGCTGGAAGCCCTGCACGAGCGGCTGGTGAAGAACATATTCGCCTCCAACCATCTGTTCGCCGACGACACACCGGTGCCGGTGCTCGATCCGGGCCGCGGGCGGACCAAGACGGGGCGGTTGTGGGTCTATGCCCGTGAGCAACGCACTTGGGCCGGACCCGAGCCGCCGGCGGCAGTCTACCTGTTTGCGCCGGACCGAAAGGCCGAGCGCCCGATATCGCATCTTCAGCACTTCAAAGGTGTGCTGCATGTCGATGGTTATGCCGGCTTCGAACAGCTCGCTGCCCGTGGCGATATCGCTCTCGCCGCCTGCTGGGCGCATACGAGGCGCAAGTTCTATGACGTGGTCGAAGCGACCGGATCGCCCGTGGCGGCGGAAGCCCTGCGCCGGATCGGTGAAATCTATGCCGTCGAGGCGGATGTGCGCGGACAGTCGCCGGCCCTTAGGCTTGCGGCGCGGCTGCAGCGATCGAAACCCGTTGTTGCCGCCTTCCACACCTGGCTGGAAGTGCAGCTCCAGCACATCTCCGGACGCAGCACGCTTGCAGAAGCGATCCGCTATGCGCTGTCGCGTTGGACCGGACTGACCCGCTTCCTCACCGATGGTCGTGTCGAGCTCGATACCAACCCGGTCGAGCGGGCCATCCGTCCCGTTGCGCTCGGCCGCAAGAACCACCTGTTCGCCGGCAGCGATGGCGGCGGCGGCCGCTGGGCGATCGTTTGCTCTCTCACCGAAACTGCCAAGCTCAACGATGTCGAGCCCTACTCCTATCTCGCCGACGTACTGCAGCGCATGCTCGATGGGCATCCCGTCAGCAGCCTCGATGAACTCCTGCCATGGGCGTGGAAAGCGCAAAATCCCGTCAAGAGCTGACATCACGTGCAGCCCCCGGACGCATACGTCGTTTCTCCAGCACCAACGCCGTACCTTGCCCAGCGCTGCCGGATGTCCGCCACACATCGCCATGCCGCGACGACAGTCAAAACGGGTCTCCCGTACCGGTGCGCGCGGCGAAAAGGCCGTTCGAGCGCGGCTTGATGGCAATGGCATCGGGCATAACGGAGCGCCCAGCGGCTGCACTATTCTCGCGCTCGGACGTCGTCGGCTCAGTGCCGGCGGCCGCTCGAACGAAAAGCGGCGAGCTGGGCCACGGCAGCGTTGCCGCACCGCCAGATGCCACCGGCGTCGGCGCCCGCTCGGTGAGTGAACCGCCGTCGATCAGCGGGGAAAGTGTTTCGACATAGGTGAGGGTTTCGGCCGGTAAAGGGTGTCCGGTGAGATAGGCTTCGTAGCGTGCCGGGCCCGCATTATAAGCGGCGAGGAAACCCGGCGATCCGAAGCGATCGTGCATCTCACGCAGATATGCGGTGCCCGCCAGGATGTTGTCGCGGGGATCGAACGGATCCTGTCCGAGCGGCCATCGAGCACGTAGCTCGTCCCAAGTGCCAGGCATGATCTGCATCAGGCCACGCGCGCCGGCGCTGGACACGGCACGCGCATCGCCTGCACTTTCCTTGCCTATGACGGCGCGTATCCAGGTAGCCGGAACTGCGAAGCGTCGAGAAGCTTCGTCGATGTGGGCGGCATAAGGATCTGTGGGCACCGCGTTGGCTTGCGCGATGCACGGGCCGACCGAGCAGGCCGACAAAAGGAGGCCGGAAAGAAGACGAAGCGCGAACCGGCGAACCGGATGTCGCTGTCCGGCGACCGATCGGCTGCGCGTTGGGCGCAGCCGAGAAGCGATAGAAGCGTTGCGGCAGGGCATGACTCAAGCCGTCTCGCTGCGGTCGCGCGGACGGCTCCAGTGCAACGACCATGCGGTTGCGTCGTCACTATTCCGGAAAAGGCGTGCGCGGATCGGTTCGTGGAAGGTCGGGTCGTCGAACTGCAACGAAACATACTCCCCCGCCTTCTCGCTGGCATGTTTCCAGCCTGCGCCGATCTCCGGTCCGTCATCGGTGCCGCGAAGCACGCGATAGTCGGGTGTGTTGTCACCGTCGCCTGGCTCGCTCGGAACGATGGTGAGTTCGAGGTCGAGCGTGAATGTGTGGATGCGGCCTGAGAAGATGCCTCCTTCGCGTATGAACTGTCCGATCTGTGGCATGGATAACTCCCTTGCTGGTTCGGCGGTGGTGGGGGTGGCGGCGAAACGTACGCCGCCGCTGGCGCGCTCACCGCGTTGACGCGCGCCATTCGAAGCGGCCGTCACCTTCCTCGTTGGTCCAAAGAGGGATGGCGCGGCCGATGATGCGGTCGACGGAAATCGGGCCGAAGTAGCGGCCGTCCAGGCTGTCGCGGACCTCCCAGTTCATGAGGAAGATTTCGCCGCTGGAGATGCTCAAGCATCCGCGCCAGGCCGGCAGTGGACGGCCTGCGCGATCATGCTCGAGTGCTGTACCAGCCTCGATGCTCTCGACCGTTATGAGGACTTTCGAACGGCAAACGGTTTGCCCGGAGACCGCGCGAACGCGCTTGAGCAGCGGCACGCCTTTCGGCAGATAACCACGCGCGGCGAGGAAGGTCGCGAGCGGCTCCGGCGCATCGACGACGACAAGGTCCGTGACTTCAAGGGGGCCGTTGAGATCGACCAAGTAGAGGCCGATCGGTGCGCTGGCCGAAACGTTCCAGATCAGCCTGATCGGCATCGGCGCAAGCGCCGGATAGCCGAGGCTTGTCGTAGCGAGTGCAGTCGTGAGGACGATGCAGAGACGGCTCATGGCTTCGCCCTCAGGCGTAGAAGGAAGCCACGATGCTGGTCGAGCGTGTACGCCCGCGGCTCTAGGCCCGCTGTCATTCGGTTATGAATGTGTCGCCAGTGATCGGGCGATACGGCTTCGGGATCGATGCCGAGACGTTCAATTGCATCTATCGCCTGAAGCACGCGCTCGACCTTGGGCCAGCTATCGACCTTGAGCAGGATGTCGCCGCCCGGACGCACGAATGGCAGCGTCTGATAGGCTTCGCCGCGTGCGACCGCCCGAACAATATCGATCCTTGAGATCACTGTGCCGAAGTCATTGGAAGCCCAACGGACAAAGGCGAAGATCGTGCCGGGCTGGAAGAAGAGGAGGCGACGGCGGCGATCGATACGTTGTTCGTGCGCTGCCTGACCGAAGCGGATCCAGTACTCGATCTTCTTCTCGACAATAGTCAGCTCGACACGGGTGAGGAGCGCGACGTTCATGGCGCGCCCTCCACCAGCGTGGAGTGGTCGTCCTCATCCTTGCGACAGCAGGGGTGCGTTAGAAGGATTCTGAAAGAATCTGGGTTAGTGACGTTACGCCGACCACAAGGCACTGAAAGACGGCGATAAATCGTCAGCTCCGGTCCCTGATAGCACGAGGATCGGGTCCCCGATGGCACGATAGGGGCAGTCCCCAATAGCACGAGCGTATTCACAGCTTATCCCCGAAGCGCGTTGGTGGTTTCCGGGCCGGGCGCGGTGAGGCCGCAGGATTGGTGGCGACGAAGGTGAGGACATCCGGTCCGTCAACCTGGAGTTCGATGCCGAGGCGGTAGCCAGGCAGCGGTTGTCGTCGGGCAATGTCGCGCAGGTCGTATGCGAAGTGCTTGAGCGGCGAGAGGCTGCCGGACTTGTGGTGCAGATGGGCGAAGTCAAATCTCCAGCCGAAGCGCTGGTGTCCGCCATGCTTGCGCACGATGCGGTATAGCCAACGCTCGAGGCCTCCTGTCAGATCGAAATAAGCCCGGTCGATGGTGAGCACGAGCGCGTCGTCAAGGACGGCGCGATAGAACCAATCCGGCAAGATCAGTTCGACGCCGACTGGGCGTCCATCCCGGTCGGTCCGCTCTTGCCATTCATTCAGCCAGGAGAAGCGATGACGCCGGCCCTCGGCTGGCTGACGGATGGAGGTCGCGATCGTGGTAGACTGGAGACGATCAAGCGCTGCTTTCAGGCGCTGATAGTCACGTGAGCTGACGCCGCGCCCGGTAAAGGTCAGGATCTCGTAGGGCGTCGCAGCCATCAGTCGTGATGTCCGGAGTCCGGCATCGCGGGCGTTGACGATCTGGCTGGCTGCCCAGATCAGGATGTCTGCGTCCCAGATCGTGGCCATACCGTGATCCGGCACGGCCTCGACCCGGATGGTGATGCCGCCGGCCTTGAAATCGATGGGTGCTGTCCGTTTGGACTTTGCGAGGGAAAAGAATGGATAGGCCATGAGATCCTGGGCATCGCGGGGAGCGAAGTCGCCGGGGAGCGCATGGAACAGATCAAGCTGTCCGCGCTCCGAAGGTGGGCAAGTACGCGCCGTCAAGGGGAAGGGCCGAGCGATCAGCGGGCCAATCGGCCGGCATGTGCCGCGGGGATGAGGGAATGGCGTTTGGCGGGCAGGACAGTGCCCCTCGGGTCGGAGGTGGAGGTCATGGCTCCGCGATTGGCCCAGGCCTGAAGATCGTCGATGGAGTAGACGACCCGGCCGCCGAGTTTGCGATAGCCTGGGCCCGTTCCGTAGGTGCGGTGCTTTTCGAGCGTCCTGGCCGAAAGGCTGAGAAACGTGGCCGCTTCCTTGGTGCGCAGATAGCGCGGTGGCAAGCCGGCGTTTCGACCGTTCATCGGGATATCTCCATCGCGTTTGATAAAGCCGCTGGGATCAAGCGGCGGACATGGGCGATGATGGAGAAGGGCTCCAGCGTTGTTCAGGTGCGGAATGGATGGAGCCTATTTCGCACGGACAGGCATATTGCCGCCGGACTTTGGCACCGGCTTCAGGCGTCGCGCCGTCGGAACCGCAGTAGCTTGCGGTAGCCGCCTTCAATCATTCTGTAGCCATCGCGTATGAGGCGCAGCGTTGTGTAACGAAATGGCGAATCTTGCCATTCCTCAGCAATGATGAAGCGGGGACCGAACAGGGCGTGGGCTATATCGAAATGGGAAGCCCCTTCGATTCGGCCGTCGAGAGCGCGAAGCATATGGCCGAGACGAGTGCGTTGCGATGACGTCAGGCGTTTATCAGGCACTCTGCTTCCCTTGGACGATCTGACAAATCTATCCAGCGATAACAGTCGTTCGGATACCTTTGCGTCGAGGGGTACTATCGCAGCCAGGGGTTGCGCAGGGTCGGTGCCGTAAAGCAGCGCGATCTGGCAGCTATTTGCTGTCGAGAGGGTACGCAGGTGTTCACCGAGCTCGTCACGCTTTGAAGCCGCCGGCGGCAAAGTGGCGACGATGTCCGCGTCGTCTGCCAGCAGCGGCGGCGTGTTGATGAGCAGGATAACACCCGGATCGACCTCGGGTGTCCAGTAAACCGGCTGCTTGGTTGCCGGGCGATCAGGATTTGCTGGAAAATCGAAGCCCCCACTGCGACCGCAGTTCGTTCGGGGACATGGAATTCGGCGCGGGGTTGATTTGCTGCATGTCTGCGAATTCGCGCTGGTAGGTTGGATTGCGGCGGAGGAATTCCCAGGCGAGGGCATCAGGAGTGACGTTGCTTATGAAATCGTAGGCCTGCGAGCTACGCCACTCAGACGAATCCGGCTTCATGCATCCTCCTGCAAAATTGCGGACCATCCCCGTAATGCAGTGGAAAAGCAGAGAGAATCCCGGAAAACCGGGATTGACCGGAAGTGATTGATGGGATGTGCGCCTACCTCAGGCTGTCGAATGAGGTCGGCGCCCGACCACCAAGTTTTTTCTTGAGGCTTTGTAATGTGCTGGCCAGTCAATTAGCCCCGACGTCGGTCACAAGCTTGAACAGGCAGTCACCGGGAGCGGCGAGGGCCGGTGCGCGGCGGCAGGCGACGAGGCCGGACTGCGCGAAACGGATTTCTTCAGGCTGTCTGGGGAGACCTTCGACTGGAAAAAGGAAGCCTCCGGATTGGCCGGCTTCGACAGAGTCGCCGAGTTCGACAGCAGGTTCGAAGATACCGTGAATGGGGGCATATGTGTACGCGCCTCTCCCGGCGACCTGCATCAGCCGGACAGGCGGCGGCAATTTGGTTTCGGTATTGGGCAATACGCCGATGTGCTTGAGGACTCGGTAGATACCTTGGCTGGCGATGGCCTCGCCAGTGGTTGAGAAGGTGCCGCCCCCGCCCAGCTCGGTTGTGAGCGTTGGAACGCCAAGAGCCTGGGCAACTGCAGAGAGGGTCGTTGCCCCTCCGCCGCCGGTGCCATCGCTGATGGATCCGATCGGGGCGCCGAAGACCTGAATGAGTTCCATGAGCCTTGCCGTTTCGGCTCCCGTCTTACCTACGCGTATTAGGCAGCAGGAAAGATATGACAGGGATCTGCCACCTGAATGCAGGTCGATGACGATGTCGGCCATCGAAAGCAGAACCGAGCTGACATAGTGGGCGATCATCTGGGTTGGAGTGCCGTTCGCCTCGCCCGGAAACAGCCGGTTGAGATTGCCTTCATCCAGGGGAGAGAGGCGTCGCCCCGCAACGACGGCCGGATAATTGAGCGCGGGAAGAATGAGGATACGGCCGCGCACATCGCGGGGGTCGAGCAGACGAGCCAGCTTGCTCAAAGCGACCTGGCCCTCGTACTCGTCTCCATGATTGCCGGCAATCAGCAGTGCGGTTGGCCCGACACCATTCCTGATGCAGGTAATCGGGATCGGGATGACGCCATAGGCGGACTGGTCGGCCGAGAACGGCAGTCGCAGCCAATCGTGCTGCTTGCCGTCCCGGTCGAAGTCAAGAGTTGTCCAGATACGCGTCTCGCCCGCCGGCGGCATCTTCATTTCAATGCAACAGCGTGTTGAGGAATGACCGGGCGCGGGGATGGTTGGGTGTCGAAAAAAACGCCACGGGCGAGGCCTGTTCGACAATGCTGCCCTGATCCATGAACACGACCTGATCGGCAACTTCACGGGCAAAACCCATCTCATGGGTGACGCAGATCATCGTCATGCCTTCGTGGGCCAGACCGGTCATGACGTCGAGTACCTCCTTGACCATTTCGGGATCAAGTGCGGAGGTCGGCTCGTCGAACAGCATCAGGCGCGGGTTCATGCAGAGCGCGCGCGCAATCGCCACACGCTGTTGCTGTCCGCCTGAGAGCTGTGCGGGATACTTGTTGGCCTGTTCGGGAATGCGGACCTTTTCCAGGAAATGCCGCGCCAGGCTCTCAGCTTCGCTGCGTGGCATGCGAAGGACACGGCGCAGGGCAAGGGTACAGTTCGACAATACCGTCAGGTGCGGAAACAGGTTGAAACTCTGGAACACCATTCCGGTCTGCCGGCGGGCGAGTGTTGTCTCCCTGGCATTATCGCCCAGGCGGGTCGTGCCCAGCGTCACCGTTCCCTGCTGGTAGGCTTCAAGCCCGTTCAGGCAGCGGATCAGGGTGGATTTTCCCGAACCGGACGGTCCACAGATCACAAAGCGGGATCCGCTTGGAATGGTGAGGTTGACCTCCTTCAACACATGGAAGGTGCCATACCACTTGTTGAGGGAAGCGATCTGGACGGCAGGTTTGTCGTCTGTCTGGGTCATGGAGTCTCTCTACAGTTCGCTTGAAGGCAGCGAGCTAGTTGTCTGGTTGTGTGAGGACGTGGTCGGCCGACGGGCTGCCGGTCGCTCGGCTACCTCATTGTCGGCCCAAGCAGTCGGATCTCGAGCCGTTTGATGGCTTGCGAGATGAGGAGTGCAAGGCCGAGGAAGATCAGGCCGGCCACCGTCAGCGGCTCGGCATAACGATAGGTGTCGGATGCAATGTCGAAGGCACGTCCGAGCATCTCCGGCACCGCAAGCACGGCCAGATAGGGCGTCGCCTTCAGGATCGAGACGAAGTAGTTGCCCATGGGTGCTGCGATGTTGCGCAGCATCTGCGGGGCGATGACAAAGATGGTCATATCGATCCGGCCGAGACCAAGGGCTCTGGCGGCTTCCGCCTGTCCATTGGGGATGGCATCGATGCCAGCCTTGAACACTTCTGCGAGATAGCCGCTGTAGTAGAAGCTGAGCCCGACAATGCCAACCGCAAGCGCACCTAGGCGAAGGCCGTAGAAGGGCAGGATGAAGTACAGGCAATAGAGCCAGACCAGCACCGGCGTCGCCCTGATGAAGTCGATCACGAAGCCGATGAACAGCGCTACAAGCCCACCGCCACGCCGAACAAGCTCGAAGCCAAAGCCGATTGCCGAGGCACCTACGCAGCTGAGCGCCGCGACAAGCAAGGTCATGCCGATGGCACCCAGGATGGTTGGCACCGTCGACAGCGCGAATGCGAGATCAAACGCCATGGCGCACCTGCCTTGCCGGATTGATGCGCCGTTCGACCCAGCGCCCGAACAGCGCAACGGGATAGCAGACGACAAAATAGGCCAGGAGCAGCGACAGGTAGATCGGCACCGGGTCATATTCGATCTGCGAGATCTCCTTGGCGCGGAAGGTCATGTCGGTCAGCGTCACCAGTGAGACCAGAGATGTCGCCTTCACCAGCTGGATGAGCTGGTTGATGAAGGTCGGGCTCATGGCGACCAGCGCCTGCGGCAATTCAATGAGCAGGAGAATGCTGGACCGTGAAAGGCCCAATGCGTGGCCAGCTTCCTTCTGGCCACGGTCGAGTGCCTGCAGGCCGGCTCTGACAGCCTGGCTGGCATAACCGCCAATGTTGAGCCCCAGCACCATGGCGCTGACCGTCATTGCCGACAACGTCAGTCCGGCGATGGGCAGGGCGTAATAGAATACAAACAGCAGGATGATAACGGCGGAGCTGCGCCAGAACTCGATGACCGACGTCACCACAAACCGTGCCGGGCCCGTGGTCAGGTATTGGGCAACGCCAAAGACGAGGCCGAAGGGAATGGCAAAGACAAGGCCGTAGAGCGTCACCAGAGCCGTGACACGAAATCCCTGAAGGATGCCAAGCCATATCTCGAAGATGCTCATTTGCCGGCACCAGCTGTGCCACAGAGCTTCTCGACGGTGACGGTATCAGGCACGACCTCGGTCTCGCTAAAGCCATACCTGGCCATGACCTTGGTGACCGTCCCGTCCTTCGTCAGGGCAACGAGCCGTTCATCCCAGAGTGCTCGCAGGTCCTGATCTTCGGTGCGAAAGGCGACAGCGGCATAAGTTGCCTGTTCGTCTGTCGTCACGAAGGGGGTCGCACTCTCCAGTCCCTGCAGCTTCCCGCTCGAAAACAGCCCGATCGCGGTGGGAGACGACAGCACCGTCACGTCGATGCGGCCAGAGCGCAGCGCCGAGATGTTCGCCTCGATGTCGGGGAACAGCAGCATGTTGCTTTCCGGCACGCCGGCGGCCGTAGCATTCCTGACCGACACGCTGCCGCGGCCTGCACCCATGATGATCTTCTGACTGACGATGTCCTCGAAGCCATGGATCTGTTTTGGATTGCCGGCGAGCACGATGGCAGCGTCATGCACCTTCAGATCGGGCGAGCCGAAGGCGACCTGCCGGCAGCGCTCCGGTGTGATGGAAAGACCAGACGCCACCGCATCGAAGCGGCCAGCCAGCAGACCCGGGATTAGGGCCCCGAACTCGGTGACCCTGATGTCGAGTTCCGTGACGCCAAGTTCGGAAAAGGCAGCCCGCAACAGGTCGGGATGCCATCCCTTGGCTTCGCCAGTGGCTTCATCGCGGAAGCCCCATGGCGTCCGGTTGTGGATGCCAATGACGATCTTGCCTTCGCGCAGGACACGCTCCTTCGTCGTCTCGGCCAAGGCCGTGCCGCCAGGCATGACGAAGATCAGTGCAAGCAATGCGCACCACATGAGGACAAGGCGCAGGCGTACAAAACTGAAGCTCATTCTCTCTCTCCCATTATTGTAAAAGGTGCCTGCCCGGCCGCCGATGCGGACGCGCCTGTTGCGTGGCCGCATGGCAAAGCTGTCTCGCCTCCCGCGATCCCTGCAGTGCGCTCAGCTTTGCCGTGTATGGCTTTCGACGGCTGTGTTGCCCTCTGATATGGACGGGCGAGGCTGATCGCTCTCTCCGTCCAGGCAGCGATTGCCGCCAGCGTGGCGCCGGCCGTGCTGTGGTCGTGGCGGCGCTTCTGCGCCGCGGTCGCCCAATGCCTGGATATCCGTCAAAACCGACTGGATTTGCGGCCAGGGGAAGGCCGACATGTCCCCCAAGTTCTCGCCACCACCGACGATGATCTTCAGTTTGGCGATCACTCCGGCGAGTGACTGGGCGGCAGTGACTGCAACAGCGTCGAGGATCTCTTCTTCAGCCTCGACGGCCTGCGCCTCGGCGGCACGGGCTCGGGTGTATCCGAACTCCTTGTCGAGCTCGTCGCAACGTGCTGCCTGACGAGCGGCCAGGACCAATGCATGCGTGTTCTGCTCGTTGTTTTCAGGTCCACGATCGGGCTCAGAAGAAGCCAGGGCGTTTCTGACCCTTATCTCGAGACGTTGTTGGAGCCGGCACAAAACCACCGCCATGTGGTGCGCATGTTCCCAATCCTGTAGCAGGACAACACACGGATCGAGCGGCGCAAGCAAACGCACGGCATGTATAATATTGCCAACTGCCCCGTCGTCATCCACAGCACAGCTCTTCCTTCGCCCACCTTGGGTGACGAAAGGCAAAGCTGTGGTATTGTCGGAATCAGCCATGATCCGAGCTCCAACCAGCTTGGGTTTGGTCAGGCTGGCCAAGATGTTCGCGCATCACGGTCAGCCGCTCTGAGAAGCCGGATCAGCACCGACTCCGCCTCAGAGAATTGATAGAAAAAATATCAACAAGCCCGTTTGAATGTCAATAGAAAATCTATCAATCACTACTCGGCAGGTAAAGGCGGCGAGGGCACTCCTCGGATGGTCTCAGACAGATCTTGCCAATCATTCTGCGGTTTCCGAGCCGACTATTGCTCGCTTGGAGGCTGAGGACGGTGTCTTTGGGGGGCGCCCTGATACCATTGCTAAGATAATCAATGCCCTGGTCAAAGCCGGCATCAAATTCATCCCAGAAAACGGCGGTGGTGCTGGGGTGCGCCTTGTCCGCCGTTCCAGCGTTTGACGGACAGTAAGTAGCTTCGCACCCGCTGGTCCGACACAAGCGCGAGCAAGCGGATCGGTCTGGGGAACAGGGTTGGCGCTCGCCTTCCGCCGGCGCCAACATGCGTCTTGCTGAGGGGGGCCCGCACTATTTGGAGGGCGCGCCAACCGCAGCCGGGCGGGTGGGGTTGGCCGCAGCTGGCGCTAAGCTCGTGTGTTGCCTTGGGGGGGCGGCAGGAGCCTGCCAGCAAACATAGCTAACGCAACGTCAATCAACGTTAGCGTGTCTCGGGAAAGATTTATCGCAACTAACGAACGCCTAGACTTGCAGCTCTGGCAATCTTGACCGGCGCTGCTCCGACCGTCTGCCTGTACTCGAGCTCGAAATAACGAGCGCAGGGCGCTGCCAATCAGGCGCGATATCTCACCCAGCGCCTAAGCCATCCATGGACGGACTGACTTGGCTGCCGGAAAAACCTGGATGGCACCCACTACTTCGGAGGCGCATCTACGCCTTCGTTTTAAGTCCTGCTCGCTTTATTGGCTTTGTTTCAGCAGGCTTGCGGCCAAGACCAAAGCTCTTAGCCATGTGCGATCGGTGGGCCGAATAGCTAGGCGCAACCATCGGATAATCCGCCGCCAGCCCCCATTTGGCGCGATACTGGTCGGGCG
>NZ_CAXUPX020000020.1:0-44545 GCF_964252895.1 Aminobacter sp. LjRoot7
ACCGCCACCCTGGACGTGATAGCGCTCCATCCCGGGCACAAGCAGGCCAGGCTGCACGATCAGGCTCGGACGCGGAGGGGCGGCGACCACATCAGGATAGATCACACCAGTCGCAACCATCACCACCCTCCTCGCAGCACGCCGCAGCCACCGGCCAGACTAGCAGCCGGCTGTGAACCGGTCCGCCGCGGCAGGTTAAAATCAGCGCGCCAAATGTGAAAAATTGTTATCGGCTACTGCACGTCGAAGGTCGGCTTGAACCAGGCTGGCGCCAGGCTGCGCTCGAGGTCGAGCGCCTGGATGTTGTTCCTGTCGATCACCTCGACAGGCGGCCCGACATGGCGGTAACGCAGCGTGCCCTCGATCGCCCGGATTGCTTGGTCGATGGCGATGCGGCCCTGCAGCGGCGGTGAGTCAGTCGGCGCCGCCACCACCTTGCCCCGATTGATCTCGCGGAACGTGCCGTGGGTGAAATAGTCTGCCAGCACCTGGACGTGGTTGGCGCGGCCCTGCGCCCTGAGGATGCTGACCGCCGCATCCGCCGTCGGCGCGCTGCCGACGATGTAGTCGATGTCGGGCTGGGCCTCCAGCATTTCCTCGATCAAGAGCAGCTGGATCTCGACACCGGTGTCGCCCCATTTGACAGACGATATCTCGGCCGAACTCTGCTTCAGCGCCCGCTGGAAGCCGGCTTCGACGAACTTCACCCAGCCGGCACCTTTCGGCCCGGGAAACCAGGCGACGCTGACCGGCATGGTGCCGGCCGGATGCATGCGGGCGAGATAGGCACCGATCGACTGCCCCATCTCCTCCCAGGAGACGCCGGTCTTGGCCGAGATGCCGGCGTCGTCGATGTCGTTGACCGCGGCGATGACGGGGATGCGCCTGGCGATGTCCTTGATCGTCGGCGTCAGGCCCTCATAGGACACGGTGCCGACGATGAGCGCGTCGGCGGTGGCGCTGCAGGTGCGGATCTGCTCGATCTGGCGGTCGAGATTGGGATAGCCGCCGGCCTCGACGACGGTCAGCTTGACCCCCGCCGAACGCGCCTGCTCGACCATGCCGTAGTTGACGCTGACCCAGTAGGAATCCTTGAGATGCGGATAAGACGCGCAGATGCGCCACGGCTTCGCCGCCCTGGCGACGGGCTGGTAATCGATCGTCGCCGGCGGCCTGGAATAGTCGAATGGCGGCTCCCAGGCGTTCAGCTTCCATGTCGTTTCGGCGGCATCGGCGGACTGGACAATGCCACAGGCGAGAAATGCCGTAGCGATCAGGTTCAGGCAGTGGCTTGGGGCGGGGGCACGCATCGTCTTACGCTAGTGCATGACCCCGAAAATCGAAATCGATTTTCGGAAAGGATCATGCCCACTCAAAAGCTGCAGCTTCCGCTTGCCGCGCAAACCATGGTTATATGAGCCATGCTTCATAAGTTCGGCATCGGCGGGAGGCTGTTTCTCGCCTTCCTGTGCATCACGGCGTTGTCCCTGACATCCGGCATCGTCAGCTGGCTGATCCTGCGCAACATTGCCGATGCACAGGCCGTGGTGAACGCCCAGGCCCTGCCTGCCGTGGCCGCGACCCAGCGTACCGCCGAGCTAAGCGCCAAGCTGATCGCCACAGCGCCCGCGCTGGCCGCTGTCACCTCGCGCGACGGCCTGCTCGCCGAACAGGCCAAGCTCGCAACGCTGTCGCAGGAGATCGTCAAGTCGCTGGCCGAGGTCCGGCGCCTGTCGATCGACCCCGAGCTCGTCGAGGTCTTCGCCGGCTCGGTCGAGAAGATGCTGGCCAACCTCAAGCAGAACAACGAGCTGGTGCGCCAACGTCTCGACGAGGACAAGGCTTATCGCGACAGCGCCGAGGCCGCGACCTCGGCGGCGCAGTCGGTGCTACTGCTTTCGGAAACCTTGATCTCCAATGCCTCGGCCGGCGCTTCTGCGGTGACGGCAAGCCTCTACGGCCTGATCGGCGATCCCGGACGCCGGGAGGACGCCTACATCGCGCTCGACCGGCTGATCGAGCACGATATCTACCTCATGGAGCGCATGTACGAGCTGCGCCACCGCAGCGCCCAGATCAGTCTGCTGATCAACCGCCTCGGCCGCGCCGAGACACGGGCCGAAATCAACGAAATCAGCGGCATCTTCCACGACCACGCCAAGGTCATCAGGCGCCGCATCCTCAGCATCGACGACCCTGTCCGGCGCAAGCAGGGCATGGAGTTCTTCGGCGCCATCGAGGCCGCGGCCGGCGACGTGCCCGTGTCCAGTTCGATCTTCGGCCGCCGCCAGCGCGTCGTCGACCTCGCGGGCAGCCTGAACGCCATGGCGGAGGCCAACCGCGACCTTGCCGTGACGCAGAACCAGATCGCCCGCAACATCCTCGACCGCTCCGACGAGTTCGCCCGCACCACCGCCGAGCGCGCCGACAATGCGGTGCGCATCGGCGTCATCGTGCTTGTCGTGACCCTGCTCGGCGCCATCCTCGCCTCGGGCGCCATCGTCTGGTTCTATGTCGAGCGCAATCTCGTCCGTCGCCTGAGCGGCCTGTCGCGCGCCATGCAGCGCCTGACGGCGGGCGATCTCGACGTCACCGTCACCGACAGTGGCGACGACGAGCTGCGCACCATGGCGGTGGCGGTCAACCAGTTCCGTGACGAGTCGCGCCGCCGGCTCGAGCTGGAGCAGGAACGCGCCCGCATCACCGACGAGCTCCGGCGCCACCGCGAAGAATTGCAACAACTGGTCGAGGAGCAAACCGAGCAGATCAGGCTGGTCAACACGCGCCTGCGCCAAGAGGCGATCGACCACGACGAGGCGCGAGCCCGCGCCGAGCAAGCGAGCAGTGCCAAGTCAGCATTCCTGGCGACGATGAGCCACGAAATCCGTACGCCGATGACCGGCATGCTGGGCATGATGCGCCTGCTCTCCGACACCAAGCTGGGGCCAAAGCAGCGCGAGCACCTGTCGGTCGCGGCCAGTTCCGGCGAAGCCCTGCTCGGCATCCTCAACGCCATCCTCGACTACTCCAAGGTCGAGTCGGGCAATGTCGCCATCGACAAGGTCGATTTCGACCTCGGCAAGCTGGTCAGCGGCGTTGTCGCCTTCATGCGCCCGATGGCCGCCGAAAAGGGGCCCGACCTCAGGCTTGCCCTCGACAGCAAGATTGCGCCCGCCTTCAGCGGCGACGCCGGCAAGATCCGACAGATCCTGTTCAACCTCGTCAGCAACGCCATCAAGTTCACCGAGCACGGCCACGTGATGGTCGAGCTCAAGGTGACGAGCAACCGCAAGGACATACAGGCTTTGCGCCTCTCGGTCGCCGACACCGGCATCGGCATCGCGCCCGAGCGGCAGCAGGACGTCTTCCAGCCCTTCACCCAGATGGACGCCTCGATCACCCGCCGCTTCGGTGGCACCGGTCTCGGCCTTGCCATCAGCCGCGAATTCGCCGGCCTGATCGGTGCCGAACTGCGCGTCGCCTCAGAGGCCGGAAAGGGCAGCACCTTCACCCTCGACATGCCGCTGCGCAAAGCGAAAGTCGCAGAACTCTCGACCGAAAAGCGCCAGCGCGGCCGCAAGACCAAGCCTACGGCCTGCAACATCCTGGTGGTCGAGGATGATGACGCCACGCGTCTGGTCTCGACGACCGTGCTGGCCAATGCCGGTCACCGGGTCAAAGCGGTCAGTTCCGGCTATCTCGCGCTTGAGGCGGTCGGCGAATTCAAGCCCGACCTTGTCGTCATGGACGTCAGCCTGCCCGGCATCGACGGCATCGAGACGATGAAGCGTATCCGCGACAAGCTCTCGGCTCCCGACTTGCCGGTCGTTGCGATGTCCGCGCATGTGTTCAAGACCGACGTCGCACGTTATCTCGATGCCGGCGTCGATGCTTTCGTTGCCAAGCCGATCGTCCACGAGCAATTGCTCGACGCCGTCGCCTCGCTCGGCAGCCCGGCCGCGTCGTCGCAAGCTCAAGGCGTGGCCGCTCTCGACGTCGCCGCCTTCAAGGCCGATGTCGACATATTGGGCTCCGAGACGGTGCGGCGGCTGCATCGCATCGCCCATGACAGCCTTCCCAAGCGCTTCCAGGCGATGCGCGATGCGCTCAAAGCGGATGACCGCGAAGCGTTGCGCGACCTCGCCCATGCCACCCGCAGCACCGCCGGCTCGCTCGGCTTCCCACGGCTCCTGCAGGCGGCGGAAACGCTCGAGTCGGCAGCAGCGCAAGGCCCGACGGCTGAGCTCAGGCAGATCGTCGGCGCCTGCGAAACGGCCTTCGCCGACGGCTCGCGGCAGTGGGAACAGATGCTCGAAGGCAGCGCCGTCCCCGTCCAGCCTGCCTAGGTCAAGGCTTACGGAGTCGCAGCGACTCGCACCGGTTGGACAGCATCGGGCGCAAAGAAATAGCCCTCGCCATGGGCGGTGACGATGATGCGCGGCGTGCGCGGATTGTCGTTCAGCTTCTGCCTGAGTCGCCTGACCAGCACGTCGACGGTGCGGTCGCTGGCATCCCATTCGCGCCGCGAAATCTCGTGCAGCAGCCGCTCCCGCGACAGCACCTGGCCGGGATTGGCGGTCAGCACCGACAAAAGCTTGAACTCGGCCCCTGTCAGCTCGACGAAGGTGCCGTCGGCGGCCTGCAGCGTGCGTCGAGCAACCTCAAGCGTCCAGCCGTAGAAATGGCGCGTGGCCGAAGCCGGCTGCGGTATCCGGCCCTTGCCGACGCGGCGCAGCAGACCCTTGACCCGGGCGAGCAACTCACGGTGCTCGACCGGCTTGGTGACATAGTCGTCGGCGCCGATCTCCAGCCCGACGATGCGGTCGACGGTGTCGGTTCGTCCGGTGACCAGGATGATGCCGACGTCGGACCGCTCGCGCTGCTCGCGTGTCAGCTTGAGCCCGTCTTCGCCGGGCAGGTTGATGTCGATCATCAAGAGATCGGCCGGGTGCCTGGACATGATGGCACGCATCTGTTCGCCGTCGCCGGCCTCGCTGACCTTGTAGCCTTCGGCCAGGAAATAGCCCGCGAGCTTCGCCCGCGTGACCGCGTCATCCTCGACGATCACGATGTGATGCTGAGCCCGCATGCCATTCTATCCTCCCGACTTCTGTTGACATCATTTCACAAGTCGGGCCGCGCGGGCAACGACGGAAGGAGCCGGCGCCGCACTTGTCGTGGCGTCGCCGGCCCCTGCGTCTGGCCTGGGATCTGTCACTTCAGCCTTTCTTGGCCGAGAAGCATGGCAGGACGTCCTCCTCGAAATACGGCTCCTGGTTGACCCAGAACATGTAGCGGACCTTCAGGAAATCCTGCGCAAAGGCATGAAGGCTTGGCACCAGGTTCGCCCGCTTCGCCACGACATTCGTCGAGCCCGTCTCGCCGATGTAGTTGCCGTCCTGCACCGCAATGCCGAGCGGCACGCTGAACTTGCCTTCATGCATCATGGCCAGGGCATGGTTGAGCTGGCCCTTTTTCATGTACATGAGATCGGGAGCCCCCATGCCGACGCCGATCTTGTCGCCAAACTCATAGATGCCGCGCAGATATCCCTTATCCTCCCAGGGCAGCCATTCGCCGGGCATGAAGTTCGCGTAGAGCATGGTGGTCGAGGTCGGGAAGGCGGCTTTCATGGCTTGCATGTTGGTCTTGAGCGCCACCACATACTTGTCCGGGGTAAAGGACGAATCCGTTTCCGGCGAAACGCCGATTGCCGTTTCCTGGAGGTTGATGCCTTCGATCACACCGTCGAACTCCTTGCCGAGTGCTGCAAGCAGTGCCGCGAAACGCAGCTGGACCTTGGCGTTCCAGCGCTTGGCAACCCAGCCTTCGACGGCTCCGTCGTCGGTATGTTGCGCGGTGACGCCGCCGTCGTAGTCACCCTTCAACAGATAGTCGGGCACCGGCTTGTATTCGGGAGAGAAGGACGCTTCCTGCAACTGAATGAAGAGCCGCTTGCCGTGTTTGGCGAGATAGTCGACGTCGGACTGGATCAGCGAGAAATCGTAGTGCCCTTCAGTCGGCTCAAGCTGGCGCCACGAATACATGATCTGCGCGCCGACGAAGCGGCCGCTGGTCAAGAAGGCATGGTCGCGGATCGCATCGCGATCCCGGCTGAAATAGACGAAATGTTCGATCTTGTCCGCCGCCAGCGGACATGTGGCGCCCGTATATTGCTTGTAGGCGTTCTCGTATCGATTGGCGGGATTGTCCCACGCCATGGAGGATGTGGCGGCAATCGCAGCACCAAGCGTTACGACAGCGCCAAGAAGACGGTTCAGCTTCATAGGTCTACCCTTGAGTGGATCGGGGCCAGCAGCCCGTTGCCCTCAATTGTCTAGTTTTCGGACAGCGCGCTTTCGACCTCGAAGTGGTGCAACTCGCGTGCAGATTCTGTGCAGGCCCGCCCGAGCGCAAACTCTCCGATTGGAGCTAGCCGAACGCGATCTCGAAAATGGCACCGCCCGGAGCGGCAACTGGCGTCAATCGCGCGCCATAGAGGTCCAGGATGGCCACCACGATGGCCAGGCCAAGGCCCGTTCCGCCATCTTCCCGGCGCGTGGTGAAGAACGGTTCGGCCAACCGGCCAAGATCGATGTCGGCAAATCCCTCGCCATTGTCTGAAAGCCTAAGGGTGCCTCCATCCCAATCGAGCTCGAACCTGGTCGCCCCATGGTGGCGTGCATTCTGCGCCATGTGCGCCAGTATGGTTTGTCCATGCGCAACCGACAGCGGCAGGATGGCATCCAGGGGAGCCAGGCTGATGTCGAGGCCGGCAATCTCGGGCAGCATCGCCCGCGCCGGGCCAGCTTCGCCGCGCATACCCTCGCGTGACCTTGTCATGTCGCGGAGTTGCTGGAGCAGCAGATCCATCCGCTGCCCTTGGGTCTTGATGCTACCTATGAGGCTCTGCTGTGCAGCGCCGGACAGGTCGCCATCCTCGAGCAGTTCTGCAGCACCCATGATGGAGGTCACCGGCGATTTGAGCTCGTGGGTGACGTGGTTGGTGTAGATGCTGATTTCCTTGCTGCGCCGCGACAGCGTGCCGGCCATGATGATGACGGCCTCGCCAAGTTCGGCGATCTCCCGCATACCGTAATGGCTGAGCGGGGCAAGCTCGGAATGGCCACCATTGGCGACCATTCTCGACTGGTCGCGCAAGGCGCGGATCGGCCGGAGCATCGTCCGCACCAGCAGCGTTCCCACGACAGCGGCGCTCAACAGTGTCACGGCGACAAGGACGATGGCGGCGATGCGCTCTCCGGCGAAATACTCCGACAGCCCGGGAGCGGTCCTCGACAAATAGACCGCACCGATAACTCTGTTGTGGCTGATGACGGGATAGGCAACCATCACCCTGAAACCTGTCCCGCCGCCAAGCGCAGCCAGGCGAATCCGACTACCCGCGTCACTCCGCCAGCGCAGCGCGGCCCCGACATCGCCTTGCAGGGCTTGCTGGACTTCCGGCACCGCGGCAAAACTCGCCGCCTCGCCAGCGAGCAGGTCAATCCCCTGATGATCCAGGAAAACGACAGTCGAAAGCGTCGTCCGGCTGGCATTGTCGGCCAAGGCGCCCAGCCCCGGTGCAATCCTGACATGGCGCGGATCGAGCCTCTCGGTGGTCGGTATGGGATCGGGGCGAACGGGCTCGACAACATCCTGGCGAAGGTTCAGGAGCGGTCGAAAGGTTCGTGAGGCGGCACTCCAGAAAATGCGCTTGGGTGGCGGCAGATAGTATCCAGGTATCGGCCCCTCTGCTTCGGGCGGCACAGCCTCGAAAGCTACGGCATAGGCGCCGGCATAGATCGCCGCTTGCTTGATCAGCGAAGCCTCCGTCTCGTTGACGAGCCGGTTTGTTCCGATCTGCAACGCCAGCGTGGTCAGGACAGGCACCGCAAGCAGGCTTGCGCAGACGATCGACACCACCAGCGGCATGGACGGCCGCCATTTCCGGGTTATCTGGCTCACGCGGTGCCGGGTCCCGCGACGCAATTGCCAAGCCGCAGGCCCACTCCTCTCACTGTTTCGATCACGTCGGAATAACCAAGTGCCGCGGCCTTGGCGCGGATGTTGCGCACATGGCTGTCCACCGTACGTCCTGACAAGGTGTTGTTCCCGCCATAGGCCTTGTCGATCATCGCCCCTCGGCCGACGACGATCCCGGGCCGGGCCGACAGGATCTCCAGCACCGAAAATTCCGTTGCCGTCAGCGGCAGATCCTTGCCGGCAAGCGAGCAGACGTGGCGTTCGCTGTCGAGGCTGAGGTCACCATGCCTCGTGATGCCCTCCGCCTGCTTGCCGCGTGCCAGTATGGCCTTGATCCGCAACAGCAGTTCGCGCGGCGAGAACGGCTTGCTGACATAATCGTCCGCCCCAAGCTCGAACCCCACGATCCGGTCAACCTCGTCGTCATGCGCGGTCAGGAAGACGATCGGAACATGCGATCTGGCACGGATGGCCTTGCAGCATTCGATGCCGCCCATGACAGGCATTCCAATGTCAAGCACCACCAGGTCGGCATGGTGCCGCTGCAAATGCTCCAGAGCCAGTCGCCCGTTGGCCGCCTGCTGGACATGCATTCCCGCCCTTTCCAGCGCAATGCCGAGCACGTTGCGGATATCCGGGTCGTCATCGACAACGAGAATGCTGGGGTTCATAGCGCGATCACCAAGGAGACATGCCACCGGACGGCCGACACCAGCTTCTTCTATCGAAGCAGGCGGTTGCAAGCCAAGGACTGTCCGGCAACCTCGAATACAAAAGCGCGAAGATGATGGCGCCTCCCCGCTGGCCTTGGAGCCCTCGGCCTGAAAATAGCCCGCGCGTTCCGTCGCGCGGCCCGGCTTGCCATTAACATCATTTCACAAGTCGGCTCACGACTTTTACACCCCGGCCGACACCGGTTCACTTCTCACCGCTATGTTTGCGGGGATGGCGCGGAAATCCAACAGGCCCACAGAGGCCAGCATCCCGCCTTCCATGGGAACAATCGCAACATACGGAACGGGAGGTTCAATGACCAATTTTACCAAATCCGCAAGCATGGCCACGATCATGGCTTTTGCGGCCGGCACGGCGTTCGCCCAGGATTCCACTGACGCCATCAAGATCCCGACCCACAACTGGTCGAGCCAGATCGTCGGCGCCCACATCGTCGGCAAGCTGCTCGAGAAGGGCGGCGCCAAGGTCGAATACGTCTCCGCCGACAGCCAGGTCGTCTACACCGCGCTGTGCGAAGGCGACGTCAGCCTCGTGCATGAGGTCTGGGAAGGCGCCTTCGGCGTTGCCTTCCAGAAGGTGGTCAAGGAAGGCTGCGTCGTCGATGCCGCCACCCACGACGCCAAGACGCGCGAAGAGTGGTGGTACCCGACCTATGTCGAGGAAGTCTGCCCCGGCCTGCCCGCTTGGGAAGCGCTGAACGCCTGCGCCGACAAGTTCGCCACGGCCGAAACCGCGCCCAAGGGCCGGTTCCTCGGCGGCCCGGTCGACTGGCTCAAGCATGACGCCGAACGTGTCGAGGCGCTCGGCATGAACTTCGAGGTCGTCAATGCCGGTTCGTCGGCAGCACTGTGGGCCGAGCTCGAGTCCGCGTTCAAGCGCAAGGAGCCGATCGTCCTGTTCAACTGGACGCCCAACTTTGTCGAAGCCCTTTATGACGGCAAGTTCGTCGAGTTCCCGGCCTTCGATCCCAAGTGCAAGGACGATCCGGCCTGGGGATCCAACAAGGAGCTCAGCTACGACTGCGGAAACCCGAAGGACGGCTATCTGAAGATCGCCGCCTGGAAGGAATTCCCGACCAAGTGGCCCAAGGCCTATGCCATCCTGCAGAAGATCAATTTCTCCAACATGGACATCGCCGTGCAGGCGAAGCTCGCCGACATCGACAACATGGAGCCCGAGGCGGCCGCCGACAAATGGCTGGCCGACAACGAGGCACGCTGGAAGGCCTGGCTGGGTTCGGCCAGCTAATCTTCCGCATCCATCCGTCCCGTCATGGCGTCGTGACGCCCGCTTAAATGCGTGCGCCACCTCGCCGCGCGTACCCATCGGCCCCCCTTTGGCGAGAGGCAGACATGTCCGAAGCAAAAATCGCATGCCGCAACCTTTGGAAGCTCTACGGCTCCGATCCCGCCGGCTTCCTGCGCCGCAACCAGAACAACCCTTCCATCGAAACCATCAGGGCCGAAGGCTACGTCCCCGCTGTCCGTAACGTCTCCTTCGACGTGATGCCGGGCGAGATTCTCGTCGTCATGGGCCTCTCCGGTTCGGGCAAGTCGACCCTGCTGCGCTGCCTCGCGCGCCTGATCGAGCCGACCTCGGGCGAGGTCATGTTCGAGGGCCGCGACATCCTCGCCGCTTCCGAGCGCGAGCTGATCGAGCTCAGGCGCCACAAGATGGGCATGGTGTTCCAGCACTTCGCCCTGCTGCCCCACCGCACCGTACTCGACAACGTCGCCTTCCCGCTCCAGGTCCGCGGCACCGACCGGCAGAAACGGGAAAGACGCGCCCGCGAGGTCATCGAACTCGTCGGCCTCAAGGGCCGCGAGGGCTATTATCCGCGTGAGCTCTCCGGCGGCCAGCAGCAGCGCGTCGGCATCGCCCGCTCGCTCGCCGTCGGCCCCGACGTCTGGTTTCTCGACGAGCCCTTCTCGGCGCTCGACCCGCTCATCCGCCGCGAGATGCAGGACGAGTTCCTGCGCCTGCAGAAGGTGCTCAACAAGACGATCGTCTTCATCACCCACGATTTCGACGAGGCGATCCGCGTCGCCGACCGCATCGCCATCATGAAGGACGGCGTCGTCGAGCAGCTCGGCACCGCCGAGGAGCTGGTGACTTGCCCGGCCACCCCTTATGTCGCCGAGTTCACCCGCAACGTCTCGCATGATCGCCTGCTGTCGGTGCGCGCCGTCATGGCGCCCGCATCCTCCCGCACGCCCAACGCCGCGGCGGTACAGGCACAGGCTTTGCTGGCCAGCGTCGCACGCCAGGTGCTGACGTCGGAACGTCCTGTCGACGTCATCGACGATAGCGGCGCGCTCGTCGGCACGCTGACCCGCGACGGTCTGATCGACGCGCTCTACGGCAAGGAGCAGTGCGCATGAGTGCCGCGATACTGACCCGCCAGGAGGCGATGGAACCGCAAAAGCCGCTGGCCGCAATGACCAAACCGCTGCTCGTCGTTCTGCCTTTCCTCGTCCTTTTGCTTGCAGCCTCGCTTTTACCCGACTGGGCGGTGCATGTGCCCAAGGGCTGGACGATTCCCTTCGTCGACTGGGCAAACACCGTCTTCGATCACCTGCGCGACGACGCCATCTTCGGGCTGTTCTCATTCCGCGACCTGACACGCGCTATCGCCGAGCTGATCACCTGGCCACTTGCCTTCGTCGAGGGTCTGCTGGTCTCGGGCCTCCCCAAGATCGGGGTGCCCGCCATGCCCTGGGTGATGACCGCTGGCCTGTCAGGCGTGCTCGGCTGGTATCTCAAGGACTGGCGCCTTGGCGCACTCGCCGCTGGCTGCGTCGCCTACATGGCGATCTTCGGCAAATGGGAACTGTCGATGATCACCCTGTCGGTGGTCCTCGTCGCCGCCCCCATCGCCGGTCTCATCGGTTTCGGCATCGGCATTCTCGCAGTCAAGAAGCAATGGTTCGAAGCGCTCATCGTGCCGCTGCTCAACGTGCTGCAGTCGCTGCCGCATTTTTCCTACCTGATCCCGATCGCCGTGTTCATCGGCGTCGGCCACAAGGCCGGCACGATCGCAACCGTCATCTTCGCCATCCCGCCGATGGCCCGCCTGACCATCCTCGGCCTCAAGGGCGTTGCCGAAGAGGTGCGCGAGGCCGGCAAAATGGCCGGCTGCACCCGCTTCCAGACCTTGTGGATGGTCGAGATCCCGTCGGCGCGCCAGCCGCTGCTCGTCGGCGTCAACCAGGTCATCATGCAGTGCCTGGCGATGGTGGTCATCGCCTCCTTCGTCGGAGCCCGCGGCCTCGGCCATGACCTGTTGTTCCGCCTCCAGGCACTGAAGATTGGCCAGGCACTGGAAAGCGGCGTCGCCATTGTCCTAATGGCGATCACGCTCGACCAGCTGAGCCGCGCCGCAGCCCACAAGGAGCCTTCGCATGTCGCGCCCGACGCCAGCCTGCTGCAGCGCTTTCCGTTCCTCGCCGCATCCCTGGCCGTCATTGCCGCTTCGCTGCTACTCGCAGCGATCACGCCCTACGCCCAAGCCTGGCCTTCGGAGCTTGCGCTCAGCACGGCACCCTTCTGGGACGCGCTCGTCGACTGGGTCACGGTCACGCTCTACGACCCGCTGCAGTATCTCCGCAACGCCATGCTGCTCTACGTGCTGATCCCCATCCGCGACCTGTTCCAGTCGATCCCGTGGACGGCGATGGTCGCCCTCGTCGCGGCGGCGGGGTGGTCGCTCGGCGGCCTGCGCCTCGCGCTCACCGTATCCGGCTTCGTGCTGTTCATCGCCTTCGCCGGCTACTGGGAGCGCTCGCTGATCACCGCCTATATGGTGACTGTCGCAGTCCTGCTCTGCATCCTGATTGGTCTGCCGATCGGAATCTGGGCGTCGCGCAGCGAACGCCGCACCGGCATCGCCAAGCTGATGTGCGACACCTTCCAGACCTTCCCGTCCTTCATCTACCTGATCCCTGTAATCATGCTCTTCAAGGTCGGCGATGTCGCGGCGATCTCGGCGATCATCATCTATGCGATGATCCCGATCGTGCGCTACACCATCTTCGGCCTGCGCAACGTGCCGCAGGAGATCGTCGAGGCCGGCATCACCTCGGGCTGCACGCAAAGGCAGCTGCTGTGGAACATCCGCATGCCGCTGGCCTTCCCCGAGATCATGCTCGGCATCAACCAGACGATCATGTTCGCCTTGTTCATGGTCATCATCGCCGCCTTCATCGGCACCAAGGACATCGGCCAGGAGATTTTTCGCGCGCTGACCTTCAACGACGCCGGCAAGGGCCTCGTGCTGGGCCTCTGCGTCGCCTTCATGGGCCTGACCGCCGACCAACTGATCACCGCCTGGGCGACGAAGCGCAAACAAAGGCTGGGTCTGGCAGCCTGACCATCGGCCTTCGGCCAGTCGCAGCGACGGGACGATCGACAACCCGACCCGGCCCGCAGCCATCGCCATGCAGGAGGAACTTGCGTGGCGGCCCGCTGCGCCGGCGGAAGCGTGCTTCTCGCCGGCGCAGCCAATCCCGTCAGGACAGATCAGAACTTGTAGTTCAAGCCGACCTTGCCGCTTGATAGGCTGAGGTCGTAGGTATCCCCATCGAACTCCTGCTCGCCAAGCCCGTAATAGGCGTACTCGCCGAAAACCGACCAATTGGCATTGAGTTTCAAAGCGACGCCGGCGCCAGCCGTGTACCCGGTGTATGTGGGGTCGGCGGATCCTCCCGGGTACTTTATTGTCGTATCCGCCACGGCCAGACCGGCCAGGCCGTAGAGCAACACGCTGTCGAAGGCGACACCGCCACGAGCGGTCAGGCTGGCCAGCCAGTTGACCTCCATGGAGATGTTGGGAAATGGCCCGAAGCCGAAGTCGTAGTTGCCGCTCAGGCCACCCCCGGAGACATCGCCCTGCACACCGAGCACAAAGTTACCGAACTGCGCCAGAGCGCCGACCTGGGCGCCGGCGAGCAAGCCATCAAGCTCGAAGCCTGCCTCAAAACCAGGAACCCATTGTTCCCCTTGCGTCGCGGCGCCGTCAGCGAAACCGGCATGCAGGCCGGCGTAGATCCCACTCCAGTCCGTCGCGTCAGCATACGCCGTGCCGGCTGGGGCGGTCTCGGTAGTCACGTTTTCCGCCCGCGCCGTCCCCGCGCTCATCGCAATCAACGCAGTGGTCATCAAAAGGCTAAACTGTATCTTCACAGGCCAATATCCTTCAACATATGTCGCTTCAGTTTCAATATATATCGCTCGGTAGCGTCGCCTGACCGGCGCTGCCGCCATCGCAAAAAGTGTAGACAGTGTGCTGGGCAGTCAGACCTTTTTGTTCCGGGCTGTCAACCAAGCAAAGCGATATAGTGCTCGGGATCTGGCGCAGGACGTCTCGACCATCCGGCACTACACGATCGAGGAAGCCTGCGAAGTTTGGCCGACGGCCGTCCGCTTCATTCTGACACCTGGCGCAAAGCGCGGCGAGATCGAGCTACGCTGTATGGGGAACTGGGCACGATCCTGAACTGGAACGAGCGACAGGCTGTTGGGACTGCAACCAAAAACACTCCCGGAGCAAGGCTCACGGGAGTGTCGTTAGCAATGGTTTTGGTTCCAGGCTTTGGCTTTTTTGTCGCGCTTGGTCGGCTTGTTGCCTTTGTTGCGGGGCGCTGCTGCGCTTCAACTCGAGCCGTCACCGGCGTGCGGATAGCAAAAAGCCCGCGGTGGTTTTCACCTTGGCGGGCTTTTGAGTTGGTTGCGGGGACAGGATTTGGCCTTTTTGTCCCGCTTCGTCGGCTATCGCCTCCTTGCGGGCCCCTGATGCAGGTTCAACTCGACCGTCACCAGCGTCCGAATAACAAAACAGCCCAGACGAGCTGGGCTGTTTTGTTATTTGGTTGCGGGGACACGCAACTACCGATTCCGACATTTGCTTCAGATCGCAGTTTGACAGAGATAGCCCCAAAAACTTTCGAAGCTCAGCGACATCAGGCGGCAGGAGTTGCGGCGCGCGGCAATGACCGTAATGCAGCGCGAAGGCGCTGCGGCGACCACGCTCAAAAAGGTGGCGACTGAGGCGGGTGCCTCCGAGCCGACACGTCCGAGGCTGAACCAATATGGTCTGAATTCCTTCGCCGCTGGCCGGAGCGTCCTGCGCGGGATCAAGGCTCAGCGTCTCCTCGACGTCCATGAAGATCAACGCCTGTCACTAGGTGCTCTGCATTTGCCACAGGGTCCATCACGAGACAGTCGCGATGGACCCATAGACAAGCCGCAACGGTTCAAGCAAATGCGATCGCTAAGGTCATTTCGTGAGTGCACCCGACTTCTTCGCCGTCCAGGTGGCGATGTAGTCCATCAATCCAGGCGACAGGCAGTCATAAGGCTCGAGGCCGAGTTCCTTCAGCCGGCCACGCACGCCGTCCATCTCCGCGGGATCGACGCCCGCCTCGATGATCGACGACACGAAAGCGGCAAAGCCGGGCTCGGCCCAGCCGGCTTCCTCGAAGCGCTCGGGATGGATGAAGTCGAGGCCCTTGAAGGCGTGGTCGCGCTCGACCGGGCCGTACATGTGCACGCCGCAGGCCTTGCAGGCATGGCGCAGGATGAGTGCTGAAGGATCGACGACGGCAAGCTTGTCGCCATTCTCCAGCACCGTCACGTTTTCATGCGCGGTGACAGCCACGACCGAAAACTTGGCGCCTTCCGGCTTCCAGCATTTGGTGCAGCCGCAGGCGTGGTTGTGGGCGACCTGGCCCTTGATCGCCACCTTCACCGGCCGGTCGGCGCAGGCACAGACAAGCGTGCCACCAGTGAAACTGGCACTGCCGGGCCTGACCCCGCCGTCGAGTGCTGGATGTATTGAAGCCATGTCCTGTTCCTCCATGTGATGACAATTCGAGATATGCGAACTCTGACAATGGGGCGCTAGTAAACGACGACGCTGCGGATGCTTTCGCCTGAATGCATCAGGTCGAAGCCCTTGTTGATGTCTTCGAGCTTGAGGGTGTGCGTGATCATCGGGTCGATCAGGATCTTGCCCTCCATGTACCAGTCGACGATCTTCGGCACGTCGGTGCGGCCACGCGCGCCGCCGAAGGCCGTGCCCTTCCAGGTCCGGCCGGTGACCAGCTGGAACGGCCGCGTTGCGATCTCCTGGCCGGCACCGGCGACACCGATGACGATGCTTTCGCCCCAGCCGCGATGCGATGCTTCGAGCGCCTGGCGCATCACCTTGACGTTGCCGGTGCAGTCGAAGGTGTAGTCGGCACCGCCGATCTGGTCGGTCCCACGCTTGGTCAGGTTGACGAGGTAAGGCACGATGTCGCCCTCGACCTCCTTCGGGTTGACGAAATGCGTCATGCCGAACTTTTCGCCCCAGGCCTTGCGCTCATTGTTGATGTCGACGCCGATGATCATGTCGGCACCGGCTAGGCGCAGGCCCTGCAGCACGTTGAGGCCGATGCCGCCGAGCCCGAAGACGATCGCCGTTGAACCGATCTCCACCCTGGCGGTGTTGATCACCGCACCGATGCCTGTCGTCACGCCGCAGCCGATGTAGCAGATCTTGTCGAACGGAGCGTCGGGGTTGACCTTGGCCAGTGCGATCTCGGGCAGCACGGTGAAGTTCGAGAAGGTCGAGCAGCCCATGTAGTGGAAGATCTTGTCCTTGCCGATCGAGAAGCGGCTGGAGCCGTCAGGCATCAGACCCTGGCCCTGGGTCGAGCGGATCGCGGTGCACAGGTTGGTCTTGCGGCTGAGGCAGGACGGGCACGAACGGCATTCCGGCGTGTAGAGCGGAATGACATGGTCACCCTTCTTGAGCGAGGTCACACCCTTGCCGACATCGACGACGACACCTGCACCTTCATGGCCGAGAATGGCAGGAAAGATGCCTTCGGGATCGGCACCCGACAAAGTGAACTCGTCGGTGTGGCAGATGCCGGTCGCCTTGATCTCGACCAGCACCTCGCCCTCGCGCGGACCCTCGAGGTCGACCTCCATGATCTCGAGCGGCTTTCCAGCTCCTACGGCAACGGCGGCGCGGGTTTTCATGGATATACTCCGATTATTGTGGTAAAATTATCAGGTTTTGGTAGTTGTAGCTCCAAGATGTTATGAGGCGAATTGATTCATTGTGTTGTGGATGCCGCCTGCCTTGACCGCTGTGTCACCAGCGAAATATTCCTTATGGTCATCGCCAAGGTCGGAGCCGGCCATATTCTGGTGCCTGACGCAGGCAATGGCTTGCCGAATTTCCTGACGCTGGACGTTGGCTACGTATCCTAACATTGCCTGCTCGCCGAAGTATTCTTTGGCGAGATTGTCAGTCGACAATGCCGCAGTGTGATAAGTTGGCAAGGTGATGAGATGATGGAAGATGCCCGCGCGCGCTGCTGAATCGCGCTGGAAGGTTCGGATTTTCTCATCTGCTTCTTGACCAAGTTCCGAACTGTCATATTCCGCGCTCATCAACATCGCGCGGTCATAGCCGGTCAGGTCTTTGCCGGAGGAAAGCCATGCATCAAAGACCTGCTGTCTGAAATTAAGCGTCCAGTTGAAAGACGGCGAGTTGTTATAGACCAATTTCGCATTGGGGATGACTTGGCGGATGCGGTCGACCATGCCGGCGATCTGATCGATATGTGGCTTCTCGGTCTCGATCCAAAGCAGATCTGCACCGTTTTGCAGCGCGTTGACGCAGTCCAGAACGCACCTGTCCTCGCCAGTGCCTTCACGGAACTGGAAGAGGTTCGACCGCAGCCGTTTTGGCCGGAGGACCTTCGAGCCCCGCTTGATGAGGACATCCCCGTTTGCGAAATCGCCTTCCGCAACCTCTTCGCAATCGAGGAAGGAATTGTAGACGTCACCGTCGTCGCCTTCAGCGGCGCTGAATGCGATCTGCTTGGTCAGGCCTGCACCGAGCGAGTCAGTGCGCGCAACAATGATCCCGTCATTGACCCCAAGCTCAAGAAATGCGTAGCGACAAGCGCGGATCTTGGCAACGAAATCCTCGTGCGGAACTGTGACCTTGCCGTCCTGATGCCCGCATTGCTTTTCATCTGATACCTGGTTTTCGATCTGAAGGGCGCACGCACCGGCCTCAATCATCTTCTTGGCCAGAAGGTACGTGGCTTCAGCGTTACCGAAACCGGCATCGATGTCGGCGATTATGGGAACGACATGGGTTTGATAGTTGTCTATCGCATTAAGCGATTGCTGCTCGAGGGAGACGTCTCCGCTCTCTCTGGCCCGGTCCGCTTCGCGGAACATCATGCCAAGTTCACGAGCATCAGCTTGGCGCAGAAAAGTGTAAAGCTCAGCGATTAGTGAGGGAACGCTGGTTTTTTCGTGCATGGACTGATCCGGCAGTGGCCCAAACTCCGAGCGGAGCGCTGCAACCATCCAGCCAGACAAATATATATAGCGACGCTCGGTTGTTCCAAAATGCTTCTTGATAGAGATGACCTTTTGCTGACCGATGAAGCCGTGCCAGCAACCGAGAGATTGAGTATACTTGCTAGCGTCCTGATCGTAGGCAGCCATGTCATTACGTATGATTTTTGCTGTGTACTTGGCGATGTCGACGCCGGTGCGAAATCTATTCTGCAGTCGCATCCGAGCAACCGCCTCGGCGGATATGCCCGTCCAGTTTTTGTTGGCGTTAATTGTATTGCTCGCTTCGTCAGTGATAGCGCGGTATGACATTGTCTCTCCAGGTCCGAAAGCGGATTTCATCGCCCAGCTAGCCTCACGAGCCGAGCATGGCCAGACCCCGCAGTGTCACGTTGTAAAACTTTACAAGCCATTGGTGTAATGCTGTAATGATGTCATGGAGAGAAATGGTGTTTACCTTGGTCCGCGGCTGCGGCGCCTTCGCAAGGACCTCGGCCTGACACAGGCGACCATGGCCGCCGACATCGGCATTTCTCCCTCTTACATTGCGTTGATGGAGAGAAATCAGCGCCCGGTGACAGCCGAGGTGCTGATCCGTTTGGCAAGGGCCTACTCGATCGATGTGTCGAGTCTGACGGAAGACAACGGGGCAGGTCTGATAAGTCGGCTACAAGCCGCAATGAGGGATCCGATATTCGCCGATATCGAGGTTTCACCGATTGAACTGGGGGATGTTCTCAGCAACTTTCCAGGTTTCACCGAGGCGATGCTTCGTCTGTATACTGCCTACAAGAGCGATCAGTTTGCCTTGGCTGACCAGCAACAGCTCGCCGTCAGTCCTGCAATGGCAGACGTTGCCCTCGATCCGGTCGCCTCTGTTCGAGCATTTCTGGCTGCGCGGCGGAACTGCTTCCCTGAACTGGATGCGGCTGCAGAAACCACGGCATCGCACATCAACAATGCGGGCGGACTGATAGCTTTTCTCAAACAGCGTCACGGGCTCAACGTCAGACGGTTGCCCCAGGACGTAATGATGGGCTCGGTTAGAAGGCTTGACCGTCATCGGAGAGAGATCCTGCTGGATGATTGTCTTGACCTCGCGAGTCAGAATTTCCAATTGGCCCAGCAGCTTGCCTATCTGGAAGTCGACGGCGAAATTCGGAAAACTGTCGAAGCGGGTAATCTGTCCTCTGAGAACGCCCGCCACTTGGCCCATCGGGCTTTGGCTGGGTATTTTGCAGCTGCAGTGCTTATGCCCTATGCACAGTTCGCAAATTCTGCCGAAGGCAAGCGATATGATGTCGAGGCAATTGCGCGTCAGTTTAACACAAGCTTCGAGCAAACTTCGCATCGCCTTACCACGCTGCAAAGGCCGGGCCAGGAGTGTGTTCCCTTCTTCTTCATCCGTGTGGACGGCGCGGGCAATGTTTCTAAGAGACTGGACAGCGCTAACTTCCCCTTTGCGCGGCATGGGGGGGGATGCCCGTTGTGGAGTTTACATCAGGTATTCACTTCGCCGAGGGTCGTAGTCACGCAGTGGCTGGAATTGCCAGATGGTCAAAGATTCTTCTCGATTGCTCGTACCGTTAGTTCGGGAAGAGGGGCATATCCGACAGCACGCGTAACTCGTGCCGTTGCATTGGTCTGCGAGGCGCACCACGCCGAGCGGATGATTTACAATGATCGAAATAGTCCCCCCCACTTCACCCCGATAGGCATCTCCTGTCGACTCTGCCACAGATCCACCTGCACGTCCCGATCAGCACCACCGATTAGCCGCAGCATATTGGCTGATGACTACAGGCGCACTGAAGCCCCATTCGGCTTCTCCGATTGATAGGTCGATTGGTGAAGCGAAGTCGAAGGATCGATTCCCACCACCCCCACAAGACCAAGTATAAAACCTACGGGGCGCCAGAAAGGAGCGTCGAGTGGTATAGCCAACGCGGTTGGCGCTGCGGAGAAGCATCTGCAGCAAGTTGGGTCTGGCTGACGCACCTTGTCGAGCCGTTCCCAAGGGTCTTCGGTCAGGAAGCGCATCGCAACGTCGAAGTTGCCCCCCAGCATCCGAGCGACAAGAGCTGTGGCAGCGCGCGGGCAAGTCCCCGCATCTTGGCGATGTCGTGGGTGCGCACGCGCGTCGCAAGCGGCGACTGTGGCATCGAGCTTCTTGATAGGGTTACGTTCAAAGCCAGGGACTGTCGCAACAATGAGCCACTTTGTCTGGCTGTCAGTCGTCTCTGCGAAGAAATTGCCAGCAAAGGGAAGGCCTTCGAACGGCCGACCGAGGATTCTATGTCGCCGCCAAAGACAAGCGGCGCCTGCGCTTGCCGCTTTTCGTACATCGCAGCGGCCAGCTCTTCTAAATCGTCACCTTCGTAGCGCCCGGACACGATGCAGGTCAGCAAGGGGTCAGTGGAGCCGATCACCCGACCATCGACCCTGCGGACGCCAATGATAGCAACGGGGCCGATCAGGCAGCAGCGAAACGCCTACCGTGAATCTGTGTCGCAATAATGCACAGGGCCTGTTTTCCTCTGAAAGTACGAGACCGAAAGACTGGAATCCTTACGGTACCAATGACCTCTAATGGAGGCACGACGATAAATTCAAGAAAGTTGGCTCTTGATACCCCACGCGGACACAGGTCGAAGATGTGCGACTTGCCGTCCCAGGCATCAGCTGAATCCCGCAGAGTTCGCTCGATCACGGATGGGCGTTGCGTAGCATGATGCCCCATGGAGACGAGGATCATGGCCTGTGAGATATCGATGCGCTGTTCGTACCGCCACCAGGCGTCGCTCCCGGATCATCCATCCGAACGTCCGTTCGACGGCCCAGCGACGCGGCAGAACCCTAAAGCCTTTCAGGCCCTTGGTGCGGGACGATCACAACGATGAAGTCGAGATCGCAGGTCTCATCTATATGCTTGAGCCCGTGATAGGCCACATGCGCAAACGGAATCCCTAAAATCCGATTATCCAAACAGCTTCTAAGCTACGGGATGGCCGTAGCAAGGGGAGCCAGCGGCCGCCATTCAACGAACACGCGATCGTAAACGGCGGCGCGCGCGAATCAACATCGCAGGAAGGCGGCGGCGTTGCTTGGGAGGTTGAGGTCGTGCCGGTCACGCGATCAGGGTCCCCGTAGGCCACGAAGAGCGAGGAATCGAACATAGCGCGATCACCGATATTGCCGTCCACGCCAGCAGTTTGGCTCAGGTCGCTATTCGCCGTACCGGCGCTCCAGCGCGTCGGCAATTCGCTCGCAAAGCAATTCTGAGGTCACGACCGTGAGGTGGAGACGAAGACGAACTCCGTGTGTATCAACTAGGGTAGTGACAATACCGCGGTCAGAGTACTCGGCGAGGTCGAGAACATCGTTGATGATAAAGTCTGGTCTTTCGCGAAGGCTCTTTGGGCGCACCGGGTTCTCCTCCCAAATTGGTGGCTTTCCAGGCATGCCGAGCCGAACACGCTGGAATTCGGCGTAACTCTCTGCAACGGCTTGAGTGTCGAATAAATGCCGAGTTACTTTGCCATTTTCGACGACCTGGACAATCCATTGGCTGTCGACAGTTTTCAGTCGCACGTCATTCGGTTCTCCGGCAACCATCTCCGTCATCCGTTTCAGCAATCAACATGACATTCAAATCCAGATTTTCTGACAGCACGTCGTCGCTACACGACGGCAATCCTTCGATTCAGTCAGATTCGACGATCTAGATAACGCCGGTGACCATGGCGACGCATGCAACAGCAACAAGGGCCCTGCACCAGGGTTTCGCCACGCGGAGCGGGGCGAAGAAGCCAACCAGCGCCATGCTGCGGCAACCATGGCCCTAAAGCCAAGCGCGACTGCGGTTCCGCGTATAGATCGACAGGCCGATGCTAAGCTCGACAAAGGGTTACCGGGGTGCCCGCGAAACCGACGGCGCCGCCAAAGGTCATACCGAAACGAGGTAGCCGGCACCAGTGCCCGCCCGTCCAACTGGGCGGCGAACAGACCGACCATGACCCTGGCGAGCATATGGTCGACCCCGCCGCGAGCATGGCCATATCGGTCAATGCGGTAATCGGAGTTCTTTTCATCTTTATTCTCCTTGCATTCGCGTTGTCGTCTTTGATCATGACCGTCGCCTCTTCTTTCGGCGTGGTGTCGGCGGCCGGAGAGCGCAAACAGGCGTTCGACAAGGGCTCGCGCCGTTGAGGGATTAACTGGTTCGATTAAATGTCTGAATCCGTCCATACGTTCTTGAACGAATGCCAATTCTGCCGTGGGTTCCGGAAGCCCTTGACCCGCGGATGATAGCAGACTGAACCGCGCCGCAAAGTCAGCATCGGGAGGACTGGCAGTTCATTCATGATCAATGAATGCGCATCCCGATACAGTCGGCAACGTTGCTTGTCGTTTGTGGTTTGTCGTGCTTCGTCCAGCAGCCGATCTACATCTGAATTGGAGTAATATCCCGCATTAAAGCCCCGGGGCGAGCTGTTCATAGAATGCAACACCTGCTGTAACCACATATCACATGACATTCCCCAGCTCATCTGTGACATACCTGCGCCCTCCGGCAAACCAGATCGCCACTCGTTGCAGTAGGAAACCCAGTCTTCTGTCCGGACGATCTCGGCTCGCAGCCCGACCGCCTCGAGATTTTCCGCCAGATGCTCGCAGATCCGGACGGGCACGAGCTGACCGGATCCGGCGTTGGCCGTCACAATGCGCAATCGCCACTCCGTAGGGACGCCGGCTTCCGTCAACAGCTGCCGAGCACGATTGGGATCGTATTGGTAGGGGAAACTGTACTCCTCGTCGAAGGCTGGTGAAGCTGGCGGCAGCATTCCAGACGCGACAGCTGTGTGTCCGCGGAAAATGTCGTGGCTTAGCCTGTCGCGGTCAACCGCATGCGCGATCGCGTGACGCACTCGGATGTCGCTCAGGACCGGATCCCGCATGTTGAAAATGAAATACCAGACATAAGGCGCCTGGCCTTCGAGGACGACGAAGCCGCGCCGCACCAATTCGTCGAGATCGCTCCCCTCAAGGCCATAGGCGAGATCCGCTTCACCATCTACCAACGCCCGATAGCGATCTTCAAGGTTTGGATACGGCTTGAACTCAATGGCCTTGAGTTTGGCGCGCCCACCCCAGTAATCCTCGTTCCGACGTAGCCGAACGCCACTGCCAAATGGCGTCGAAAAGCGACTGTCGAAACGAAATGGACCTGTGCCCGGTGCGTGGTCCGCGATGCCTGAACTACCAAGCTTTGTCAGGGCCTCTGGGCTGATGAAGACATGAGCGCCCGGTGCATCCTCCTGCGTCATGTAGCGGAGGAACTCGGGAAAGGGCTCCTTCAGGGTGAGCAGGATCGCCAGCGGCCCTACCACCTCCACAGACTTGAGCGTTTCGAGACCGATCCGGTTGTAATCCGCTGCTAAAGGCGAATATTGCGGCGCATCAGGTTTCCACATTCGCTCTATATTAAACCGCACGGCCTCCGCATCGAACCGAGTTCCATCATGAAACCTCACATCCTCTCGCAATCGAAACAGATACTGAAGTCCGTCGTCGGAGATATCGACCGAAGTGGCAAGCGCGGGTACAAGCCGCGTCGGACTGGCTACTTCATCCTCCAGATCGTCCTCATATAGGCTCTCGAATATCTGCTGGACAACTCTACCTGTATTCCAACCTCCAAACGAGGCCGGCGGATCGATCGCATCTACCTCCCAGTCAAGGGCGACGCGAAGTACAGAGTCGTTGGCGCGTTGAGATGTAATCATAATGCTTCCTTCGGGTTAATTTGAAAATTTGGATCGCTCAACTCGGACCCGCAGGCCAAAACCTGGTCGGCGATTTTGGTCATCGATGCGCGGCCTTCAAGAGACCAGCGCCGGATGCATTGATACGCATTTTCCTCGCTGATCGATCGCTCCGCGGCGAGATGCCGGACCGCGTTGTTCACGACCCGACGCGACCGCAAGGTCTCTTCCAGCTTCGCGATCTTACTGTTCTGCCGCTGTTCGAACCGGGAACGGGAACTAGCAACCGCCAACGTTGACAATATACCGAAAGCGCGGATGGGTTTGCCGATGATGGCCTGCACGTCCGCTTCAAGAAGTTCGCGGACGATCGTGGGGCTCTCATATTCGACGATGCCAATGAGGGTCCCATCGCGACCTCCCGTCAGCGCGCTCATATCGAGCGATGGGTGGCCGCCGAAGATGCAGAAGACGACATCGGCATGAGCCGGCCAACGATCAGGAGCTGGCCACAAAGTGTCGACTTGGCATCCGATCCGTTTCAAATGTCGGACAAGTTCATCACAGGCCGAATCCGGCGGATGGATCACACACGCCCGAAGTTTCCGCAATTCCCGGATCAACGCCTCACCGGACATTGTCCATTTCCTCCTGTCCGTGATCCCGGTCGATGCGGCCGAGGCCCACATAGTTCACAAGGTAAGGGTCCGGTTTCATCGATTTCTTGAATTCGGCTACGACCTCAAATTTCCGCCCAGCTACCGTCTTGCCAATTCTCGGCCAGAGATAAGTATGGCTATTGTCCGGATCCACCATGACAACGCCTTGGGGAGCGGAGACCTCGAGACCCAGTACCTGTGCGCGAAGCCATTCCGGGTCTAGCGTCCCAGCTCGTTCCAGCGCCCGAGCAAAGAGTAGCACGGTAAAATATGCAGCCTCCGCACATGCATCGGCCGGGCGCTTGGCACCAAAACGTTGGTGATAATTGGCGACAAAACTGTTATTTCGCGGCGATTGGACCGTTTCAAAGTAAGGCGCGGAGACGATATGGCCCGGCCGGGGCTCGAACCACATTTCCTGAAGGTGCGCCTCGTTAGTCGTAAGAGAGGCGATCGGCATAACGGCTGGATCGAGTTTCTCGACCGCGTAGGCATCGTAAAGTGCTGCTATTCCCGGCCCCACCACCGTCGAGAAGATTACATCGGCACCGAGCAATCGCGCTTCCTTGATCGCATCCAGAAAGGCATCCCTTTGAGCGCCGAACGGCAGATAATATTCGCCGACGATGCTGCCGCCGATTTCAGAAAGAAGATCGCGCATGATCCTGTTGGATTCGCGCGGGAAGAGATAGTCCGTGCCGACGCACATCAGCTTTCGTCCGTAGCGTGGGAATAGATATTCAGCGAGCGGAAGGTGCAGCTGGTTCGGAGCGGGGCCGGTGTAGATGACGTTCGAGGAATATTCGAACCCCTCGTAGCCGATCGAGTACCATAGCAAGCCTCCGCGATGCTCGACGACCGGAACCACCGCCTTTCGGCTGTAGGACGCCGAACAGCCGAATATGTTAGTCACGCCGCGGTCCATTAAAAGCGAACTGGCGAGCTGGGTGTAGCGCTGCGGATCGGACGCCGGATCAAGGATCAAGGGAGAAATCGGCTTACCCAGCACGCCGCCTGCGTCATTTATCTCCGAAATTGCGAGCAAGGTCCCTTGCAGCTGGGAAATCTCTGCAATCGCCGTGATTCCGCTTCTCGAGTATAGCACACCCACCGGCCATGTACCCTCCGAACGATAGGACTCATGCAGTGCGCCAATGCCGGACATCCTCGTGCCTTCCTGCTATGTTGCAAACAGACGCAGTGGATTACGTTGAAGCTGCAGCATCGCAATTTCCAATTCGAGCGTGGTCGAACTCATGTCGTCCAGATCCAAGGCCAAGGCCTTTTCTGCAGCCTGAACAATGATCGGGACACATTGGCAGAGATGAACCTGCGCTTCGGCCGATCCCATCCGGCCGAGCCGTACGGCTGCCGAAAAGAGACTGCTTGCCGTGCCGCGCAACTCCGCCAGGAGCGTGTTCTCAATGCCCATTCCCCGGGAGGCCGACACCGCTGCTGCCACGACGGCGAGATTTCCGGCCTCGCGCAGTTGCACTTCATGGCAGAATGAACCCAGCACTTGGTGCGGCCAGACCTGAAGGGCAAGTTTCGCCAGCTGGCGACCACACGAGGTCGATGCGTTCCGGGCCGGAACCGACAACTTTGTGGCGAGAAGACGCTCATCTACATAATGCAATTGGTCGAGATCGCCGACCGAAAACATCCGATGTGCGTGAGCGGCAGCAACGGCGTCGCAGCGGCCCGCGCCGTGGAGCAGGACCGCTTTCACGACTTCCGCGATTTGAGCTGAATTCTTAGGAAGCTCCTCTAGAATGCCTTCCAATCCGCTGGAGTGAACATAACGCCCGATCGGCAGCGAACTGTCAGCCAACTGAAGGGCCATTAGAAAACTCGCGTCTATCGCCCTTCCCGCCAACGTTTCATTCATGAGCGTGCTCTGTTTTAAAAAGGGGACGGGAGGCGCCCAGCCGGACGTAGTCGAAACGCAGCGACAGTTCGCCAAGTTTGAGATCTCGAACCGTCTTCGTCATGAGGTCCTCACTCGACAGCATCGGCACGTGGATGGAGCAGGCGTTCACCTCGACCGGTACATGCTGGTTGCCGAATGCGTGGCCGATGAGCGCAGCCTGCCGAATAATATCCGGAACCGAGTTGGTTTGGCTGAGGTCGACAACGAGGGCGAGTTCCTCCGGCCTGCACACGACCACCGTGTGTTCTTCGTTGTTAAATAGAACCGCGCCGTGAAAAAGGTACTGGCTATGCTGCATCGATACCGCAAAATCGAGACCGCGCTTTGTGCGCTGCCGAAGCCGCCGCTTGCCGGCCTCAGTCCAAGAAATGTCGATAAAATCCAATGTGGCGGCGCTGTGAACCACGTCGTCCAAGGCGCCAACTATTCCATTCGAGACAAGCATGGGACCTATTTCCTCCTAGACGGCGCTGGCGCCCCAATCATCTGCATTCGAATCCGTGACCACGCGTCGTCGATGAGCCGCGTCATTGTTGATGACGACAGGGCGAGCACGCGCACGATGATGCCGACAGCCCCGGGCAGGGCCCCTACACCCAATCGAAAATCTTCGCCCGTCATGTCGAGGGACGAAGCAGCATCGTAAACGCCCTTTGCATTGCCGCCTGGAACGAGTGCCAGCAGCGTTCCCGAATAGAGAAAAGTGCCGAGAGCGCCTCTCATATTGATCGGAATCGTCGTCGGCTCCATGAGCATGCGCTCTGTGAAGAGCGTGCTTCCGTCGACGCTAATCCGAGTTGCAAGTTTGAGGCGGGTGAAAGCGAAAATCTCGCCGCGGGCCAACCGGCCCGGCGCGATGATTTCGCTCGCAATGAGCATGGACCCCCGATCGATATCTATCGTCGTCTCTTGGTCGTAGGAGGATTGCGCCTGCGGTATGATCTGGTCCGGCAGGTATTCAATGTACGACCCCTGCTTTGCCTCCAAATGCACCTTTTGATACGCTGATCCGTCGAGCATCCGGTGGAGCTTTGTCGCAGATGTGCTCGTGACATGAAGTTTTCCGCCGTTCCGCGCAACAATCCGCAGTTCCAGCTTGTCACCGCTAAACACTGCACCCGAGGGATTCAGTACATAGACGAAAGCCATGCCAGGCTGACTTTCGTCCAGAAAAAGGGGTGTGGTGAAATGCAAGGGAAACCTTTGAACCCGCTGCATGAGGTGTGTTTTCCCCAGGCAGTCAGCCGCAAACTCCAGGTTGAGAAGGCCAGACGCGTGCGTCATACTTGGTCACTTTTCCGCACAGCTGAACAAGGCATCCCTTTTTATGGTCGCAAAGACCTCTGCTGCACCCTCCGGCGAACGCAAATTCGTGTAAATGGTAGCCTTTTGAGGGCGGTTGACCAGAACGTCGTGACGGATACGGTCCAGGTCAGCGCCCACATGCGGAGCGAGGTCAATCTTGTTGACAACGAGAAGATCAGCTTGAAGCATTCCAAGTCCCCGTTTGCGCGGGATGTCATCACCGGCGGCGCAGTCAATCACGAAGATCCAATAGTCAACGAGTTCCGAGGAGAATGTCGCCGCCAAATTATCTCCACCGCTCTCAATCAGGATGAGATCGAGCGGATTGTCGCGCTCCAGCGCGTCAGCAGCCTGTATGTTCACCGAAGGATCCTCGCGGATCGCGGTATGAGGGCACGCTCCGGTTTCTACGCCGATGACCAGAGTCTCTTCTATGAGGCCGCTCGCCTTGAGCCGGATGGCGTCCTCCAGAGTCACGAGATCATTGGTGATAACCGCGGGTTTCAATCCCGCCTCATGGATAAGAGGCAGGAGGCGCTCAATTAATCTCGTCTTACCGGAGCCCACCGGACCACCGATGCCGATACGAATGGCCTTAGCGGACATGAAATTCTCCTATTTCAACGTATAAAGGGCGCCCAGCGGCACCTTGCTGGACGGAAGCGACGTGCAATGCTCCCCGTCGACTTCCACTCTGTATGTTTCCGGATCCACCGTTACTTTGGGAACCTTGTCGTTCCAAAGCATGTCTTGCTTGGAGAGTTTTCGTGTTCCAGACACGGGCACGCAACGCGCTCGCAATTCCAGCTTTCCAGCGACGTCGCGGTCGATGGCCATTTGGGACATGAAGCGCAACGAAAGTGACGGAGCAGCGCGTCCGAACCAGCCCCATTGCGGCCGGTAGCGCAGGGGCTCGCAGCAGTAGAGAGAGGCGTTCGCTTCGCCCATCACGGCCATCACCGGGAAGCCTGACTTGAAAACGGCCTCCGGCTTGACGCCAAACATCCCAGGTTTCCATAGCACGAGATCGGCCAGCTTGCCCGGCTCGAGCGAGCCGACATATTTCTCTACGCCGAATATGCGTGCCGGATTGATGGTGTATTTGGCGATGAACCGCTTAATTCTAGTGTTGTCATTGTCGCGACCGGCGTCTTCGGCGAGTGCGCCACGCTGCGCCTTCATGCATGACGCGGTCTGCCAGGTACGACTGATAGTTTCGGCAATGCGACCCATCCCCTGGGAGTCCGATCCTATAGCGCTAATGGCGCCGATATCGTGCAGCACACCTTCGGCCGAAATGGTCTCATGGCGGATCCGGGATTCGGCAAAGGCGATATCCTCCGGCAGTCTTGGATTGAGATGATGGCTGACCATTGCCATGTCGAAATGCTCGTCGAACGTATTAACCGAGTAAGGATTGGTCGGATTGGTCGACGAAGGCAGGACGTTCCCGTACCCACACACCTTGATAATGTCTGGGGCATGGCCCCCGCCGGCGCCTTCGACGTGGTAGGCGTGAATGGTACGGCCGTCGATTGCCTTCAAGGTTCGCTCGAGAAACCCAAACTCATTCAGCGTGTCGGTGTGCAATTGGATTTGCACGTCCGCCTCGTCAGCAGCCACCAGTGCTGAATGGATCGCGGCAGTTGTGGCACCCCAATCCTCATGAATTTTTAGCCCTGCGGCGCCTGCCTCGAGCTGCTCGATCAGGGGCTTATGATTATCCGAGGCCGCCTTTCCCAAAAAGCCGAAATTGAGCGGGAACGCTTCCGCTGCCTGAAGCATATGTCCGAGGTTCACTGTGCCGGTGGAGGCGATCGGAACGGTGGTGGCCCCAAGACCACCGCCGAACAGGGTAGTGATGCCACTGGCCAGGGCCTCTTCGCACTGGCCCGGATCGATGAAATGGACGTGGCAGTCTAGGCCACCGGCCGTAACGATCAGGCCCTCCGCTGCGCGAACGTCGGTGTTGGTACCGACGATCAGTTTAGGGTCAACCCCGTCCATGATCCGGGGGTCGCCAGCCTTGCCGATCCCGGCGATCAGGCCATCCTTGATCCCTATATCGGCCTTGATGATGCCGAGGACCGGATCGATGATCGTGGCATTCGTTATCACCAGATCGAGCGCACCGTCTGCCGCAGTGATATGGCCATGACAGCCGGTGCCCACTCTAAGGGTTTTTCCCGCCCCGAAGACGAGTTCGTCACCCGGAACAAGCAGATCCCGCTCGACCTCCGCCCAGAGACACGTGTCCCCGAGACGGACCCGGTCTCCCGTCGTCGGCCCATACAGCTCAACATATTGACGTCGCGACAGCACCTTAGCCATGGTGAGCTCCCCTGAATCCTTCGGCTGCTGCTCGTGTAACCGCCCTGCGCTTGACTTCCGGGTTGTCCAGGTCACCATCGGTGAGGTTGTTAAGCCCCTCGACCCGCCTTTCGCCACCGATGGCGACAAGGTCGACGGTTTTTTCATCCCCTGGCTCAAACCGGACCGTGGTTCCCGCTGGTATGTCGAGACGAAAGCCGAACGCTGCGGCCCGGTCAAAATCCAGCTCGGCGTTCACCTCAAAGAAGTGGAAATGAGAGCCGATCTGAACGGGGCGGTCGCCAAAGTTGCGAACTATCACACGCGTCGTCGCACGACCGACATTGATCTCTATCCCTTCTTTCGCCAGGCGATAGCCGCCTGGCTCGTCCTCTTCCTCGCTTTCATGGGGCCGACCGAGGGGATCGTGGACACAAACGAGCTTTTGACCGTCCGGAAACATCGGCTCGACCATCAACATTTCCAGAAGCGGCACGACACCCGGCTGAACTTCCTCAGGCTGCAATACGGTGCGGCCCAAAGCCATCAATTCTGAGACCGAGCTACCTCGTCTGGCCCCTTCGTGGATCGCATCGGCTATTACTGCTCTGGCCTCCGGCAAGTTCAGCCGTATGCCTTCTGCGCGGCGGCGCTGAGCCATCCTGGCCGCTGTGAAAACAAGAAGTCTGTCGCGTTCCCTGTTGGTCAGATACACGAGATGCCCTCGCCCATTTTGAAGTCGTTTCAGGATGATCAGAGGCTTATGTGGGCCGCGATCTTGTCATGCGTATCCGGGTCACGCGTGTTTCCGAACCCCGATATTTCACCCTTGTCCAGGAGAACGTATCTGTCAGAAACGGCACGGGTGAACGGAATGTTCTGTTCAACCAAAAGAACGCCGAGCCCAGAACGATCCCTCTCCCTCTTGATGATTTCCACCAGGTTGGTGATAATTGACGGCTGCATGCCTTCGGTTATCTCATCGATCAGGAGTACCTTGGCGCCGACGGAGAGAGAGCGTGCGATCAAAAGCATTTTCTGTTCGCCGCCACTGAGCGTGCCGGCTTTTTGCTGCAACCGCTTGAGGAGGAACGGGAAGCAACGGCGGATCGTCGCCTCCGCCTCGTTCCAGCTAACCGAGCCACGCAGCGCCAAGCGAATGTTTTCCTCGACCGTAAGGTCCTGAAATAACGCCTTTTCCTGCGGCACATAAGCCACGCCAAGCCTAGCAATCTGATGGGGACGACTTTCGCTGATTGCATGCTGCGCCATCGATACGGAGCCTGAAAACTTCGGCAAATACCCCATGATCGACTTGAGCAGCGTACTCTTGCCCATACCGTTCTTGCCCACCACGGCGACGATTTCGCCGTGGGCGATCTTCAAATCCAGGTTCCGTATTACGGTGGCCTGTCCATATCCGCTGCTGAGACCATTCACAGCGAGCACTGCTTCTGTCATGAGTTCATCCTCTCAGTGCCCCGAACCAGCATAGACCGACTTAACGAGTTCGGAATTCACGACCTCATCAACCGACCCGTTAAGAACAATCCGACCTTGATGTAGAACGATGACTCGCGAAGAAATTTCGCGGACGAAGTCTAGATCGTGCTCCACGAGCAGAATGCACAGTTGCTCCGCTTTGGTCAGTTCCACCAGGATCGTTCCGATCAGCGTGCGCTCGGCTTTTGTGAGACCAGCCGTGGGTTCGTCCAAGAGGATCACCTTGGGCTCGAGAGCCAACACCATTGCCAATTCGAGCGCCTGCTTTTTTCCGTGCGACAGCACTTGTGCGGGCAAATGCAGCTCGGTGTGAAGACCGGTGGCCCTGACAACGTGCATGGCAGAAGGCGGCAGGCTGCAGACACCGGATTTCTGCCATTTGGACAAAGGATCTAGGCGCGCCCGAGCAATCTGGAGGCACTCACCTACCGTCAAGGTGTCGAAAACGTTGGCCATTTGGAACTTGCGGCCCACACCGAGACCTACGCACTCTTCAGGCGGACGATGGCCGATGTCCTGGCCAGCGACCGAAATCGTGCCACCGCTACGCTTTGAGCCGTCGGCGATGCAGGTCATGAGGGTCGTCTTGCCGGCACCGTTTGGCCCCACGAGACTAACGATCTCGCCATAGGTGGCTTCGAAATCGATGCCGGACAGAACTTCCAGACTACCATATCGCTTTTCCACCCCGCTCACTATAAGCGCGGGTCCGCTGGACTCGGCCGCAATGATGTTGCGCTCGCTCCTGCTTGCCTTGTGCAGCTGGAGCTGGGCGTATTGCTGAGGCTGAGCTTTTCCGGTGCGAACGCGTAACCAGTTGGCGGCATGCGAAACCAAGGGCAGGATACCGCGCGGCAGGGCGACGATGACCGAAACGAAGACTATTCCGATGACAAGCTTCCACACGAAGGGAAAATCGCCCTGCAGCTGCGCACTGGCATAGTCGATAATAATCGTTCCGATCACTGGGCCAAACAGCGTACCACGCCCGCCCAATGCAACCCAGATCAGAAGCTCGGTTCCGAACGTGAAGCCAGCGATTTCGGGGGCGACCACCATCGTGTAGTTAGCGTACATCCAGCCTGCAATCGCGCCGATTGCTGCACAGATCAGAAAGATCACTGCCTTAATGTTTGAGGTGTTTAAGCCGAGATACTTGCAACGTTGCTCATTTTCCCGGATCGCGATCAGAAGCCGCCCGGCGTCGCTGCGCGTGTACATCCAAGCCGCTGACGTCAGTACGACTAGCCAGACTCCGACAGCCCAGAACCACGCCTCAGAGCTGAGCGGGATTGTTTCGAAGCCGGTCAGGCCGCTGCTTGAGCCCGTGTAGGTTCCGCCGGAAAATAGAACCTGCGTGACGATGATCGGCAGGACGAGGGTGATCACGGACGCATAGAGCGACGAAGCGCCATGCCAGAAGGCAAGGAATGCCACCAACCCGGCGAGGGCGACTGCGACTGCGATGCCGATCAAGACGGCGGCCAAGGCATTTCCGGCCGAAAAGCCGCCATAGGTAAAGACCAATGCCGTTGCGTAGGCGCCGGCCGCGAAGAATGCCGACTGACCGAAAGTCAGAACTCCGAGGTAGCCCCACAGAATGTCGACCGAGAGCGCGATTGATGCATAAATCATCGACCTTACGAGGACGTTCACGGAATAGGCGTCCATGAAGAAGGGCGCGGCGCCAACCCCGATCAGACAGATCGCGGCGATGACCACCATCCTTGTCAGCGGGGCGATCTGCGGTCGTTGAATGGAAGCGCTTCCAAGTTCCTTCACGTTTGCGTCACTCATAAGAAAACCCCTGCGGACGGATGCGAAGTATGACAGCGGCCAGCGCAGCAATCGTCATGCCGCCGAGGACCGAACCGAAATAATTGCTCACAATGACTTGGGCGCCCCCCAGGACAACGCTCGCGACAGCCAGGCTATAGAGGGAGGAGCCCGAAACGAGCACGAGCATGAAAGCGCTGATCAGCCAGGCAACGCCCATGTTTGGATCGACGCTGGACAGTGGAGTTATCAGAGCTCCGGCCACCGCCGCCAAACCGGAGCCGAGCGTAAATGTGATGGAGCGAACTAAGCCGCTGTTGATGCCGAGCCCGCGCGCGAGGTCCTCGTTCATAATGACCGCGCGTGTGGAGAGGCCCAGTGAGGTGCCCCGAAGCGCCATCGTCAAGCCGACGCCGAGCAGCAGCGCAACGGCTGTCAGGATCAACCGATAGGTTGAGTAAGGCTCACCCAAGATACTGATCACGCCTCTGATCGGAGGCTCAGCGAAATGGACACCGCGATCGAAGACCAGGGTAATAACCTGCCCAATGATAATGCTCAGGCCCCACGTCGCCAGAATGGCATCGAGGGGGCGATCATAGAGCGAGCGCACGACGACACGTTCCATTCCGAGACCGACAATTCCGCCGAAAATCGCCGCCAGGGGTATACCGATCCAAGGATTCATCCCCATCGCGGTGGCGATGACGGCGGCATAGCCCCCAAGCGTCATCAATCCGCCGTGTGCGAAGTTTATGAGCTTCATGACGCCGAACACAAGCAGCAATCCCGAAGATACGATGTATAAGATTGCTGCAGTCGTTATGATATCAAGTAGTACCGGAACCATCTAAGTCTCCGAAGTTTCCTCTGTAGCGAGCTGTATTGAACTTCCGAGTGATCGATGACGAAAGATGGGTTCGTACATCGCCGCGTCTGAGGGTCAACACAGCATCGCCATATTTGGTCAGCAGTCAGACGGCAGAAAGCGCCGCCTGTCCGGTCACAGATTGGGGCACTGCTCGCCCGGATCTACATTGGGATAGGACTTGATGATGGTTGTGTCGCCCTTTGCATCGACCTGCGCGAGATACATCGTCAGCGGAGCATGACGCTGTTTCGACATCAGCACCGAACCGCGAGGGCCGTCGAAAGTCACTTCGCTTAGCGCCTTTACGACCGCATCCGTATCCGTTGTCCCGGCCTTCTTGACCGCCAAGGCGTAGAGATGCACAGCATCGTATTGCGGCACGGACAGCTCATTCGGCGTTTCAGTCTTTTCCCCGAACTTGGCTTTCAGCGCTTTCAAGAACCGGGCGTTTTTCTCCGAGGCGATACCGGTGTAGTAGGTACCGCCGAGATAGATCCCCTCGGCATCAGGCCCAAGGGTCTTTGCCGTACCTTCATCAAGCGCGTAATTACCGTATTTGGCAGTGATGCCTGCCGATCGCAATTGCTTCGTGAAGGTGACGTTCGGCGCACCAGCGGCTGTGGAAGTAATGATGGCGTCCGGGTTGGTCGCGCGGATCTTACTGACGATTGCCGTCCAATCCGTAGCATCCATCGGATTGTATTCTTCTCCTACAACGGTTCCGCCCTTCTCGGCGATGTACTTGTTAGTATCACCAAGAAGACCCCGACCGAACGCGTAGTCGCTGCCAACCAGGAAAAATTTCTTCGCGCCATGATCCGACATGAAATAATCAACCATGAGGGAAACCATCTGTTGTGGCACCCAGGCGTTGATGTGCTGATACTTGTTGCAGGAGGCGCCTTCATAGAAGGAGGTGTAGATGTACGGAATTTGCCCCCGCGTGATGATCGGCAAGCCGGCGTTGCGAGCCGCCGTCGTTTCCATTGCCACGATGGCGTCGACTTCCTTTTGAAAGACAAGGGAATCGTAGGCCTTCTGAGCCCCGGCGGCGCCGGACGCATCGTCGGCGACTTCAATGACCAGCTTTCTGTTCAGCAACCCGCCCGCCTCATTGATTTCGGAGACAGCGAGTTCGGTCGCCTGAATCACGGACGGTGCCACGACGCTGTTTGCCCCGCTTAGGCCAACGGGAATCCCCAACACGATCGGTTCCTCTTCCGCAACTGCGCTCCCGGTCCACAGGACAGTTACGGCAAGCAACACGGAAATCTTCTGCATTGTTGTTTTCATTTGCGTTCCCCTTGTTTTTGTTGACTGCTCAAAGCGCCAGCTGACATCGGTTCCGTTGAGCAAACGGCAGTCGTCGGCTTCGCGAAAAGATGTCGGCAATTTTGAGATGAAGGTGGACCACAACTGCTAGCCGGCAGGATTTATCCTGAGGGGCGGCGCGTGGTACCAAAAGGTGACTATCCCGCCACCTGATTGAATGCTTGCACAGATGCAAAGCGACGTCAATATTAAAAGACGGTTAGGCGTCGTTATCAGGATTCATGCTAAGTTGGTTCTTCCGATCGACAATGACAAATCGAAGGTCGTTAACGGTCCTGACATCCCAGGGGGCGCCTCGCCCTGTTGATTAAGCTCGGCTTGCCGCGCGCGAACGCTGCCTGGCAGCCGTCTGGAGGCTTATTGTTTCGTATCCATGACAAACAGCGCCACCGCCATTGCCCGATTGCGGACGCCGAGCTTGTCATACAGATTCTTCAGATGGTACTTGACTGTGTTCTCCGAAATACCGGTCCTGGTGGCAATCTGCAAATTGGTCCAGCCATTGGCGAGCACAGCGAGCAATTCCAATTCGCGCGGCGTCAGGCGTGATAAGGGCGTCTCATTGATTTTGGAGACCTCTATAAAGGGAATGCAAATACGGCCGTTTGCGACCGCAGCAAGCGTGCCGAACAGGACGCTGGGATCATCGAACTGATAGCAAAAGCCGTGCGCGCCAAGGCGTACGCACTGCTTCAGAATGCCTGGGTCATGATCGTTGCTGAAAATAACCACGCGCATCGCGAGCTGCCGGCGATGAAGCTCGATTAGCAGTTCGGAGGCGTTCATGTCGGATAGTTTCCAGCCCACGATTGCCACGTCGAAGGCCGTCTTCGTTTCTTCCACGGCCTCCAGAAACGCCTTACCGCTATTGATGCCGGCAGCGAAGTCGAAACGTTCGTCGCGGCTGATCATGTCGCGCAACGCTGCGATAACCAGCTGATTTCGCTCTACAATCAGTAGCCTTGGGCGGTATCGGCTTCTTTCTGAGGCCTCCATGCACCGGTCAACTGTAAGCGTCGAAGTCAAACGCCTGACCTGCCGCGCGGAAGGCCGAGGTGACCGTATTGGCCATCAAAAGTGCGATCGTCATCGGGCCGACGCCGCCCGGCACCGGGGTGATGGCGCCAGCCTGTTCTGCCGCACTGGCATAGTCGACATCGCCGACGAGCTTCGATTTGCCGTTGGCGTCTGCGCTGAGGCGGTTGATGCCAACATCGATGACCGTTGCGCCCGGCTTGACCCAGTCGCCCTTGATCATTTCAGGACGGCCGACCGCTGCCACCAGGATGTCGGCGCTGCGGCACAAGGCCGGCAGGTCTTTGGTGCGGCTGTGGGCGATGGTGACAGTGGCATTGGCATTGAGCAGCAGATTGGCCATCGGCTTGCCGACGATGTTGGAGCGCCCGACAACGACTGCATTGAGGCCCGACAGGTCGCGGCCAAGCGCACGCTCGATCAGCAGCATCGAGCCGGCCGGCGTGCAGGGCACGAAGGCGGTATCGAGTTCGCCGGTACCGAGCTTGCCGACATTGGTGAAATGGAAGCCGTCGACATCCTTGTCGGCCGAGATCGTCTGGATGATCTTGCCGGCGTCGACATGGTCGGGCAGGGGCAACTGGACGAGGATGCCGTGGATCTTGGGGTCGGCGTTGAGTTTCTGCACCAGCGCGACCAGATCAGCTTCAGAGGTGTCGGACGACAGCGCATGTTCGATGGAATGAAAACCGCATTCCTTGGCTTTCTTGCCCTTGGAAGCGACATAGACCTGGCTTGCCGGGTCATGGCCGACGATGACCACCGCGATGCCTGGAACAACACCGGTCTCGGCGATCAGCTTTTCGGCTGCGATCCGGACCTTGGCGACTACATCGGCCGCCACCGCTTTCCCGTCGATAATGATTGACACGTATTTCTAATCCTTATGTTAAGACGCGTTCGCCTTAGAACAGACCTTCGATCTGGCCTTGTTCGTTGAGGAAGATCTTTTCCGACGACGGTGCCTTGGGCAGGCCGGGCATGGTCATGATCTCACCGCAGATGGCGACGATGAAGCCGGCACCGGCGGCAAGCCTGACCTCGCGCACCGGCACGACATGGTCGACAGGGGCGCCACGCAGGTTGGGATCGGTCGAGAACGAATACTGCGTCTTGGCCATGCACACCGGCAAATGGCCGTAGCCCGCCTGTTCCCATTGATGCAACTGGTCGCGCACCGACTTGTCGGCGATCGCCTCCGAGCCGCGGTAGATGCGCTTGACGATGGTGTCGATCTTGTCGAACAGCTTCATCTCGTCGGGATAGAGCGGCGAGAACTGCGAAGCACCCGATTCAGCGAGCTGCACCACCTTGTGGGCGAGCTCCTCAATGCCGGCCGAACCCTTGGCCCAGTGCTTGCACAGGATTGCCTCGGCACCCATCGAAGCGACATAGTCCTTCATCGCCGCGATCTCGGCGTCGGTGTCGGAGACGAAGTGGTTCATCGCCACCACCACCGGCACGCCGAACTGCTTCACATTCTCGATGTGGCGGCCAAGATTGGCGCAGCCCTTCTTCACCGCATCGACATTTTCCTTGCCGAGCTCTTCCTTCTTGACGCCGCCATTCATCTTCATCGCGCGGACTGTCGCCACGATGACCGCAGCGGCAGGCTTGAGGCCAGCCTTGCGGCACTTGATGTCGAAGAACTTCTCGGCACCCAGATCAGCGCCGAAGCCGGCTTCGGTGACGACATAGTCGGCGAGCTTGAGCGCGGTGGTGGTCGCGACCACCGAGTTGCAGCCATGGGCGATGTTGGCGAACGGGCCGCCATGGACGAAGGCGGGGTTGTTTTCCAGCGTCTGCACCAGGTTGGGCTGGACGGCATCCTTGAGCAGCACCGCCATCGCGCCGTCGGCCTTGAGGTCACGGGCATAGACTGCCGTCTTGTCGCGGCGATAGGCAACGATGATGTCGCCCAGACGCTTTTCGAGATCCTTGAGGTCGGTCGCCAGGCACAGGATCGCCATGACTTCGGAGGCAACGGTGATGTCGAAGCCGGCCTCACGCGGAAAACCGTTGGCAACGCCGCCGAGCGAGCAGTTGATCTCGCGGAGCGCCCGGTCGTTCATGTCCATCACCCGGCGCCACACGACGCGGCGGGTGTCGATGCCGAGCTCGTTGCCCCAGTAGATGTGGTTGTCGATCAGCGCCGACAAAAGATTGTGCGCGGTGGTGATGGCGTGGAAGTCGCCGGTGAAGTGGAGGTTCATGTCCTCCATCGGCACGACCTGGGCATAACCGCCACCGGCAGCACCGCCCTTGACGCCGAAGTTGGGTCCAAGCGAGGCTTCGCGGATACACACGATCGCCTTCTTGCCGATGCGGTTGAGGCCGTCACCCAGGCCCACCGTGGTCGTGGTCTTGCCTTCGCCGGCCGGCGTCGGGTTGATCGCGGTGACCAAGATCAGCTTGCCGTCCTTGTTCTTGCGCGCATTGGCGATGAACTCGGCCGAGATCTTCGCCTTGTCGTGGCCATAAGGCAGCAGATGTTCGCTCGGAATGCCGATCTTGGCACCGACCTCCTGGATCTGCTTCTTCTTCGCCGCACGCGCGATCTCGATGTCGGTCTTGAATTCGGCCATGACTCTCTTCCCTTGAGTTTGGTTCGATTTCCGCGGAGCCCTAGGCTCCCAGATTAAAAACGAGGTGCTGACTGGCCTGCCGCACGGCAGGCGGAGGCCGCCCTATTCGCCCTCAACAGCGCGATAGTCATCGGCTGTCGCGCGGCGCTGAACATAAGCGGACCGGGTCTTTTGAACGCTGTTCGACTGCTTTGACGAAGCAAAATTACGGCCGATATCGCTCGCCCTGCGGTTGCGATCAGATGAGACCGGCCAAAATACCCAGCCCTAAACCGGTCACAGCCCCACCTGTCAGCCTGACAAGCGGCGAGCCACCGATTGCTGCAACTCCGGCGCCAAGCGCCGCGCCTGCGGCATGAAGCAGTGCGGTCGTCAACACAAAACCCAGTGCGTAGCTCGTGGCGCTGCCATCCAATGGCATTTCGGCTACATGAGCGTGACCATGGAAAACGGCAAAGAACCCGGTCATCGCGAGTGCAACTGAGCCGGGAACGTTAGGTGCGATTAAAATCAAGGCTCCGATTATAATAACCGAGAGTACAATCGCAGCCTCCACTGCCGGTAGAGTGATGCCGCTGACGCTGACCGCGCCACCCAAGACCATCATACCTAGGAATGCAGCCGGCAGCAGCCAACGAAAGCAACCGCCGAGTAGGTATCCCAGCAGGCCCACGGCCGCCATAGCTAGGACATGGTCCAAACCGCCAAGCGGATGAGAAAGACCGGCGGCAATCCCATGTGCGTGACCGGTTCCGGGATGAGCCTGGGCCGCCGCGGTTGCAAGTGAGAACCCAGTCGTCAGAAAGAATCTGTTCATAAAGGCTGCTCCGATCGGGAACAAAGGAAAACCATGCCGGTTGAAGCCTCCCCCTAGGAGGAAGCTTCAACTCTAATGGATTAGGCGAAGTTCTTGGTGCGGGTGTCTCCGGGGTCATATAGCGGCATAACCGACAGCTTCGCATTCGATCGCGTGCCATTGTCCAGCAGGACCGTAACGTCCAGGCTCGGGACGGCGTGGGCGGGGTTTACAAAAGCCATGGCAGTTCCGCGCTTTCTGGTCGGCGAGAAGGATCCGCTGGTTACCGTTCCGATTTCGCGGTCACCGACAAATATCTTGTCGCCGGTTTCAGCTACGTCGCCGGAGAGAATGTCGAGCCACACCATCCGGCGGGTTACCCCCTCGCGGACGATTCGCTGCAAGGCAGCCTTACCGATGAAATTCTCTTTTCCAAACTTCACGGCAAACCCGATACCAGCTTCGAAGGGATTGGTACTGCGGTCGTGGTCCTTGCCGACCAAAAGATATCCGGCTTCCTGACGAAGGCTCTCCAGAGCGGCCTGGGCACATGGAACAATGTCGTAGGCCTGGCCAGCCTTCATGACCAGGTTCCAGATGGTCGGTCCTTCAGTCGACGCGAAATGGAGCTCGAAACCGGCTTCACCCGTGTAGCCCATGCGCGCAATGATGCACTCGATACCGGAAATCTTTGCTGGCCTGAACCGATAGTAGCCTATGGTCGAGAGGTCGATGTCGACCAGTGGCTGCAGCACGCGATTGGCCTTCGGTCCCTGCAGTGCAAGCGTTGTGTGCTTATCGGTCACGTTTGTAGTGGCCACGTCGTACGGCTTCGCCTGCTTGGAAATCCAGGCGTAATCGTCTTCTGAACCGCTGATGATCATATACTTGTTCTTGTCCATGACCCAGATCGTGCAGTCGTCGATCATCCGACCGTCTTCGTCACACATCGCGGTATATTGCACGGAGCCGATATTCTTCTTGGAATAGTCGTTCGTCGCGAGCATCTGAACCAACGGAAGTGCATCGGGTCCTTCGATCACAAATTCGGCCATGTAATCCAGATCACACAGTGAAACGCTCTCACGTGTTGCCAAATGTTCCCGCGAATGTCCGGCGCTATATTCCACTGGCAGCCAATAGCCGAACAGCTCGGCCATTTTGGCCCCATATTCAAGGCCACTGTCGTAAAACGGAGTCTTCTTCATGGCGCGTATCTCCTCCTAGTGCGCAAAACAAAAAGGCCCCCGACGGCGCTATCGCGCCAGTCGGGGGCCTTCAAATACCCCAATTCCGATGCAGCTATCCCGCTGCAGTACCTTTCTTATTTTCTTTTCGCGATTTCTGTCAAGACATTTGTCGCCCGCCGACAAATGAGCCGTTCTTACGCGAGATCTTTGTAAGCGATTGCTTGGTCGAGTTGCCTCCTCAACTAGGCTTCGGGGACAAAGCACGACGCTCGACTCGGCGTTCAATTCAACGGTGTCTTTTGGAGGCGGCGCTAGGCGATCGGATCGGGGTTGCGGACGAGGAATGGGGTTTGATCGGGCTGCGGCTGCCCCTGAGGAGGGCGCGGATGCCGACCGGCACAGGACAACCGGCTCTATTCGAGAGCATAATGTGGATGGCGCGGGCCGGGTCGCAGTGGCGACGCCTGCCCGACGAATATCGCAAGTGGAACAGGGTGTTCCGCCGCTACCGACGAAGGGTCGTGACCGGCGTGTTCGATTCCACTCGAAACGCTGTGAGATGGTCGAGAGAATTGTGCAGTCGGCATAAAAAGGGAGTCACGAATCGAGGCGCTTGGCCCATCGCGTCGCGGCTTCCCTACTAAACTCCATGCACGATGCGATGCCAGGGGTCGACCGCTAGGCTTCGTGCTGACGCGGGGACAAGCGCACGACACCCAAGGCTTTGGCCCTTTGTTCCGTATGCTTGCCGACCGTATCGAGGCATTGCTCGCCATCGGCAACGAGATCGCCTGCGCCGGCGTCGAAGCTGTAATCCCCTCCTAGACCAACCGCAAAAAGTCCTGCTCCGCACGACCGGCAAAAATACCGTTGGCGCAATCTCGTCAGCGCCTGTTGTTCAACGAAAACTGGCCGCCACCGCTAGGACAAAACAAAGATTCCTACCTCGGCTTCATAGCACTCGCCTATCGCGCGAACGCTCGTCTGCTCCTTTAGGCCGTGCGAGCAGCGCCAGGCTTGAGCGTCGGCACCTTGCCTGCCGTGGAGAGCGGCTACGGCGGACATGTATCTTGTTCTTCGGGGCGTATTTTTTTCGCCTGAACAATCGTCAATATGTCCCGAGGGGATCGCGCTGAAGCACGCGAACGTCAATGCCGCCATCGTTCGAGCCGGGGCCAATCTCACACGTAAAGCCTTGGTTTTGAAAGATTCTAAATAGCAAGATTTCGAACTCGCGCCATGTGAGCCGATGCTCTGGCCGCTTGGCGAAGTGCGAATACACGCGAGGAACGCGGCCATCGAATTGATCTCGTTTGAAGGATCTTCTTCCCCTCCGCTTCACCGCCTTCGTTCTCTTCGGCCTCGGGTTCGTTCGCCGCAACATGGGGAGCAGCAATCGCTCGACGTTGCCCTCGACGAGCACGGCGCCATCCGAGAAAAACAAATCGCAGTGGCTGAGCCTCAGATCCCTTTGCAGAAAATCGCGATGCTCTGTTTCCTGCGCGTAGAACGCGGAGAGGTTGAGCATTTCGGTGACCTGATCGTTTCCAACTAAGTCGTGCCGGAAGTAGCGGATCGGCTGAAAGCCGCGCTCGTAAAGGATGTGCGGCGAGTGCATCGTAATAATCGCCTGGCCGGCGAATGATCCCCCGACCTCACCCGGCATGACTAGCAAATCGAGAATGTTGCGAATGAACACCTGCTGGAGTTGCGCATGAAGGTGCGCCTCGGGCTCCTCGATGAAAATGAGATGGAGGGGAGCGCGCTTGTCCTCTTCGGCCTTCCAGCGTTCCTGAAGGTCGAGCACTTCGACCACCATATAAATCAGGTTTTTGAAGCCGAGTCCGTTGTAGGTGTCAGGCAGCATGATCGTCTGCGCGCCTTCGCCCACGATATAGTAGACGCGCGCGTCCTGCGTCATGATGGACGCGGGGTTTAGCGCCGACTTGATTTCGAGCTGTGGGTTATTGAGGCCGGGATAATCCAAGCGCCCCAATCGCTCCAACGTGTCCTTAAAAACTTCCGCAAGATGCTTGTCGAGGCCGACCTCAGACTCGAACAGCGCCTTAAGCGCCTGATGGTCGTCCTGACGCTGATCAAGATTGCGCTATAGTGGCTGGTATCCTTCCTTCGCCTGAAACTTCGCATCAAACTGCGTGTGATCGAGGACGAAGTAGCGCAGTTCGTGCTCGCGTCTCAGTTCCCCAAGCAGGTAAGCCGACAGCGATTTCGGCCATGGCACATAGTCGCCCGCGCCATGGTCCAGCGCGGCCGCCTTCGCCCGGCCATCATCACGAGCAGCGCGGTAACGCTCGATCAATTCGGCGATTTTCTTCGGCCCGAGTTCTACACGGGCGCCGACGAGCGTTCCGGCCCAATCGGTCGAAGGCAGGATAAAGGTAACGAGATAGAGGTCTTCCGCTCCTAACCTCGAACCAAAGGTCGAGCGAGACGGTAGGAAACTCGAACTCGGCGATCTCGTCCTCTCGTTCGCCGATCTCGTCCAGCAACGGCCAGACATGCGTGCTGAAATCATACAGCGAGAAGGCATCTTTACCGCCCGAGAGAAACATCTGCATCGCCTGCGTGGCAGATGTTTTTCCGCTGTTGTTTCGCCCCAACGAAAATGGAGATGTCAGATGCAAGCTCAACGTGCACGTCCCGAAGCCGCCGGAAATTCCGCAGTCGATAGGAATGTAGATGCATCGTGTCCCCCGGGGGATGGAGACTACCGGCTAACGACCGCGTGGGAATCTTAAACACACACACACGGATTCGGCCGTTTAATCTGGGGATGCGGGCTGTCCCTAGTGTCGTCGGTTTCCGATACAGCTCATGAGCGTCGCTTTCAGAACCCGAATCGCCGAGGCTGAATGTCCGAGATAAGGCAAAGCCTTCGTTCAGTAGGGGTGGCGAAAGCGACTGCTTCGAGTGGGATCGGCCATACCGTACCGCTGAACCTCTGTGCGTGACCGGAGGGAGCACAGTCCCGACCTGAACGTCCCAACACGCAACCCTTTTCAAGAGGCGTTAGATCTGCTGGCCGATCTGCAGCTCAAGCGCTTGTGCATGTCCCCGATCTCCCACCTTATGCGAGGCTGCCGGCTGCCGGAGCAACTATCATGTGCATGCGAAGGTACTGAAATCTCCCATAAAAACCGGGCAGTATGCCCGCGACCGATCGTCATGCACCGGAAAACGCAAGCCATGCCAATGGCTTAACGCGTTTCGGGCATGCGCTTTTATCTCGCCCTCTTATTTGGGGTCTGTAAGCGTCCGGTCCTGACACCTCGTTGGCGTAGTGCAAAATCGCAGCATGTGGAGTTCCTTCGTAGGATGGAGGATCTCCGGTGAATTTGAGACATTTCGAGAACACGGCGCGTAAGTCCTTCTGGGTGATC
>NZ_CAXUPX020000021.1:0-37733 GCF_964252895.1 Aminobacter sp. LjRoot7
CGCCAGCCTTGTGAAGGGCGAGGATGATCTGATCCTGGGCGGCGGTCGCATCCTGATGCTCATCGCAAATGATGAGCGGGTAGCGTCGGGCCAGCGCACTCGCGATCATCGGCTTCTTTTCGAGCAGATGCGCGACTTTCATCGCTACCCTATTGTACCCGTCCTCATTGGCACGCGACCATACACCGACGTCAGCCGGAAGATCGAGCGGCACGTGATAGGCAGAGGCGATCAGGCCGATCAGGCTGTCGAGGGTGCGGATTTCAACCTTACTCTGCGATACCGCAGTTCGCTCAGAGAAGACATCGCACGCCGCATGGGTGTGAGTCAAAATGAGAATCCGGCTTTCGGCGTCTGCGGCGGCGTCCGCAGCAAACTGCGCTCCTTGGTAGGTCTTACCGCAGCCGCCTGGTGCTTCGATCACAACGAGCGAAGCTGTGGATCTCAATGCCGCTGCGACGGATGCGTCACTCATCGGGCAATTTAGCGATGACCGGCAGGTCGACCGATTGGCGGACTGCATTCAGGAACGGCCCAAGCTGGCCTTCCAGCTTGGGCCAAACGTTGAACTGGAGCACCTTCGATCCCAGCTCAAACCCACCACCGATGGTCTTGAACCATGTACGGCCGTGACTTTTGAATGCCTTCTTCTGATCCCCAAGAATACCATCGGGAATAGAGTCTGTGGCCGCTTCAATTATCAGCTTCCGCACATTCTCCGGGTTGCCGGCGGCCGCGAGAATCGCGGCATAGGACTTATCCTCGATCTGAAGGCGCACGGCCAAGGTCCGCAACCGTTCACCGGACTCGCCGTCGAGGTTTGCGATGAAATTTTCGAGATCGCCGTCGGCGATATGTTCGATGACATTCTCTTCAAGGCAACCCTTGGGCCACCGCAGCAGCAAGTCGCCCAAGGTTCCCTTTAGCGTCACCCAGCGCTGCGGCGCGCGTCCTTCGTCATCGGCAAAGCCCGAGAATTTCAGACCGCTCTTGGCGAGGCTTTCAAGCAGAGTGAGTGTGGTGTCGTTGCCGCCGCCGTCGGTCACCCACAGGCCAAACTCCAAGGGCACTCTCGTGACCGCCTTCAGCAGCAGAAATTTCACGAAGCCGACCTCGGTCGCGCCCTCGGCAATGATGGCCATTCGCGACAAGAATGCTTCGGGGTCCTTCATTATGTGCGGGGTCGTCGCATCGGCTAATTTGCCGATCTTGCGGTCACCGCTGAGATACCAAATGCTGGCCCCATTGGCCGCCTTAATCGCCGCCACGCTGTGGGTGGTGATGAATGTTTGCGTTGGCGCGGCGACCAGCTCCTTCAGGACGACACGCTGGCGATAGGGCTCAAGCCCGCGCTCGACTTCATCGACCACGGTGATGGGCAACTCGCTGTGGTGGAAGCCGCGATCTCCAACGCCGCGAGCCGTCGAGTGCCCGAACCCCAACTGCTGAGAGGCAACCTGACATCGTGCTTCTCGGCGGTAAGACCGATCAATGCATTTAGGGAGAAGCCTTGACCGCCGACCAATCCTAGGCCCAGCTTGCGTGGGCAAGGCCTGCGCGCCGAACTGAGTGTCCAAAGCTGCCAGCTTTTCCTTCGACGGGTCGGCCAGCTTTTCCTCGACATTCTTTTCGCCGATCTCATTGGCGAGCTTGGCTCGCAACGATTTGTCGGCAAGTAGGCGGTCGAGCGCGGAACCTTGAATGAGCCGTAGGTCCCGATCGTTACGATCGTCCCCGGCTAGCCTTACGAGGCCGATCTTGCGGTGGACCGAAACGGAGAAGTGGTCGAACTCGCCGTTGGGCTGGCAAATCTCATAGACGAGATCGCAGTCTGCTGTGCCCCGTACGCGCACCACGTAGACTTCCTTGTTCGCGTCGGCGGCAGCCTCATCATCGGGGTTGGGAACTACCGGCTTTTCACGGTCCCATTCCCAGGGCCAACTCGCCTTCTTCTACTCATTGATCCCTATCGCTGGCGGTAGGCGCAGAACGGCTTCGATGATGAACTCAGCCGCGGGAGCGCGTTTCCAATAGTCGGCATCGGAAATAACCGTCGAATTTGTCGGATTTAGCAGAATTCCGATCGCATCTAGAATGGTCGTCTTTCCGGTATCTCCGCCCCCGAGAATAACATTCACATGATGGTCGGGCAGCCAGATAAGAGATTCAATGCCCCGGAACCGCTCGATACTGAGGCGCAAGATCGTTGGCGCGCCTGGCGCCCTACCTTCTTCTTCGGCCATATCCCCCTCATCAACGGCGACAGCCTAGCACTGCCTCGTCGAAAGGGAACAACTTTGAACAAAGGAAGCGGGCAACGTCGCGCAGAAGGGGAGGCATGCAGCGTGAGGCAAGGCGCTGGCTGGAAGGCGCTTCGCCCTTCTTAGTTGTGTAGTCGGGCAGGCAGTAGACGCCCCCATTCCGGCCGTTCGACGACCTGACGCGTCTTCCTGAAAGCGGACATGGAGCGTCATGACCATCTAGGACTGCGAGACTAAGCGCGATGATCTCGCCGATCGGCTAAGTATTCCCAAGAATACTTGGTGCTGCCGTTGAAACCGCTTCATCAACCTCCACTTGGTTAAAATTGAAAGCATCAGAGGGGTCGCCACAATGGCTGTCAAGAAGGTTATATTTGTAGCATTTGCAATCGAGGACGTGCGTTCACGGGACTACCTGAAGGGCCAGTCGCTTAATACCCGCTCTCCCTTCGAGTACATCGATATGTCGGTGAAGGAGGCATACGACGAGGAGTGGCATTGCCGAAGAGTTCGCAGAGCACGCGGTCGTAGTTCAGGCAGCTCGCCTGGAAGATCCCCAGCCACTTCTGGTCCGCCTTCCCGAGGAGACGCTGCTCGACCTGGTCGCGCAGCGTCTTGAGCGCCTTCAGGTTAAGCTTCACGCCATCTTTCAGCGGCCAATCGCCGCGATCGATTATTTCGCTCAGCGGCATCGTGAAGCCCTGATCGTTGACGATCTTCACCTTGGGCTTCTGCCGGTCGTAGTGCTCGTGCATGAGGTACGTCCAGGCGACGTTTGCCAGCATGCAGAAGACTTCGGTCTTGAACTTGAGGCCGGGGCTGTTGAATACCTGAACCGCAATGATCATCGCCTCACGGGAGCGGATGCTGGTCCGCAGCCAAGAGACTAGAGGCGGCGCTCCTTAATGGAGTGCCTTCTGTCTGACAGGATCTCGCCTGTCGCTTCTACCTCGAAGAGACCTTGATAGAGCGGTCAACCGACTCCGCGTCTATCGAAGATGCTCTAGGCGGACTGGACGAACCGCCTGACCAAGCCGGCTACCTGCTGATCCTGTTCGATGTTGAGGAGGTGCGCGGCGTCCACTGTTTCATAGCGCGAGCCGGCCAAATGGTCGTGCAGGTCTTTCATGAGGGCGGGTGGCGTTGAGGGATCCTTTGCTCCCGAGATCAATTGGACCGGCACCGAAATCGAACCGACGCGCGCGCGCAGGTCGAAATCCCGTATCGCGCGGCAGCAGGCGGCGTAGCCCTGCGTGTCGATCCGCCGGAGCCGCTCCAAAGCGGCATTCACAAGTGCCTCCGACGCGCCGTTGAAAGTCGGCGTGAACCAGCGGCCGCGCGAGATCTCGACGAACGGCTCCATGCCCTCCGCCAAGGCTTTTACGGCGCGCTGTTCCCAGCCTTCGGGCGGCGGCAGGTGGGCCGCCGTAGCGCATAGCGTCAGCGAGCACAGCCGGTCCGGCGCGTCGAGCGCGATCTGCTGGCCGATCATGCCGCCGAGCGACAGGCCAACGAAGTGGACACTGCCGATGCCGGCCGCGTCGAGGACCGCGATCGTGTCGCGGGAAAGTTCTTCGACAGTCGCGCTCTCGCCCTCCGCTTCTGAAGGTCCATGGCCACGATGGTCGTAACGAATGATACGGAAGTCTGCCTTGAGCAGTTTGACCTGCTGGTCCCACATCTCAAGGCTCTGTCCCAGCGAATTGGCGAACAGCAAGATCTGCTCGCCCTCGCCTTCGATGCGATAGTGGATTCGGTGATTGCCGCGGCGGACGAAGGGCATGTTGGGCTCACAGTGCGTTGGGCATGGAAGGGCTGTCCGCCCAGACGCGCCGGGCGGTCTTTTCATTGTCGGGTGGGGTCAGGCGCCGACGAGGTCCTGCGACCGCGACCAGAACGTCAGCCGGTCGGCCACGAACTTAACCATAAGGCTCATCGCGAGGCCCATGAGGGACAGGTATGTGAGCACAGAGAACACACCGGCCACGTCGACCACCGCCTGCCTCTGGATGATCAGGCTGCCGAGCCCCACCGACGCCCCGACGAACTCGCCGACGATGGCGCCGATCAATGAAAACACTATGGCGACCTCGAGACCTGCGAACAGGTAGGGAAGCATGCTAGGCAGACGTACCTTCATGTAGATCTGGAAAGGATTGGCTCGCAGCGCCTTCATCAGAAGAACCCGCCGGGAATCGGTGGTCTTGAGCCCCGCAATCACGTTGACGAGGATCGGAAAGAACGCGATCAGCGCCGCCATGATCGCTTTGGAATGCATCCCGTAGCCGAACCAAATAATGAGGAGGGGAGCAATCGCCACTTTAGGCACGGTCTGGAACGCGAGCAGGATCGGGTAGATCGTCCGGTCGAGCGCCGGCACCAGACCGACCGCCGTGCCGAGGCCAACACCGACCACGACGGCGATCAGGAACCCCACCACGACCTCCACCAAGGTGAGCCAGAAGTGCGGGATGATCAGCCCGCTCGCCAGGTCCTGATAGACGCGCATAGCGACCGTGCTCGGCGTCGGCAGGATATAGGCAGGAACGCTCAGCAGGTGAACGCTAGCTTCCCAGACGACGAGAAGAGCTCCCGCCGTGAGGACGGCCGGCAGGCTGCGCGGCATGGTCAGTGGCTGCCTGAAGGGCTTCAACTCGGTTGCGTCGGCGGTGCTCATCACATCTCTCCCTTGGCGTCGAGCAATCCGCGCAGATGCGTCACGTAGCGCCCGAACTCATCGGTGTTCATCTGCTCGATACGACGCGGCCGTGGAATATCGACCGGCACGATCTCGCGTACGGTCGATGGACGGCCCGACATCACGAATACTCGATCCGACAGGAATGCCGCCTCGGCGATCGAATGCGTGACGAAGACAACGGTCGCGCCCGTTTCGAGGCTGATGCGCTGGAGCTCGAGATTCATCTGCTCGCGCGTCATGGCATCCAGTGCACCGAACGGTTCGTCCATGACCAGCAGCGAGGGGTCGAGCGACAACGCCCGCGCGATCGAGACGCGTTGCTGCATGCCGCCCGACAGTTCGTGCGGGTATTTCGTCTCGAAGCCCGACAGGCCGACGAGCTCGATCATATGCCGTGCACGTCGATCCTGTTCGGCGGACGACAGGCCGAGGACCTCCGACGGCAGCTTGACGTTGGCCAGAACGTCGCGCCACGGAAACAGGACCGCATCCTGGAAGACGATGCCGAACCCCTCCTGGGGGCCGGTAACGGCGCGGCCCTTGAAACGTACCTCGCCCTCGGTGGGCCTAAGCAGGCCCGCCAGCATCATCATCAGCGTGCTCTTGCCGCAGCCCGACGGGCCGAGGATCGAAACGAACTCGCCCTTGCCGATCGTTCCCGAGACGGAATCGACCGCTCGCACGGGGCGACCGTCGGCCGCCCGGTAGACCTTGGCGACACGGTCGAACTCGATCAGCTCGGAACCCGCGGCCTGCGCCTGATTTTGCTTGGCTTCCAACAGCGTCACCACATTGTCTCTGGGGTGGATGGGAGGACCTTTGAGGTCCTCCCTGCGGATCGGCGCCGTCATTTCCAGTTGCGGGCGCGCTCGCGCACCGCCTCGACGTCGATTTCGCCGATTTCGTCGAGCAACTCGTTCGAGGCAAGCTGCTGAGGCGTGATATCGGCGGAGAGCACGCCCTCTTCCTTCATGACATCGAGATAGGTGGCAAGTGCTTCCATGTCGAAGCGGCCGATCTGGTCCACATCGGACTCGACGAGGAACGGCGACAGGAACTGCAGTTCCGCCATGCCCTTTTCACGGGCCTCGGCCTCCGTCGCGCCCTGCTTGGCGCCGGGATTCACCTGCCAGTAGATGTCCAGCGCAGCATCCAAGTTCTCGCGAATGAAGATGCGAGCCTTGACCAGCGCACGCACGATGCCGACGGCCTTGTCGCGGTTCTTCTCGATCGAATTGTCGGACAGGAACAGGCCGCCATTGCCGGTCCAACCGATCTTAGGGTGATGGATGTAGCGCAGCTTCACGCCCGCACGCTCGAGGCCGGCATAGCCGCCATCCCAAAGCGACAGGGCCTGAACCTGGCCGGACTTGAGCGCCTGAAGGGCGGAGTCACCGACGCCGACGGGGAGGAACACGGACGGATCGGGATCGATCCCGGCACCGCGCAGCATCGAGCGCGCCACTATCAGCGAGCCGCTGCCCATGTTGGACACGCCGATCGTCTTGCCCTTGAGATCGTCGACGGTCTGGATGTCGCTCTCTTCGGGAACGCCGACGAAGAAGATGTTGTAGTGCGTGGAGTTGAAGAAGTACTGGCCGCGCATGCCGTTGCTGTAGCCGTACAGGTAGGGCTCGAAAGCCACCTGCGCCATGTCGGCGCCATCGCTGGCGGCGATCTGGGCGGCCTGCGGCGCGCCCTGCGAATAGCGCATCTCGACTTCGAGGCCTTCATCGGCATAGAAGCCGGCGACATCAGCAACATAGTAGTCGAGATAGGCGGCGGCCGGCACTGGCGAGCCGTTCTGGATAACAACTTTTTCGAGGGCGTGCGCTGTGCCGCCCATGGCCAAGGTGGCGACAAGCGCCGCCTGCAACAATTTCTTCACCATCGATATTTCCTCCCGAGGCTTTCCATTGATTAGGGTTGAGAATCAGGTTGTCGTCTTGGTGCCGCATCGACGAAGTCGTATTCACCAAGGTCGGCGCGCTCGGTCAGGCGCCAGTACTCCAGCAGCGAGAATGGCCAGGTCTGCGACGCGCGACCGGTCGCGTTCCGGTACCAGCTGCTGGTCTTCGCGACGCCCCACGCCTTGCGCAGGTTCTCGGCATCGACCCGCTCGTTGAACGCCTGGAACGGCTCCGGGCGGCAGTCGATGGCGTCGTGCCCGGACGACAGGGTCTGCCCGATCGCCGACAGCGCGTACTCGACAGCGCACTCGGCCGAGAAGATCGCGGAGCCATTGACGACCACACCCGTGTTTGGCCCGCCGCTCATGAATAGATTGGGGAACCCGGGAACCGTGATGCCCAGATGCGCCCGGCAGTCGCCGGCCCACCATTCGTGGATGTCTCTACCCTCGCACCCCTTCACCTCCATCGGATGGAGGTAGTCGGAGGCGAGGAAGCCCGTCGCGAAGACGATGACATCGACCTCGCGCCTCTCGCCGTTGGCGGTCACAATCGTGCTGCCCTCGACGCGGTCGATCCGTTCCGTCACGAGATGCGCATGCGGCTGCTTGAGTGCGGACGTCCACACGCCGTTGTCGCGCAGCATCCGCTTGGCGCCGGGCGGGTAGGTCGGCGTGAGCTTTTCCAGAAGGTCGGGCCGATCTTTCAGCTGCGCCTCGAGATGCGCCATGCATTCCTGGCGCAGGCCTTCATTGGCCTGCCCGACGGAGATCGGATGCTGCCAGCCGTCATCGACCTCGACGAGCGGAAGGCGTCCTTCCGCCGCGATCCAGAACTGCCAGAAGCGGAACCAGCGGCCGTAGTAGGGAACGTGGCGCAACAGCCATGCCATGCCCGGCCGGATATCGTCGTGATAGCTGGGCGTCGGCAGCATCCAGGGCGGGTTGCGCTGGAAGACGTGCAGCGACGCAACGCTATCGACGATCGACGGCACGATCTGGTAGGCGCTCGCTCCGGTGCCGACAACCGCAACCCGCTTGCCACTCACATCGAGATCGGCAGGCCATTCGGCCGAATGGAAGTAGCTGCCGGCAAAGCCTTCCAGGCCGGCAATGTCCGGGATCGATGGCTGGCTGAGCTGGCCGACAGCGGTGATGATCGCGTTGAAGCCGCGCTCCTCGACCTCGCCCGTTTCAGACCTCGTCGTCACCAGCCAGGTGGCGCTGTCTTCCTGCCACAGCAGCGACAGGACTTCCGCGTTAAAGCGGATGTTGTCGCGAAGACCGGCAAGGTCCGAAACGCGGGAGATGTAGGCCTGGATTTCCGGCTGCCGGGAGAATTGCTGCGGCCAGTCCTGCTTCTGCGCGAAGGACAGGCTATAGGCGAAGTTCGGCGTGTCCAGGCGGCAGCCGGGATATGAGTTCGCCCACCAGACGCCGCCGACATCCGGCTTGCGCTCGAAGACCGTGTAGGGAACGCCCGCCTGCTGAAGACGATGGGCTGCGGCAACGCCTGACAGCCCGGCGCCAATGACGGCGACCGAAAAGTCGCGGCCCGGCGCGATGTCGCCCAGCCGCCAGTCCGGCTCACCCATGTCACGCGGCAGCGCAAGCTCATGGCGCAACAGCGGCAGGTATTCCGGTCCTGCATCCTTGGTCAGGAAGCGCATGATCCTGTCGAGCCGCTCGCCATCCGGCGCCGAAGGCTCCGGACTGCCACGATCGCGATAGGCGATGAGCGCCTGCGTCGCCAGACGCCGGGCCTTCACCTGCGCTTCCATCGACATGCCGCCCTGCGGCTTGATGGACGCCCCCATCTTGGGCGTCGGCGGACGGAGGTCGTCGGAAATCAGCGCATCATCTTCAGTGATCATGGCCAACGCCGCCAGCAGAGCCGGTAGGTCGGCGTCGGCGACGGCACGCTCGATCTCGCCGCCGTCCGCCATGATCGGATGGATCACGTAGAACTCATCGAGCCCGACCGGGATCGCTGCCTTCAGCTTCGGGGTTCCAGCCATCACTCGACCTTCCCGTGAATGAAGAAGTCACGGATCAGCCCGGCAACACGCTCCGGCTGATCGATGTTCGGCTCATGGCCGGCTTCGAGCTCGACCGCGGTCAGATTGTCCGACAAGCCTTCCATCTTGCGGGCCCATCCGGCCTCCAGCAGCGGATCGCGCGCGCCGGCGACGAGAAGCGCCGGTATCCGCAGCGAACGAAGCTGATCGAGATAGGGATCGGCGGGCGCCTTCCGCTCAACCGAAGGGTTCTTGAGCCTCGGCGCATACATGCTTTCCCAGTGCCCCGGGACCAGGCTCCACTCGTGCCGGTCGCGGATATGGTCCTCAAGGCCCTTTGTCGTTCCGACGACGAGTTCGGTCAGCCGGGTCGCCGCCTCGATGCTCGGGGTGTACTCGGCCAGCGCCTCAATCCCGAACTGGAGCCGGTAGGGTCCGCCCGAGCCCGAAATGGTCATGGCCTTCGTCATGCGCCAGGGATTGCCGTCGGCTACGGTGGCACGCATGGTCAGCGAGCCGCCGAAGGAGGCGCCGGCATAGAAAGCGTTCTCGATGCCGACGACATCGGCGAATGCCGCGATGTGAGGCAGTCGGCCGGCATAGGGCGAGCGATCCAGGTACACCACCTTGTCGGTGCCGCCCCAGCCCAGAAGCTCCGGCGCGAAGATGTGGAAGTCGTCCGCGAGCAGATCGATGACGCCGGCCCAGCAATTCTCCGCCGTCGTGCCGAAGCCCCCGTCATGGATCAGCACGAGATTTGGCTTGCCCGGCGTGCCAGCTTCCACGTAGCGGGTGTTGAAGCAGCCGGCCACGACGGTCTTGGTCACTCGGGCAATGCTCATGCGGAAACTCCTTCGAAGACTGCGATTGGCCCCGGCGCGATCCACCGGAAGCGTCTGGAATAAAATGGATCGAGTGTGGGCCGGATTAGCCCGCGGCCAGGGCTTTCGCCTTGGCCGCAAGCGACGTGCCGCCGGTCGCCCAGTCAGACTTGTCGACCTCGTCAACGATGACCCACACCTTAGCCGGGTCACATCCGGTCGCGGCCGCATACGCAGCAGTGACCTCGACCATCAGTCTGTCCTTGACGGGCTGCGCATAGCTGGCAGCATGGCTGATGCGGATCAGTGGCATTTCAACTCCCAATCTGGTGTCGGGCCATCGATCAGGCCCGATTCTTGTCGTCGAGTACCCGAGGGGCTCAACTTTCTGGAGCCGGACCCTATGCACATGTTCCGGCATATGCAATGGTTAGTTCCACATAGCGGAATTATTTTTTTGAAGGGGCAGCGATGAGTGCCGAGAAAAACGAAACCTTGTCCTCGGTCGAACGGGCACTGGCTCTCATGGAGGTGCTGGGATCGGAGGACCGGCTGACGCTGACCCAACTTGCCGATCGGCTGCAGGCGGGCAAGACGACGGTGTTTCGACTGGCGGCCACACTCGCGGAGCGCGGCTGGATCGTTAAGGACGAGAATCTCCGGTACAGTCTGGGGCCTTCGGCACTGGCGCTAGGCGCATCTCGCCAGGGATCACTTGACCTGAAGACGCTGCTGCTGCCGATAATGATCGAGCTGCATGAGGAAACCGAGGAGACAATCCACCTCACCCGGCTGGAAGGCCGCTACATCGTCTACACGCACCAGCTGCTTTCGCCCAAACCGGTCGTATCGCTGGCCACTCTCGGCGGGCGCTCGCCGGCACACTGCGTATCGGCCGGCTTGGCACAGCTCGCCGCGCTGCCTGACAGCCGGGTCGACTGGGTGCTGGATGCGCCGCTGGTTTCCTATACGGACAAGTCGCTGACGGACGCCGACCTCGTCCGAAAGGAGATCGAACAGGTGCGCAAGCGCGGCTACGGCATCAATTGGGGGGCGTTCCGATCGGATGTGGGTGGCGTGGGCGTTGCGGTCCGCAACGGCCGCGGCGAACCGATCGCCGGACTTTCTGTATGCGTCCCGGTCTTCCGGCTGAGCGGCATGGACCTCGAACGTCTCGGCCTCAGGCTGCTGCGCGCGGCACGCGATGCCGAGCAGGTCATCAACAGCTGCACGGCAACGCCCGGGATGAGCGTTTCCCACCATGCGAAGCGTTGAGGACCGCGAAACGCGTCGCCGTTCCCAGTCCGGAGGTCCGATCGGGCGCCCACTGAACAGTCTGTCGGGTCAGCGCCCGGCGCGGATCATGTCGGCCGCCGTAGGCAGTGTTTCCCGACACGATCCTCCGCATGCTCGACGCGTCGATAACGCGCAAACCGATTAGCCCCTTCCCCCTCAACTGGGGATCGACGACAGTATGCTCGTCGATGCCAATGCGATAGCTACCAACGAGGTGGAAGATCTTCGTCGCGAGCTTGCCGATTGCGAAGTTGACCCTTTCAGTGGGGGTGGATCAAGCCTCTGGCGTAGACAAAGCAATTTCGAAGAGATCGAAAGAGCATTCGGCCGATCGCGGCACGCGCCGACACCGTGAGCTATGACCAACTGCACCACTTCATTGGCAGCGGCGTTTGGGATCCAGCCCCGCTCGAAAACTATAACTCCGGGTATCTCGATGGTTCAAGAACACGCGATACCGACGTGGCAGTTCATAGTTGCATCACGCTGGTGCTCAAGGAGATTTGCTTAGTCATTCCCTGTCCTACTTGCGGCATTCTCGTTGATGCAGGGCCGGACGAAGTCCCGTCAGCCGTTTCGCCGCCGCAACGGCGCAAGGCGCGGAGGCTGAGACCTAGCTAAAGTGCTGAGACGAGGCGAAACGTCGAGGTTACCATTCCCGCGTTCATTGGGGCTGGAGCGTCTTCATCGCGCATGCCCCCCGCCATTGACCGGCAGCTTACCTCCGAGGAATCCCCACAACCGGACAGTCCGGTGTCGGTCCCCCATTCGGCCTGAACCAAGCGTTTCGCTCACAGGCAGACGGGAGGATTCGCCTGGGGTTGAAGGCAGACTGACCGGTCTTGTTGCAGACGAGCGCCGAATTCTCAGGAGTCTCGCAACGACAGGATCTCGTGCAGATGGTAACGGGGAATGTGGGCTGAGGCCTATTTCGCGGAAGAAGCAAACTCACGAGCGGCCTGGATGAACGCTGTGAAGGCGGCGGGCGGATTCTTTCGGCCTGGGTAGTACAGCGCCAGCGGCGGTAGGCTGGGTGTCCAATCTGCCAAAACCTGAACCAGACTGCCGGCGGCGATGTCCTCTCGGACCTCGGCTTCCATGAGATAGCCGAGTCCGACGCCATTCTGAGCGGCAATCCGAACGAGGCTCGGCTCGTCCAGGGTGAGCGAGCCCTGGACATCTATCTGGACGGCGTCGCTGTCTTTCGCGAAACGCCATCGGAACAAGGCGTGGTTTGGAAGACGGGCGCGGAGGCAGCGGAAGCGATAGAGGTCGGTCGGCACGTTCGGTTTGCCGTGTTTGGCTAGAAATTCCGGTGACGCCACGACCGCGTGCTGACGATGCAGGCCGAGGGGCACGGCGATCATGTCGATGGGCACGAGGTCGACGGGCCTCAGACCAATGTCGAAGCCGGCGGCGACGATGTCGACGAGCTTTCCTTCGGTCACCAGATCGATGTGAACCTGCGGGTAACGCCGCAGAAACGGAAGCAGGAGGGGCGCCAACACTTCACGCGCTGCCGACGCAAACGCGTTGATGCGGAGCGTGCCGGACGGTGTCTGCTGTAGCGACTGCGCGGCCAACAAGGCATCGTGGATGTCCGTCATCGCCGGGCCGACTCGTTCGACGAAGGCGCTCCCCGCGTCAGTGAGGGAAACGCTCCGTGTCGTCCGATTGAAGAGCCGAATGCCCAAGCGCTGCTCCAACTTGGCGATGGCATTGCTCAGGGCGGTCGTCGACATGCCGAGATCAAGTGCCGCGGCGCGAAACGATCCATGCCGGGCGATGCTGATCACAGCATCGATGTCAGACAGGATATCTCGCGTCATTGTCCTGCTTTTCGCAATTCCTCATCCTTATCTATCCCAGTTATCGGATCATTCGTCGAGCCATAGATTATCTCCTGCCAGCCGCGAATGCGCTGGACCCCAAGCGAGAAGGGCCTGGGGAAACACAGGAGAATCAAGATGACCATCAAGTTGCCGCCGAGCATCCAAGCCTACTTCGACGCGGATAACGCCCGCAGCCCCGACGCCGTCGCCGCTGCCTTCACCGACGATGCCGTCGTCCGGGACGCGGGCGAAATCCGCGTCGGCCGAGAATCCATCCGGCGTTGGAAGGTCGAGACCGATCAGAAGTACTCGTACACCCTGACCGAGCCCTTTCTCATCACCACCGAGAACGGAAAGACCCAGGTGACGGGACATGTGTCCGGCGACTTCCCCGGAAGCCCCGTCGATCTGCGGTACTTCTTCGTTCTCAAGGGCGACAGGATCGCCGGTCTGGAGATCACGGTATGAGCGCCTTCATGACGCTTGAGGGCCGCCGTGCCTTGATCACCGGCGGCACGATGGGAGCTGGCGCTGCGACCGTGGCGCTGTTTCAAGAACTTGGGGCGCGCGTGTTTGCATTCCGTTTTGTGGTCTGCGGTGTAGTGATTTTCCGCTGGTGGTGTGCGCAGTCCCTCGCGAACGGGTCTCAACCGACGATTACCCTGATAACACCCCAAATTCAGGGAATTTTGCCATTTTTCACGTGCTTCATCGATTTTGTGCGACGAATTGTTGAGGCAGCACAGAGAGTTACGCCGCAATTCCCTACAATGCGGAACAGGGAAAGGCTTTCAGCCTAGTAGGGATTTTTCGGAATCAGTGCAGGGTAGGGACTGCGTGCTTTCCTGTGTCTCGCAACCGCGCCCTTGGCTAGAGTTGGCAAAAAATGGCCGTGCTTGAGTGTTGTCGCCCATTGAAATCGACTGGTTCAGGGTCATCATTAGGGTCGCGATCGGGTAATTCGCGGGTCGTCGTCGATGACGTTCACCATCTGAAAGGTAAGCGGTGTTCCGCTTGCATCCTGTCAGCAAATCTTAGATTCGATGGCGAGGCAGCGCAGCCCTCGAAGGGCACGGCAGCTATACGCGAGGAGCCGGCAACACGAAACGACGCTTCAGGGCATCATATCGCCAATACATACTGACAAATCCAGAGATGGCTTTTCCGTCAACAATGACCACCATCTCGGTTCCGGTTTCAACCGCGGCAATCCGGACTTATTGCCGGAGCCTGGCACGAACGACTGAAGTAGTATTCGAATGTCGTTCATCAACATGCGAGAGGTAAAAAGCACGTCGCATTCGTCGTTGGGCAGCCATCGCGCGACCAACTTGTTGACGTAGCGTGCAAGGCATTCGCCAGCCAGGCGGATCGATGTGGCATGTTCGGCCTTGGCTCGCTCCAGTATGCCCTCGGTGCCGACGGCCGAGGGGTTTCATTCCCGACCAAACCTGGAACACCGCTCCTGCAGGAGCGGGACAAAGTCAGACGGTATCAATAGCGAGGGTTCCATCATCTGTTCGCGTCGCTCATCTGCGTGCGCGGATTCGTCTCGACGATGGCTGCGAACCGGCATTGCGCATTGTAACGGCTCCGCGCCTTTTCGACGTCGGCATGATTGAGGTTGATAGTGGTGGTCGTGCGTGGTTGACCGGCGTTTCGCGAAGGATAAAGGCAGAATTCCCTGAGCCGAAAAGCGGCAAACCTGCCCCTAACCCTACCCATGCTCAAGTACTTCTCTCAACGTACCAACGAACGTCTGCGCCGCAAGTGATAGAGGCCGGCGCTTCGGGATGATCATGCCGATAGAAACAGGAATACGCGGCTCGAACTGGCGGATGACGATGTGGTCGAGCTCATTCGCATCCCAGACCGAAAAATGGTCAACGAGGGCCACGCCACGGCCTCGCTCGACGAGGCGGCGTATGAGCTGGCTCTGGTTCGATATCAGGGTATTGGAAGGTTTTACGCCTTCGTCGGACAGCGATCGGAAGATCGCCGCGCCAAAGGGCACAGAACGCGGATAGGTCACGAACGGCTGGTCGGCGATGTCGCTCGACAGGATGATCCGGTGTTTCGCAAGTGGATGGTCTGGCGGCATGATGCAAACCATGGACGAGGTCCTTAGCGTCTGCGTCATGAGGTCGGATTCATGTTCTGGATGATGCACCAATCCGAAGTCGTAGTTTCCTCGGCTGACGTAGGAGTGAATCTTGTCGGAGTCGAGAAGGTCCACCTGCACCTGGATACCGGGATAGAGATTATTGAACCGTTCGATTGCCATCGGGATGAGAGCGGTGCTGAAGGCCGACAAAATGCCGATATTTACATACCCTTGAGCCATCGCGGTGAGGTCGAGCGAGAGGTTTTCAAACACCGTCAGCTCATCCATGAGGCGTGTGGCATGTGAAAATAACAGCTCTGCCTCCGGTGTTGGACGCAGCCGCCCAGCGATCCGCTCAAAGAGTTTGACGCCTGCGAAATCCTCAAGTTGTTTCAGCGATTTGCTGGCATTCGGCTGTGTGGTGTGAAGTGCCAATGCAGCTTCCGTAACCGAGCCTGTCTTCATAAACGCGGCCAGCGTGTCGAGATGTCTGAGTTTGATCCGTCTCATGTCGATCTTGGTGAGCATTCCATTTTGGCATGGAAAGCTAAATTATTTGAATTTTACAAGATACACTAGCTGATTTTAGATCGTGCTCATGAGAGACAAGGCAACGGCGGCAAACCGGAGCCACAGCGCAAAAGACCAGAGCATCATGGGCAATATCAGGGTCGGCATTGATGTCGGCGGTACCTTCACAGACTTCACGGTTCTCGACGACGAGACCGGCGGCATGCGTCATTTCAAGGTGTCCTCGACACCGCACGATCCGTCCGAAGCAATCGAAACGGGTATTGCCGGATTCGCGGAGCGTGGCCTTCAGGCTGCCGATGTCGCACATTTCGGCCACGGCACGACGGTGGCGACTAACATGGTCATCGAACGCCGCGGCGGAAAGACGGGCTTGCTGACCACTGAAGGTTTTCGTGACGTCCTGGAAATCGGCCGCCAGACCCGTCCCGACCTATTCGATATGAGTGTCCGCAAACCCGACCCGCTGGTGGTCCGTCCGCTACGCCTCGAAGTCTCTGAACGACTTGGCCCAGCCGGCGAGGTCATCGTGCCGCTCGATGAAGCAGATGTCGAAGCCGCTGCGAAGCAGTTCAAGGCGGAAGGTGTGGAAGCCGTGGCGATCGGATTCCTGCACTCGTACCGCAACCCGGCACATGAGCAACGCGCCGCGGACATCATCCGCAAGCATTTGCCGAATGTCTTCATCTCGCTGTCGAGCGACGTCCTGCCGGAGTTCCGCGAATACGAGCGCATCTCTACCACGGTCATGAACGCCTATCTTATGCCGCGCATGGACGGTTACCTCGACCGCTTCATGACCCGGTCGCGCAAGGCAGGCGTCGAGGCCAAGCCCTACACCATTCATTCCAACGGTGGCCTGATGTCCACCGAGACGGCCCGCAATTATCCGGTTCGCACCTGCCTTTCGGGCCCGGCCGCCGGTGTTGTTGGTGCGTCTCTGGTTGGTAAGGCGGCCGGTTTCCCCAATATCATTACCTATGACGTCGGCGGCACCTCCACCGACGTCGCACTGATCGCCGGTGGCAAGCCGGCCTATTCCACCGACCGCGATGTCGCTGGCTATTCAATTCGTTGCCCGATGGTCGATGTGCACGTCATCGGCGCGGGCGGGGGCTCGATCGCTTGGCTCGACGATGCAGGTGGCCTCAAGGTTGGTCCGCAGAGCGCGGCCGCCGTGCCCGGGCCCGCTGCCTATGGCAAGGGCGGCATCGACGCAACCATTTCGGACGCCAACATCGTCCTCCAGCGGCTCAACCCGATAGCACTCCTGGACGGTGCCATGCCCGTAGATCGTGAGGCAGCGCTTAGGGCGGTCGGTGGGGTCGCCGAAAAAATCGGTCGTTCGGTTGAGGACACAGCCTGGGGGATCATTCGCATTGCCGTCGCCAACATGGCCCGCGCTATCCGCGCAGTCTCGATGGACAAGGGGCACGACATCAAGCCCTTCGCGCTGATGGCCTTTGGTGGTGCCGGCCCGCTTCATTCCTCACTTGTTGCCGCGGAAACCGGCTTGAATACGGTCATCATTCCAGAATCGCCGGGGACGATGTGCGCCCGTGGCGTGCTGTTGTCCGACGTGACGCGTGACTTCGTCTCGACCCAGATCAAGCGCGTCCAGGGCGAGGGCTGGCACGAGATCAAATTTGCGGTTGAGGGCCTGGAAGTGCAGGCGAAGGACTGGCTTGAGACGGAAACGATTCCGGACGCGAAACGCGCGCTGCAACATATCGCCGAAGCCCGCTACGTCGGCCAAAACCATGAAATCCGCGTCGAAGGCATCTTGTCGACAGCGGAAGACTTCGCCAGCCGTTTCGCAGAGGCCCATCGTATCGTCTACGGTTATGCTCTTGACGAGCATTCCGTCGAAATTGTCAACCTGCGGGTCCAGGCGATTGGCTATGCCGGCCGGCCGCTTCAGACGGTCGAGGGTGCTTCCGGCACCATGAGAGACGCAATCGTCGGGAAGCGCCAAGTGTATATCGATCCGCAGGCCGGATGGCAGACCGTGCCGGTCTACAAACGCACCGGGATGCCGCAGGACGAGACGTTTTCCGGCCCGGCGATCGTCGAGGAACTGACCTCCACGACCTATGTGCTCCCTGGCCAGTCGGGTGTCGTCGATGCCTACGGCAACATCATTCTCAGCTTTGTTAAGGATCGTGCGTGATGCAGCAGCACGTCAAACCACGGCGCGAATTCGACGCCATCGAGATGGAGGTTTACTCCAACCGGTTTATGTCGATTACCGACGAGATGGGGTTGAGCCTCGTACGCTCGTCTTTCTCGACCAACATCAAGGAACGCAAGGATTGCTCAGTAGGGCTCTTCGACGGCCGCGGCCGCCTCATTGTGCAGGCCTCGCATATTCCGGTACACCTTGGCTCGCTACAAGGTGGCGTCGCAGCGGTGCTGGAGAACTATAAGCTTGAAGACATCAAGCCAGGTGACGCATTCATCTGCAACGACCCCTATCTGGCAGGCGGCTCGCACACGCCGGACATCTCGATCCTGACTCCAGTGTTCTATGAAGGTCGGCTGCGCTTCTTTGCCGCCAATCTCGGCCACCATTCGGATGTCGGAGGTGGCGTTCCGGGATCCTGCGACCCCAGCCAAACAAGCATTTTCGCTGAAGGCATCCGCATTCCGGTGCTGAAGATCGCTTGCGAAGGCGTGCTGGACGAGCAAATCGTCAAGCTGATCAGCACGAACAGCCGCGATCCGCTGGAGCGCATCCTTGACCTTAAGGTGCAGATCGCCACCAACGAGATCGGCCAGCGCAAGCTGATCGCGCTCGCCGACCAGTTCGGCATCGCCACCGTCGAGAAGGCGATCGACGATCTGATCGCCTATTCGGAAAGCCGCCTGCGCAAGCGCATTAGCAACCTCCCGGATGGCACCTACAAAGGTGAAGCGTTCATCGATGGCGACGGCATCGGCTACGAACCTTGTCGTATTCAGGTTGCCATCAAGGTCGAAGGCGACGGTATCACCTTCGATTTCACCGGTACGGATCAACAGGCACGAGGCGCAGTCAACATCCCCAAGACAGCGCTGGACGCCACCTGCTACTATACAATCAAGGCGCTGCTCGACCCGTCGCTGCCACCCAACGAGGGCATGGCGCTTCCGGTCACCATCGTCGCCGAGGAAGGCACGCTGGTGCGTCCGAAGTTCCCGGCTGCGGTTGGTATCCGCTCGACGAGCTGCCAGCGCGTGGTGCGCGCGATCTTCCAAGCTTTCGCCGACGTCCTGCCGAAGGACAAGGTTTTCGCCTCCTCCGCCGACATGAACGCGACGATGATCTTCTTCGGGCCGCACAAGACCCGCGAAGGTAGTTTCGTGTATCTCGAGACGGTCGGCGGCGGCGCCGGGGCCAGCCTTGATAATGATGGCATGAACGGCATTCAGGTGCACGTCACCAACACCTCTAATCTTCCGGCTGAAGCGCTTGAAATCGAATATCCGCTGATGGTTCGCCGCTATGCGCTGGCCGACGGTTCGGGCGGCGAGGGTCGGACGATGGGAGGCATGGGCATCGTCCGGGAGGTCGTCGCGATGACCGATGGGGTCCGCGCCAATGCCTCCTGCGAAGGCTTGCGCACACCGGCCGATGGCGTTTTCGGCGGCGGGCAGGGCGAGGTCGCGCGGTTGAAGTACGGCACTGCCGATGGCGCTGTGACTGAATACGACATCTCGATCACCAACATCCTCATGAACCGTGGGGACAGCCTGTTCCTGCAAACGCCGGGCGGCGGCGGCTTCGGCCGCGCGTCCGAACTGACTGGAGAATAAAGCACTATGGCTCTCGAAAACCTGACGCCGAGCGACGAAGTGATCAAGTCCGCTCCCAACCCGAACTATTTGGAAGGGGACTATCTGAAGGGTGTCCTGGAGATGACCTTCCGCGATGGCAACCCGCTGGCCGAAAAGCTGGTCGAGGACGTATTTTCCTCGCGCGACATCCAGTCCGTGTATCTCGTCGGAGCCGGCGGCTCCAATTCCTACATCGAGCCCGTCAAATACATCCTCGACAAGTATTGCGATCTACGCATCGAACGCATCAACTCGACCGAATTCGAGACGCGCCGCCCAAAGGCTGTCAACGAGAAGGCTGTCGTTCTCTTGACCTCGCACAATGGCGAGACCGAGGACACCGTAGTGGCCGCCCGCTGGGCCATGACCACGGGCGCCGTGACCGTTGCACTGACTTCAGGCCACGACAGCGGCCTGGCCAAGATCTGCGATTACCTGCTGCCCTACAGTAAGGAATTGCCGGGCATGCCGAAGACGATGGTCGCCTATCTCTTCGCCGCCTATTTGCTGAAGCGCCTCGGCAGTCCGGTCGGTGCGCAACTGGTGCGCGACCTGGAGGCGATGCCGGCCAAACTGCACGACATCAAGGATGCCGAGCGCGAGCGCGGTATGGAACTCGCCCGCCGCTATAAGGACGAGAGTATTTATTACGTTCTCTCCAGCGGCATCCTGTCGGGCTTGAACTACCAGTATTCGATTTGCATCTTCAACGAGATGCTGTGGCTCGACGCATCGGACATCCATTCGGGTGAATTCCGCCATGGACCGTTCGAGGTTGCGGATCCAGAAATGGCCTATGTCTTTCTCATGGACAATGGCGAGAACCGCAAGATCGATCAGCGCGCGCTGACGTTCACGCGGCGCGTCACCGACAAGATCATCACGTTTGACGCCGGCCGTTACGAGGACGTGTCGCCGCTTCTGTCGCCCTTCGTGATCGGCGTGACCTGGTACTGGTTTGCCCACACACTCTCGGTGCTGCGCGAGCATCCGCTGTCGGTCCGCCGCTACATGTGGAAGGTCGACTATTGATGAGCACGCGCCTGCCCGCACGCCTCCCACGGCCGCTCACAAGCGCACCGCGCTGTGGGGTGAAACAGCGGCTGCGAGCGGGCACGTGTTCGGTCACACCGCGCGTTTGCACTACAGGGAAGGCGGCTGAGAAATGACGACACCCGCAAACGACTTCAACGGCCTCAAGGTGCTAGGTCTGGGCGACAACGTCGTCGACCGCTATCTGAACACCGGCAAGATGTATCCCGGCGGCAACGCCCTGAACTTCGCCGTGTATGCCAAGATGCTCGGGGCCGATGCGGCGTTCCTGGGCACATTCGGCACCGATGCCGCTGGTCGCCATGTTCGGGCAACGCTTGAAGCGCTTTCGGTGCCCACCGCGCTGTGCCGCATCGTCGAAGGCGAGAACGGCCACGCGGATGTGCGCGTGGTCGACGGGAACCGGGAGTTCGTGTTTTCCAATAAGGGCGGCGTGGCGCGGGAAAATCCGTTCGTACCTGCCCAAGCAGACCTTGAGCATCTCGCCAGTTTCGCGCTGGTGCACACGAGCTGCTACAGCCATCTCAACCCGCACCTTGCGGCGCTGAAGACCGCAAGCCGACTGATATCCTACGATTTCTCCTATCGTTGGCAGGTTGACGATCTGATCGGACCGGTGGCGCCGCGTCTGGATTTCGCGACTCTTTCCGCAGGCGACGTCGGCCGTGAGCGTGCCATTTCCGTGCTGCGCGAAACCGTAGCGCGTGGCTGCGACCTTGCGGTGGCGACGCTGGGGCCTGAAGGTGCGGTTGCCTACAACGGGCAGGATTTCGTCTCCGTAGCGCCGAAGCCGACCCAGGTGGTCGACACGCTGGGGGCGGGCGACGCCTTCATCACTGCAACGCTCCTGTCGTTGGTTGCCGGCGGCTGGGCGCGCGGCAGCCGCCTGTCAGCCGGGATGATCCTTGCGGCGATGGAAAGAGGCTCGGAATTCGCCGCCGAGATTTGCCGCATCGAGGGCGCATTTGGCCATGCTGCGCCCATTCCCGTTGAAACTCCGGGCTAGGGGGGAGGTGTGATGCTCGAAGTCAGAAACCTTTCGATTGCCTTCGGTACGAGCACCGGGTTGAAGCCTGCCGTGTGTGGGATCGACTTCGATATCAAGCCGGGCGAAATTCTCGGTCTGGTGGGCGAGAGTGGCAGCGGCAAGACGATTACCTCGCTCGGTGTCATGGGCCTGTTGCCGCCCAATGCGGTGGTGACCGGTGGCGAGGTTCTGGTCGACGGCGTCGATATGCTCAAGCGGTCGCCGGCAGAATTGCGCAAGCTACGCGGCCGTCACGTCTCCATGATCTTTCAGGATCCGATGGCGTCACTGGATCCGATTTACACCTGCGGCGACCAGATCGTCGAGGCGATCCTGCTGCACGAACCCATTGGCAAGACGGCGGCACGCAAGAAAGCGCTTGAACTGCTCGAGAAGGTCCGCATCCCCGATCCGGAGCGCACCATGCGCTCCTATCCGCACGAACTGTCGGGAGGGCAGTGCCAACGCGTGATGATCGCCATGGCCGTGTCTTGCAAGCCGCGCATCATCATCGCCGACGAACCGACCACCGCCCTTGACGTGACCGTGCAAAAGCAGGTTCTCGACCTGCTGCGCGGGCTGAACCAGGAAGTCGGCGCTGCTATCCTGCTGATCACCCATGACCTTGGGGTGATCTACGAAGTCGCCGACCGCGTCGTCGTCATGTATGCCGGAAAAAAAATGGAAGAGGCGACCACGCAGAACCTCTTCGCAAACCCCAAAAGCGACTACGCCAAGGCGCTGATAGACTCCATGCCCGCGCTTGGCTGCAAGCACGCACGCCTGCCGGTGATCGAGCGGGACGCTGCCGGCAACGTCCGCAGCGTTCGGCCCGAACCGTGCGTGCGCTCCGCGAGAGCCGGTCCGGTGCCGGAGGACGCCAACGGCGTGCCGCTGCTCGAACTAAAGGATCTGTGCAAGTCCTATTGGGTGAAGCCGTCGCCGCTTTCGGCACCGGTCGAGATGCGCGCGGTCGATAAGGTCAGCTTCGCAATCGCCCCACGCACCACGCTCGGGCTGGTTGGCGAGTCCGGCTGTGGCAAGACCACGCTGTCGCGCGCGGTCATGCGGCTTTCCACACCCGATTCAGGCCAGATCCTGTTCAAGGGCACAGACATTGCCAAGCTGTCTGAAAGCGCCATGCAGCCGTTCCGGCGCGAGATCGCCATGGTTTTCCAGAACCCTTATGGTTCGCTCAACCCGCGCCAGACCGTGGCTGATCTCGTCGCCGCACCGATGGTGATCGTTGGCGAAGGTACTTCCGCCGAGCGAAGCAAGCGCGTCGCCTACCTGCTCGACGCTGTGGGCCTGCCTAAGGCTGCGGCAAGCAGATATCCGCACGAATTTTCCGGCGGCCAGCGCCAGCGCATCGCGGTCGCCCGCGCGCTGGCGCTGAAACCCTCTCTCGTCATTTGTGACGAGGCCGTCTCGGCTCTCGACGTTTCCGTCCAAGCGCAGGTACTCAATCTTCTCAAGGACCTGCAGCTCGAGTTCGACCTGACCTATCTCTTCATTTCGCACGACCTTTCCGTTGTCGAGCATGTCAGCGACACCGTTGCCGTCATGCAGAAGGGCCGCATCGTCGAATACGGGCCGGCCGACGATATCTTCGCAGCGCCGAAGGATGCCTATACGCGCATGCTGCTCGATGCAGTGCCGATCATCGGTGTCGACCGGGCAGCAAGGAGGGCTCAATGAACGCCTCCATCGCCGGTGCTCTACTTCTCATCGGCCGCAAGCTTTTGACCGCCTTCGCCCAGCTTCTGGTCGTCGCCACTCTGATCTTTTCGGTCATGTACATCATGCCTGGCGATCCCGTGCTCCTGCTTCTGGGCGCAGAAAGCAATCCCTCGCCGGAAGCGGTCGCCTCCATGCGCAGCCAGCTCGGCCTCGACCAGCTGGTCCTAAGCCAATACTTCACCTGGCTCTGGAACGCATTGCATCTCGATTTCGGCAACTCGCTGACCAACGGCTATCCGGTCTCCAGCTACGTCCTGGCCAATCTGCCGCGCACGCTTGAGTTGGCTTTCGCCGCCATCATCATCGCCACGCTGATCGGGGTTCCGCTGGGCATCGCCGCAGCGCTGAAGCGCGGTTCGATGCGCGACACTGTGCTGACATCCATCGCCACCATCGGTATTTCCGTGCCTGTTTACATCCTCGGCACGCTGCTGGTGCTGATCTTTTCGATCAAGCTCGGCTGGCTTCCCGCAAGCGGCTACACCGACATCTCGCGCAATCTGGTCGAGCATTTCCGCAAGCTCGCCCTGCCTGCCTTGGCTCTCGGCTTCGGCCTTGCCGCCTCCATCGCCCGCATGACGCGCTCGTCGATGCTGGAGATCCTCGGTCGCGATTTCGTTCGCGCTTTGCGGGCCAAAGGCATGCCGGAGCGACGCATCATCTGGCAGCACGTGCTGCGCAACGCAGCGATCCCTATCGTCACCATCATCGGTCTGCAACTCGGCAACCTGATGGGCGGTACGGTGTTGGTCGAGGCAATGTTCAATTGGCCCGGCCTGAGCACGCTTCTCGTCGGGGCGGTTTCTGCCCGGAACTATCCGCTGGTGCAGGGCGCGATGCTCGCCATCGCCGCCCTTTTCATAGTCATCAACCTCGCGGTGGAGCTGTTCTACAGTCTGCTCGATCCACGCATCCGGAGGAAGCGCTCATGACCGCAAGAGCCCTCCGCATCGCGCGCAGCCAACCCGCCTTCATGGCGAGCCTGCTGATGCTTGCAGCGGTCGTCTTCATGGCGATCTTCGGCTCGTGGCTGGCTCCTCACGACCCGTTCGCCATCAATCCGACTTCCGTCAATCAGGGCAGCTCCGCCCAGCATTGGCTTGGCACGGACGAGTTCGGCCGCGATCTTTTAAGCCGTCTCCTGATCGGTATCCAGCCAACAATGTTGGTGGCGATCGGCGCCACGGCCATCGCCGGCATCTTCGGCTCGCTGCTCGGCATTGCCGGCGCCTATGGGCGGGCTTGGTTATCGTTTCTCATCATGCGCAGCGTCGACATCATGTTGAGCTTTCCGCCAATCCTGTTGGCGCTGCTTGCCGTAGGCTTCTGGGAGAGCGGCGTGCTCAGCCTCGCGGTGGTAATCGGCGTGCTCTACATCCCGCATTTCGCCCGTGTGGCGCATTCTGCCACGCTCCAGGTGACGCGCCAGGAGTTCATGGAGGCGGAACGCGCCATGGGCGCATCTGTGAGGCGTGTCGTCTTCACCGCGATCCTGCCCAACATCCTGTCCCCGCTTGTGGTGCAGGCGACATTGACGGTCGCTGCCGCCATCCTATTGGAATCCGGCCTGAGCTTCCTCGGTCTGGGCATCGTTCCCCCAGAGCCGTCATGGGGTCAGATGATCGGAACCGCGCGAGGTTATCTCGCGCAGAACCCGATGTACGTCATCTGGCCCTCGCTTCTTCTCGCGCTGACCGTTTTGGCCATCAATGTGGTGGGCGACCGGCTACGCGACATTCTCGATCCGCGTCTTAGGGAGGAATAGCCGACATGGACACGACACGCTTAACAACCACAACAGACAGGGGTAAAACATGAAGAAAAGGCTTCTTGGGGCGCTCTTCGCCCTCGCATCGAGCTTTGTGGCGCACCAGGCCCTGGCGGCCGACGGCGGCACCATCTACTTTGGCCTTTCTGGCGAACCGTCGACGCTCGATAGCACCATCAACGCCGGCACTCCTGCACGCACCATCCGGCTCGCCATCCATCGCGGCCTGGTGAACTATGGCCCCGACGGCAAGCTGTCGCAGGAGCTGGCTGAGACATATGACGTTTCCGCAGACGCACTGACCTACACCTTCAAGCTGCGTGATGCGAAGTTCCATGACGGCTCGCCGGTGACCGCCGAGGACGTCAAGGCCTCGATCGAGCGCATCACTTCCGAAGGCAGCAAGGCGACCTATCGCAGCGAGTTGGGCGTCATTAAATCGGTAGAGACGCCCGACGCCAAGACAGTCAAGCTGACGCTCGCCAAGCCGTTCGTGCCTTTGATCCACTATCTGGCGCTGCCAGAATCGGCGATCGTTCCCGCAGCCTGGATCAAAGAGCATGGCACAGACCCGAACGCCACGCCGGTGGGCGCAGGTCCCTTCAAGTTCGCCATCTGGGAACGCGGTCGCGAGCTGACCGTCGAGAAGTTCGACGGTTACTACAAGCAGGGCAAGCCGCATCTGGATGACGTGCACTACGTCTTCTACGGCGACGAGAACACCCGGGTGAACGCATTGAAGTCGGGCGATGTCGATATCATCGATTATGTTCCATGGAAGGATGCTGCCTCGATCGAGGCCGACTCGGAGTTGCAGCTTGCGAGTACCACCGGCCCGTTCATGATGTTGCAGTTCAACACCAAGTTCGAACCCTTCTCCAAGCCGGAAGTCCGTCAGGCGATTTCCTATGCCATCGACCGCGCGGCGATCATCAACACCGCCTTCAACGGCCGCGGTACACCGCTGTTCGGCATCGCCATTCCCGAAGGCTATATGGGCTATTCGAAAGAGAAGGCGAACTACTTCAGCCACAACGTCGAAAAGGCCAAGGAACTTCTGGCCAAGGCTGGATACCCAAATGGCTTCGAGGCGCGTCTGCTTGCGACCGCACAATACGGTTTCCATAATAACACGGCGATCGCGGTGCAGGCCGAACTCGCCAAGGTCGGCATCAAGGTCAATCTTGATCTGCCGGACTGGTCAGGCCGCATCGCCAAGAACAATGCCGGCGACTATGACCTCCTCGTTGCGGGAACCGCTGGCGATATCGCCGACGCCGACTGGCTGAGTAACTTCTACTACGGCGGCGAACAACTCGTGCGCCTCAACAACTCGGCACACTTCAACGATGCGGTCATCAACGACCTCCTCGACCAAGGCCGCGTCACGCTCGACGCCGGCGAGCGCGAGAAAATCTACGGTCAGTTTGTCGACCGTGCACTTGAACAGTCGCCCTTCGTACATCTGATGTGGCGCGACCAGAGCTTTGGTTTACGCAAGCATGTCAAGGGCTTCACCAATATTCCCGGGTTTCTTACTTTCCAGTCTGGAATTACGATTGAGAATACTGAAGTCCAATAGGTGATTTGCCGGAAATAGCGCGTAACATCGGCGGCCGCAGCGATCCAGGCGGCCGATGTTTGCGAAATCTGGAGAGGAGCCCGGATTGGTGCTCTCGCGCCTTCACGTGAGAGAGGAATCCGCCGGACCGAGTGTCCAAGCGAACCAACTGTCGTGCCCAATAATGAGAGGTGGCGCGGGCCTCAGTGCCCACGGGACACGGTGGGCGACGCGACAAGAACATCAGTACCTCGCTGCGGCGAAGCTTTCGGCGCAGCACGATGTCACTTTCGGCACCTACGCGGTGAAGTTGAAAGGCATTCTTGGCAACAACCCAGACCGATCGTAGAGATCCGCATTGGGGTGTGGCTTGTTTGGATTGCGCAAATCGACGAAGGCCAGATTTGCACCACCGAGACAGGAGCACGGGCCGTCCATCCCATCAAATGTGCTCCTCGGGCACTTCCACGACCAAGCCGTCGAGTTCCTCCTCGACGGTGATCTGACACGACAGCCGGCTATTGTCCCTTTGCTCCTCGGTCAGCTGCAGCATTAGGGATTCGGTGGCCTCCGGTTCTCCGGCGCGGTCTTGCCAATCCGGGTCGACATATACGTGACAGGTCGCGCACATGGCCCCGCCGCCGCAGTCGCCAATGATGCCGGGAACGCCTGCCTGTTTGCCAGCCTCCATCAGCGACAGGCCACAGGTCGCCTCCACCTTACGAACGCTGTTGTCTGGCAGGCGAAAATGAACTTCAACTTTCAACTTTGACTTCCTTTAGATCGACCAAATTCCTTGCCACCCGCCCGATCAGCAGCTGCGCCTGCACAAAATTGATGGGCCGGTTGATGCACTCGACCGCCGCGAGCCTGTCGTGCTGGAAACGATAGATTGCGAGCCCCTCGGCCTGGTTGCCGACCAGTTCTTCGTGCGATGGCGTCGACGGGTCAGCGTACCCTGCGATCTGGATTTTCATGTCGAAGAGTTCCGACCAGAAATACGCATGCTTGGGCTTCGGGGCCCCCGTGCCGGTAATTCCCGCCGCGGCTATCCTTGCCTGCCATGTCGCACTCTGCACGGATTCAAGCCGCGCGTGGCGGCCAAAGCGGGGGTCGTGAAAATTCGCGCAATCCCCGACCGCGTAGACGTTGGGGAGGCTCGTGCGGGCCTCGGCGTCCACCAGGATGCCGGCTGGACCGGAAAGGCCGGCTTCGTGTACAAGTTCGCCGTTCGGCGCGGCGCCGATGGCGACAAGCGCCAGGTCCGTCTGGAAAAGCCGGCCGCTCGTGGTCTCCACGGCCTCGACGCAGGTTTCACCCCGAAAGCAGGCTACCGTTTCGTCGAGCGCGATGGAGACGCCCTCCCGCTCCAGGCAATTGGCAAGGATATCACCCAGAACCCTAGAGCCGCTGCGCTGCAGAAGTCTGTTTCCCGCCTCTATCAAGGTGACGCGGGCGCCCATCTGTGCGGCGGCCGCCGCGACTTCCAGTCCGAGATAGCCGCCGCCGACGACCGTCAGCCGGACGCCTAGGGTCAGGGACGAGCGTAAGGCAAGGCTATCGGAAAGGGTCCGAAGCATCAGCACGCCCGGCAGCGTGTTTCCGGGCACTTGCAGTCGTCGCGGGGCTGCGCCTGTGGCAAGGACGAGCGCGTGATAATCCAGGGCCGTGCCGTCCGAAAGCTTGACGCTTTGTTTTGCTAAGTCCAGCGAGGTCGCGCGCCGGCCCGCGAGGCGCGTGACGCCGAGCTGTTCGTACAGTTCAGGGGGGCGCAAGCGAATGCGGTGGGCATCGGTCTTGCCGAGCAGGATCGCCTTCGAGAGTGGCGGCCGCTCATAGGGAAGCTCGGCCTCGACATCGACCACGACCAGATCGTCTTCCCACCCGAGACGACGAAGCGAGAACGCGGTCTCGACGCCAGCAAGTCCGCCACCTACGATGACCACTTGTGTGACTTTTGCAGACACGGACAAAACCTCTTTTCGGGGTAATTCTCTAGAAAATATCAGTCATCATACATATTATGGATTCTATAGAAAGGAATTTTTACGCTCACACCTCCTGCGCCTTCTCGCGCAGCGGAGAGTGGTATAGAAAGCAAGATCAGTTAAAGGCAAAGTGGTTATGACGGGAAGAGGATGGGCACCGAAGACATTTCCAAACGACGCACGGCGTCCTTGCTGAATTCCTTGGGTTCGCAGGAGCCACGGACGAATCTCGTTACGTCGATGGCAGAGGCCATAAGACGTAAGATATATGATGGCCAGCTTCAGCCGGGCGACCGTCTGCCGACGGAATCTGAACTGGGCCAGTCGGCGCGCGTGAGTAGGACAGTTGTGCGCGAAGCGGTCGTTGTGCTGAAGGCCGAAGGGCTCGTGGAGACGCGACAGGGGGCTGGCGCCTTCGTCAAAGGCCTGGCAGGACAACTCGTGATGCCATACCGCATCGAAGGCGCCACTCTCGAAGACATTCTGCAAATGCTGGAATTGCGTCTCGCCGTCGAGGTCGAGGCGGCGGCCCTTGCGGCTCGGCGGCGCACGGAAGCCGACTTACTGGAAATGGCTAGCGCACTCGAGGATTTTGCAGCTGCTCGCAAGCAGCAAAACGATGCATCAGACGCGGATTTGCGCTTTCACATGGCGCTTGCCGAAGCAACACATAACCCGCGCTTCTCACAGTTCCTGAGAACCCTTGGCGATCTCGCCTTGCCGCGCAAGCATCTCCCGGAATCGATCCGCGGTGAGGCCTATCTGGGTAACCAGATCGACCTTGCGGCCCAGGAGCACAAGGCCATTTTCGAGGCCGTGCAGACCCAGGACGCGGCGTACGCTTCCACGGCGATGCGGGTGCATCTTGGTGGGAGTCGCTCGCGTTATGCGGCGCTGCGGCGAGCCTCCGACGCTGTTGAGGCGAAGTAGCTTTCCCTAACGATGCAACCTCGGTCTCGTCAATCAGATTTAATTTGCAATGTTGTATGATGTCATATAGAAAGCAATGCAGTGACGCCTGAAGTGGGAGCTGGCATGGACATCCGCAGCCTGGTTGATATCGCAAACGGAACCGCTAGCCGGGAAATCTTTGTCGAGGATAAGATTTACCGACGTGAATTGGAGCAAATTTTTGCGCGATCTTGGCTCTTCGTCGGGCATGAATCCCAGGTTGCAAACAAGGACGACTTCTACGTTTCCCGCATGGGCGAGGACTCCGTCATCCTGACGCGCGACCGTCAGGACAAAATCCATGTCCTGTTGAACAGCTGCCGCCATCGCGGAATGAAGCTGTGCCGCTACGACGAAGGCAATACGCGGCTTTTCAGTTGCCCTTATCATGCCTGGGGCTATTCAACCGACGGAAATCTGGTCGAGACGCCCGGCGAGCTAGTCGGCGTTCCGGGCTATGAGAAGTACTATCACAGCGAGCTCCAGAAAAAGGAGTGGGGCCTGATAAAGGCGGCCCAGATGGTGAACTACAAGGGCACAATCTGGGCTACCTGGGATCCGAACGCGGCGTCCTTCGAAGACTATCTCGGCGGCATGCGGCTGTGGCTGGATTCGGCGCTCGACCACCGCGACGGGCGTGAGGGCGGGTCGACCGTGTTGGTCGGCGTCCAGAAATGGCGCACAAACTGCAACTGGAAGTTCCCTGCCACCAACTTCATCGGCGACGCCGCTCACGCGGTGAGCCACGTCTCGGTCAACCTCGCCGGTATCAATCCTAGCGGCGGCAAGGGGCGGCGAGACCAGCGCGCTTCCGGTCACGCGGCGTTCGGCTGGCCGGATCTCGGTCATGGTGGCCTTGGCTTCCTGCCGCGCTCCGAGGAGGAGTTCCCGCGCGAGCCAAGCTTCCAGCGCTACCCCGTGGTGTCGGAATACCTTGCCGAGATGGCCGCCAAGCACAAGGAGCGGCGCAAGGGCGGCACGCACTATCAGGGCAAGGGCACCATCTTCCCCAACATGTCGTTCCATGAGGATCAACCCAGGACGATCATCGTTCACCATCCCAACGGGCCGACCCAGACGGAATTCTGGCGCTATTACCTTATCGACTCCGATGCGCCCGAGGAGGTCAAAGACAAGCTCCGCCACTATTACATGACCTACTCGGGCCCGGCCGGCATGACCGAACAGGACGATCTGGAGAACTGGACGTCGGCCACCCAGGCCAGCCTCGGCGGCGTCGCGCGCAACTATCCCTACAACTACCAGCAGGGGCTCGGCCACTCCGAGGTCTGCGACCTGCTTCCGGGCGCGGTCTGGTGCGGCGAGACGGTCACTGAGCAGAACCAGTTGGTCTGGCTGAAACGGTGGGCGGAATTCATGGAAGGGCGCAACTGGGACGAACTGATGCGGCGCGTCCCGATCCGCAACGACGTGCCTTTCCCCATGAAGGCCAAGGAAATCGCGTAGAGGGTGCGGGCAGTCATGAAACGTGAAAACGCAGTGGCACTAAGGTCTGAGATCGCGGAATTCATGTCCCTCGAGGCGGAGCTTGTCGACACCCGCAGGTTCGAGGAATGGCTCGGCCTGTTCTCAGAAGACCTTCACTATCGCATGCCGATGGCGCGTAACCTCGCTCATCAGGGCATCAGAGCGGGCGTCGAGTACCTCTCCGAGCCGCTAGACGTCTCCTGGTTCGACGAGGGAAAGGAGACCCTCAAGACGCGTGTCGCCCAAATCCGGACCGGCGTCCACTGGGCGGAGGAGCCGCTTTCGCGGACCGCGCATCTAGTCACAAACATTCGCATTGTGGATCTCGATGGCCTGCCAGATGATCCAACGGAAATCCAGGTTAACTCGAAATTCCTCGTCTACCGCAACCGCAACGCCGACGAAGAGGATACGCTGATCGGTAGACGCGAAGACCATTTGCGACGGGTAGGCGGATCCTGGCAGATATTTCGGCGCACAGTGTACATTTGCCAGACCGTGCTTCTGGCGCGCAATCTGAGCTTCCTGGTTTGACAGCTGGTCTTACCCTGAGCAGGAGCGAAAGATGAGTGCTGGAAGCAAGGCCTTTACGGGCGAACTGCAGGCGGTTGTTCCCGGAACGAAGTTGCGTCTCAAGAACGGCGCCGCAATCGAGGTAACAGAGAACCCCGGCGACGGAATTTGGTTGTTCTGCAAGTCTCTGGATGCGGCCGGCGACGGAGAACGCCCGCTCTTTCTCGACGAGATTGCCGAATACCTAGAGTGAACATGCAAGGCGAACATCGCACCAACTGGTGACCGGCGCCGTCGCCTTCGTCCGCTGGTCTTGACGGAGAACCGTATGACATCGCAGCTTGATCTTCCCGAGACTGGTTCATCCAACCTGAATCGACGACAGGCGCTTATCGGCCTCGCCGTTGCCGGGACCGCGCTCGCGGCTCCCGTTTTTGTCGGCAAGGCGCGGGCGGCCGGCAGCATCGCTGTCTATTCGACGACCCATCCAGCCATTCAGGCTAAGCTGTCGGAGGCTTTTACCGCCAAGACCGGCATCGCGGTCCAGTCGCTTCGGCTGAATTCCGCCGCCCTTGCCCAGCGTTTCTTGGCCGAACAGGCCGGCGGCCAGCATATTTGCGATGTCTTCACCCAGGGCAATGACATCTTGCTGCGCAAGATCACCGCCGAAGGCATGCTGATTTCGCTTGCAGATCGCCCGGGCGTCGCCAGCCTCAGCACTTTCTGGAGGCCGGATGATCATTATATCCTGGTCACCGCCTCGCCGGGTGGCATCGCCTACAACCCGAAGCTGGTGCCTGCCGACCTCGTGCCGGCGGACTGGAGCGACCTCATCAAGCCGGAGTTCAAGGGCAAGATCATCCTGACCGACCCACGCAATAGCGAGACGCTGGTCCCCTTCGTGCTGCTGCTGCGCGATGAGTTCGGCGACGACTTCCTGCGCAAACTCGGGCAGCAGGATCTCAAGCTGGTGCCGGTCACCCAGCAGGGCGTCGAGCAGGTCGCCGCCGGCGAAGCTTGGATGGTCCTGCCCTGCAATCCCGGCAATTTGGAGCGCTATGAAGGCCAGGACGCTCCGGTCAAGCTCGCGCCCATGCCGCCGACTCCCAACTGGACTTCCTACTTCACGGCGATTCCGAAGACCGCGCCGAACATGGAGGGCGCCACGGCCTGGTTTGACTACACGATGTCCCGCGAAGGACAGGAGATCCTCTGCGCGAATGTCAGCGTGTCGCCGCTCGACGACGTGCCGGGCGCTCTGCCCAAGCCGATGGGCGAGCTCAAGGATCCGGACATCGAGCGTGCGTTGAAGCATTCGAGGGAACTCTTCGATCTTCTCGGGCTCCCGGCCTAACCAAAAACGACCAGCCACAAAGGCGGTGCTCCAGAGGTGACCAAGGCAATGAATGTCATAGACACGACGCTGCGCGGTGAAACGCGAGCGCGCATCCAAGGCAGAGGCCTGTCGAAGAAATACGTCACGAAGAACGGCATAACTCATGCCCTGAATGACGTGTCGATCGACATTCACCCCGGTGAAATGGTCGTCCTTCTGGGCCCAAGCGGCTGCGGAAAGACCACGCTGCTGCGCAGCATAGCGGGCCTCGAGCAGCCGCAGGACGGGGAGATCTCCATCAATGGCGACATCGTCTATTCGGCGGCGCGCCGGCACTGGGTGCCGCCCGAATTGCGAGGCGTTTCGATGGTGTTCCAGTCCTATGCTTTGTGGCCGCATATGAGCGTCATCGAGAACATCTCCTTTCCCCTGCGTTCGCGCCGCGTGGAAAAGGCGCGGGCCCACAAGCGGGCCGGCGAAGTCATGGAGGCGGTCGGCCTGTCCGGTATGGGCGATCGCCTTCCCTCGCAATTGAGCGGCGGGCAGCAGCAGCGCGTGGCGCTCGCCCGTGCGATCGCGGCCGAGAGCCATGTCGTCCTCTTCGACGAACCGCTTTCCAATGTCGATGCGAAGGTCCGCGACCAGATCCGGCGCGAGATCGTCAGCCTCCAGAGGCAGCTCGGCTTTGCGGGCCTGTACGTCACCCACGATCAGCTCGAGGCTGGCGCCTTGGCTGACACGCTTGTCGTCATGGATCATGGCAAGGTGGTGCAGATCGGTCCGCCGAGCAAGGTCTACGATGCCCCTAACAACCGCTATGTCGCCAATTTCATGGGGCCGTCCAACGAGACCAAGGGCAAGGTCGTCGAGGCCAAGGATCTCGTAACCGCAAATACCCCGTGGGGCGTCGTGAGCGGTACCCTCCGCTCCGGCAAGGTTTCGGCCGGTGATACGGTCGAAGTCATGCTCCGCCCGGAATCCTGCAGGCTTTCTCGCGAGCCGGTCGACAGACCCAATGCGTGGCAATGCACCATCGAGCGGCAGACCTTCATGGGCGCCTTCGTCGAGCTGCAGCTCGACGTGGCCGGCCCGGAGGGCGCGTTCCAGCTTTTCGCGCTGGCGCCCAAATACAGCTTCTCCGAGGGCGAAATCGCCTGGATCAAGGTCGCCCCGCAGGCCATGTGGGTGTTTGCCTGATGAGCGCGCTGGCACTCACTCGCTCCTGCCGCAAGCGCATGTTCAAGATGCCTGATTTCCGTCAGGTCTTCCTTGGTCTGGTGATCGCGCTCGCTTTGCTGATCGTGGGGCTGATCTTCTATCCGATCCTCCTCACCCTGGTCAGCACCTTCGTGCGGAACGGCGCTCTGACGGGAGCTCCGTTCGAGGAGGCTGTCGCGGCCCGCGGCTTTAGCACGATCCTCTACAACACGCTCATCTACACGACCGGCTCGCTCTTCCTGTCCTGCGCGATCGGCATCTTCCTGGCCTGGGCCAACGAGCGGACCGATGCCAGGATGGACAGCCTGGCCGGCATCCTGCCGATCCTGCCGCTCATGGTCCCGCCGATCGGTTCGGCGCTCGGCTATGTGATGCTGTTCGCCAACAATTCCGGCATCGGCAACATAACGCTGCGCTACGTCTTCGGCATCGAAACCGGCGGCCCGGTCAGCATCCTGAATTTCTACGGCCTGATCGCGGTCTCGTCGCTCAGCCTCGCCCCTGTGGTCTACCTGATCGTCAGCGCCGCGCTGCGCAACATGGATCCGGCGCTGGACGAAGCCGCGCGCGTCTTCGGGGCGTCGCCGCGCAAGACACTCTGGAAAGTGACGCTGCCTGTCGTCGGGCCGGCGATCGCGAGCGCTGCGCTGCTCGTTGGTATTCACGCCGTGTCGAGCTTCACCTTCCCGTTCATCATCGGCACAGGCGCGGGGATCACGACGCTGTCGGTGCATATCTACCGGCTCTTCGCCATCTTCCCGCCGGATCCGGACTCGGCCGTGGCGGTCAGCTTGGCGCTGCTCCTACTGGTCTATCTGGGCCTGTTCTTCCAGCTCCGCGTGGCGCGCGCCGTCGGCCGCGCGGTGATCGGAGGCAAGAGTTCGTCCACCGCCACCGTCAAGCTCGGACCTTGGCGCTATGTCGTGCGCGCGCTTTTCATCGTTTATCTGGGAGCGGTCATCCTTCCCGTCGTCGGTCTGGCGATCGGATCCCTGCAGCCCTATCTCGGCGCCGGCCCGAGCCAGTTCTCGCTGGACAACTTCCGGACCGTTCTGGGGAATTTCGAGACCCGTGACGCGCTGATCAACAGCTTCAGCCTCGGCGCCCTTGCCGCCACCATCAACATGGCGGTAGCCGGTATCCTGATGTTCGCCAGCATGCGGATGCTCAAGAAGTCCGGCCACCTCATCGAGTATTCACTGATGGTGCCGGCCGTGATCCCGCATATCGTTCTCGCCGTCGCGCTCATCATCGCGTTCAGCGGCCCGCCCTTCTACCTGTACGGCACCAAGCTGCTCGTGCTCATCGCCTATTGTGTGATGTTCATCCCTGAAGCCTCGCGGGCGGCATCGTCGGCGATCAGCCAGGCCAGCGAGGAACTGTCAGAAGCGGCGCATGTGGCTGGCGCCGGGCTGTTCCGCACATTGAGGAAGGTCGTGCTACCGCAGGTGGTCAACGGTCTGCTGGCGGGCTGGGTGATCGTGTTCTTCCTTGCCGTCAACGAGGTCACCGCCTCGTCATTCCTCGGGGGACTGAATAGCGCCGTGGTCGGCCATGTGGCGATCGACTACTTCGCCAATGGACGGTTGTCGGAAGTGGCGGCGATGACGCTGATCGTGACGGTCGTAACGGCAGCCGTCGTCCTTGCGGCCAGCGGCATCATCGGCCGCGCCTACGCGTCACGCCGCTGACGGAGGGTAAGAACAAGAGGCATGCGAGGAGACGACACATGAACATTGCGGCCGGTGCGGAGACGAATAACGGGCGCCTTGCCGACAAGCCGGTCATCCTGCAGATGGCGGAGCTTGCCCGGTTCCCCTATCGCAGCATCGGCGACCGCTTCGAGGTGATCCGCTACTGGCAGATCGACGAGCCGAACGCGATGCTGGCGCGGGATGGCGCCAAGGTCCGCGGCATGATCGCCGCGGGCTCGCAACGCATAGACGATGTCATCCTGGATAAGCTGCCCAATCTGGAGGTCATCGCGAACATTGGCGTCGGTTACGACCGCCTCGACATTGAAGCCGTCGCGCGCCGCGGCATCATCGCTACCAACACGCCCGACGTGCTCACCGAGGAAGTGGCGGATCTGACGGTCGGCCTGCTGATCGCGACCGTCAGGCGCATGCCGCAGGCCGAGCGCCACATCCGCGAGGGACGGTGGGCGAAGAGCCCGTTCCCCAATTCGCCCTCCCTGCGGGGGCGTTCGGTCGGGATCGTCGGTCTCGGGCGCATCGGCAAGGCCGTCGCCCGCAGGCTACAAGGCTTTGAGGTCTCGGAAATCTGCTATTGCGGCCGGACCAGACAGGCCGATGTGCCTTACCGGCATTTCAAGGACATTCGAGAAATGGCCGGCCATGTAAGCGTGCTCATCCTGACTCTCCCCGGCGGACCGGAGACGAAGGGCCTGGTCGATGCCGACGTGCTGGCGAAGCTCGGCAGCGACGGCATCATCGTGAACGTCGCGCGCGGTGCGGTCATTGAGAAGGACGCGCTCATCGCCGCGCTCCGCGACGGCGCCATCCTGGCGGCCGGTCTGGATGTGTTCTGGAAGGAGCCGGAGGTGCCGCAGGAACTGCTTGCGCTCGACAACGTCGTCCTGCTGCCGCACGTCGGTTCGGCGTCGCAGAAGACGCGAGCGGAGATGATCGAACTGCTGCAGGACAATTTGTTTGCCTGGTTCGAGGGTCGCGGCCCTCTGACACCCGTCGCCGAAACGCCGTGGCCAGGTGGGAATGGCGAATAGTTGCCAGATCGAGCAACATATAAGTTGTATGACATAATACGTACCATAAATCCGATTCTGATGACCAGGGAAGACTAGGAAACACTATGACCACCACCCTCGAAGCCACTATGGCGAAGAACGTCCTCTCGTTTCCCGTCACGCATTTCGATTCCGAACTGCGGTTTGCAAGATCGTCCTACAGCGAGCATGTGGAATGGCTGTGCGGGTTCAATCCCGGCGCCCTGTTCGTGGCCGGTGGAACCGGCGAAATGTTCTCGCTGGCGCCGCAGGAGATTCCCGAGATCGTGACCGCCGCCAAGGAGGTTGCCGGCAATGTTCCGATCATCTCGGGAGCCGGCTACGGAACGGTCATGGCCGTCGAGATGGCGCGCGCAGCAGAAAAGGCCGGCGCCGATGCGGTGCTGCTGTTGCCGCACTATCTCGTGCCGGCTGAGCAGGAAGGGCTTTTCCGGCACGTCAAGGCAGTGTGCGCCGCAGTCGGCATCGGCGTTTTCGTCTACAGCCGCGATTTCAGCCGCTTCAGTGCGGACACGCTCGCGCGCCTTGCCGATGCCTGCCCCAACCTTGTCGGCTACAAGGACGGCGTGGGCGACATCGAGGCTGTGACCTCGATCATCACCAAGATGGGTGATCGCTTCATCTATGTGGGGGGCATGCCCACCCACGAGGTCTATGCTTCCGCCTATATGGGAGCAGGGATCACCAACTATTCTTCGGCGGTGTTCAATTTCGTCCCCGATCTCGCGGCCGAGTTCTTTGCGGCTGCCCGCCGTTCGGACGCTGCCGTTTGCGGCCGTCTGCTCAACGACTTCTTCCTGCCCCTTATCGCCATACGCGATCGCAGCAAGGGCTATGCCGTATCGATAATCAAGGCCGGCGTTAGGCTGAGCGGGAGGGACCCCGGCCCTGTCCGTCCCCCGCTGACGGATCTGACGGGTCTGGAGACGGAGACGCTACGCGAGCTGATCTGTCGCAACAAGCAGCTTCCGCTGACGGTAGAAGCGGCGGAATAGGACCCACCCGATGAGCGTGGACAGGATGCAGGTGACGGC
>NZ_CAXUPX020000022.1:0-31363 GCF_964252895.1 Aminobacter sp. LjRoot7
CGGCTTCGGCCGCGTTGAGGATGTTGTCGGCGGTGATCGCATCAAGCACGATCGAGGCCGCGGGTGGGGTGGTGTCTACCAGTAGCGTACCGGAGGGATTCGCCGGGACACCCGACAGATCGGCATTATTGCCGGCCACATCTCTGATTGTTGCGGAGTTCAGATTGAGAGCGGTGATTGCGAGATCGCTCGCGTTCTGGCCACTGGCTACAGTGTAAGTGAATGTGAGGGTCGAGGTTCCCGATCCGCTCAGATAAGTCGCCGTACCACCGCTGTTCAATGCAAGTGTTGGCGTCCCACCCGTCACAAACACGGCCTCAGAGAAGGAAATCGTCAGTGTCACGACCTCGCCAGCCTTGAGGCTTCCGTCATGCGGTCCATAGGCTGAACCGGAAACGATGGGGTTCGCGGTATCCCCGAGGCCAAGGAAATCGTTGGCACTCAGCGTTTCGCGCGAATTGATCTTAAAGACCATGTCGGCAAAGCCGTCGCCTGATGTGTCGATGCTGACGAGGGTCGTCGAGCCGCTTCGGCCGTACCAGACACCATACGCTGAAGCGGTGGTCCCGCTCCAGGTCAACGAATGTCCGATTCCCGATACTAGACCACGCAGGTCGATCTTGCCCTGGAGAAGTGGGTTTGAGGTCTCCGCCGCCGAAGTGAAGCCGTTGATGACATCGCCGGTGCTGTTGCTGAAGCCATTGCTCGCACTAGCCAGCGAATCCGCAACCGCGTTGAAGACATAAAGATCGGCTCCTGCCCCCCCGGTGAGAGCGTCCCGTCCGGCGCCACCTATCAGAATGTCATTGCCGGTGCCGCCTTCGAGCGTGTCATCGCCGGCTTCACCATAAAGTGTATCGTTGCCAGCGTCGCCGCGGAGGGTATCGTTGCCGTCCCCGCCATAGATTGTATCGTTCCCGGCGCCTCCACGCAGGTCATCGCTTCCCGAAACGGTCGCGTTCAGGACGCCATTGCCACCATAAATGACGTCATCGTCACTGCCACCGTCGATGGTGTCGTTGCCCGCTTCGCCCAGGAGCGTGTCACGGCCCGCATCGCCGCGGATGGTGTCGTTGCCGTCACCGCCATAGATCGTATCGTTCCCGGCACCGCCCCGCAGGTCGTCATTGCCCGAACCGTTCGCGTTTAGGATGCCGCTGCCGCCATAAATGACATCGTCTTCGCCACCACCGTCGACGGTGTCCGCACCTGCGCCGGCGATCAGCAGATCAGAACCAGCTTGACCGAAGATTCTGTCGTTGCCGCCTGCACCGTCGACTTCATCGTCTCCGGCACCTGCATTCACTGTATCGGCTGAATTGGTCGTTCCCGATGGACTTGATTGCACCCATGCGGTGCCGTTCCAAACGAACCGCCCGAGCAGATTGAACTTTTCCCGAAGCGAAGTGCCATTGATAGTAGCCATGACGAGCCCTGTTACGTTGGCGTTGGCGAACGCGTTACAGTGCGGGCGCTCAATCGGCGCCTGCTATTAGGTTTATGGGAATCTTACATCCGGGGCAGCCGTCACGATGGACATGACGACAGTCACGCTTTTAAGCCAATATTGACTCAGCCGCACCGCATCGAAGTACAAACTTCGACGCGATTGCATCCCCTAAGTAAGCACCTAAACTTCTGCTTGTGGGGGCCATTTGTCAAGATCGATTGATTTTTAACGATACCGAACCGGAATTGTCGCACTGCATGGCTTCCCCACCGAATGGCAAGAACGAAGGCCGTATCCCCGGCGGTCGGCACTGGACATGCAACCTGTCAGGCCGTCCGGTGGCTGGCGCAAGATCAACAAATGGTGAGCTTCGATGATTGGCAGTCAACGTCGTGGCCGGCTTTCTCGAGAAGCGGGAACTAAGACGTTGGCTCAGGCTGGTCCGCACACGGCTCGCCATGCTGTCAAATATTAGGAGGCCGTGATATTAATCGACGACGGGAAACTTTGAACGGGCTATGGGGGCCTGGGGGATGACGCCTTCGAACGGCGGACTGCTGTTGTCGAAAAGCCTGTTCGAGATTGGCGTGTTTTCTGCTGCCGCCAATTTTTTGCTCCTGGTGCCGCCGCTCTACCTCCTGCAGGTCTATGACCGGGTCCTGCCGGCATCGAGCGAGAATACGCTCATTTATCTCACGCTGTTTTCGGTCGCCGGTCTGGCGGTCCTCGGGATTCTGGAAATCGTTCGTTCGCTTTATGCCAACCGCGTCGCTGCTCGCCTTGATGTTCGTTTAGGCTCTGCGGCCTTTCTTGAGGCAATGAATGGGCCGCGAGCCGGCTTCGGCGACGTTCAGCCTTTGCGCGATCTGGCAACCCTGCGTACATTCGTGGCGTCGCGAGCGCTATTTTTTCTGTTCGACCTTCCTTTTGGCCCTTTCTTCATTGTCCTTCTCTATTTTGTACATCCGTTGCTCTTTGCCGTCACTTTGGCGGGTGCGGTCGTCATGGTCGCTATCGCGCTACTCAACCAGAGGATGACACGTCGCAGCAGCAAAGAAGCCAGCGACACGCTCACCGCGACGATGAACTCCGCCCAGACCTTCGCGCGCAGTTTCGAAACGGTGCGCGCGCTTGGAATGGTCTCCAACATTATCGAATTCTGGGGCGATCGTTTTTCAAAAGCACTCAACGCATCGGACAAAGTCGCCCGAAACAATGCGTTCTATGGTGGCCTCTCGCGGACGTTGCGCATCTTGCTCCAATTGGCCGTGCTGGGCATCGGTGCTTATCTCGTTCTGGCCGAGCAAATGACCGCGGGCATGATCTTTGCCGCCTCAATCATTTCCGGCCGGGTGCTGCAGCCGATCGATCAAATTGTCGGCAGTTGGCGGCAGGTCGCCGAAGCCGGCCAGGCATGGAAGAGAATGGCAGCGCTGACCAAGCACGGCATTGAAGCCTTACCCCGTGATATCAAGCTGCCCGCGCCTTTGGGTGCCCTGACACTCGATCAGGTGGTCTATGCTTTGCCCAACGCCGATTCGGGTCACCTGCCTTTGATCAAGCGGCTCAGTTTCAGTATCAACGCCGGCGAAAGCGTTGCCATCATCGGACCAAGTCAGGCCGGCAAGTCGACCCTGGCACGGCTAATTGTCGGTGCCATCAAGCCCTTATCCGGTGTGGTGCGGATCGATGGCGCTGACATCCAAAGTTGGCGGCCAGACGAGTTGGGCAAGCATATAGGTTACCTCTCACAGGAGGTCGATCTTTTCCCCGGAACGATCGGCCAGAATATTGCCCGCTTCGAGGCCGATCCCGAGGACGAAGAGATCATTCAGGCCGCTGAACGGGCTCAGGTACACCAGTTGCTGCTCGGCCTGTCGCAGGGATATGCAACGGTGATCGGGCCCCTGGGGGTCCGACTATCCGGTGGCGAACGTCAGCGCGTGGGGCTGGCACGAGCGTTTTTCGGGGCGCCCCAGGTTCTTGTCTTAGATGAGCCAAACGCCAACCTGGACGCGGAAGGCGAAGCGGCACTCGAACGCGCGATCATAAACGCTCGTTCCGAGAAAAGGACTGTGGTTATCATCACGCATCGGCCGTCGATTGCCGCTAAATGCGATCGTATCCTGATGCTCAGGGAAGGCCAGATCGAGCTATACGGCCCGGCGCAGGATGTATTGCAAAGGCTGGCCCAGGGACAGAAACCGGTTATGCAATCCCCTGCCGCAGCACTTAACGATGAAGACGCCGGGCGCGAGCTCGCCGCGCGGTCACGTTTGTCTACCTAGCTAAGGCAAGCCATGCAACGAGATGCGGAAGAGCGTCATTGGCATAAGAACATTCGGACCCAGACGACAGGGATTGCGATCGCTGGCTATGTCACTATTATCTTTCTGATCGGCGGATTTGGCGTTTGGGCTGCGACCGCGCCGATGGCTGGTGCTGCGATTGCGCCTGGGGTTGTTGCCGCCGCCGGCAAAAACATAATGATCCAGCATCTCGAGGGCGGCATCATTCGCGATATCCGCTTCAAGGAAGGCGACAAGGTCAACAAGGGCGCCCCGCTTTTTGCCATCGACGCGACCAATGCCACGACCCAGGCAAACCGACTGGTCAAGCAGATGATTACCCAGAGGGTAAAGTCGGCACGGCTCGAGGCCGAACGCGATGGGTTGAACGAAATCGTCATTCCGCCAGACTTGGAGCGGCCATCGGGCGGGCTTAATGTGCGGGAGGTCATCACCCAGCAGCGCAAGGAATTTGCGGCGCGTCTGGCGCGTTATCGTGCCGAGCAACAGATCTTGCGGCAACGGATCGAAACCCTGAAGGAATCTGTCAAAGGCCTCCGCGCTCAAAAGAAGGCGTCCGACGAACAGCTGACCATTGTGCAGGAAGAGGCCCAGCGTAAGAAAGAACTCCTTGCAAAGGGCCTGACGGGCCGCAGTGAGTACACCGAGCTTCTGCGCGCCACCGCTTCCTTGGTTGGGCAGGCTGGAGCGATTGAATCTCAGATTGCTGGTTTGGCTACACAACTTGCCGAAGCTGGGCAGCAGATCGAACGCCTTGCCACTTCGCGTGTCGAAGAGGCCGTTGCCGAACTGAACACCGTTCGTGCGTCACTGGCCGATCTCGAGGAACAGATCCACGCCGCCGAGGCCATTCTTCAGCGGACAACGGTCAGGGCTCCGAGTGACGGCATCATCGTCCATGCGCATTACAAATTCGAGGGCGGGGTTATCCGCCCGGGCGAAGTGGTAATGGAGCTTCTGCCGACATCCGATGAGCTGATCATCGAGGCGCGTGTCGCGCCGCAGGACATTGACTCGATCCGACTGGGACAGGAAGCGCAGATGATGTTCAGTGCACTCAATGCGCGCCTTACCCCGCAAGTGCGCGGCCATGTTATTTACGTATCGGCGGATCGTATCGTTGATCCAAAGTCCGACCAGCCGTTCTACATTACGAGACTGAGAATGGCGGAAAAGCTTCCCGCCGAGATCAAAGAAGAGCAGATTTATCCCGGTATGCCGGTCGAGACGTTTATCTCGACCGGCGAGCGCACATTTATCGCCTATCTGCTGCGGCCATTCCTGGATTCATTTAGCAAAGCGTTTCGTGAGGAATAGCTCGTAATGCTCCCGCTGTGGATCATAAGGCGTTTGTCCCGCTGAAAACGGTTAGCATCGCGGTCCAGCAATGGGCAGCTTCCCATGTGTTCGCCGGTTGGCAAATGCCTACCACCTGCCCGTGTTTGAGGCGGTTCAGGCGCAATGCACGATCTTTTGTGTTGATTTGGCAGGTAGCGCTTCGTTTTTGCACCCGCTGCGATCTCCTGCTGACGATGCACCCTGGGCACCGGACGCGTATTGAGTACCGCCAGCGCGCAGAGTTCGCAGGCAGCTTGCCCGCCATCGTGAAATGGCGGGGACTTTGTCATTTATGCTTGGCGCTGGGCGCACCAGTTTGCGGGTAATTTTTGCGTTTTGGCCATGGTGAGGCCCGCCCAAAGTGCTTCTTCCAAATCTGATGTGACGTATGCTGTCTCGGGTCCCCCAGAAAAATGATTGACCCGAAGGCTGTCGCCTCTTTTGCTAATCAGGATGCCGACAAGCCTAAGCTGTTCCTGGACCTCGCGATATTTCATTGGCCATACTCCCCACCACCCCTGTATGCCCCTAAGCAAGGTTAGTCAGCACTAAGATGAATGGCTGGGCAAGGCTTGTTCTAATCAATGAGAAATCACAAAAGCGTGCGCCCGCACTCTTAAGCGCGGGCGCTGGGCTCAGCAGCCAGACCAAGGCGGGAATCGCTGCAGGGGTTGAGCTTAAAACGGACATTAGCCAACCCTAACGCAAGGTCAAGCGACACACGCAGGCTTTGGCGATCACCCACACATCCTAACGCTCGCACCGAGTTATTCAGCGTTGCGCCCTCGTCTGGCCGCAAAGCCAAAGCGCCACCGGCGCGCGGTAGAGGTTTGTAAGACACCCGTCCATGCCGGGTCCAGGAGCACTACACGGTCGATGCAAAGGAGATCGCCGCAGAATGAGTCTCGGTGGGAAGTTGTTGCTATAACTCGCTACGCACTCTGCAGATGAGGCCGTTGCGTGCCGCAATGATCTCAGTCACATCCGTCAGTTGAAAATGTGAAGAAGTCGTCGCGAGCGCATTAATGATCAGGCTGCGGCAGGCATCGCTCGACAACAATCTCGTAAACCACCATCCGACTTTCCCATTTTTGAAATACGCGAAAGTTAGAATCTCGCTTGACCCTTATGTGCGACGGGATGTAACTTTTCCGTATGTGACACACGCGAAAGTTAGAAAATGCCTCTGCATCTAGTAGGCGAAAACATCGACAAAGGCCGCGCGCATTATCAAGCTGAGACAAACAAGCTCGTCCAGCTGATGAGGGGCATATATGTGGACGCTGATGATGACGTGGAAACGACCATCGTCCGGCACGCTGTCCGCATAGCAAAATATCTCTATCCCCGCGCCTATCTGTCCGCCGCCAGCGCCGTGCTCTTGGGACCAACCCGCGACGGTCGCTTGTTCCTAAGCGGGCGGCGAATACAGCGCACACGCCTGCGGTCGCTGGAAATCATTCAGAACCAGGCACCGGATCGCGCTTCCATTGCATCCGCAGTGGTCGACGACGGCATGGGCGAATTTCACATCGAAGTGTCCTCTATTCGCCAACGCTTTCTCGAAGCTTTCAGGCTTCGCAGCGAGCATGCCGCGTCGATCGACGAGACCATGCGCGAAGCGATCGCGGCAAGGTTAATCGAGGAGTATCACAATACTAAAGGCGCAGCCGACGCGCTGTGGGCGCTCGCACGAGAGAATCAGTGGTACCGTGAAGGCGAGCTTGCTGAACGCTACCTTTTGCATCGCCCCGCCGGCGCACCTCCCCGAAATGAGGCCGCACTTGATCTGATCGTGGCATGGCACGGCAAGCCGATCGGCAATCTTACACATGATGGGTTTGAATGGCGCTGGCGGCAGACGGATGAAGACAGACCTCCATTGATCCGTCAAACCACGCCCGGCAAACTTCCTCCCTTCATCCTATCCCTGCTGCCGGAAGGATGGCTTGAATCAGTCCTCAGGGACCGCGACGAACGCGCAATGCTGCGTTCTGGAAAGCGCTACATGTCGAACATCACGATCGTCGAACGGCAGCGCGAACTAGATGACCTTCCCGACGACATTCTGCTGACGCGTCTAGCCGACTTTTCGGAAAGAGGCATATTCACGGGACGCTATGCCGGCCCCGGTCGGGGCGATATCGAGCAAAACTTTGAGCGCAATCTCGCGCAGATATTTGCGAGCGCCAAAACCCCGCGCCTCTCCGGCGTTCAGATTAAGGCCCCCATGTTCCTTGGCCGCGACGGGACGCTGTCCCCGAGCATAACCACGTCCTTTTCCCACATCCTCAAACCGGCTGGAACGAGCGGCTTTGAAGCGTTGCCAGCGATCGAATGGCAATCTCTCACATTGGGAGCTGCAGCGGGGTTTGCGACGCCTTCGATGGCACTCGTTACAATGCCGGACGGGATGCCCCCCGCTCTGTTGGTCGAACGCTTCGATATTCGCATCGACAAAAACGACCGTCGGCTGTTGGCCATGGAGGATTTTGCATCCGTTCTCGGGGTACCGACAGAGGCAAAATACGACGGCACGATAGAGCGCATTGCCCGCGCTGTGCGTCCCCTTTCGACGGCCCCGGATGATGATGTGAGGCTTGTCTTCGAGCGCGCTGTGTTTGCATGGCTCATCGCAGATGGCGACATGCATCTGAAAAATCTGGCGCTTTTGAAGATCGCAGAGCCGGGCAGCCACCAGTTCAATTCAGTCAGAATGGCCCCGCTCTATGATGCTGTCACCACACGGGTCTTTCCGCGATTGGAACGAGATCGAATGGCCTTGAAGCTGAACGCCAAAGACGATCGGCTTCGCCGAGCGGACTTCCGCACGACTGCCGGCACAATCGGAATCAGGGCGGCGGACGCCGATGCAGCGATCGACGAGCTTGTCGCCCGGCTGCGGCCCTGCCTTGACAATATGGCGCTTCCGCCAGTTGTGCCCATTGGATCATCTGTCCGCGATGCGGCACAACGCATGCTCGTCATCGTCAGTGAGCGACTCGATGAATTTGCTTGACCCGTCTCATTTGAACTGAAGATTTAAGCTATGCAGTCAGCGGCCCTATCAGACGACGAGGTTCGGGAGGATCACTCGCGTACCTTGCTCACGGAACACGCTGAAAGCGAACCGGAGCTGGCATCGATTCCCGATGCCGCGCTGGAGATCCTCAAAGCGGAACTGCGGTGAGTATCCGAGATGGCATCAGACTCTACTCCCACTTTCATCTCGGAGTTGAAACGCGCCGCCGATGCGACTTCGAACTTTACAGATGCCGAAATCGCCCTGCTGCTACATCGCGCCGCGGCAACCATCCGGAATTACCGCGTGCAGGTCCGCTATTACGAGGACGTTGCGAACGATCTTGACCAGGGTGACATCGCTTTCGAGCTCAATGCGATGGCAAGTGCGGTCGAATTGTTTCCGCGCGAAAAGGTCTCGGCAATGCTCCTCGAGGTGATCGGCGTCATAAATGATTGCCGAACCTTCATCGAAGCCAAGCGGAAGGTTTGAAATAGCCGTTTTTTGAGAGTGAACGCATTTCGGGCCACCAGCTGGAGGGCGATTTTGAGGTCCGCCACCGCAGTGCAAACCATGCACGGTTCATGCTGCCCATGGCGTGCGCCAGGATCGTGGCCGCCCTCGCCCAACTTCAGGATGAGCATGCGACGGCACTTTGGGTGGCGGCGGCATTTCGCCCGGATCTAACGCGACATGGTCTGAACTCCGCGTTAAAATAACAAAACCGGTCGCACACAACGGGAGGTAGCCATGAAACGGCTTTGTATCCTCGCATCGGTCTCGTTAGTGTTATCAGCCTCCAGCATCGCCGCCGAACTTACATCGGAGGTTCCGAAGGAAGCCCCTGAATTCATTGCCAAGGCGGTGTCTGCGGCTCCCGCCGAAATCGGCAATGATGCCACAATCATTCGGCTGTCTGACGGCTTCAACCCGACCACCGTCAGGGAAGGAAAAAACGGGTGGACCTGCGCAATTGATCTCGACGGCGGGCCGTGGTGTGCCGATGCCGTTGGCGTTGAATGGTTCAAGGCCGTTTATACCCAGGGCGAGCCGCCCGACAAAACCGGCTTCGTCTACATGTTGGCCGGGGACATGGGCACCAGCAACCACGATCCTTATGCAACCGATAGGTCGCACTGGGTTCAAACAGGCCCGCACGTCATGATCGTCGGAAAGGCAGCGCACGAAATGGCCGCCCATTACCCGAACAACGTGGACCCCGATCCCAGCCATCCCTACGTCATGTTTCCGGGGAACAAGTATCAGCACCTGATGCTCCCCGCAGACATGGGAAGTGGCCATAATCAGTAGCACGCTTCACCGCCGCGTCTCGGCCGGTCGCGGCGGATTGTCTCGGCCCTGATGGCGCCAGCTGTCAGGGTGCGCGAACGCTTCTACGCCTCGCGATGATAGATATCTGCCTTTCGCGGCGATAGTTGACGGGTCGTTAACCCTGCAGCGACACTATAGCTCAAGCGGCGATGTAGCCAGTACCGCTTACTAACCACCCAATCGCCCCGTTGCCATTAGGCAGCGGGGCTCCATTCCTTGAAGTTCCCAATGACGCCGCTTAATCACTACAAATGGGGTAAACTTACCCATTTATTTGCCCGATGAAGTTCCGGCTGAACTGGACCGGCTGGCATAACCGTGCAACATCCAGATCGTTCTTTGCTAGTGCGACCATCAGTCTTTGAAAATACAGTTGGTGGCCGACTACTTCCCTCCGACCATAGGCTGGCGGCGAGGGTTCGACCAAGCGGTCTAGCTCACGCGACGTTTGATCTCTACACGGACATAGCGCAAGTCAAACTGACCGGCAGCGAAAGACCGTTCAACGTCCGACATTCCGAGCAACGCAGACTCGCCTCTCTGTACGATCTTCTACGCCAAAGCACTCCCGCCCCTTAAGGCGACTTTACATCATGTCGAAAATGGACGCAGATCGAACTAGCAAGGCAGAGATGGAGAAATCAGGGGAATGAGCGATGCACGACACTGCGAGACGGCGGGAATTCGCCACCGAAACAACGCTATGCCGCCATTTGCGTCCCCCACTCATTTATTTCTAACCCAGCTAGGTCATTGATCTAGCTGGGTTTTTTCTTGCATCCAGCAGCAAATTCCGACACATGAGCCGTCAATATCTTACGATGTTGATTTTAAAGGGAAAATCAAACAGAAACTTTTTTGTGTGGTTTCGGTATCTATCGATAGCAATCGCCTCTCGGGACCCATTCTCGGCCGATCGGATGCGCCTCACAGCGAACAACGAAAGTACCGTCACGCACTTCTAGAATAGTACACCTGCAACTCGACCTCTCGTAGCGAGCGCAGTTTGCGCCCTCGCCGGTTTGGCACTCGCCTGGCACAGTAGGAACCGTTGGTCTAGCGTTGCAGCAACAATGGCATTGGCGATGGCGAGGGTCATATCCGACATTGCAGTCTCCGGTGTGGATGGGTGATGTCTCGAGCGAGCACGCTTTTCAACCGATGAGCGCTGTCTATACCCGGTAGACGTCCCCGCGTTGCCAACTGGCGTTTCTAGGAATGCGACATTCTCCGGCCCGGAAGGGTGTACGCGCCCGTGGACAAAGCTAATTCGCCTCAATTCCCCAAATCTGTGGCAGGTACGCATAGGCATCGCCGGCGTGCGCGATATAGCCAAGTCCCGGGAACGGGGCATGAAAATAGGCGACCCGCGTTTTTTCTTCGGCGACTTGGATGAAAATCCGCCTGCGCGTTTCGACGGTAGCAGCACCGTCGTAATCGAACGATGCCTGCCACTCAGGCCGGCGGGCAAAAATGGCAGGGTTGTTGGAAACATCGGCAACGTAGAGCAGCCGCTCGCCTTGCGACCTGATGTCGAACGCCGTCAGCTCCGGACGATCGCTCTCCGACAGCTTGTTCTCGACGAACGAAGACAGGCCGACATCGGCTGCCGCCGAGATACCCTCGACGGCAGCCTCACCGCCTTGGGAGGCAGAAGCGAACGAGGCAGTGCGCACCGTAATCACTTTCCAGTTGCCGGTGGCCTGCACCGTCTGGATGGCGTTGCCGGCATAGATCGGGCGCTTGAAGGTGTCGGCCGAGACTACTTCGATGATCTCCGAGACCTGGGCGACGTCGAGCAGGGCCGCCAGCCGTGGCATTACATTCTTGCCCATGGTCGTGGCCGCAGCGATGAACGTATCGTACATGCCGGCCAACGAGAGGACGGTTTGCGCAAGCGGCTCGGCCAGGCGCTCGGCCAGTTCTTCGCTTTCGGCGAGCAGAACCTTGCGCACGCCGTTCAGCTTGGCGGCTGCATCGGCGGCTGACCAACTCGACAGGCAGCCGATTGCTGATGTGCTCGGCATCGGCATCAACTTCGATGCGGTCGCCGACACCGAGGCCTAGCCCCGGGATTTTTCCTGTCCGGTCCACCTGCAGAGGCAGGATACCCATGCCGATCAGGTTTTGGCGGTGGATCCGCTCGAAGCTACCGGCAATGATCGCACGCACGCCAAGCAGGCTTGGTCCTTTCGCCGCCCAGTCACGGGACGAGCCGGCGCCGTATCGCTCGCCGGCCACCAGAACCACGCTTTGGCTCTCCTGACGGTAGCGCTCGGCGGCCCGCCAAAGCGGCAGTACCTCACCCGACGGCACATGAACCGTAGAACCGGGCGGAATGTCGGGGGCGAGGAGATTGTCGACTGTGGGATTGGTGAACAGCCCACGCACCATTGCTTCGAAATTTCCCCTGCGGGATGCATACACATTGAGATCCAGGGGATTCTCGCCATGTGCGACCAGATATCTGGCCGCCTCACTCTCGCGCGGAACCTGACCTGCCGGAGAAATGTGATCGGTAGTTATGTCGTCACCCAGCACGATCAGCGGATAAGCCTTGTAGCGACCGAGGCGCGAGCATTCCTGCGCAACCGAAAAAGGCGGGCGGCGGAGATAGGTCGAAACAGGGTTCCATGGAAATCTCGCCTGCGCCGGAGCATCGAGCTCCTGCCAGAGATCGTTTTCACGGGCCGCAACGAACGCTTTGCGGTAGTCAGAGGGGTCGGCAGCAGCGGCGAGTACTGCGTCAATTTCGCTGCCGGTGGGCCAAAGGTCGGCAAGGGTGACTGGCTTGCCGTCTGCAGAGATGCCGAGAGGGTCCTTCAGGACGTTGCGATTGACGTCTCCGGCCAGGGCGTAGGCCACCACCAATGGAGGCGACGCCAAAAACGCGCCCTCGATCTGCGGGTGCACTCGACCAGGAAAGTTCCTGTTCCCCGACAGTACGGCGACAGGAACCACGCCATCCCGTTCGACGGCTTCGTTCATTTCGAGCGTGAGCGGACCCGAATTGCCAATACAGGTCATGCAACCAAAGCCGACAATGCCGAAGCCTATGGCTTCAAGATCTTCGAGCAACCCGACACGCGTGAGATAGCGCAAGGCGGCCGGCGAGCCGGGAGACAGCGATGTCTTCACCCAGCTCGGAGGTCGAAGGCCAAACGAACGTGCCTTGCGTGCTACGAGTCCGGCGGCGATTGTCAGACGCGGATCGGTCGTGTTGGTGCAACTGGTAATGGCCGCAATCGCTACCGCCCCATCGCCGGGCATCGACTGGCTGGCTGTGCCTCCCCGCTTTTCGATGATCGGCCGAATGGCCATGCCGGCTTGCGCTGGCGACAACCTGTCCTGAGGTCGCTTGGGTCCCGCGATGCTTGTATCGATTGAGCCAAGATCGATCTCGATGACATCGGTGTAACGCGGTTCCGCCGCGGGATCGAACCACAAGCCCTGACGCCGGGCGTAAGCCTCGACACGGCTGACGAGTGCCTCCGGGCGCCCGGTGGAACGCAAGTAGCGAAGCGTTTGCTCGTCGATCGGAAAATAGCATGTCGATGCGCCATACTCAGGCGCCATGTTGGCGACCACGGCGCGATCGCCGGCGGACAGCGTCGTCACGCCAGGTCCGAAGAACTCTACAAACTGGCCGCTTACACCGTAGCCTCGCAACCTTTCCGCCACGACGAGGGCAAGGTCCGTTCCGAGCCTGCCTTCACGCATGGCACCCGTCAGCTTGACGCCGATGACGTCGGGGACGCGCATCATGACAGGGAGGCCAAAGATGACACCTTCGGCCTCGAGGCCTCCAACGCCCCACGCCAGGACGCCGATACCGTTGACCATGGGTGTGTGGCTGTCGGTACCGATCAAGGTGTCGGGATGAACCCAAGAATCCCCATCAACGGTGGAGGTCGACACAACAGTGGCAAGCTGCTCGACATTGATGGTGTGCAGAATGCCGGTGCCGGGCGGATGGATACGGAAACCCTGCAGCTCGCTCTCGGCCCATTTCATCAGACGGAAGCGCTCGGCGTTGCGCTCAAGCTCTCGCTGCATGTTAATGCGGGTCGCCTCCCCCGTTCCGAAGGCGTCGACCGCTATCGAATGGTCAACGGAGACGTCGACGGACAAAACAGGGTTGAGCAGCGATGGGTGCTCGCCCTCTTCGGCAAGTGCGTCGCGCATGCCCGCAATGTCGACCAGAGCCGGCACGCAAGTGGTGTCGTGCATGAGGAGCCGAGACGGGTGGAAGGCTATTTCGTCCGCCGTCGTTCCGCGTTCAAGCCAACCGAGGATGGCGCACGCTGCCGCCTCGCATTCTGCTCCATCGAGACGACGCAACACATTCTCGAGAACAATTCGCAGCGTCCAAGGCAGTGAAGCCAATCGGCCGCCCGTCGCGCGCTCCAGATCGACGGCCAGCGCCCCATCGATGCGATGCAGAACCTTGTACTCGACCACAGATACTCAACCTCCCAGTTGCCAGGAGGTTAATTGCATATTTCAGTTTATAAATGCAATCAGTTTTTTTGAACGAGGCCTTTGCCGAGATCCGTCCGCTCCAACAATTGCCTGATCGGTTCGAGGTTATGGATGACCTTGCCCAGATGCGACCTGAGCGCCCAGGACGCCTCCTCATTCCGCCCCTCCTCCAGCAACCGCAAGATTTCCAGATGATCACGGGCCTGCTCGACATATCGATCCCGATTGCCCATCGAGCGATAAGCAAGCAGTCGGCGAACACTGTTTACGCGCCTGAGCGCATCCAGAAAAAATGGATTGCCGGAGGCCCCCACGATCGTTTCATGGAAGCGGACACCGCGATCATAGAGTTCTTCGGGGCTCATCTTGGCGGTACCGCCTGCCAACATGAACTCTTCGACCTCCCTACAGCGCGCAGCCTCCATCGGATCGAGGTCGTAGCCAGGTTCGAGCAAGGCGGCAGGCTCGAGTGCCATTCGCATTCGATAGCTTTGCACTAGAGCATCAGGAGTGGTTAGAAATGATGTCAATGCAAGGCCATAGCCGGACCGCTGCTCCATCCAGCCTTCCTTTACGACACGCGTGGTCAGCGCGACCGCTTGCGCTTGGGTCAGATTGTAGCGCGCGCGCAAACTCGACTGGGCAACAATGCCGGAAATGCGCCCCTCGAGCACGTCCTCTGCAAGTCGAAAGTACACCTCGCTCAAAATGTCGGGCGCTGCAATCGGCTCGGTGGGCACAAGCCCCTGCCTGTCGACATAATAGCCCCTGTTCGCTTCGTGACGGAGATAACCGGCCAATGCCAGTCGCCTGAGAGCTTCGTTGACTGGAGACCGCGAAACGCCTAGCCGGTCGGCCAGTGATTGCGCTGTCAAGTGGGTGCCTGGCGCAAGTTGCCCACTATCGGCCTCAGCTGCCAGTCGCGAGACTATTTGGTCCACGACGCTAATTCTTGAGTTCCGCGCTTTCACGTCCAAGGCAATCATCCCAGATCAACCAAGATTGCACTTTTACACATACCTATGCACCAATCCACTCGGTTTCATCAGGATCTCGCGCATTCCCCAATGCAGCCGGGCCTTCGAGATTTCGACACCAAAGGCAGCAACTGATGCTCACGCGATTGTGATCGCCGAACTTTTGAAGGCCCTTAAAACCCCTTTCAAAGGCCATTTGAAGGGGCCTCGAAGCCGCTCCTCAAGTGAGCTCTCTTGCATGGGGGAGCAAGCTCAGCAATATGCGGCAGCAGGCAGCACCACTCATTTTTCTTTTTGCTGAGAGGTGCGCCATGAAAGACCCCACCGACTATCTGAAGATCAAGTTCCTGGGCTTGGAGGCCTCCGCGGGCGGACGGTTTGCTATCGTTGCCGTAGTATTGATCCTTCTTGCGGCGCTGGCGGTCCGCTATTTCGGATGACCGGTACGCCAGCAGTTTCGGCAGGTGGTTGTGCTCTGTATCTAACAATACCCCTGCGCCGTCCATCCTTCGGCTGCGGTCGGCTATGGCCCGAACTGGTGGGAGCCAGCCAGGGTAACCTTTCGCACCAGAGTCTGTTCGACAGTCCGAGGCACAGCGAAACATCCTTCCTGGTCTGAAGCCCACATCGCATTGCTTCCTCTTCGAGGAGTTTGCATCCGCGGCTTCCTTCGCGACGCAGGCGCGACCCAATCTGGACGGGGGCTGCACAAACAGGTGGGACTCTTGGAGCGTCGCACGGACGAGAAGTTCCTCCTTAGGGTTGAGGATCGACCGCCGCGCATACGCCGGGCCTGCCATTAGACATACGGCTCGCCAGGCACGTCGAAACGACACGAACCGAGTATCATATAATCAGTGCGGTTTCACTATTCTAGCCATCTAAAACCGCACAGCACGTCGTTGACCCACTACGACTGATAATCTTGGAAGCGAAACGCGCGCCTGACGGTCTGAATGCTGCGAGTCATGGGCTATTTCCACCCACACGACGGATTGCCACGGCTGTGTCGCCGGCAGTTCAAGCGCCGCGTTGGGGTGAGGCCGGTCGCAGCCTGAACTGCCCCTCAGAGTGAGGGAAGGGCGGGCAGTCCGTGACGGCTGAGATCGGAGGAGAGGCTTCCGACACCGTCATGGAGATTGTGCCATGAACACTCAGGTTCTCAACGCTACTCACCAGATCAATGATGGCTTCAAAGTGGATGTGTCCCGCGGCGAGCGCGTCGGTCGCGTCTCATCGGAATGGTTTTCACGGCCCGACGACGAACGCTTCCTATCCCTGAACGAACTGGCCCGCACGGTTCGCGTGCGGGCCGAAAACAGCCACACTCGTACCGTCGAAAGTGAGCGCATCAAGGTCGAGGCGAGCCGCAACGCCCCTGAAAGGCTGACGCTCCTCCTACCGGGCGCCGAAGCGCCAGTGTCCCCGACGCATTGGAGCTTTGGACAACTCACCAGTCTCGTCGGCGCACCCGCCGCCTATCTACGCCAACTCCCAGCATCGTTGGCGGGTATCAATCTGCAGTATGGTCTCGCAACGCATCGCGCAGAGCAGGTGAAGACCCTGGAGACGGGCGACGGGCGCATGGAACTCCGAGCCGTCACGGGACCAGACTACGGCCGCATCTACGATCACGAACTCGTCGAAGCCGTCCAGCGCATCGCCGGAAACGGCACCGGCGACACCCGATGGAAGGTTCCCGGCGTACTCGACTGGTCGACTGGCATCTACAATCCCGGTGTCGACATCACCAAAGACACCACAACGCTTTACGCCTCAGACCGAGATGTCTTCATCTTCCTCGTAGACGATCTCAATCCGATCGAGGCAGGTAAGCTTCCGGATGGCTCGCCCGATCTCTATTTCCGCGGCTTCTATTGCTGGAACTCCGAAGTCGGGGCCAAGACGCTGGGAATTGCGAGCTTCTATCTCCGCGCTGTGTGCCAGAACCGAAACCTCTGGGGCGTCGAGGATTTTGAGGAAATCACCATCAGACACTCAAAATACGCCGCCTCTCGATTTGCTCATGAGGCAGCGCCCGCACTTCGCAATTTCGCTAACTCCTCGCCGGTACCCTTCATCAACGGCATCAAGGCATCGCGTCAACGGATCGTCGCGCGTAGCGACGACGACCGCTCTGAGTTCCTGCGCCGGCGCGGCTTCTCTAGGGCCGAGACTGCTAAAATCATAGACGCCGTGCTGATCGAGGAAGGCCGCCCGCCCGAGAGCATTTTCGATTTCGTGCAGGGCATCACGGCCGTCGCGCGAGACAAACCCCATCAGGATGCCCGCCTCGATATGGAGGCGAAGGCCAAGAAGCTATCAGTGGGGCTGATTTAGCTTGTCGCTACTGACTGCGGAACTTCGGCCAGCAACCTCCTCGACCACTCGAACCTGGTCCACTCCCATTCGTCACGCGGCTCGATTGCAACAAGGGTTTCGGGTTCGCGAACGGGTGCACAGGGCCAACCTGGGAGCGCTGCCAACCATCTGTCGTCATAGACCGTGTTGGCATGACGATGCCCTTCGTCGGGCATGATGACCGCGACGACTGAATTCGGGTTGGTTCGGCCTATCCAATCGCCGACGAGAGCCGCAGCTCCGCTCGTCGGCCCCATGAAAATCCCCTGATTGCGAAAGAGGGAATGGGCGGAATGATAGGCGGCATAGGCACCAACCCAGTGTACTTCGTCGACCAGATGATGCCGGACATTTGCCGGAAGGACGCTATTGCCTAGCCCGCGCAGCATTCGCTTGCCCAAGGGCTGCCCAAACAGCACGCTGCGATGTGTGTCGACAGCGGCAATCTTCAGATGCGGAAAAACCTGGCGCAGGAAAGTACCGGTCCCGCACAGCGAGCCGCCGGTGCCAATGCAACCGACAAGCCAATCAACCTGGCCGATTGAACGAACGAACAGTTCGGCAAGGCGGGCATAGGATTGCCAGTTGCCCGGACTGTCGTATTGGCGCGTCCAGAAAGTGTCCGGCCCATTCTCCATGACCGTCCTGAGATGTCCCAATCTTCCAGTCTGGTTCCCATCACCCCGCTCGTCCGCAAGTGCGACGACCTTCGCGCCCAATCGTTCCAGCCTTTCTTGATAAGCCTGGTCGATCAAGGTGGCCGCGGTCACCAACGTGAGATGGAATCCACGCGCTGCAGCTAGGAGGGCTACGGCCATACCGAACGTGCCCGAGGTTGTCTCGACAATGTGGGCGCCGGCCTTCAGCTCTCCCGACTTCTCGGCCTGATCGAGGATGAAGCGAGCTGGCATCAGCTTCATCAAGGGGAACGCCGCCGCAACGACGTTTGGGCCGAGCCGAGCAAGACGCGGTGTTTCCAGCGCCCTGAAATAGTCCACGTCAAAGGACATGTGCGGCCTCCTCCGCATTGATTGGGAAGACGCCGATGTCCTGAAATCCGCGCGCCCCCAATGCAGCGACGATTGTATGGATACTCTCGCGACGGGCTGATTGAGCATCCAGCATAAGCCCGAAAAGGGATCCGCTATGCGCCACCTGGATCCCGCAAGCATGATGGTGAGCTGCGATATCGACGACGACGTCGAAATATGGCTTGGGGAGGTGTCGCTGGCTGATACGAGCACTCATTGTCGCCGCCTGGCCAAGCAGGTGCGCATTCTGATAGCGGACGGAGCGTGCAACCATTCCTCGAAGAACGCGGAAGAGCTGGATTTCCTCGGGACTGTACCGTGCCGGAACCAGTTCGAGCGTATCGACCCCAGCAGTAGCGTCTCCCTTGAAACCTACGAGGACAAATGGCGGCAACGAACCGCCGAAGTGCTCGAGCACTACCCCTTCCCGTTGCGCGAATAGCAACGCCTCGGTTTCAAACGCGATCGCATCTGAAGCGACTTCCGCGGCGACCGCCAACCGACTGCTCGTCGAAGGCAGAAATCTCGCGCCCAGGGCGGCTGCCACCGCGCGAGTTGTAGCAACGACATCAGCGGTGGACGAACCATAGCCATGCCCCACCGGAATATCGCTCTCGATCTTGAGTCGCCCACCCAAGGATGGATATCCAAGATGCGCCAACGCCAGTTGCGCAGCACGTAACGCCTTTTCCCGGCTGGGCGGCTCGACGCCGAGCTTGCCGCTCTCATCGAGCACGATCCACGCAGTGGACCGAAGACTATCAATTGGAAGGGTTACCAGGCCACGGTGCAAGCGCCCACGATCGTCCTCAAATACGCCTTGAACGAGTTCGCCGTGATGGCCAAATGCACAACCCCGTGCCGGCTTTGCCAGCATGGTACGTTCTGAATCGTTGGCGACAAGGGGCATAGTCCACCTCCGAACGAATTGGTGCGGTTCGAATGATGGGGCTACGGTTTCGGCGCGTCACTTCCTGGAAACTGGTATTGACCGCACTTGCGGCCGTTTGAGCGAGCCGAAGTGACAGACGTAGCCCAAACGGCTCGGCCGCTCAGGCGGGGCCCCGAACTGCTCTGCGCTTTCAATCCAGTCACCCAGCTAGCCGAGCGACTAAAAGCCGTTATCCCAGCGAGGTTCGGACCATCGTCCTTTCGCAATCAGCGCTCTGACGTGGATGAAATAGGCCTCGGGGCTGAGGGGCACCTTTCGTCGGTGCCGCCGACTGTTGCAAAGCCAGCATGCCGCCACGACATTGTCACTCGTATTTTTGCCGCCCTCGCATCGTGCGAGAAGGTGCTCCGCCGTGCATCTGCTGGAACTTATCGCATCGGCTGGTGACATGAGGCGGCTACAATACCACCAGCGACCGTCTTGCCGGTTGTAAGCGTCATCGCGCAGTTTTTTGAGTTTCGGCATGCCTACTTCCAAGATCGATGATGATCCAGAAAGTTGCTGCGACCTTGCATAGGCGCCCCTGCACTCGGCCGATAACAACGGGCAACGGACGGGGCATTGACCCGACCCTGATGTGTGCAAAACGATGATAGTCCGGTTCTAAAATCGCCTCAAGAACAGCCAGGGGAGATCGGGAATTCGACAAAGCGCCCTATCTCGCCCGTACAGTCAAACTTTGCATTCAGCCGAAAGGGGACGGTGCAAGCGCGGATTGTCGAATGGCGGGAAAGCGCCCCCATGTCGGCAGTAGAGACCAACGTTGCCTTCACCTAGAAGCGGACATACGCGCCAAGCAGATTGGAGGTCACCGCGTGGACAGCGTCGAGCGCCGCTACTCCAGTCCCTGACCTGTCTGCCGGACAATGGTTTCCAAGCGCGCAAAACGTTGATCCTGGACCGCCTGTGGCCAAGCCGTTCGCACTGAGATCAGGCACTTCCGCAATTCGCTGGCTGCCCACATCTGCTCGCCAGCAACAATGAGATCAAGGAATGCAAGAGCCTCTTGCGGAAACGCCTCGCAGTGCCCCGCTTCGAAAAGCAGGCTGACGGTGTAGTAGGAATGCGGCATCGGCAAGAGCCAGCCGCGCAGCGTCGCCAAAGCATCGGGAAACTCGCCTCCAGATGCTACGACAAGCTGAGCGAGCTTCTCTGCAACCTGCGGTGTCCTGATATCGTGAGACTTGGGCCAGATGCCGCCAAGATATGGTTTGGCTCTGTTCTGCCAATATTCTACCCGGCGCTCCGCAGCGCCCTGCAACCCATCGACGAGGACCTCTGCCGCCCGGATCAAACCTTCTTCCGGCAGGGCAGCAGTGGCCGCCCTCAGTTGTGCCTTGGTGAAGGTATCTCCTTCGTCGAGGGCGACTACTGTAAGAAGTGCCGCATATTGCTCGGCAATCCTTCCAATATCGTTGTAGTGGCGGGCCGTCTCCAGAAACGGGTCCTTCAGGGCCTCCAATAGCGGCCGAAAAAGCCGCGGTGACCACAGGTATCCTGTCCATGCAAGAATGGCGGTATGCTTAGAGCTCTGCCAGTCGAATTGAGGCAGTAGGAAACGCGCCGTCCACGTCCGGTCCACGCGAAACAACGTAATCGTGTTTGTACATAGCAACACACGCCCATGCCGAAAGCCGGGCACGGACAGATCGCAGATGCGAGTGAGGACATCCGCGAACTCATCGCGCAGTCCTTGATTGTCCTCCAGGCCGCCCGAGTACCAGTAGTCGAGCACGGCTTCGGTTGCCATACCGGCTGGGTGATTGATGGCGACGTTGATGGCGTCATTATCGTCCTCGGCCACCTCTTCGAGGCGTGTGTCCAAGATGCGCCGAACCAGTATGAAGAACTGATTGCGCTGCTCTCCAACGAGTTTTGCAACCGCTTTCAGCCACCAGGCTATGGCGTGGTCCAACTCCTGGATCACGAGGTCGGGAGCCTCCGCGAGAGGCGTCGCCGCCACGCGCCAAGAGCGTGAGACAAGTTCGGCTTCTGACCATGCCTGGAGTGCCTGTCTCCATCGAGCGGTCACCCAATCACCGCGCCTTGCGAGGTGTAGCAGCGCCGCGGCCGTCCTCCTGAAGTCCTTGCGACAGCGTTCCCGCCAGTCGTCTTCGTGATCGAAGTCGTCCGCGTCTCGGTTCTCTTGCAACCACGTGACTATCTCTTTGACAGTCGAGGGCGTCGACGAGTGTGTTCGCCAAGATCCATCGCTCCCCATCCAGACAGGGAACTCGTCGCGTTCGTCGGCCGGGGTCCATTTCGGATAGGTTCGCGCCAACGATCGCAGAAGAATGACAGCTTTCGTCACAAGCCTCCCTCCTGCTGCCCGCATCGCCGTGAGACGAATCCATATCTCGCGGTCAATGACGCGGCGCAAAGTCTCCGGTTCACGGTCTTCGGCAAACATGCGCGCCGGTGGACCAAGCATGATGGCGTGCTGCAATCTCTCAGATTCCATTAGGGATAGGCCGGGCACCAGCGCTATGAGCAAACGTATAGCTTCCCTATGCGTTTCAATTGACCAGAGCCACCACGCATCGTTCAAGAGCAGTTGGTCGATTGCCTCCGCGGTCGAGAAGAGATCGCGTCTTTCGGCCATCGCAAAGAGAGCCAGGCGCTTGAAAACTGGATAGGGAAGCTCAAGCCAACGATGAACTTCTCTAATCGCTTTCAGCGGCAAGGATTGCGCGGCTGCTAGCCAGGAGTCGCGCGAGAGCTCAACGAGCGCTGTCCAATCGCGGTACCGTTGATTCTGAGGGTGTTCGCCGATTGATGGCTGCTGCCAGTAAGAGCGATCCGATAACTCATTTGCAGCCTGCAATTCTCGCATGATGTCCATTGCGTCGAGAAGGAGTTCCGTCCCGCTGCTGAGCAGTGCGGGAAGTGCTGCCTGCCATTCGACATTCTTGCTGACCTCCCGCAGAGCGGAGTGAACATGGTCTACCGCAAGGACGAGTTCCCACTCGACTAGCTGGTCAGGGCGCCGGCTCGCCAAAGCTGCGCCTGCGTCCTCATCCTCCTTCTCGTTCATTCGGTATGGCGGCCGTATCCGAATACGCGGCGCGAGGATTTCGCGAAGCTGCATCCGCAATAAAGTGGTCAGGCCTGAGCGTTTGAGGCGCTGGGCCCAAGAATAGAGATCGAGATGAGAAGATCGGTCGGCGACGCGACCTGAGAGAACCATTCGCCACAAAGCTTCCATCCCTGGTGACGGAGGTCTCTCCTCAAGTTCTCTATCGAGAAAGAGCCGGAAATGGTCGTCCACGCCGCCGCCTTGGCTCACGACCCAAAGCAGGAGTTCCGGATTGTCGAGATGGCGTACCACCCAGCGGGCGATAAAGGGCATGACCTTGTCCCACCGCGAGAAGGCGCGATCAGTACGGTGGACAAGCCGCATCCAAGAAGATCTTGTGTAGGGTGCTGGACGTGCGATCAGGCTGTAGGCGAGCTTCTTGTCTTCCGCTTCGTCGGTTCGAATGTCGAAGCGGACAAGATCGCGGTATCCGAAGCGATCTTCGGCAAGGGCAGAAAGCCATTCGATGGATGGGAGCGGGTCATAGTCTGCAAGCACCTTCGCTGGTAGGCCGCTTTCGTCGCACAACGCCCAAAGCATCCGTCCAACGAAATTGTCCTGGCGGGTACTGCCCATAGGCCTGAGTCCGGCGTACCTCGAAACGATGGCCTCCTTTCCGCGGACTCCATCACGATATGTCTCGGCCCAGGCATGAAGGGTCTGGTGCAACAGCGCATGGCGATTGTGGTTCCTGTAGAGAATGGGCGTGACGTTCTTGGCCGCCCACTCTGCCTCCGCTTCCGACTCCTTGCCGTGGGCGTGATTGCCGAAAGCAAAGACTGAGATAGGTGCCTCGCCGAGCAACCGGTCAGCCGCAAGTGCGTCCATCATGTAGCGCATCACCGGATCATTGATGCTGTATCCGACGAAGCAGACGGTGTGGTTGCGAAAGAGCTCGCTGACAAAACGAGCGGCCCAACGCTCCGTCAGATAGGCGAGGCCAAAATCGCCGCTCGATATTACCAAGCGGTCGAGATCCGTCTGACTCGGGGAGTTCGGTAAGCGTCCATGCAGATAAACAACGCCCTCCCATCTCTTTTTTGGCACGGGCAGAAGCGGCGCTGCAAAATCGCCCAGCGTGATGCCAAGGCGGCTCATGGCTACGGCGAACAGCGAGTCGAAGTTGGTTGTGATGAGGCGCGATTGACCAGCCCGATTCTTTGCCAACGTGAGAAGCGCTTCGTGAGTCTTGGTCGCGCCGGGCAAAGTCAGGTCAGGCGTGAGAACCCTCGCTAAGGCTTGGCGAACAGCGGATCTACCACCGACAACCCTGTTTTCGAGAAGGCCGATGGTCGTGTCATACTGGTTCCCCTCCAAGACGGTGCGCTCGATGGCATTGGGAATCTCGCCCATCTCGTCGTAGATTTTCTTGACGAGGCCGTGAAATCCCGGGAGCCCGGCCGGATAGGAAATACCGGCACCACAGAAAAACACGACGCGCCCGTCTTCATGAGCCTGCAGCAAAGGCTCCGGAACATCTGGCCCGTTCTTGATGAATTGCATGTTTGCCCCCACGTACCGCGAAGTCTCAGGCAGCAGTTCGCGGGTAGCAAGTACATTGAGACGATTGTCCACCTAGAAGTATCGACATCAGGTCGAGCCAGGTGGGAAGTGTGATCAGACGCGGCCTATGGCCTCCCGACTAACAATGGGTCGCACCTCTCGCCGATAAAGCATAACAATTGTCGGCTTCCTCAGTCAGACGCAGAAAACCGGACGGTCTCCTCCCGGCCCCCTACCGGGCATAGGCGGTGCGCATGTAAGATTGCGTCGCGATACCCCGCCCGGGCAAACCGTCCCTTCGCGTCAAACCCGCAGCAGATGCCACTGACGTGCCCGCAGCTGAGCCGACAATCCGGCAGAGGCTCAGATGTGCCGGAGGTGGCGCTAGCGGCGGTTGCGGCTTGACGGTGCTTGGCAACGATGTAGATTCGACCAATTGGTCTAGCGCGCCGATCGTTTGCTGCGGTGGGCTGTTTAGCGTCCACAAGTTCAAGTGATGTGGCGCTGCCTTGCCAAGAAACCGACCATGCGCCGACGCGCCTCACGCTTGGGAGGAGCCCAATGGCAACCAGTTGGCAACTGTCTGGGAATTACTTCGAGAATTGTAACTGCGACGTCGTATGTCCTTGCCTGATATCGCCCAACGCGCAGTTGACATCAAAGCCGACGCAAGGCGTCTGCGACGTTGCCCTGGCCTTTCATATCGATACGGGTAATTACGGTGACGCTCGATTGGATGGCCTTAATGTTGCGATGATTGCTCACGCGCCGGGTGCGATGGCGGACGGAAACTGGACGGCAGCCGCCTATATCGACGAGCGGGCCGATGACAAGCAAACAGAGGCGCTTGGCGTGATCTTTACCGGTGCCGCCGGCGGCCCGATGGCTGTGCTCGCGCCCATGATCGGCACGAATCTTGGAGCCAGGAAGGCGCCGATCAGATACCAGGTCGACGGCAAGAAGCGGTCGGTGGAGATCCCGGGGGTCATGCAGATGGCGGTCGAACCGCTGCCGACAATGCGCGAGGACGGAGAGATGTGGGCGGCGACCGGCCACCCCGTCAACCCCGACTGGCTCGGTCTGGCGATAGGCATGCAGGGCAGCACATTCAGCGACCACGGCATGCGCTGGGACAATTCCCGCCGAAACGGGCATTACGCTCCGATCAATTGGTCCGGTCAACAATAGGCTGCGGCCGAATATCGGACGAGGCGCGTCCATGAAGAACGCTAGAGCTCCGTCGCTGACGCTGCAGCGAAACCTTGTTGTCGCACTCTTGATCGCTATTGCGGCGGCGGCGTGGACCGTGCTCATCCGGCGTCAGATTGGCCCGGACATGCCAATGAACACGCCCACAATGGGCATGGATACGCCGCTGTTCCTTGCGGTCTGGATCATCATGATGATCGCCATGATGTTCCCGACGGCAGCTCCCATGATCTTGACGTTTCACAAGGTCCAAGCTGGCAGGCGGGGGCGCAGTGAAACCTTTGTCTCGACCTGGGTGTTCGTGGGCGGGTACATACTGGTTTGGGGCTTGGCGGGCATATTCGCCTTTGCCGGCGCGGCGGGCGTGGAGATAATTGCCGCTCATGTGGGAACGTCTGCGGCAACGGCCGCGCGCATCGGCGGCATGCTCCTTATCATCGCCGGTGCCTACCAGCTCTCCCCGCTGAAGGATCTATGCCTGGCCAAATGCCGCACCCCTTTGAGCTTCATCCTGACCTCATGGCGCGATGGAAACTGGGGGGCGGTACGCATGGGCTGGGAGCATGGGCTCTTTTGTCTGGGTTGCTGCTGGCTTCTGTTTCTCGCTCTTTTTCCTCTCGGGATCATGAGTATTGCCGCCATGGCTATGGTGACCATGCTGATCTTTGCAGAAAAAACCCTCCCGATAGGAGAGACGATAGCGAAGGTATCGGGCATCGCTTTGCTGATTTATGGCGGGGCAGTGTTGGTCTTCCCACAGCTGCTGCCAACCTTTAGCGGAGGCCAGGTTTAGGCTTCGAGCGTGGCATCGATTGTCGCGCGAAAGCCATCCGAGCGAACGTCCCGTTGTGGCCGTCAATGGAGCGGCTGCTTTCCGTGAGTTCGCCCCGAAAGCTGCCTGTCTGGAAACGGCCCCGGAGTGGTCACTGACCAAATATCTAAAATCTCTTCCGCCGGCGCGGGCGTTGTCGCCAGCAAGCCCTTGTTCTAGGATAAACCCGTCATGGAATTCTCGTAAGGGAGGATACAATGATCATGCGGGCGCGCATTTGGGTGATAAGGGCTACATGGGTCCTTTGGCTTCTTACACTGCCCGCCCAGGCGAGCAACCTAGGTGATCTTGTCCGGAACGGCGACGTCGCAGCGGTGACATCCGCCTTGGACAAAGGCGCCACTATCAACGAAATTGACGGTGTTACGGCGCTCTATATCGCCTGTGAAAACGGAAATGCCGAGTTAGCAAAACTTCTGATCAATCGCGGGGCGGATGTTAACCTGCCTGTCAGTTGGCAAAGAACGCCACTCTACGCCGCCAACAAGGGTGGGTACGCTGACATCGTGAAGCTGCTACTCAATAGTGGGGCAAATCCAAACCAATTGGCTAAATCGCAGACTCCGCTGCACGTGGCTGCCGAGAATGGCTGCCTTCAGTGTGTCATCCACCTTGTGGATGCTGGAGCAGATGTGAATGCTCTGACATCGAATGGAAGTCCGCCCATACATTTGGCCAAGCTAAGTGGTCACGACGACGTCGTGGCCTACTTGCATAGTCATGGCGCCGGACGACCGGCCATTGCGCCGATTTCGGCTCGACTTGCATTGGCAAACGCTGAATCCGGCAAAGAACTTTTCGACAAAACGTGCGGGGCTTGTCATCTTTCAGCGCCGGGGGTCCAGGTTCCCGGACGAGCCAATCTGTGGGGCATCGTAGGTCGGCCGAAGGGTTCACAAAGCGATGTCCGCTATTCGTCAGTTCTAAAGGACGCTGGTGGCAATTGGACCTTTGAGGAACTCAACTTTTTTATCTCAAACCCGGCACTCACCTTGCCTGGAACAGATATGACTTTCCCGGGCCTGCAGGACGAGAAGCAGCGAGCAGACCTCATCGCTTACCTGCGGACCTTGAGTGACACACCGTTGCCGCTTCCCGACAATTGATTGGTCCTGTCTGGCCGGCACTGCGATTCGCAACTTAACTTGCCGCAGCGAGAGCGGAATCTCGCTCCAGAGCCAAGCCTAAGAAGAAAAGCACACGCGAGTGCGAACGTGGTCGACCCCTGGCGATGCTGCTTTCCGGAATAGGTCGCGTGTGTCACGAGTATCGCCGGTCCAAACGACGGCGCGCATGTACGAGAGCCGGAGAGGCGGCAAGGCAACAGCCAGCTGTGTCTGGTTGATCTGGCGAGAGCTTCCAGCCGGTCGCGAAATGGCAGCTTTGCGATGGTCCATGCCGAAAAGCCGACAAGCGGGAAGCGGCCCCAGACCAGCCGTTCACCGCTCGATTGCGAGGCATCCGCAATAGCTGGACAGCAAACAGCAGAGCAAAGCCAATCCTTGAGCCAGCATCGGCAGACTGATAGCATTTGCGCGCGGCGGCAGTCTGTCCGCAGGCCGGCGCAACTTTGGAAGACTCAGCCGGGAGGCGCCGGCCAAGTTGGAGCGCCGCATGCAGGACCGCCCTCTAGCCGGTCGAAAAGGGCAGCGTTCCCGAATATGCCCATAACAATTGCCGATCAACAGCGTCTCGATGCTCTACACGGTGGCTGCAGCGTCCGGCATGAAAGCCGACCGTCCCGACCTTTTGGAATGCCGCCTGCGCAATCAACCTCGAACGCTCAATGCAGCCAAGATTGCGGCTAGCTCAGGTGCCATCGAGCCAATTTCGCTAACATGAATGCCCGACAGGCTTTCCAGTTTTCTCTCGCTCTCGTCGGTGAGAGTGAGCAGGACCCTCCGACCGTCGTGAGGATCCTGGCTTCGGAGAACCAATCCGGCTTCTTCCAGGCGCTTGGCCAGTTCGGCGGCGCTGTGGTGTTTTACCAACAGCCTTGTCGCCAGGTCTCCCACGGATAATCCTTGCTCGCTCCCAATGCCCTTGATGGTCAGCAACGCCTGATGCTGTTGCGCCGTTAGCCCCGCTCCCATGGCAGCCGCTTCGCTGAATGCGAGAAACTTCCGGATAGCATAGCGAAAATCCGCAAGGCCTCGATAATCGACCCCACGCATGACGGGCGCGTCGCTACCTGCGTTCTTTAGCTCATTTTTTTTAATCACGGTCATTCCAGTTTCCAAATTTATATCGTATTGCGATATAACTTTCTCAAGCCCTTCGAGCGACCAATGCCTACATCGACCCCGAACAGGACTCCAGTCTACGAGCGCAAATCTGGCGGCCCATTCTTTCCGAGACAGAAGCCGAGGCTAGGAGACTTCACAGCCGACATCAGGGTGTTGTTGTTGATGGCAATCGCCATTTTGGTCGGGATTGCGTCCGTCGGCACCGCTTGGGCGCTCCTTAGACTGATCACGCTTTGTACGAACATTGCCTATTTCGGCCGCGTCTCGCTCGAGGAGCTACCGATTTCCGACTCTCCTTGGGGCGTATGGGTGGTTATCGTCCCAGTCGTGGGCTGCCTCATCATTGGATTGATGGCGCGGTTCGGATCGGAAAAAATCAGAGGCCACGGCATCCCGGAGGCGATCGAAGCTATCCTTATAGGACGGAGCCGTATCAGCGCGAAGGTAGCCGTCTTGAAACCCCTGTCTTCCGCGATCTCGATCGGGTCGGGTGGCCCGTTTGGCGCCGAAGGCCCGATCATCATGACGGGAGGCGCGGTCGGCTCGCTCATAGCTCAGATGGTCCATTTGAGCTCGGGCGAGCGTAAGGCGCTGCTGGTTGCGGGTGCGGCTTCGGGTATGACAGCGATTTTTGGCACGCCTCTTGCCGCAGTGTTGCTTGCTATCGAGCTGCTGCTGTTTGAATGGAAGCCCAGAAGCTTTCTTCCGGTAGTTGTTGCCGTTGCAGTCGCGGCTGCCTGCCGCACGCTGCTGCTCGATCCGGCGCCCCTCTTTGCCTATGCAGGTCAAATGGGCGCTTCGCCCATCAATTTCCTGTCGTGGGCAGCGATAGGGGTGATCGCGGGTCTGGGCTCGGGAGTGCTGACCGCCATGGTCTATGGTTCGGAGGACCTGTTTCAAAAACTGCCGATTCATTGGATGTGGTGGCCGATGATCGGCGGCCTGGTGGTGGGCCTTGGAGGCTTGATCGAACCGGCAGCCCTGGGCGTGGGGTACGAGAACATCCGCCATCTCCTGGCAGGCGACCTTGGCTTCACCGGCGCATTGCTTCTATTGGTCGTCAAGGCGATCATTTGGGCGGTGGCGCTTGGGTCCGGCACATCCGGAGGTGTACTCGCCCCCCTTCTAATCTTTGGCGGTGCAATAGGTGCGCTGTTGGCACCGATATTTCCGAGTGCAGATCCGGGTTTCTGGTCGCTTCTGGGCATGGCAGCGATGATGGGTGGCACCATGCGCTCACCGCTTACGGCAACGCTTTTTGCTTTGGAACTTACCGGAGACCAGCACGCGCTGCTGCCGCTTTTGGTCGCCTGCGCAATCGCGTATGCAACCACGGTGCTTCTTCTCAAGCGATCCATCCTGACCGAAAAGATTGCGCGCCGAGGCCTGCACATCACGCGCGAGTACCAGGTGGATCCCTTCGAGCAAACCTGGGTGCGCGATATCATGGTCCAGAAACCGGACGCGTTGGATGCTTCCTGGACCGTCGGGCAAACCGTCGACCACTTCATGAACCTAGAGCACCGTCACAAGAGCTATCCTGTGATCGATTCTGATCAGGTTGTGGTTGGCATGGTCTCACGCGGCGACGTGCTTGGGTGGATGACCAACGGCAACGCGGGGGTAGAAGGAGGGCTGCTTTCGGAGTTTGTGAGCTCGGATGTGGTTTCCGCGAGCCCAGACGAACTCGTCAGCCACCTGGCCGACCGCATGTCGGCATATGGGGTTGGCAGAGTTCCGGTCATTGATGCCGACGGCCGACTGATTGGCCTGGTGGCGCGCAAGGATCTTCTTGCGGCTCGGGCCAGACGCATGGCTGAAGAACGGGATCATGCGCGGCTTCTGGGGCGAAACGCCCTCGATTCAAGGGGCACTTTGGCTGCCCAACCGGAAGCCTGAGGGTACAATTCCCGTCGCTCGATCAACATGCTCGTTCGCCTGTTCGCTGGCACTTCACGATCCATGCCAACGACGTCGTTGGTCGAATTGACGGTACAGAATCAACGCCGCCAAACCCCAACGTGCGGGCGCACCCTTTCGTGATTTCTCATTGATTGGCTCGACCCTTGCCCAGCAGTTCATTTTAGTGCTGACTAACTTTGCTTTGGGGCGTTCAGGCAATGGCGGGGAGTACGGCCAATGAAATATCGCGACGTGCAGGAGCAGCTAAGGCTAGTCGGCATCATGATCAGCAAGAGAGGCGACAGCCTTCGGATCAATCATTTTTCTGGGAGCCCCGAAACGGCATACGTCACATCAGATTTGGAAGAGGCACTTCAAGCCGGCCTCACCATGGCCAGACCCAAACATTTGCCCGCGAACTGGTGCGCGCAACGCCACGCATGAATAATCGATGCCCCGTATCTCAAGATGACAGGGCGCGAACTTTGTTATTCGTTCCCAGGCAAACTAGGCCGTGGATGGCCGATTGAACGGCTCTGGGTCGAAGACGAAGGCCCCCCTGACGCAAGGCACCTTATGTGGACCATTCGTCGGAGGTGATCAGTCCCGGTTCCCGCTTACGCGGCGCTATGCTGAACCTCCTTAGGTCACCTTGTTAACCGAGCGAACTGGCCGCGAATTTGCTTCGACCTCGTCCCGGCATTGCCGTCCTGGCAGACGGTCCGAGGTCTTTGCTTTATGCGCTGCTTCTTATGAGGCCGTTGTGAAGCAGGCGTATCCGGCCGTGCGGCCGTCCATTGACTTGTGCATTACTGCCATCCAGCTATGCGCAACCTTAGCCGGCCGTTTGCGACCAGCCGCGGCCTTGACCAGGACACGGCTTGGACGTGGTCCGGTTGCCCCCCTACCCTGCTCGAACTCTGTCATAGTTCCTCTGGACGCCATCTAGCTAGTAGCTTGGATGGCAACGTTTTGAGACATTTGTGTTTCACTGCTGACAAAAGTCCACTACCGAAACGGCATGGCGGTTTAGCCGCCGGAGGTGATATTATGACTGAAGTATTGCTAACGCCCAATAATCAGCTGATTGAGCTCACTGCCGATATCGTGGCGGCCTATGTTTCGAACAATCCCGTCCCGGCCGGAGAACTCCCTGGCTTGATTGCCCAAATCCATTCCACCATCAGCAATCTTGGCGTGCCGCCAGTGCCGCAAGAAGAACCATTGACGCCGCGGACATCGATCAAGAAATCCGTCACGCCGGACTATCTGATCAGTTTTGAAGACGGCAAGCAGTACAAGACTCTGAAGCGTCACCTTACCATTCGCGGACTTACGCCC
>NZ_CAXUPX020000023.1:0-25562 GCF_964252895.1 Aminobacter sp. LjRoot7
TGGAGTGCGCCCCTGAGGGTGGACAGATCGGGATGTGTGGATTGACCAGCCTTCCGGGTTTTCGGAGAGAGAACCCATGGCAAAGCACCGCAGTCACAGCATCGAGTTCAAACGCCAGGTGGCTCAGGAGTTCATCGCCGGCGAGACGCTGCACGGCCTCGCGAAGCATCACGATGTCTCGCGCAACCTGATCCGCATCTGGGTCCGCAAATATGAGCAAGGCGCGTTCGACGATGATGCACAGGCCGCCGATCTGATCCAGGAATACGAAGCCCGGATCGCAGCGCTCGAACGGTTGGTCGGTAAGCAGGCTCTGGAACTGGAGTTTCTAAAGGGGGCTCTCAGAAACGCACCGCGACCGAGAAGCGGGACTACATCCGTCATCACCGGCCCCGCGGCATCAGCGTTGCCGAAGGATGCCGGTTGATGGGAATCGCGCGCTCCACCTACTACGACCGCTCGGAGAAGCCAGCCGACGACACCGCGATCGTCGAGACAATGTTCGCGATCAGCGACGAGTTCGAGTTCTACGGTTATCGCCGCGTCGGCGCTGCGCTGCGTCAGCAAGGCCTCGTCGTGAACCACAAGAAGATCCGGCGCCTGATGCGCGAGCATGATCTGCAGCCCAGGATCAGGCGGCGCTTCGTAGCCACCACCGACAGCGATCATGATGGCCCGTTCTTCCCCAACCTGGCGAAGGAAATCGTTCCGACCGGCCCGAACCAGCTCTGGGTCTCCGACATAACCTATGTCGCGCTGCCGACCCGCTTCGTCTACGTCGCAGTCATTCTCGACGCCTGGTCGCGCATGATCGTCGGCTACGCAATTGGCCGATCGATCGATGCGCGGCTGACGATGGCAGCCTTGAAGGCGGCCATTGAACGGCGCCAGCCGCCGTCCGGCTGCATTCATCATTCCGATCGGGGTTCCCAATACGCTGCGCAAATTTACCGCGAAGCGCTGGAAACAAACGGCCTGACGGGCTCGATGGGCCGCAGAGGCAATCCTTACGACAACGCCGAGGCGGAGAGCTTCATGAAGACGCTGAAGGTCGAGGCGGTCTACCCGATGGCCTTCGAAACCTTCGACGACGTCATTGATCACCTTCCCCGCTTCATCGAGGACGTCTACAACAAACGCAGGCTCCATTCGGCGCTCGGATATCTGAGCCCGCAGCAGTTCGAGGATCAACACATCCGGCAGACTGGCAAATCAGCAGCCTGATATCTGTCCACCCTCAGGGGCGCACTCCATGGTCTGACACATTTTTACGGAGCTGCCCGTAGCGGTGGCTGTAGAAGTTGCGTACGAGTTAGACAGCCGCTTTCTGCGTCGCCACGATTGCGGTTCTTACGCCAGCATCACGAGCGTTACCAATCACTGAATGTTCTCCTCCACCGATGCCAGCAGGCGGAGCTAATGATGCTTTTCCAATCTCTCGACTAGCCCCTATTTATCAAATCTCCACACGGTGGTTGCGCCATACATAGTCGGCGAAGCTGTCCACTTCTGCTTGCCGTCTCTGGTCGGACCAATGCAGGACCCTGCCCATCGCATCGACAATCTTGTCCAGGAACTCCGGCGTCACGGCCTTGTCCCAGAACAGAGGTGTGCGTCGGCAAAGGATATCGACGGCGCTCGTAGCGTGCTCTGCTGTCAGGAAATAGCTAACGGCGCGCTCGATGTCGGCGGTCGACGATGCCGGCGTCAGGGCCGGAGCCTCGCGCGGAGAATAGTTAATCGTCTTGGCGGGACCGGCGGCTCCCAAGACGCCTTTGATCTTCTGCGTGACCCTCCGGGCGGTCTGGCGGTGGTTGACGATGATGCCCCAGGTCACGGCCAAGAGGTTGCGTGCGCCCTGGTCCACCATGTCGTGAAAGATGCTGAACGGCAGCCGCTTGCCCTTCGCACGGTTGGGATCGAAGGTGATCGGACGCGCGCCTGCCCAGGCCATCTCGACCTTGGCATCCTTGATCGGCAAGCCGGGAAGAAGGGCCTGCGCCTCGCGGATGATGAAATCGATGTCTTCGTCCAGGGGAGTCACTTCGTCGGGGTGCCCATCATAGAATGTCTCGGTCGGCCCCAAATAGTGGTACTCGCCCCATGGCAGGCAGAAGATGTGCTCGCCTTCCGAATTCTCACCGGCGATGCCATGGCCGCGGAATTCCTCGGGAAGGCGAATGAGCACATGGACGCCCTTCATCGCGCGGACGCGCGGCGGGATGTTGTCCAGGCCCGGGACCATGCGGTTGGTGCGATCGATCTCGATGCCGGCGAGGTTCAGCACGTAGCGGGCGTCGATCGATGCCTTGTGCTCACTATCGGCAAGCGTGAGCTTCCAGCTTGTCTTGCCGGATTTCTCCAGCTTGACTACCTCGGTATAGTTGCGGATCACCGCGCCCATGTCTTCTGCGTTGAGGCACGCGTCGAGCGCGATGCGCTCCGGCCACCTGAACTGCTGGTCGGTGAAGGCCACGACCGAACGGATGTCGCCCTGGTTGACGAGATGCTTGATGAAGGGATGCGGCGACGCCGCGCCTTTCCAGCGCCGATAGTTGATCGGGCTGCGCCCGCGGTTCATGAGCCGCACGAGGGCTGCGCCGATGTCGACATGCCAGCCGCTGTAGCCAGCATGCTTGTAGATCGGCAGCGCGATGTCCATCGGCCGCAGATAGGCGCGGATCGTGTTGTAGAGCTCGCCCTGCGCAACCGCCATGTCGCTTGCGGTGCGCAGCTTCATCAAAAGGGTTCCCGGCGCGAAAAGGAATTCCGAGACCGATTTTTTCGGTGCGAGGAACCGCAAGCCGCAATGCAGGATGCGTCCCGAACGGCTGGTTGCACCGCTGGCGAAATCGCGCTTCTCAACCAGCAGCACCTTGTAGCCCGAAGCTGCGAGGTGCTGGGCGGCGGAGCATCCGTTTATGCCACCTCCGATGATCGCCACGTCGAAGGATTGCCCATGAAATTGCGTTAGGGCCGAGCGCAGGTTTTCCATCTCTGATTCCAATGCTTCAAGCCAGGCGGCTTGCTTTTCCTTTGTTCATGCGCAGCAGCACGAACATGACGATCACGATCATCACGATCTCGAGCACCGACACGGCGGCGATCGTGGGATCGATCTGCAGGCGGATGTTGTCGAACATCTTCTTGGGCAGAGTGCCGAAGGTGCTCGACAGGAACATCGCCACCACCAGCTCATCGAAGGATGTGATGAAGGCGAGGAACGCCGCCGACAAAAGGCTCGAGCGTATCTGCGGGATGGTGATCCGCCTGATCGCCACCAGCCGGCTTGCGCCCAGGCCGATGGCCGCCGTTTCCTGGTCGATGTCGTATTCCTTCAGCCCGGCGGTGAGCACAATGATCACGAAGGGCAGGCAGAGCACAGTGTGGGCCAGCGCGATGCCGTACCAGGTGCCTACCAGCCCGAGGCTGGAGAACAGCGAGTACATGGACACGGAATAGACTATCGACGGCACGATCATCGGCGCAAGCGCCACCTTCTCGAGCGCACCGGACCACCCTTTCAGTCCACGTGTGATACCCAGCGCGAACAGGAAGCCGAGGGCGACGGACAGGATCGTCGCCACCGTTCCGACCAGTATGCTCAGCAGGGTCGCATCTATCCAGCTCTGCGAACGGAAATAGGTCTCGTACCAGCGAACCGAATAGCTGTCCGGGGGAAAGCGCAGGTAGGAGCCGCCACTGAACGATATCGGCACGACGACGAGAAGCGGCGCGACGAGAAAGAGAAACACGAGCCACGAGAATGCACTGAGGAGCCCTCTGCTCAGCCACTCCGAGGCCTTCAGCCTGCTAAGCGGATGCGACATCGATGCGCCCCCTGACAAACATCCGCGTGGCGAACTTGATGATCAGGAACGTGATCATGACGATGACCATCAGGATCGCGGACAGCGTTCCGGCCATCGCCCAGTTAAGGAACGATCCGGCCTGCTGCTCGATGAGCAGCGCGATCACGGGTACCCGTCCACCGCCCAGCAAGGCGGGCATGATGAATACGCCGAGCGAAAGCACGAGCACCAGGCTGACGCCTGCCAGGACGCCTTGGATGCTCAGCGGCACCAGCACCCGCGTGAAGGTCGAGAAGGCCCCTGCTCCCAGCCCCTTGGCTGCGTCAAAGAGTGAATTGTCGATCTTGGAAACGGAGTTGTAGATCGGCAGCAGCATGTAGGGCAGCAGGATGTGCGTCATGCCGGCTACGACCGCGAACTCGCTATTCGCAAGCCTGATTGGGGCATCTATGATGCCAAGCCAGATCAACATATTGTTGACCGGCCCCTGTCGTCCGAGAAGGACCATCCAGGCGTAGGTTCGGACCAGTTGGCTCGTCCACAATGGAATGAGCACCAAGAAGAGCGCAATCGCCTTTCCGGCCGGCGAAAGCCGCGAAATGTAGATCGCGAGCGGATAGGCAAGGACAAGGTCGACGACCGTGACGATGACGGCGATGCGCAGCGTGTTGAGGAACACCTGCATGGATGTCCCGCTGTTCACGACCTGCGCATAGTTGCCGATGTTCTCCCCCTCGAGCGTGGTAAAGAACAGCAGGAGGATCGGATAGAAGAACAGGAGACCGAGCAGCACGAGGGCTGGACTTACCAGCGCCAGCGAGCTTGTCCGGGCTTTGATCGCCTGGAAGCGCGCGTTCATGCCCGGGCCTCCGTCGCGTCCAGCGGCACGGGGCGGCAGTCCGCCTCGCGAATGCTGAGATAGACTTCCTGGAAAGCCTCGAACATGGTCTCTTCGTCTGCCAGGCAGCGCACCGTCAGCGTGTCGCCGCCATTCACGTCGACCTGGTAGATGGTGAAGCCTCCGACGAAGGTCCGGCTGGCTATCTTGCCCGTGAACTGGTTCGCCGCACCGCCTGCGGCAGGCTCACGTGTGATCCTGACCGCTTCCGGACGAATGAGAACGCGGCCGCTGTTCGAGGGCGATGCCCGCCGCAGCAGCATGCCCGACGGCGTGCGCAGGCCTTCAGGCGTTTCCGTCCCCTCCAGGATGTTCGACTCGCCGATGAACTGCGCCACGGTGATCGATTGGGGATGGTAATAAATCTCGTTCGGCGTCCCGAGCTGCTGTATCGTGCCACGATCGATGACCGCGATACGGTCGCTCATGACGAGGGCTTCTTCCTGGTCGTGCGTGATGAAGATGGTCGTCAGGTTGAGCGAGGCCTGCAGCTGCTTGACCTCCCTCTGCATGGATTCGCGCAAGCGCCTGTCGAGCGCGCTGAAGGGCTCGTCCAGAAGCAACAGCTTCGGCTCGAAGACAACGGCGCGGGCCAGCGCAACGCGCTGCTGCTGGCCGCCCGAGAGTTGTTTGGGGTATCGGTCCCCGAAAGAGTCCAGACGCACGGCTGCGAGCGCTGCCGACGCCTTGTCGGCGGCTTCCCGGCGGGAATGCTTGCGCATCTCCAGAGGGAACATGACGTTTTCCAGCACCGTCAGATGCGGGAACAGCGCATAGTGCTGGAACACCATGCCGATCTCGCGCTTCCCGGCCGAAGCCATGGTCATGTCCCGGCCAAAGATGGCCAGGCGACCGGAATCCGTGGTCACGAACCCCGCTATCAGTCTGAGGAGGGTCGTCTTGCCCGATCCGCTCGGCCCGAGGATCGTGAGAAACTCGCCCGCGCTGACCTCCAGATTGATCGAGGTGAGGGCATCGACGCGGCCGAAGGTCTTCCTGATATTCTCAAGCTTGAGTGCTGAAGTGTTTCGAAGGTCGGGCATAGAACGTCCTGAAAAATTGACCGATAGAGGGGTCTGCGTTCGGTATCAGTTGTGGCTCAGCATCCACTCGGTCCAGCGTTCAGTGACGGCCTGGCCGTTCTTCAGCCACCACTCCTGGTCCATCCAAATCTGCTTCTTGAGGTTGTCGGGATGCAGCGGAAGCAACAGGCGCACGTCTTCGGGAACATATTTCACATGGTCCGGATCCGGACCGGAGAGGCCAAACGCCAGCGCGTATTTGCCCTGGTTCTCCGGCTTCGCCATCGTGGCAAAGAATTTCTGGCCCCATTCCGCGTTCGGCGCGCCCCGCGGGATCGCGTAGGCCGCTGCCTTGAGGACTCCGCCGCCGAATTCCATCTTGATGGGAGCGCCCTTACGGATGGCCGCGTAGAGACGCGAATTCCAGCCCGTGGTCATCACGGCCTCGCCGTCGATCAACTGCTGCGCCTGCTGCGCACCTGTCGTCCACCAGACCGCGACATGCGGATAGATCTCGTCAAGCTTTTTAAAGGCTCGATCGAGGTCGAGCGGGTAGAGCTCGTCCGGCGCTACGCCATCGGCAAGCAATGCGGCTTCGAGATTGTCGATCGGATGGTTGCGCATGGAACGCGGACCGGGGAACGCCTTGACGTCCCAGAACTCTTTCCAGTTCGTGGGGCCGCCATCAGGGAAGGCCTCGGTCGAATAGCCGATCACCGTCGAATAGCTGGAAATCGGATAGAGGTACGGGTTGAGCGTCTGCGGCGGGAATTTCGAACGGTCGACGATCTTGTCGTCGATCGGCTCGAGCAGGTTCATCTCGATCGCGCGCCAGGCGTCCTCGGACTCCACCTCGGTGACGGTATATTCAACGTTACCGCTCTCGACCATTGCGCGCAGGCGGCCGAAATCGGCCGGGCTGGAGTCGACGATCTTGACGCCGGTAGTGGCTTCGAAATCGTTGAAATAGGCCTCTCTCAGCATCGGGCCGTTCTCGCCGCCCGACGTATTGACGACGATGCTCGCCGGCTTTTCCTGAGACATCGACGGCGACGCCCCAAGCATCATGGCCGCAACGGCGGCGACTGCACTTCTAAGATATTTCACTTTCTAACTCCCATTTCAGGTTAAGATATCAATAACTCGAAATAACGTCTCGAATCTTCTCAAGTTTATCTGGCAGAATTTTTATTATTATTGTTAGACGTCTTTCTTTTTTTGTTTCTCCCGCTTGAATCTTCAATCAGCCCGGCGCGCTAGAACCTGTTGGCACGCAGCGGATGAAGGTCGATCGCCGGGGTGTCGCCGCTGATCAGGTCGCATACCAACCGGCCGGTGATTCCAGCGAGCGTCAGCCCTATATGACCGTGACCGAAGGCATAGGCGATCCTGGAATCCGTCGGCGAACGCGAGATCACCGGCAGCGAATCCGGCATGGACGGCCGGAAGCCCAGCCACGTCCTTCCAGCCTCGCCAAGCCCCGGCAGCAGGACGCGGCTCATCTTTTCGATGACGTCCGTGCGCGCCGGGCGCGCCGGCTTCCCAAGCCCGCCCAGTTCCACCGTGCCCGCCGACCGCAGCCCTTCGCCGAGCGGCGTCATGTAGAAGCCATGCTCGGGATAGCAGGTCGGCGCGCTCAGGAGATTTCCGTCGCGCGGAAAAAGGACGTGATATCCACGCTCGGCATCGAGCCGTATCCTGTCGCCGACCGTCCGTGCCAACTGGCGGGACCACGCACCGGCGGCAACGACGACGCGATCCGCCTCCACCGCCCGCCCATCCTGGCACCTTACGGTGAGGCCGCCGTCGCGTGACTCGATTGCGCGCGAAATACTGCGGACGAACCTGCCGCCCTTGCTTTGGAACAAGGAGGCAAGCGCCTGCACGTATCGCAGTGCATCGTCGATCCTGTACGCGTCGTTGAACAGGAGCCCGTTGCTATAGAGCGGAGCCAGATTCGGCTCGCGCTCCATGACGGCCTTCCGGTCCAGCATCTCCATGCGCACGCCTTCTCGCCGCCGCAGGTCGATATCGCGCTGCGCCCGCGCAAAACTGCGCTCGGACCGGTAGAGATAAAGACAGCCGTCTGGCCGCTTCAGGTGCGTCGCCCGCGCCTCTTCGAAAAGAGGGTTATGGCCCGCCTCCGCCAGCCTTATCAACTGGCCAAGCACGCCGACTATGCGCTGAAATTCGCGATGGCTGGACGCCCGAAGGAAATCGACGAGCCAAGGCAAGAGCCGCGGCAGGTCGCCCCAGAAAATCGACAGCGGGCTCGCACGCTTCACGAGCATTCTTGGCACGTCGCTCAAGATCCCGGGCGTACCGACGGGGATGCACGCCCCAAGCGCCACGGTGCAGGCGTTGCCGAAGCTTGCCGCACCCAGGTAGCCGTTGCCGGCAAGCGGCGGTTCCGGATCGAGAATCGTGACCGCATGCCCGGCTCTCTGCAGCCACAAAGCAGACGACAGCCCTACCACGCCCGCGCCGACGAGAACCACGGAGACGCGCTCGGACTGCGGCAACGGCTTGATGGCTGCAAGTTCCGGGACAATTGGATAGGTCGGCGAAGGCACGCGGGACTGTCTTTCCTCTAATCATATGAGTAGATCCATTACTCATATGATTAGAGCTTGTGTCAACCGCAAATTTGATGTGTAGGAGATTGTTCACGCAGCACGTCGGAGTCTCGAAATGCCGGAGCTCGCCCGCAGGCCCTCCCTATTTTCACACACGCTCAACCAGCTCGGCCGACAGATCGTCAGCGGGCACTACGGCGAGAGCGGAATGATCCCGCCGGAGCCAAGACTATGCGAGCAGCTCGGCGCCAGCCGCGGCGTCTTGCGCGAAGTCCTGCGCGTGCTCAGCCAGAAGGGCCTGATTTCGGCGCAACCGAAAGTCGGTATACGCGTCGAGCCCGAACGCAATTGGAACGTCATGGATCTCGACGTTCTCAACTGGCTCTGGGAGTTCGGCCCGCGGACCAGCTACATCCGGGAATTTCTCGAGTTCCGGCTGATCTTCGAGCCGGCGGCCGCCAGCGCGGCGGCCAGGAACGCCACCGAGGCCGATCGCAAGGAGATCCTCGATCTCTACACCATCCTGGCGGAAGAAAGCGACCGTATCTCCGACAGGAGCTCCGACGAACGCGCCCAGGATGCCGACCTGCAGTTTCACCTTGCCGTCTTTCGCGCGTCGCGAAACCGCCTGCTCGTCTATACCGGGACGCTGATCGGCCACATCATGCGCCAACAGATCGCCGTGACGACGTCCACGCCCGGCGTCTTCCGTGATGCGGTGCCGCTGCACCAGCAAATGGCCAAGGCCATTTCCCGGGGCGATCACCCGGAGGCCGAGCGCGCAGCCCGCGACAACGTCATCTGGACGCAGAACGCGCTCGACAGGCTCAATCTCGAACATCAGGCGGCGTTGGCCGGCGAGTAGCTACGCGTCGACTTCGATGGCCGTGCCGCGAGCCAGCGCAAGCTCGACGGCCGCGGACGCCACGGCTAGGTCCTGAAGTCCCACGCCCGTGCCGTCGAACAGCGTTATCTCCTGCGCATCGCGACGCCCAGGATGACCACCGGCGATGACGTCGCCGATCGGCACTATCGCCGCCGTCTCGATCATGCCCAGCCTGAACGCGTGCTGGGCCTCGCCGATGGATGTCGACTGCTCGACCTCGTCCGTGAAGACCGTCGATGCCGCGACGATCTCCGCAGCGAGCTCCTGCTTCCCCCTGGTATCGGTGCCCATGCAGGCCAAGTGCGTGCCGGGCCGTATCATCCCTTCCGCGAGCACTGGGGCGAACGAGGAGGTGATGGTGATGATGACATCGGCCTCCCCGCAAAGCTGCTCTAGGCTCACGGACTGGAACGGCAAACCCTTCTCCCGCGCCACGCTTGCAAGGCGCTCGAGCTTTTCGGGTGTCTTGTTCCAGCCGAGCACCTTTTCGAACGGTCTTTGGTCAAGCGCCGCGCGCAACTGGAACGCCGACTGGTGGCCGGCGCCGACGATACCGAGTACTTTGGAATTCTGTCGCGCCAGGTGCTCGATCGAGACGGCCGAAGCTGCGGCCGTGCGCAATGCCGTCAGCAGATTGCCGCCGACAATGGCACGGCAGCGACCGGTATCGGCGTCGAACAGGAAGATCGTGGACTGATGGTTGGTCAGCCCCTTCTGTGCGTTGTGCGGCCAGTACCCGCCCGACTTCAGGCCGAGCGCCAGACTCTCGCGATCGAATCCTGACTTGAAGCCATAGAGCGCATCGGCATGGCCAATCGCCTCGCGTATCACCGGGAAGTTGCGGGCCGACTTCCTCGCCATGGACTCAAACGTCTGTTCCACCGCCATGAAGCAATCGGCGGCCGACACAAGTCCTGCGATGTCGCGTTCGGGGATGATGATCATGACGCCTCTGCTGCAAAGGATGCCAGGGATTGGCCCTGCATATGATCAATATGCTTTGCCGCGGGCTGATACCGGCCAGAGGGTCTCGACTTTGCCGTTGCGGACGCCGACATACCAGTCGTGCACGTTGCAGGTCGGGTCGCAGTGGCCGGGAACGAGGCGCAGCTTCTCGTTGATCTTCAAGGTGCCGGTCGTGTCCTCGATGACCCCGTGCTCGTCGCTGCACTTGATGTATTTCACATCGTCGCGGCCGTAGACGAAGGGCAGTCCGCTATCGACCGACTGCGCCTTGAGCCCGGCATCGCAGATCGCCTTGTCGGCCTTGGCATGGCTCATCACCGACGTCAGGATGAAGAGCGCGTTTTCCCACTCGCCTTGGTCGATGCGCTTGCCCTCTTTGTCCATGATGCGACCGTAGTCGGCATCCATGAAAGCGTAGGAGCCGCATTGCAGCTCGTTGTAAACGCCTGACTCCGCCTCGAAATAGTAGGAGCCGGTTCCGCCGCCCGAGACCAGCTCGGGCTCGAGGCCCGCTGCTTTCAGACCGGCAACGGCATCCTTCACCTGCGCCACGGCAGCGTCGAGCTTGGCTTTGCGATCCTCATAGCCGTCTATGTGCTGCATGGCGCCCTGATAGGCCTGGATGCCGCTGAACTTGAGGTTCGGCGCGGCAGCGATCGCCTTGGCGATCGTCACCACATCCTCGGTGGTCTTCACGCCGCAGCGACCGGCACCGCAGTCGATCTCGACAAAGCATTCAAGCGTCGTGCCGTGTTTGCGCGCCGCAGCCGACAGGTCGGCGACATTGGCAAGGTCGTCGACGCAGACGATGACGCGCGCGCCGAGTTTTGGCATGCGGGCGAGACGATCGATCTTCGCGGCGTCGCGCACCTGGTTGGAGACGAGGATGTCCTTGATGCCGGCGCGGGCGAAGACCTCGGCCTCGGACACCTTCTGGCAGCAGACGCCGGTGGCGCCGCCCAATTCCATCTGCAGCTTCAGCACGTCGACCGACTTGTGCATCTTGCCGTGGGCGCGATGGCGCATGCCGTGCGCCTTGGCGTAGTCGCCCATCTTCCTGACGTTACGCTCCAGCGCGTCGAGATCGAGGATCAGACAGGGCGTCTGGATATCGGCCTCGTCCATGCCGGGCAGCGCCGGGACATCAAAACCAACCTCGTAGCTGGCAAAATTCGTCGGTGCGTTCATTGAGATTCTCCTCAGTTCCACGGCAGTTTGTCGAGATCGACATTGCCGCCGGTGATGACGACGCCGACGCGCTTGCCGACGAAGGTTTTCGGGTTCTTCAGGATCGTCGCCAGCGGCACGGCGCTGGACGGTTCCATGACGATCTTCAGGCGTTTCCAGATCAGCTTCATGGCCTCGACGATCTCCTCTTCGGAGACGGTCAGGATGTCGGTCACATGCTTCTGGACGAAATGCCAGGTCAGCTCCTTCAGCGGCACCTTGAGCCCGTCGGCAACCGTGTTCGGTGCATCGTCCGCGATGATGTGCCCGGCCTTGAAGCTGCGGTAGGCATCGTCGGCCTGCTCCGGCTCGGCCGCGTAGATGCTTATCCGCGGCGCCAGGCTGGATAGCGTCAGGCAGGTTCCCGACACCATGCCGCCGCCGCCGATGGGAGCGACCACGGCATCGAGCCCATCGACCTGGTCTATCAGTTCAGCCGAGCAGGTCGCCTGCCCCGCAACGACGCGGTGGTCGTTGTAGGGGTGCACGAACTCCGCGCCGGTCTCGGCCACCACCTCGGCAAACACCGCCTCGCGGCTGGAGGTCGACGGCTCGCATTCCACGACGCGGCCGCCATAGCCCATGACGGCGTCCTTCTTGGCCTGCGGCGCGGTGCGCGGCATGACGACCGTGCAGGGGATGCCGCGCTGCTTGGCCGCATAGGACAGGCAGGTGCCGTGGTTGCCGCTGGAATGCGTCGCGACACCCCGCGCCGCCTGTTCGTCCGACAGGCCGAACACGGCATTGCTGGCCCCGCGGGCCTTGAAGGCGCCGGCCTTCTGGAAATTCTCGCACTTGAAGAACAGTTGCGCGCCGGAAAGCTCGTCCAGCATGCGCGAGGTTAGCACCGGGGTGACATGGATATGCGGGGCGATGCGGCTGCGCGCGGCGCGCATGTCTTCCAGCGTGGGGATATACATGGACGCGTCCTCCATCATGCAGCCTTCTGCCGGACATCGCCGGCTCCGAGAAGAAAATGCTGCTGCGCCGCAGCGACGCCGGAACCGAGCCTGATCGGCAAACCGAGGTCGGCCATGGCCATCTCGGCGGCAGCGATACCGGACAGCGCCATAACCTCGGTCAGGCTGCCGAGGTGGCCGATGCGGAACACCTTGCCCGCCAGCTCGCCGAGGCCCGTTCCGAACGAGAGGCCGTAGGCACTGAGGGCGTGCGCGACGATCCTGTTCGCATCGAAACCGTCGGGAACACGGATAGCGCTGACCGTATCGGAATAAAGCTCCGGCCGCATCGCACAGAGGTTCAGCCCCCAGGCATCGACCGCGCGGCGGACACCTTCCGCCATGCGACGGTGGCGGGCGAAGACATTTTCGAGCCCCTCATCGAGCAGCATCTCGGTGGCGGTCTTCAAACCGTTCAGCAAACCGACGGGAGGCGTGTAGGGGAATCCCCCTGCGTGATAGCTGCCGAGCATGACGTGCACGTCGAAGAAGCTGCGCGGCAGCTTCGCCTCGCCGACCGCATCCATCGCCTTCGGCGAAAGGCCGAGGATCGCCAGGCCCGGCGGAAGCATGAACCCCTTCTGCGAGCCTGTTACGGCGACATCGACGCCCCACTCGTCCATGCGGAAATCCATCGATCCGATCGAGCTCACGCCATCGACGAACAGCATGGCGGGATGCCCGGCGACGTCGAGCGCGCCGCGCACGGCGGCGATGTCGGAGCGGACGCCGGTCGCCGTCTCGTTGTGCGTGGCGAGGACGGCCCTGATCTCGTGCGACGTGTCGGCGGCGAGGATTTCCGCGAGGCGGTCGGCCGGAATGCCGTCACCCCATTTTTGGTCCACCACGTCAACATCGAGCCCGTGCCGCCGGCACATGTCGATCCAGCGGTGGCTGAACACGCCGTTGCGGGTCGCCAGCAGCTTGTCGCCGGGCGACAGCGTGTTGGTGATCGCCGCCTCCCAGCCACCCGTACCCGTCGACGGGAAGACGATGATTTCCGCGTGCTCCGACTTCAGGACCCTCTTCACCCCGTCCAAGGCGGGTCGCAATATCCTGGCGAACAGCGGACCGCGGTGGTCGACCGTCGGCATGTCGACGGCCTTCCGCAAGATTTCCGGGATGTTGGTCGGGCCGGGAATGAAAATAGGATTCTGGCTGGTCACGACGACTGATCCTTGCTCGCCAAAACCTCTAGCACACGGCCAAACTCGCGTAAATTTTTTTGAAATGGTTTTTCATTTTAAGGAATGTTGTCAATATATCATGATAAATCAGATACTTATATTTTTTCACTTTGAGAAATTTGATTTCATCGCTATGACATCTCAAACTGGAAATGAGCGATGACAGAACAGGCTGGCAGAAGGCGCGGACGGCCAAAGGGGTCCCAATCGCCCTCCCCGGCCACAGGCATCCAAGCCTTGGATCGCGGCCTCGATGTGCTCGAGGCGCTTGCGACCCATGACGGCATCACCCTGACCGAGCTGTCGGCGCATCTCGGCCAGTCATCGGCCACGATGTATCGCGTTCTGGCGACGCTTGAGCAACGCCGCTACGTCGAGGCGAGCCCGGAGCGCCAGGAATGGTTCGTGGGGCCGGAAGCGTTCAGGCTCGGCTCGGCCTTCGTGCGCCGCACCAACATCGTCGAACGCAGCCGATCGGTTATGCGCGACCTGATGTCGAGGACAGGCGAGACATCAAACCTCGGCATCGAACGCGAAGGCCATGTGCTGTTCGTCAGCCAGGTGGAATCGAACGAGACCATCCGCGCCTATTTTCCGCCCGGCGCCCGGTCACCGCTGCACGCCTCGGGCATCGGCAAGGCTCTGCTGGCCACATTCGATGAAGACAGGCTCGAAGCCTTCATCAAGGGGGCGAATTTTACGCGTTTCACCGACAAGACGATCGCGACTGCCGACAGGCTGCGCGAGGAAATGCACGCTACCCGCCAGCGGGGTTATTCGTTCGACGACGAGGAAAGGACGATCGGCATGCGCTGCGTCGCGGCCTGCATCCTGAACGGCTACTCCGAGGCGGTCGCCGGCATTTCCATCTCCGGACCCACCCCGAGGATGCCGGACGCGCGCATCCGCGAAATCGGCCTGCTCGTCACCGAGGCGGCCCGCGAGATATCAAGGCGCCTGGGCGCAAGTTGACCCGCCGCTGTACTCCGGTCGTTCGATATGCGCAGAACACGGGATGAAGCACTTGCGGGGAACCACTGCCCCCCGGAAGTGCCCTTGGTGCGATATCCGGCTTACGCCGTCGCGGCAGGCTTCAGATGCACTCGGCGAACAGCTTCTTTGCCGCATCCAGCGTGAGTTCGACCGGATTGCCGCCCGCCGTCGGGTCGACGATCGCCATCGCCGCCATCTCCTCGATGCGGTCGGCGCCGACGCCAAGCTGCGCGAGCTTGTTCGGCACGCCGAGCTCTGAACGCAATTCCAGCACGAAGTCGTAGAAGCCGTCGAAGCCGCCGGCGATGCCGAGATAAGCGGCCGCCTGGGCGAGCTTCGCCTCGACAGCGGGTCGGTTGAAGCGCAGCACTGGCGGCATCACCACGGCGTTGGTCATGCCGTGGTGGGTGTTGTAGATCGCGCCGACCGGGTGCGACAGCGAGTGGATCGCGCCGAGGCCCTTCTGGAAGGCGACCGCGCCCATGGCCGCTGCCGACATCATGTGCGAGCGCGCCTCGATGTCGAAGCCGTCCTTGACGGCCCTGGGCAGGTTCTCCTTCACCAGCCGCATGCCTTCGAGCGCGATGCCTTGGCTCATTGGATGGTAGAAGGGCGACGAGTAGGCCTCCAGGCAGTGCGCGAAGGCGTCCATGCCGGTGCCGACCGTGATGGCCTTCGGCATGCCGACCGTCAGCTCTGGGTCGCAGATGGTGACCGCAGGCAGGAACTTCGGATGGAAAATCACCTTCTTGGTGTGGGTGTCCGAGTTGGTGATCACCGAGGCGCGGCCGACTTCCGAGCCGGTTCCCGCAGTGGTCGGCACGGCGACGATCGGCGCGATGCCCTGGACCGACGCGCGCGTCCACCAGTCGCCGATGTCCTCGAAGTCCCAGACCGGCCGCCTCTGGCCGACCATGAAGGCGACCGCCTTGCCGAGGTCGAGGCCCGAGCCGCCGCCGAACGCCACGACGCCGTCATGGCCGCCGTCGCGGAACGCCTTCACACCAGCGTCGAGGTTCTTCTCGTTCGGGTTGGGGTCGACATCGGCGAAGATCGCGCGGCCGAGGCCGGCTGCATCGAGGATGTCGAGCGCGTTCTGGGTGATCGGCATGGGCGCCAGGCCGCGATCCGTCACCAGCAGCGGCCGCTTCATGCCGACCGCCTTGCAGTGGTCGGCGAGTTCCTTGACGCGGCCGGCGCCGAACTTGACGGCGGTCGGATAGCTCCAGTTGGCGGTGATGCTCATGCTGTGACCTTCTTGAGATGGTAGGATTTGGGGCGCGTCAGGTTCTGGAAGCCGATGACCGACAGGGAGCCGCCGCGTCCCGTGCTCTTGACGCCGGTCCAGCAGAGCGCGGGATCGAGATAGTCGGCACGGTTCATGAAGACGGTGCCTGTCTCGACCTCGGCGCCGATACGGGCGGCGCGTTCCGGGTCCTTCGTCCAGAGCGACGCGGTGAGGCCGAACTCGCTGTCGTTCATCAGCTCGAGCGCCTGCTCGTCGCCCGAGACCTTCATGATGCCGACGACCGGGCCGAAGGATTCGTCGCGCATCACCCGCATCGAGTGGTCGACATTGGTGAGAATCTGCGGCGCGAGATAGGCGCCGCCATCATCCTGCGGGAACTTCGCCGCATCGACGACCGCGTTGGCGCCGGCGGCGATCGCCTCGCCGACCTGCGCGCGCACCTCGGCAGCGAAGCGCTTGTTGGCCATGGGCCCGAGCGTCGTCTCCGGGTCGAGCGGATTGCCGAGCTTGAGGTTCGCCACCCAGGCGGCGGACTTCTCCACGAAGTCGTCATAGAGGGATTCGTGGACATAGACGCGCTCGATGCCGCAGCAGCACTGGCCGGAGTTGAACATCGCGCCGTCCATCAGCGTGTCGACCGCGGCGTCGAGGTCGGCGTCCTCCATGACGTAGCCGGGGTCCTTGCCGCCGAGTTCCAGACCGAGACCTACGAAGGTGCCGGCGGCGGCCCGCTCGATCGAGCGGCCACCCTCGACCGAACCGGTGAAGTTGATGAAGTCGAAGCTCCGCGCCTGGATCAGGGCGGAGGTCGTCTCGTGATCGAGGAACAGGTTCACGAAGACATCCTCGGGCACGCCCGCCTCGACGAAGGCGCGCACCATGCGCTCGCCGACCAGCAGGCTCTGCGTGGCATGCTTGATGACCACCGTGTTGCCGGCCATCAGTGCCGGCGCGACCGTGTTGATCGCCGTCATGTAGGGGTAGTTCCACGGCGCGATGACCAGCACGACGCCATGCGGCTCGCGCAGGATCTGGCGCGTGAAGGAGGCGCTGTCCTCCGCCACGATCGGCGCCAGTGCGTCTGCCGCGATCGACGCGACATAGTTGGAACGCTCGTTGAAGCCGCGGAACTCGCCGCCGTACTTCACCGGGCGGCCGATCATGTGGGCGAGCTCGGGCACAACCTCGTCGACCATCTCGTTCAGCCGGGCAACGCCGGCCATCACAAGCTTGACGCGCCTGTCGAGCGGCTGCCTCGCCCAGTCCTTCTGCGCGGCGCGTGACCGGGCGACCGCGGAGCTTGCGTCATCGAACGACTGCGCCGGCCGTTCGGCGTAGACCGATCCGTCGATGGGCGAGACACACCTCAGAATAGTCACGATCTTACTCCTGCCGTCATTTCGGAATGCCTTGTCGCTGCCCTAGCAGCCTTCGAAGCCGCGGGCGATTTCCCAGTCGGAGATCAGCTTGTCGGCGACCTCCTGTTCCCAGCGCGCCGCGCGGACATAGTGGTCGACCACCTCGTCGCCGAAGGCCTTGCGCAGCATCTCCGACTCGTCGAGCGCGACCGTGGCATCGCGCAGCGTGCGCGGGATCTCGCGCACCTCCTTCCCGCCATAGGCGTCGCCGACGAAGGGCGCCTCGAGCGGCAGCTCGCGCTCTATGCCGTCGATGCCGGCGGCGATCAGGGCAGCCATCGCGAGATAGGGATTGAGGTCGGAGCCGCCGACGCGGCATTCGATGCGGATGCCCTTGGTGCCCTCGCCGCAGAGGCGGTAGCCGGCGGTGCGGTTGTCGCGGCTCCACACGGCCTTGGTCGGCGCGAAGGTGCCGGCGACGAAGCGCTTGTAGGAATTGATATAGGGCGCCAGGAACGCGGTGGTCTCGGAAGCATGCGCGAGCAGGCCGGCGACATAGTGCTTCATCAGCGGCGACATGCCGTATTCATCGTTCTGGTCGAGGAAACGCGGCGTCTTGCCGTCGAGGCTCCACAGCGACTGGTGGATGTGCGACGAGCTGCCGGCAGCCTTGGCGTTCCACTTGGCCAGGAAGGTGATCGACTTGCCGCGCGACCAGGCGATCTCCTTGCAGGCGTTCTTGATGATGACGTGGCGGTCGGCCATGGTCAGCGCGTCGGCATAGCGGACATTGACCTCGCCCTGCCCCGCCGAGGCCTCGCCCTTGGTATTCTCGACCGGGATGCCGGCGCCCTGCAGGCCGTTGCGGATGGCGCGCATCACATCCTCTTCCTTGGTCGTCTGGAAGATGTGGTAATCGGCGTTGTAGGCGCTGAACGTGCGGAGGTCGCGGTAGCCGAGCTGCTGCGCCTCCTCGTAGCTCTGGTCGAAGAGGAAGAATTCGAGCTCGGTCGCCATGAAGGCCTTCAGGCCCATCGCCTCCAGCCGCGCGACCTGCTTCTTGAGGATGGCGCGCGGCGAATGCGCGACTTCCTCATGCGTGTGGTGGTCGACGATGTCGCAGAGCACCAGTGCGGTCGCCTCGAGCCAGGGCACGCGCCGCAGCGTCGACAGGTCGGGCCTCACGACATAGTCGCCGTAGCCGGCTTCCCAGCTCGTCGCCTTGTAGCCTGGCACCGTCTCCATCTCGAAGTCGGTCGCCAGCAGGTAGTTGCAGCTGTGGGTCTCCTCGTAGCCGTTGTCGATGAAGAACTGGGCGTGGAAGCGCTTGCCCATCAGCCGCCCCTGCATGTCGACCTGGCAGGCAAGCACGGTGTCGATGCGCCCCGCGAGGACATCGGCCTTCAGCTCTTCGAATGAATATCCGGACATGTTTTATCCTTGCTGGCTGATCGATCCGCGAACGGATCGCTGTGACTATGGATTTTCCGCGTCGAGCGAAGAAATCAGGGCGCTCAGGAGATGCTTTTCCACTTGCGCCCGGGATGTCTCGTCGGCGAGCAAATCATTGCGCACCTCGATCATGACATTCTGCAGCCCGTTGCGCACGCCGTGCTCGACAAGCGTGTGGGTCACGCCGTCTTCCGGCCCGTACGGATCGTTGCGCCGCGCCACGAAGCCGGACGTGCGCTCAAGCGAGGAGATCACCCGGTCGGCGAAGCGTGGATCGCTGTCGTGGAGTATGCCGATTTCCGTCTCACGCCGCACGCCGTTGAACACGGGGGTGAAGCTGTGGATCGTCACCAGCACGCAAGGCTGGCCGGCGGCCTTGCGGCGCGCGATCTCCTGCGCCACGGTCGCCTGGAACGGTCGGTAGATGCCGTCGACGCGCGCCTGCTTCTCCTCGGCGGTGGCAGAAATGTTGCCCGGTATGTCGAAGATCTCGCTCTGCTTCGGTATGGCGCTGTCGGATTCGGGCGAACGGTTGCAGTCATAGGCGAGGCGCGAAAAGCGCTGGTGGATCAGGCTGGCATTAAGTTTGCCCGACAGGAACAGCGACAGGTCGAGCGCGCCCGGATCCCAGGCGATGTGGCTGGACAAAAGGTCTTCCGACAAGCCGAGGTCGCCGAGACCAAGCGGTATCGCCTTCGACGCATGCTCGCAGACCATCAGGACGGGCGAACGACCTTCCGGGCGCTCGATGGCGACCGGGCTCCCCTCATCGGCGGCAAGGATCGTGCTCAAAGTTTCACCTGCTTTTGTTCTCTCTGAAATTAATCGTTCAGAATTTGGACGCTGTCAAACGCCTTTTGAAAATTTCTCTTCAGTCGTCATCCGACGCGTTACATGCCGCGCGTGGTTGGTGGTAAGGTGGCTGGTGGATACGGGAGGATGACGCGCGCTTGAGCACATATACGACAGTCCAAGACATCATCCGGTCGAGCTTCGAGCAACTGACGCCGTCCGAGCGGCAACTGGCGACCGCGCTCACCTCGCACTATCCGATGTCGGCCCTGGGGTCGATCACGGCCATCGCCGGGCAGGCCGGCGTTTCGACGCCGACCGTAGTGCGCATGGTGCGCAAGCTCGGCTTCAAGGGCTTTCCGGATTTTCAGGCGCATATCCACGACGAGCTGGAAAGCACCCTTTCCAACCCGATCACCAAGCACGACCGCTGGGCCAACGACGCGCCGGATGCCCATATCCTCAACCGCTTCGCCGAAGCCACGATCGCCAACCTCCGCGAGACCCTGTCGGGCATCAGGACCAGCGATTTCGACCGCGCACGCGACCTGCTGAAGGACCAACGCAACCATGTCTACATCGTCGGCGGGCGCATCACGAAGTCGCTCGCGGAATATCTCTTCACCCACTGCCAAGTGATCCGCCCGAACGTGACGCTGATCGCGCCGACGCCGAGCACATGGCCGCACTACGCGCTGAACATGAAGGCGGGCGACGTGCTGGTGATCTTCGACATCCGCCGCTACGAGCGCGAGAGCGAGACGCTAAACCGTATCGCGGCCGAACGAGGCGTGCGTACGTTGCTCTTCACCGACAGGTGGAAGTCCCCGATCGCCAAGACTGCAACGGTTGTTTTCCGCGTCGAGACCGAAGTCCCTTCCGCATGGGATTCGTCGGTCGTCACGATGTTCGTCGTCGAGGCACTTATCGAGGCCATCCAGAGTTCGGCGTGGAAGACCACTCGCGGCCGAATGAAAGATCTCGAAGGGCTGCTGGAAACAAGCCAGTTGTTTCGCAAGCCGCGCATATAACCTCAAATGGCGCTCACCGTCGGTCAATTTGCCTGACCTGGACATCCGCGATCGAGAGCGTCCAATTCATATGCATGCGATTGATTATGCAAATCCTGTCAATTATGCTTGCGTACTGACTTCTTGAGATATCGTTATTTGCGGCCCTAACAATCTGCACATGAAAATCTATGAAACGCTCGTTCAACGAAAAGTAGCTCTCTAGTGCCACGTCGATTCGGGAATAGTTTTCGACGCTCTCCTGAATGAGGTTCAGCTCCTCATCCGTGGCTCGTTCGACGCAAAGACGTACGGCACATTTTTCAAGAGCCTTGCGAATCAGATAGGTATCGATCACCTCGGCACGGGTAAACCGCAGCCAGGCTAGGTCGGTTGCGAAATGTGCGTGGGATTACGCTACCTTGGGCGCAGCGACATGAGCAGCCGCTGCGCGGTTCGCAATTTTAAGGCTTTCGCAGAACGCCGCGTCGCCGGCTAAAGCGTAAGCAAGTGTTCCAACGAACACGTCTCCCGCACCGTGTGTGCTAACAAGTGTCACGGGAAGTGCCGGTATCAAAATTGCAGGCGCGCCCTCGGTTACTCCGACCACGCCGTCACCCCCTACAGTAGCCACAACCGTCTCAAATTGTTTGGCGAGAAGCTCGGCTGCGTCGCGGGCAGACGCTAGGTCGCTTACCGACAAACCGCTGAGCTGCTCCGCCTCGATTGCGTTCACTACCAGCACGTCAATCAGCGCTTTGAATTCCGCCGACAACGGCCTAAACGGAGCCGCATTAAGACAAACCTTTGCGCCAACCGACCTTGCCGCGCGTGCGGCGGCAATATTCATCGCCTCCGGCATTTCGTTCTGCAGGACCAGTATACGCGAATCCTTCCAGAGGGCGGCATCCGTAAGTTGTGACTGGTCCGCATGGAGATTGGCGCCGGAGACGATGACAGCGCCATAGTCGCCTTCATCATCGGAGATTGCTACGCTCATCCCCGAGCGCGTCTCAGGTAATACCGCAATGTGGCTAATATTCACGTCGTTGCCTTTGAGCATCGCAAGCAGGAACCTGCCGAAGTCGTCGTCGCCGACCGCTGTCAATCGGCGTGCAAACATTGCACGCCGGTTCACACGATGGAGGCCTTTCCGCTTCTGAGATCGCTGCGAGACTCGGGGCGCCGTTCGAGGTCGTGGCGCAGCAGTTGTTCGATGCCTTGCTGTTGCCACCGGTGCCGCCCACACCGGCGGCAACGCATGTCGGGCGGCCGCTCAATCCGCTGCAAGCAGCGGCGTCGGAGCATCGCGGGGAAGCCTATCTGCTCGAAGCGGGTCCTGGCACCCGAAAGACCCAGACGTTGATCGCGCGTGTCGGAGGCCTTCTGGAAGAGGGTATCGATCCCAGGCGTATCTTGCTCCTAACCTTCTCGAACAAGGCGGCGGGTGAGATGGCCGAAAGGATCGCGCAAGCGGCCCGAGGCGGCGGCCGCGATGTGGATCGGCACGTTCCATGCCTTCGGCCTCGATATCATCCGTCGCTTCCATGCGGAGCTCGGCCTGTCGAAAGACCCGCGGATGATGGATAGGACCGAGGCGGTCGAGCTCCTCGAGGAGGAGTTTCCGCGGCTGAGCCTCGCGCACTACCGCAACCTCTATGATCCTGTCGTTTGGCCTTTAATTGCAAGAATGCGCCGGTTTTGTTCAGGATTGGCATCTAATTGCGAGAATCCTTGCTGCAAGATTCTCAAATTAAGTGCATCTGCGATGAAGCTTTCCACTTACGAGTTCGACCTATCATGCTTTCTGCGGCGTCAGTGAACCGGACCTTGTTGTCACCCATCATGTGACCACGCAGCATTCGGAGCATCTCCGGTCCAGCACGCTTGCTGGCGTCGTCATCGTTCGACGTTCCCGGCTCTGGTCCATCTCTTCTTTGCAATGGCCACCCGCGACCGGATGAAAGACCTCGTAGGGCTGCTGGAGACGAGCCAGCTCTTCCGCAAGCCGCGCGTATAGTGACCCGCAGGACACTCGCTACACTGGTCGAGCACAGTCAGGCAGCCGAAACATACCTTATCAAAATCTCGGCGCGCGGGACTTATGATGAGCCCGAAATGGTTGGTCATCTGCGCTTCATAGAAGTGTTCCACTTTGGGGATTGGACGAAATACGCTCACACCCCTCCCCAAGGCTTATTCTATTGATACCTCAAGATGCTTGATAATTCGTTTAAAAGACGAGTTAATCAATGCCTCAGCCAGAAAAGCGTTTCTATCTATAACGGCATCGATTATATTCAGATGCCTAATCATTACGTCATTTATGGATAAACTTTGATTCATATGCATTCTGTTTATTATTCTTATTCTATCCACTATACCACCATATTGGCTCAACAGCAAATTGTTATTTGAACATTTAACCAGTTGAGAATGAAAGTCTATAAATTTTTCATTTAAAGAAAAGTAACTTTCTGCATTTGTATCTATATGTACATAGCTTTCAACACTCTCACGAATACTAACGAGGTCCGCAGCGTCAGCGCGTTCGACGCATAAGCGCACGGCACATTTCTCGAGAGCCTCACGCACCAGATAGGTATCGATCACCTCGGCGAGCGTGAAGCGCTTGACCTGGACCCCTTTGCTCGCGCGTTCGACAAGGCCATCCTGTTGCAGCTTCAGGATCGCGTCGCGTATCGGGGTGCGGCTGATCTTGAATTTCTCCGCGAGGAATTCCTCGGTCAGGAGCGCGCCGGGCGGAAAGGTGAAGTCGATGATGTTCCTTTTGAACGCGTGATAGGCAGTATCCTTTTTCGCGTTCGACGCTTCCTGGTCCATTTCACCCCCGAGTCAGTAACGACCGCTGTATATCTTCGGCATCACCGCGGCAGCGACGTGATTTATCATCGTCACAAAATCGAAAACCGGTCTACCGGTGTGGCGATGAATTGCAGCCGCGTACGGCGGCATATTGGAACACTCCAGAAGAAATGCACCGATGTCTGGATGACCGGCAAGCATATGGTCCACGGTCGCCAACATTTCTCGTTCGATCGCGTCGCTGTCCAGCGTATCGGTCTCGTCCAGCATAGGCCCACGGAAGTTGGGCATCCGCTCCATGCCCGCGACATGGATTTTCACCGGCTGATTTGGATAGGCGCGGGCAAGCAAGTCTTCGGTCAGCCGTTCCTTGTTGGCGCAAAGCAGTCCGATCGACTGCTTCGGTCCCAGCAGCGATCCTATGAACGGAAGCTGTAGCAGGCTGGACAGCATGACCGGGATGGATACGGCTTCAGCGACGAGTTCCTGAAAGTGCATCATGTAGCCGCAATCGCTTGTGATCGCTGCGACGCCCGACGCCTCCAAGGCCCGTGCCGTCTCGACCACCCTGTCTGTCAGCGACAGGTCGCCCTCGTCGATGAGACGCGTGAGCGTGACGTCCGGTACCGTTTTATAGAGCACCGGATAGTCATAGGTGTAGGCGTTGCCGACGTCGCCGGGAATGAAAGGCGTCCGGCAGTCGATAAGCAAAATCCCGATATCGTGGCCATAGCACTCGGCCTCGCGACGCACTTTATAGATCGGCATGCAACTCTCCCTTAATATCGATTTGGTCGTAGAGGGCCTGGATCAATCGGCGGCGTATCGCCGTTCACCAGATCGCACACGATCCTTCCCGTAATGCCGGCCAGCGTCAGCCCGATATGACCGTGCCCAAAGGCATAGACGACGTCCGGTCGCGTGATGGACTTGCCAATGACAGGTATGGAATCGGGCATCGAGGGCCGAAAGCCGAGCCAGTCAGAGGTCTTGTGCCCGAGCGCAGGCAGAAAGAACCGCGCGGTCCGCTCGATCACGGCGGCGCGCACGTTGCGGAAAGGCTTGTCCAGTCCACCGAGTTCGACCGTTCCAGCGGCACGCAGGCCGTGGGAAAGCGGAACCATGTAGAAGCCCGCCGATGGATAGCAGGTCGGCGAATGCAGCAGGGAACGCTCGGTCGCGAACTCGACATGGTAGCCGCGTTCCGTCTCGAGGCGTATCCGCTCGCCAATCTGCGCCGCCAGTTCCGCCGACCAGGCGCCGCCGGCAACGACGACGCGATCGGGATGCAGCATGGTTTCATCCAGGGCGACCGCGACGCGTGACCCCCCGCCTATAAGGCGGGCCTCGCCCCTTATGAAGCGACCGCCCCGAGCGGCAATGGCATCGGCGAGACCCCGCATGAGCATGTCGTACTGCATGCGCTGGCGAAGTGGTGAAACGGGTGCATCGGTCGACGGGGTAGCCATGGCGACTTCCTCTCGTTGAAGGGAACTCCATGGTCGGCTCTCCCGCCGCTACCTGTTCAATGGCTACGTATACTAAGCCATCTCGGGGCAAGGCGAGCTCCCGCGAAGCGGGTTCGTGCATGGGGCGCATTGCGGACGGGCAGCTATGGGGGCCGTGTATGGACGCAGATAAGGCGAGAGCACAGCCAACATATTCAAAGCCTCTTGTCTTCGCCGTCTTCGGCCTTATCACCTTCTCCGCCTATCAGGCTGACCGGAATATCGCCCGCGAGCAGCTTTTCCTTAAATAGCAGTCCGGCGTCTTCAAGCGCCTCGAAATCCGGCAGGTCGCGCAGCGTGTCGAGCCCGAACTCGAGCAGGAACTCTTTTGTCGTCACATAGGTGTAAGGCGCACCCAGTGTCGGGCTGCGCGGCCCTGAAGTGATCAGCTTTGCGCCGCGCAGATGGCCGATCAGGTCGCGCGACACTTCCTTGCCGAAGAAGGACGAAAGTTCCCCGCGGGTGATAGGCTGGAAGTAGGCGATGCACATCAGCGCCAGCACTTCCGACTGCGTCAGGTTGGTGGCCTTCTCACCGCCGCCGACCGCCGTACGGATGGCATCGGCATAGGCTGGCCGGGTCAGATGTTTCCAGCCACCGGCGACGGCGACCAGGTCATAGGGCCGGCCGCGCAGTTCTTCCCGGATGTCGTCGATCAGCAGGTCGATACTGCAATTCTTGCCCACGATCTTCGCCAGCGTCTCACGCGCGACCGGTTCGCTCGCAGCGAAGATTGTTGCTTCGACGCGGTTCATCCACTCTCGCCACCGCACCTCCGGCGGCAGATGATCCAGCTCGCGGTCGAACAAATAGTCATTTGATCGACTATCGTCTGACCGGC
>NZ_CAXUPX020000024.1:0-11693 GCF_964252895.1 Aminobacter sp. LjRoot7
TCTCGCCGATAATCCGGTCCACCGCCGCCATCGAGCAAACGATGGTCTCCTCGCCGTCAGGGCTGCTCACAACCGTCCACAGCCCATCCACTCGCTCGGCAAGTGCTGCCTCGAGTTCCTGCAGCCGGTCACAGCGCCACATTGCTTGCATATGTGCGGCATCCCATTCCCGCCACAGCTCCAACGCCGGGTCGGAGGTCACACCTGTACTATCAATGCTGCGAGCCGACGCCTCGCGGCCAAACGTCCATCCGGTCGCACCAACAACCCATCCCGCAAGCGCCATCCGCCGCGTGACGCAAGCCAAACTCATGCTATGGTCGGAATCAGCCATGATCCGAGCTCCTCAACAGCTTAGGTTATGGTTAGGCCGAGCGGTGTGTTGGAGCACGTCGCTCGGCTGCAAGGCAGTAATTTTTACGTACATACCGTACATTACGGACGCGCATATTGTCAAACACGCCTAGCTCCTCGGAAATGAAAACTGAACGCTTTGAGTTGCGGCTCTCCAGCGAACTGCTGGCGCGGATAGACGAATGGCGTCGTAACCAACCTGATTTACCCACGCGATCTGAGGCTATTCGGCGTTTGGTAGAAAGCGGACTAATTCCTAAATAGTGCCACGTTGACGCCTGGCGTCAGAGACGTTCAGGTGTTCGAAAGACTGGCTGCACTTCAATGTGATATGGCGCGTCGCGCTGGGATGGGGACGCGAGACCTTACTCGAAACGCGGAGGTATCGCCTGATACGATCGCCCGTCTTGAACGTGGCGAACAGCTAAAGAGTTCGACGAGCGACGCAATTCGACTAGCTTTCGAGGCCGCCGGCATCGAGTTCATTCCGGAAAATGGTGGCGGCCCAGGCGTACGGCTGGCTCGAAACTCAGAACCGAAGGACACCTAAAGCCCAGGTGGGAGGGTTCCTATTTTAGGCATTGCTCCGCGCCAACACTGAGACCATTTTCTCACCCACCTGTCATTCATAGCGATGAGCAGCATATGTCCGACTCTGCCCTCCGAAGGCAGAGCGTGAGCTAATATTAATGCTGGCGATGCATTCTGAACATCTGCGTGCGTGTATTGAGTACCGTGGCGCGCAAAGGGTGCAGGCAGCGTACCCCGTCGTCATGAGGTGGTGGGGCTTTTATTTATGCCCGGCTGCGCGAACCAGTTCGCGGGCAAATGTTTCGGTCTGGCCATAGTGAGGCCCGCCGGAAGTACCTCTTCCAGATCTGATGTGACGTATACGAATTGAACCGGACAGGGTAAAATTCTGGTTCGCCTGAAAACCTTGGGAGGTGCAAAATGATAGTCGTTCGTTTCAAGGTGCAATGCCAACCAGGAAAGAGCGAAGCCCTCATCGCTGCGTTCAAGGAGGTGATCGCCGTGAGCCGACCGCTGAAAGGCGTCATCAGCTTCGACATTGGGCGCGATCTGGGCGACCCTAACTCTTTTGTGGCGACCGAGGTGTTCGAAAACAAGGCGGCGCTTGAGAGCCAAGAGGCCCTTGCCGAAGTTCAGAAGACGATAGAGCTGCTGGGCGAGGTCGCGTCTGGCACACCCGAGGCGACAATCTTTCACGTCTCGTCTTCAGAGCCGTGGGGCTAGGCGGAAAGCTCTTCGCCGTAGCCAGTCGCGCCGGGTGGAGCTTTGCCCTCGTAGCCTTCCTCGACTGAGAGGTTCCACCTGCCTCAGCACGTTAGCTCGGATCATTGATGCCGTTATCCAGTTGGCTGGTCAAATTTCTGACCGGTTCTCCCTGCTTCTTACGTGCGAGCAGCAAGAGTGGGTTGGAGCCTCGCCTAAGCCCCCCACCCGCCCAGAGGCTCCACTCACTGATACACCAAGCATTGCTCCATCCGTCCGATCAACAAATCGTGTAACGGTGGTAGTGTGCTTTGGGCAGGTGGTAGGGTAGGCGGTTGCAGCGCTCAGGGCTGGTGCAACGGGGATGGGGAGGGCCATCTGCCGCAAGAAGAGGGACCCTCTCCCCACCTCCGGTCCCTTCGACATCACGATACAAGCAACACTTCAGCCGTGGCGCTCGACGCTGCTGACAAACCTGTCGCCACCGCCGAGTAAGCTAGGCCTTCCAGAAGGCTGCGCTGTGGAGCGGACGGGCATGGGGCAACTGCTTAGTGCCGCTTATCCGACGGGTCACTCGGAAATCTGTTCCAAACATTCTGGCCCCACGATAAGCTCGCCGCTTGGACCATCGAAGATACGACCTGAGGAAAGAGCCCGACGGGACATGGAAGGTGATCGACGTGTTCACCGGGTGGCCCAGCTATGCTGACGGGATGCCTTCTACAGGGCTTGACCTTCAGGATGCGGACGATCTGGTCGATCAGCTGAACTACTGGGATGCAAAACGCAGGGGCATCCTCAAGCGCCGCTAGCAGCCTCAGCGATCCAGCTTCTCCGCCGCGCCTGTGATCGCGTTCTGGCAGTGCGTGGGTGCTCTCTTCCCTCCTGCCCTCCTGGCGGTTTTTGCCCATCCTCGCGATAAACCCGGAATCGGGTGGCGGCTGATCAAAAAACTGTGACATGGATGACTTGCGTTCGAGGCCACTGCTACATTGAGGTGTTGCTCGGGGACTGGGCAATGGGTGGGAGGAAACCCGTCCAACCGGCTGGTACTTCCACCCTCAACCCCAGCGCCCGACCTCGGCCGCATCACGGTGCTCTTGGTGATAAGGCGGGTTAGTTCCGAGCAACTCGGCTTCCTGACTTCGCGGCGGCGACGCCTGAGATTGATAGGTGCTGATCGTTGTTAAGGCTGAGACCATGCTTTCATGCGGCGGCTCCCTGCCGAATCGTCGCGCGATTCGACCGAGCGCTGCAGGATTCGCCCCCGCGCCTTCGATGCCTGTAACCTTACCGTAGCAGATGTTAGTAAACACGTAGCACCGCGCGTACCTAACCAGCACGCTCTGCCAAACTGCTGCCCAGGAAACGCTTGGTTAGTTCCTCTTTTGAGAGAGGCTTGGAAAACCAATAGCCCTGCAATTGGTGACTGCCGGCCTCTCGGGCAAACTCCGCCTGATACCGATCCTCGATTCCTTCGACTGTGACGGGGACCCCGAGAGCAGTAACCAGTTTGATAGTGGCATCCAATACTTCTGCGGCCTGAACATCGTGTTCGATACTCGCGACGAGCGATTTGTCTAACTTGACGCGATCGAAACGGAATTGCCGCAAGGAGCCGATGCTCGCGAAACCAGAACCAAAGTCGTCGAGAGCCACCTTAATTCCGAGCGCCTTGATCTCGGAGATTGATCGTTTTGCCTCATCGGCATTCGAAATAAGAACGCCCTCTGTAAGCTCAATGGTCAGACGGTGGGGCTCAAACGCAAACTTGTCGAGAGTGGCCTTTAGGCCTCCAGCGAAATATCGGTTGCGGAGCTGCAAGGGGGACACGTTCACAGCAATCTGCAAGCCTGGCCAGAGTGAGCCTTGGGCCACAGCTTTTTCTAGAATTTGAGACCCTAGTATCCCGATGAGCCCGGCCCTCTCAGCAACTGGTATGAACACATCTGGGGCGATCGGCCCGCTCTCGCTGTTCCATCTGGCCAGGGCTTCCACACCGCAAATATGCCCGCTGCGCGCGTCTACGACCGGCTGGAATACGACCTTGATCTCGCGCCGATCCAGGGCGTCGATCAACTGTTGCTCTAGCTTCGCTTGCTCAAAAAGTTTGGCCTCCATTTGCGGGTGAAACACGACCATCGCGCCATCTGACCCATGCTTTGCCTGATGCAGAGCCATTTCGGCTTGTCGTAGCAAGTCGTGGAAATTCGCCCGTGCCAACACGGTCTCGGTCACGCCAACACTAACGCCAACCTCGATCTCGCAGCGGCCAATCTTGAAAGGTTCTGCGAACACTTCACTCACGGCCGATTGCAAATGGGCGACCTTACCAGCTGCGTCGACCAACGACACGATTGCGAACTGGTCACCGTCCAACCGAGATATCGTTGTTCCCAGTGGCAGATCCCTGCTCAAGCGCGTTGCGACAGCTCCCAGCAGTTTGTCGCCAACTTGTTGTCCCCAGAGGTCGTTAATGGCTTTAAAGCCGTCAATGTCTACCAGATACAGACCGATCATTGCCGAACTGCACTCATCGGGCACGAGATTTTCGACATATTCGGACAAACCCGGACGATTGAGCACGCCGGTCAAATGGTCGTGGAGCGAGTTTTGTCTCGCGCGGGCCTGTTCCCTGGCAAGTGAACGCACCGAAAGCAGACCAATCATGCCAATGCCGATGATCAGCAGAAGCAGGATGGCAGCCGCTCCAAAAATGAGCGGACGAATACGTTCGTAGCTTTGTGTTCCATGTCTCTCTACTGGAAGGCTGATGTAGCCAACCGCGTTCCCGTCAACATCTTCCAACGGCGCCGTGACTGTGCCTTCCACGGGGCTATCAGTTAGCTGAAGGCCGCTCAGGTTGAATTTTTGGGCAATCTCGTTGATCGCTTTGGCGTCAAGATCCTTCTCAAATATCAAAATGTAAGAATTCGGCGGCGGAATGCCTTGAAGGAAGGGACGGATACGTGCAGCGCCGATTAGCGCGGGCCCGTGAATAGTTCGTATGAAATCGGCATGGACTTCTCCTCGAAGGCTATCACCAGAGCGCGCGCGCTCCACAAGGCGAGCCAAAGAGCTGTCGAAAAACGCGCTGGGCTGCACATCCATTGGTTTGCCATAGCGGTAGTGCAGCAGTGGTTTGTCGTCGGGCCCGATCACCAGTGCCATGTCATAGAGCGGATAATCTAAAGTCGGGAACCCCCAGTTCTCGATCAGCCAGGCATCCCGAGTTGGCGAAGCCAGTTGGCGATACGCCTCGTCCCAGAATGCATTGTCCCTGACTGTGCCGGCCATCTGTGAACGTAACGACTCTAGCGCGGACGCCGCCGCGCCAGCTGCCCGTGTCTCATCAAGTTCATCAGCAGTACTCACGATGGAATAGATGGCGCCACTGACGACAGCCCCTAGCGCCGCTGCTACTCCAAGCGAGAGAAGCACGGCGGTTATGATGACCCTCTTCTTATGACGACCCGAGGAACCGAGAGGAGGGAGATGGGCGCCGCCGGCCATTAGAAAGCTCATGAAAGGAAAAAATATCTACGACCATAGGGCGTAATCAGCCCGATCGATTTGAGTTGTAACTCAATAAGAATTCCCTAATTTAACCCCTAAATTTGTTGATCGTATCAAGTATGTTAGTCCCTTCAGCAATGACGCCTCAATCAGAGGTAACTCTTGCTGTCCACTGCCCGAGAATAGTTGCGCAACTGGGGCGGAAGCACTGGCGACTTTCGTTCGACGATGCCCTGCAAGTTACCGCCGATGGCCGAACGATACTCCTAACGGGGTCGATTGATATCTCGCTGGAACCTTCACTAGCAGCTCTCGTTAGCCTACCGGAGTGCAAGGCAACGACCCGAACCGTCCGGCGCTCTAGCAGCGAGACCTGTCGCGAATTCGCCCCCCCCGGCAGGCCTTCGCTTTTCAATCCATAAGCAATACCAAGCCCGGATATAATCTTTTGAGATTTGGCAGCGATCGTTCCTGCCACACAATATTGCTATTGCCCCGAACCACCATCCGAACTTCGGGATGATTTCGGGCCTCAATCACCAATTTTGCCAGAATATTCCTGCCCTGTGAGTTGAGGAATTCAAGGTCGGACAGATGTACCGTGATAGCTGGCGGCCTGGAATTCAGGAGGTCCCGTACCAGTGACGCAATCTCCGGAGCGGCCTTGTTCTCCAGGCGCATGACCCCGCTGAAATATAGATCGGTTCCTTCAGCCCAAACACTATATTGGTCAGTATTGATGTCCATGGGAGCCACCTTCAATGCATCAGATCACCTTAAACATGCTCCCACCATATTGGTTGCGACATGTACAATAGATTGGCGCAATTCTATGGAATTGAACTAAATTCACCCATTCGGCGCGGCGCTTGGGAGATCTTGCGTCTCGGAGCCGAGTGGAAGTGTACCCCTCAGGCGCCGCTCCAAGCATCGGGACGGCCGTTCCCAGTCGGTAGCGTAGGATCAAGACCGTCGCGTACGGCTTCTTAAGGCGTCATGGTCAGTGGATTAACCGGCCGAGGGCGATCTCTAGAGCGATTTTGATGCCCATGCCAATCTCGCGGCTGAGGTGCTGATCTCCAATCGTGTCGGCGTCCAGCTTGGCGTTGGTCAGCAGCTTCAAAACTGCGAGGGCCTCATCTGCATCTAGAGTACAAGTGAACTCCGGATCGCCCATGGCCTGCGCCAGTACTCGGGCTTCGGACAGTTCGATGTCAGACATGCCAGTACCCAGTCCTGGAACCTGCTGTCGCGATGTAAACCTGCTTCAGCATTCCGCATTTTCAAGAACACGCTAACCGCGGGGGGCGCGAGACCTAATTTTTCCAGCACAGGCCAACGAGGTACCCGCCTCCAGGCGGGGCCGACAATGCTGAGCTTAAGCGGGTGATTTAGCTAATCCTAACGTAACGTCAAGCGAGGAGCGCGGGTCGGCTCCCGACGCGTTCAACTACACATAGCGAGCCGCGCAATTCTGTACACGTCAACGTCTTACTTTGAATAATTTTACAACCAAAAGTATTCTTGCTCTCGGGGAAGACAGCGTATAGGTTATCTATGATACAAAAATAAGAGGACTAGAATGATGGAAATATTTTCTGCTAAGCGTGACGCAGCTATTTCCCATCGGGAAATTACCGCGAAAATCGTTTCCGCATACGTGTCCAACAACGCGGTCCCCTTAAGCGATATCAGTAGTTTGATAGGGAGCGTTGGTAAATCATTTGATGAAATAGCGTCATCGAGTGGGCGATCTTCGGGCGCTCGATTTATGCGACCGGCTGTGCCGATTAAAGACTCTGTGACAGGAGACTACATCATTTGCCTGGAAGACGGGCGTAAGTTTAAATCTATTAAAAATCACATCGAGACAAATTATAACCTAACTCCGGGGGAATATCGGGCAAAGTGGAGGCTGCCTTTCGATTATCCTATGGTCGCACCCAATTATTCAGTGTTGCGCTCTAGGATTGCCAAGGAATTGGGACTTGGCCGCAAACCCCAAGTGCCGTTGGCGCGCTAATGCCGCTCAAAACATAATCCCGCACGGCAAGGCTTCGGTCTCGCCCACATGAATGGTTATGGCGATTTGTAGCTGAAAGAGACCCGGTTTTTGCCCTGAAGTTTTGCCTCGTAGAGGCATCGAGAGGCTTGACGCAGGCTTTCCGCTGTATCGGCCGAACCCCGGATTTCGGCGCCGCCTATGCTAACCGTTGCCCTGACGCTTCCTCGACCACTTTTCACCAAGGGGATCGTCTCCACTTGCCGTCTGATCATATCTGCCCGCAACGCCGCGCCGTCCTTGTCAACGCCGCCAAGTATGACGCCAAACTCGGTGCCTCCGGTTCGGCCCACAACGTCGCTGGGTCGCGTTGCGTACAAAAGCGCCTTGGCTATTCGGATCAGGGCCTCGTCACCCTTGGCATGGCCGTGCTGGTCATTGATCTTTGTGAAATCGTCAGCATCGATCAGGAGCAGTGTGTCGCAATCTTCTTCACGACGGACGCGAGCCAGAAAACCGATAAAGGCCTCTCGATTGAAAAGTCCTGTCGCCGGATCGTGGCTGGTCGAATAGTTGAGTTTTTCGTGCGTCCTTCTCAATGCCGCGTGCGATTTCGCGAGCGCCTCACTGGCTTCCTTGTACAACTCGGACTGATGGAAAATATAGGAGGCGACTGGCATCGCGATGACAATAGGAATCACGGTGCATTCCACCCAACTGAGCCAGTCGATAGGCATTCCAAGGGCTAGTCTGGTGGAGAATGAAAGTGCAAAGGTCGAAACAACCGCAATCGCGGTCACGACGGCTGCTTTTGCGAGAATGAGATTGCGCCGAGTCATTTCACTATATTAGCGCAGCGTCAGTAAAGCATCCCTTATGAAATGTCGAAAATGATGGATCAACGTTTAGCACCAGCGCCCCGTTCCTTGCCGCTTTGGGGAGCGCTACCTTGCGGGACGGTAAGTCGGGCTATTCTTATCCGGACCTTCGTGTTGTTACGGGAAATTCGGCGGGCCCGGAGAGGAGCGAGCAGCCGGAGAACTGTGCGGTCTAGTTTTGTAGAGACATTGATTAAACTCAACCCCTATCCACTCGGAAGAATTTAAAGGTTATGAAATACAATAAGAAAGCAGCCATTTGTCGAGGCGTTGAAGGCTCTTGGTGCATAGGAGTGAGCGAGCATGGGATATGTGTCGACAACTCTTACAAGAATGTTGGTCGGCACGATCGTCCTGCTGCTGCTTTGCGGAGCAGCGACGGCGGCGGATACAGGTGCTGGCAGCAGACCTGACGGTCCGAGCTTCAACAATCCAGGCACAAATCCAGGCACAGACTTGCCGTCTGCCGGCGACGTCAAACGCTGCAACGCGGTACTATCAAATCCGCAGGCCTTTGAAACTGACCTTCTTGAACTTTGCAAGCTCTTACGATCTCTGACCAAGCCACATAGATTGCAGCAGCCATCAGTCGAGCTTACCTAAATCATGTGATGTACGGCTGCGGAGTGGTGCGGACCGCCGATGCCGGTCTGTAACAATGCCAAGCCTTTCAGCATGCGGTGGCGCATCGGCAACGGCAATATGTCGAGTTTTGCCCTGTCGAAACTGGTTTGAGGTCGCCTTCGGCATCACGATTGAAAGCCGTCACGACGATCAGCTTCGGCATCTTCTGTTCGGGCGGAACGTGGCCTATTCGCGACATGGTGGCGTCTCCGATTCAATGGAGGATAGGCTTTGTCTCCGACTGCACAATAAACGCTGCCAAGCAGCCTAGCACTTCCTCGATGACGTCCATGGACGCCCATTTCAACATTGGCTGGTTGCCATCAGCCGCACCGAGGATCGGGATCACCTTGAAGTCCCTATCGTCCTGCTCGCCGGACACCACGGTCACCGTGAATTTCATATTTGGGAACCGGCGTTCGAGTTCTATGGCTATCTCGCGTCGTCTTGTGTCAAACCATACCCCCGCTGGCGGTATCACCAAGAACTCACGGGTTTCCCCGCCCTCGGTTTTTATTGGCATCGCGAGCCCTCATTTGAGGGGAAGTTCTCGCACCTACCAGCCCTTCTGCCAATCGTAGACCAGACCGTCGGGCCGCTTGAAACCTCGGAATGGTTTATGCGTCCCTTCATTTCGTGCGATCCAACATTGATGTAGTGAATTGGCAGAAGTTCTGGCTAATCGCCCATGTGGAACTGTGGAACATGTTGAAGCAATCGAAGTTCTAGCACTGGAGCATGGCCATCCCCCCTCCGGCCCATGCTCCGCAGCAGGCCTGTCGTGACGCCCTCCGTCCGACAGGCCTTTTTGCGGCAAGAGGACACCTCGACCACATTCGCGTGCCGCAGCCAGAACCTGCCGTATCAGGTCGCTCTACCCAACGACCTGTGCTGTATGGAGACTACAACATGCTTGAGCGCATTGCCGGCGCTTCGAACCCCGCCCAAGGACGCAGCAGGTCACGGCGAAATGGCCGAACGGTAAGCAGGAGGATTTCTTTCGCGACCCGAGCCGACGCCGACGTCCTTGCGGCCGAATTCGAAGGCATTCACTTCGATCCTGCCAAGGACCGGGAGGGCGGACGTGTCAATGGCGCCTGGCTGCGAACCGACGCGTGGAAGCCGATCGGTATCCCCACTGTGACGGGCGCCTTGCTGAGGTAGGCTGAAGGCTGCAAATCCTAGTGCAAGCACTAGGATGAAGTGGCCGACCGCATAGCGGTGCACTTCGACATTTTCAGCCATGCGGCGGCTAGAACTCATTTTGACGCGGCAAGGAACAGATGCTCGGGTCCCAATCGTCCGGTGCACGCGTTATTTGAATGCTGTTGAACGGGCCGTCTGCTAGGCTACCACAGCGAGCCGGTTTACCCGATCCGGCACTGCGGCAACCGTCAGAACATCAGTTTCATGGACTGTAAAGGACGTTAGACCCGGCGTGCTGGCAATGAGATAGCCGTCGTTAAGTCTGTGGGTCACCTGAACGCGCACAAGAACATAATCGCCTGCGCTCACGGGTTGCTCGCTCATGCAGCTATCTCCGGCTTACCGCCCCCGCGACACCCGATCACGACAGTAGTCACCAAAAACTAAGAGAAACACAATGGCCGGCTGTCTGGTTGGCTTGCATGTTGTGGCGTGACGGTGGCTGACGCCTAGAAACCCAACACCCACAGAATGCCCGCCGCCGCACCAAAGGCGACGGCGAGATAAAGCCAGTCTTGCCAGGTCATAGCGGCCAGCGGCTGCACAGCACCCTCCCGCGCTGCTCAATTCTACTCCCAAGCAGAAGGAAAATCCCATGGACCGTGGCAGGTTCTACGCGGCCTCGCGCGCGCTCATCTGGCGTGTTCGAAACGTCGCTGTCCCAACGCCAGGTCGCCAATCTTGAGGCGATCCTCGACAAGATACAGGCCGCAGCCCTGCCGCTTCGGCATGGGCGTATGTGCCGGCCACTTTTCCCCGGAAGGCAAACAGATGACCCGAGAATGGGTCCTGCTTCAGCGTTGCCTGGACCAGCATGGCAAGCCCGTCGAGGCCTTTCCGCATGTCGGTGTGACCCAACGCCAGATGCACCTTCACGCCCGCCGGAACGATCATCATGGGCTCACCCCTCCGCTGTCGATCCGTGCGCGCACGACATCGGGATCACACCCTTCCGGCGCGAACATGCGCCGCCCGTCAAGCAGATCGACGGCCATCATTCCGTCAGGTGGTTGCACGAACCTCTGCAAGGCCAGCGTCGCCGGCATGTCGTCAGGTAGCGTCACGGATGCGAGTTTTGCACGCTTCCTCTGCGCCACGTCGAACTGCAGGCGCCAGTGGAACAGCATCCCCGTGACGATCCCGTGCTTGCGCGCGACGGCCGAGACGCTCACGCCTGGCTGGTTGCTCTCCAGCGCGATGGCACGCTTTTCGTCGTCGCTGAAGAAGCGCCTGGCAGCTTGCGGGGGCGGCGTCGGTCCATCCTTCGCGGCACCTGTCAAGCCGCGTTCGGACGTCGTGCCGTTAGCACTAGTGCTAACGGTCGGGCGGGCGGAGGGATGAAGATGCGCGCGCCAGTCGATCTCAACCTCGCCATCCTCCAGGCGGTCACGCCAACGGCGCAACGCGTAGGGTGAAAGCTGCAGTGCCGCGGCATACTCGCGAACGCCCATGCCGCTCCAGTTCATCGCCTCGACATGCATTGCCCAGAACGCCCGAAGCGCACGACTGCGCACATCCGTGCTCACGCCAAAACGTTGGCGTTGACGCCGGCGCGGCCCTTTCTGGCGGTGTTGCGGACACGCTTCCCGGAGCAATTGTGCCTGCGATTCCGCATGTTTGCGCGCTGCTTCCTTGCCCATCAGGTGGTCAAGCCAGCGCTCGAACGTACGCCGGTTGAGATGGTGATGGCGGCAATAGGTTGTGCGCGCCAACCCGCTCTGACGCCACGCTTCGACATGAACCACCCAGAAGGACTTACGCGCCATGTTCTCGAAATGTCTCAAATTCACCGGAGACCCTCCTTGCTACGAAGGAACTCCACATGCTGCGATTTTGCACTACGCCAACGAGGTGTCAGGGCCGGACGCTTACGAAACGAC
>NZ_CAXUPX020000025.1:0-10575 GCF_964252895.1 Aminobacter sp. LjRoot7
AGGTAGGAGACCACGATCATGGCTCGCTGGGAACGACTTGTTTTCTATCGATCTATAACCGACGGCTATGGATCGGTATGGTATCATCCTGTTCCGAGGAGCTCTGGGAGGGGTCAACCGTGGAGATGTCTCAGGTCCGGTATGTGCTGGCGGCCATAGAAGCTTTGAACTTCACCAAGGCGGCCGCCCAATGCAATGTGTCGCAGCCCGCCCTGACCAAGGCGATAAAGACCCTCGAAGATGAACTTGGCGCGGCCTTGTTCCACCGGGAAGGAAAGCGTGTTCTCCTGAGTGAGTTCGGTCGGTCGCTTCTCCCGCATTTGCAACACATCAAGCAGGAGGCGGAAGCGGCCCGGACTCTCGCCGACAATTTTAGGCTTCTAGATCAGGTGCCCATTCGCCTTGGCATCATGTCAACCATCGGCCATGTGAAGCTGTCGCGATTTCTCGCCCGGTTCCAGAAGGAATTCCACGGGGTAGACCTTGAGGTCAGCGAAGGAAAAGTCGGCGATCTGAAAAGTCGTCTCGAAAGCGGCGAACTCGATCTGGCCGTCCTCAATCCTCTCGACGGCCTTGGCGATTTCTTCCGCGTCCAAGAGCTCTACAAGGAACGCTACGTCGTCATATTCCCGCCCGACCATCGGCTTTCGGCCGTTGACGCCATCCGGTTGAGCGACCTCTCCGACGAACCGTATGTTGATCGCCTGTCATGCGAGATGCGAGACATGGTGATGGATGTTTGTCGACAGACCAATGTGAACCTCTACGCCCGTTTTCGCTCTGAGCGCGAAGACTGGGTGCAATCGATGGTGCTCGCCAGAATTGGCTTCGCCTTCATGCCGGAATACTCCGTCACGTTGCCTGAGCTGCTGCAGCGTCCGCTTGTCGAGCCGTCGGTGACGCGGACCATTTCCCTTGTAACCGTGCCGGGAAGGCAATTCAGTCCGGCCACCGCAGCAATGGTTCGCGCTGCCCATAAATACGATTGGCCGGGTTGAATCGACGATGTCGGCGATCTGGGCGCGATAAGCGTAAACTCTGAAATGGTCATATGTCGAAGCCCTCAAAGGCTCCGAACGTCGTTCTTCACGGCGCGATCCGAAAGTTGCCGCCAGAACACCGCTGTGATGTCCCCTGCCAAGGTTCCGAACGCAGAAGATTGTCCGGTCGGAGGAACGGCTTCAAGTTGATACTCGCGCGTGGGAGAGGCGTAACTGAAGGATGTCGGTGATCAAGCTCTGATGCGCGGGTTGGCTACCGCATTCCCGATTGCGCGTCCGGAGCTGTCTTTTAAAGGGGCGTTGGACGCGATGGCGGCGACAATCCTCGGCACTCTCTTCTGGGGCGTCGAGCCGGGTGTGGTGCTTTCGCTGGTCCTCCACCTCTACCGTGCCAGCCGTCCGCATATGGCGGTCGTCGGCAACGTCTGCTGGACGGAACACTTTGGTAGTCGAAGAACTCGGCGATGGTGACATCGCCCTCCGGATTACCGAGGACGGGAATCTAGGCATCGAGGAACCTGCGTCGTGGAACGCGCCCGCCTTGTCGATGGGGTGGGGTTCGAGTGGCGGGCGCTGGGCTCAATGGCAGGTTCCGGCGGGCCTTCGCTTTTCAATCCATAAGCAGTACTAGGCCCGGATATATTCTCTTGAGAATCGGCAGCGACCGATCCTGCCATACAATATTGCTACTGCCCCGAACCACCATCCGGACCTGCGGATGATTTCGGGCTTCAATCATCAATTTTACGAGAATATTCCTGCCTTGCGAGTTAAGGAATTCCAGGTCGGACAGGTGCACCGTAAGAACTGGTGGCCCGGAGTCCAGGAGGTCTCGTACCAGTGACGTGATCGCCGAAGCGGCCTCGTTCTCTGGCCGCATCACCCCACTGAAATATAGATCGGTTCCTTCGGCCCAAACACTGTAGTCGTCAGTCTTGATATCCATAGGAGCTGCCTTCAAAGACGTCTGATAATCTATGAAATACCCGCTGCTTGTACCTGCTACATCCTATACAGCAGATTGGAAAAAACCACCATAATTGAACTAAATGCGTCCTTTCAGGTTGCTCAGACCCAGCTTTGCGCACTTGGCATCAGCCTGGCAGCTTTCGCAGAGCCCGACCTTTAGCCTTCATGTCTTATGCATTTTTGGGCACCGCAACGTGGGATGCCAATCCCCACGAAACCCCGTGACTGGCACCGACCACCGGGTTTTTGCGTGCTTTTTTCGAGTTTTTAGCTGTCGATGGAGATTTCGGCAAATTTGCCCGGGGTTCCGACTGCGCTGTCGGGATCGATTATTGTCCTCGTGTGCCCCCGCACTAATGTATACGTCAATGGATATTAGCTATTGCTGATGAAATACGTTTTGATATAGTTGCGATGTAGAGCGTCGCCACCCAACCCCACCCCGCTCTGCCAACAAGTAACACTTTGCCTGCGAGGCCTGATTTAAGACTCCGCTCCTGTTAGGGAGCGGGGTCTTCTTCGTTCGGCGCTTGCCAGTACGCTTCATGGGCGACAGCGTCGTAGCCACCCACCCGAAACTATGTGGGGTCAACTGGAGCGCACCCCTTTTTGACCGGACAGGCGGCGGTTGGGTTTAGGCACTGAGGCGGATGAACTCGCGGGGCGATTTGAACTTCAGTCCTGAGTGCGGATGGGATTCACAGTAGTCTTCGAACCATCCAGGCAGCAAGGCCAGGATGGTGTCGGTGTCGGTCAAGATGTGAGTTGCGGCATAGTCGCGTTTGAGGGTTTTGACGAAGGACTCGGACATGCCGTTGCTCTGGGGGCTGCGAACCGGGGTAAAGAGCAAGGTCAACCCCAGGGCCGCAGCGGTTTGGGCGGTCTGCCGGGCGATGTAGGCGCTGCCATTGTCGGACAGCCACTCCACCCAATGCGAAGTCCTGGTGCTGCCGAACCGGCGCTCGACCGATGTGACCATCAGATCACAGACCATTTCAGCGGAGATCCCAGCGTTGGCGACGGCAAACCAGCCAATGATTTCGCGGTCGCAGGCATCGATGACAAACAGGACCCTCACGACCTGGCCGCCACGGGCACGGATCTCCAGGTGGTCCGAACACCAGCGCACGTTCGAGCGCAAGGCAACGACCACACCGTCATGGGTTCGGCCGGGACGTTGCACAGTGTGGCGTTGCAGCGTCAGATGATGCTGGCGCATGACCCGCAACACCCGCTTGGCATTGACGGTCGGCTTGCCCGCGAGACGCCGTTGCCGGTTGATCAGTGCGGTGACACGGCGATAGCCATAGGTTGGCCGTCTGTCGATGATCGGCCTGATCTCGGCCAGCAGATCGGCATCCTCGGGCTTGCGATAGGGACCGCGCCGGACAATTGGAACGGCAGCACGTTCGATGAGATTGGAGCGCGCGATACCCAAAGTTCTGGCGATCGCGCTCACCGGGAACCGTCCTCGGCATCGTTCCAGGACACCAAGGGCAAGCTGTGTTTTTTTGGGCGAGCGATCTCGATCGCTTCCTTGAGGATCTCGTTTTCCATGGTCTTTCGGCCCAGCATCCGCTCCAGATCGCGAACGCGCTTTTCGAGCTCGCGCACCTTCGAAGCGGCAACAACATCTTCGTCGGCCTGCACAGCGGCATGACCACCTTCGAGCATGCGACGCTTCCAGGCAAACAGCTGGGAAGGAGAAATGCCCGCTCGCCGGGCAACGTAGGACACGCTCATGCCGGGTTGCATGGCCTCTTCAACCAGGCTGACCTTCTCGGCCACCGACCAGCGTCGACGGCGCTGCACTGAGGTAATGACTTCGACCCGGCTGAACGGGACGTCAGAAGCTTTGGACATAGTCGTACTCATAGGCGCATGCCTATGCCTTATCGGCTATGCCGCCTGTCCGGTCAAAAAGGGGTGCGCTCCAGAGGATCGGGGTCGAACACTACGTTGAGGGAACCGACAGCTATAGAGTGATTGCCATCTACGGTTAGAACACTTCCCCACAAACGCCTTGCTACCTTGCTACCTTCTGCAGAACTGCGCTGTCGCTCGCAGCGGGCTCGCCGCCAATGTGGGCAACTTGATCAAGTGTCTGGTTGGCACGCGTGTTGCCACTGCCAGCGAAAGCGTCACCAGGGTTTTCGCCGATGCAGTAGTCGCCGAAGAACACGCCGACGCTGCCCAGAGACAGGGTCAGTCTGCCGTCAAACATCGTATTCTATGGAACCAAGAAGTATTCAACTGCAGCAATGTTGGACTAAGTCCTGCGGGACGCCACGGATAACCGTTAATTCACCGTATCGAACCGCTGCAGCGGAACTGTTTTTACGTTTTGGAACTGAAGGCTGGTGTTTGCGTTAATGCATTGTGAGAGGTGTCCGAGCGCGGTTCAAATCTACTTGGGCTTGACCTAGTGATCGCTCCCTGGGTCCGTTCGCGTTGACAAAGGGAGCAACTTTATCTGGTCCAAATTTGTCATCACTGCCACCCAGAGTGGGCACATCAAATCAGAACGTTAAGTTCTTACCGTCGAGCACTTATCCGAGGGGCTTGATGTCATGGATATCGCTGCTGCCCTAATCTATTGGGTAATCATCGCCGTCTGGGTGGCGGTCTTCGCGACACTATGCGTTGCATACATACGAAATCCGCGGACCTTCGGCACCGTTAGGCTCCTGGTCGCGGTGTTGCTCCTCGATACAGTTCGAAATATTGCCGAAAATCTCTTTTTCGGGCTGTACTTTGGGAGTGTCTACGGGGTTTTGCCAGACTCGCTCGCGACCCTTCTGGGTAACCCGAGCTATCTTATACTGCCGAAAGTCGCGAACGTAGTCGCCGCGTGTGTCGTGCTGTGGCTGCTGACGCTCCGCTGGTTGCCTCTGGCATCCAAGGAGCGGGCCCAGGCCGAATTCGAAATTCAGCGCCGGTCAGATGCGCTCGCTCAGCAGTCTATTGAAAGGCAGCGGCTGTTCGAGACTTCGCTCGACCTGATCCTCGTTATGGATCGTCGTGGAAAGCTCGTGCGCGTCAGCCCGAGTTCAATCAATACGATCGGTTACAGTCCGGAGGAGATGATTGGCAGCCTAGGCGGAGACTTCGTACTGCCGGCTGACCTGTACAACACCAGCCGTGAAATGAGCCGTGCGCGCCGCGGACGTAACGTGCGCAATTTCAGCTGTAGATATGTTCACCATGAAGGTCACACGGTGCCGTTTTCTTGGTCCGGCGTCTGGTCGGAAGCTGACCAGCGCTACTACTTCATCGGCCGCGATACGACCGAGCGAAAAGCTGCCGAGGAGAGACTTCGACAATTGGCTCTCTTCGATCAATTGACCGGGCTGCCCAACCGCGTGAGCCTACAAGAAGATCTCGAAGCACTACTGTCCAAAGCCGGTGGTCGTCTGATATCGCTGGCGAAGTTCGACATCGACGGTTTCAGAAACACAAACGATACGCTCGGACGTTTAGTCGGCGATGCGCTTCTGAGGTCGGTCGCGCAACGCATGACCGACATTGGCGTTGGAGCAAGCATCTACCGATCCGGCGGCGACGAGTTTGCCGTGATTGGCCCGGATTGCGGCGATCCGGCTGTCGTCACTAAGGTTCTGGAACAAATGCAGGGCCAACTGAGGGAGCAGTTTAACATCGATGGCCACATCGTTTTCATTTCGGCCAGCGTCGGGGTGGCAATCGCACCGACAGACGGGACGAGCGCAGACGAACTAATCGCGAACGCCGGTTTGGCTCTCCACGATGCCAAGGCAGCCGGCCGACAGACCCGACGGTTTTATATACCACAGCTGCGAGCCAAGGCGCAGGCGCGTCGAAACCTTGACCTTGAGCTTCGTAGGGCCTGCGGCAATGGCGAGTTCACTCTTCACTTTCAGCCCCAGTTCCGAGCTGACAACAGGACCGTCAGCGGCGCCGAAGCATTGATCCGTTGGCGTCATCCCCAAAAGGGCCTGCTCTTGCCCGGAGCCTTCGTTGATGCATTAGCGGAAAGCGCCACTGCGCCAGAGGTAGGACGATGGATCTTAACCACGGCTTGCAAGTCCGCCGTTGTCTGGCGCGCGATGCATCTACCCCGGATTGCCGTCAACCTTTTTCCGGCTCAGTTCCGCAGCGGCACTTTACTCCGGGACGTCGATCATGCTCTCGATGAAAGCGGGTTGCCGCCGCAGGCATTGGAGCTTGAGATCACCGAGAACATTGCACTCGATCTCGATGATTCCATCCTTGTCCCGCTAAAGCGGTTGCGCGCGAAAGGCATCGGTATCGCGTTCGATGATTTCGGGACGGGATATGCATCTTTGAGTTATCTCACCCGGTACCCACTCACCAAGATCAAGATCGATCGCAGCTTCATTCGGAAGATCCAGCCGAACAGTAGTCTGGAAGACACCGCGATTGTCCGTTCGATAATCACCATGGCAACCAACCTCGGCCTCGAGGTGACAGCAGAGGGTGTGGAAACCGTTGCACAAGAGGCTTTTCTGCGATCGCAAGGTTGTCATGAATTGCAAGGCTTCCTCCTTTCCAAGCCGCTCTCCGAGGACAGCTTCGAAGCATTCCTACGGACCCTCAACCTGGCCTCAGAGGATCGGCAGCCCCCTGTTCGCACGCGTATATGACACCAGGGCAGCGCCCTGAAGAAATGATGGTTCGATCGCCCCTTTTCTTCGAACACTTTCTATGGGTCATACCTACTGGAGCAAGCTTAAGCTAGTCGTCGCCCTAAACAAAGGTCGTGTGTCACTTTCCATTTGCAGGTTCTGACTCACTTCGTTTGGGGAGATGGGAGCATTCTTGCCCGCAGCAATTCGGCCCCGGCGCGACCGTACACGGCCCGCTTGACTTCAGGCGATTGATCTGACCCTCGGCCTGACCATTGCTTCAGGGAAGCGCTACGGCGTTGTATACCGCTTCAATGTCCCGGCAAAGAACGCGTGCGAACCGAGCGATTGGGACAAGGTTAGAATCGATCGCGTCTTCGATCCACGCATCCAATGTCTCCGGTCGACCACAGCGTAGGATCCCCGAGAAGCGCAGGGCGAGAGAACGCATCTTGGCAAATGCGTGCGATCCTTCCTTCAGCTCGTCAACCTTTCTGCTTTGGTGAGCCGTCAGCGTTGCACGAGGCTTAATGCACAATGCGGCCGCTACCATAGGCGATATCACGTGACGGATAGCGGGTCACGAACCGGTGCGAGTCTGCACTGAGGCGAAACGGGAGTGAGTTCACTAACCGGCCTTTCTGCCCGGCGCCATGCCCCAAGCAAGCGCTGAAGGTGAGAGAGGCTACCGATATAGCCACGTTGTTTGACCTTATGAAACAGATGCTGGCCACAGCGACTGCCATCCTTCCAGCACTCGGCGAGGAATTGCTCGAACTACTAAGATGATGAACGCTTCAGAGCCGCTCGATGTCGATCAGGTGGTGATTCAAAGTTGAGCCATCAAACAAGGTTGCCGCGGGTTGGAGGATACTGTCGGGGAGAGCCTGAAGGACAAGACATGAAAGCCACATCATCACCATCGTTAGAAGCGCCCGCGAGGCCATTCTGCGAGCCTTGGCTTATGATAAGGACATGAACCGCCTTTGGGCCATTGTCGACGCCGGCCTGATGATCTGGTCAGTTATCCGTAGTGGCGTTAGCAAGTCTGCCCATTCCGCTCTACGATTGTGATCACTGCCCTTTGGTGCAATGATTGCCGTGCAGGTGGGGCGGCTCGACGCGTACGCCTGGACGGGCTTCTTGGTTGTTCCGTCCCCCGAGCCCCCCTCGGGCACCTGCGCTCCAATCTGGACGTTGAACGCCTGAACAACATTTCGATTGTTCCAGTTTACGGAGACGGGCGGATGGACATTCGATCAACACTGACGGAACTGTGCGAAGCCTTCGACGCGCATGATTTTGATCGCATCATGACGTTCTTTGCTGACGATTGCATTTTGCTGATGTCGCGGGGCGCCCAGCCGTTGGGGGGCTCGTCTTGAAGGCAAACCGAGCGTGCGAGCGGCGCTAGCAATCAATTGACCTGGCGGCGGTCCCGCATCTGATCGATGACATAGCTGCGCGACCGGTTCTTCGGCACCGGCTGGCGATTGAGCGTCGTGGCGATGGCACAGAGCGCGTAAAGCCAGCGCTCGTTCAGGCCCACGGTCTGGTTGGACTATATCACGGGAAATATGTTGCTGTAATTTCTGTGCTTTTTCGCTCCAATACGATTGATTGCGAAAGCTTGCGACGACTTTCAGACCGCTCAAGCGCCATAGATGCAAGATGAGCACGGTCCGGAACCCAGCTATTTCCAGCGCCCAATCGTAACAACCTCACCTTCCATTGAGGCCGAGGTGCTGTGGTTCAATGCGCAGAAGGGTTTTGGCTTCATCAAGCTAACAGATGGCTCGGATGCCTACCTGCACATACGGACGCTGGAGGCCGCCGGACATCACAATGTCTCCGAGGGGATGCGGCTTCAAGTCAGAATCGAGGCTGGCCCGAGGGGGCCACAGGTTGTACAAGTGCTAACCGTCTCCGGCGGGGCCGAGCGACTGCCCAGCACCGGACTCCCAACTCGGCCGAACCTGATGGGTGCTGCCAGACCCGAGGCAGGCGAGCAGGAGAGCGCCGGCACCGGGAAGTGGTATGATGGGGACAAAGGGTTCGGTTTCATCAGCCTTGAAAGCGGCGGCAAGGACGTATTCGTTCACGCCTCGGCGTTGCCCCGTTCTGGCCTGACCAAGCTGGAAGAGGGGCAGAAGGTGGTTGTCCGATACGCTCGGGGCCAGAAGGGTCTTGAGGCTCGGACCATACATCCTGGCTAGCGGTTGGATGTAAGTGCTCTATGTCGGACTACTGTTATTTCGTCCTTGCGGCAGAAACCCCGGTAACAACGGTAACATTGCGCCTCTCAGCCAAGTGAAAACCATCGAATGTTACCTTGTTACTGATGTTACCGGGGGTCGGCAGAACAGGATGTTACCGCGCTCGCCATCACCGTGTTTGTGATCGCCTGCCTCGCCGGTCAGCGTCCAGATCCCGCTGACAAACTTGAGCGCGCTCTCCTTCTCCTCGACGTCGCGACCACGTACATAAAGCGCCGTTCCGTTCTGGTCACGGTTAGAAGGCAGGTCGTGTCCGCACAGGCTGGAAGCCCGTTTCAGCCGCTCGACGCTTCCAGCGGATCGTCAGCTCCGCCCTTTCGTGTGTGATGAACGCGACCACGGCGACTCGGGGTCAGTCGCCCAGCGCTGGAGACCGGCCAATGCTGAGTAGTCGCTTTCGTAGGAGTTCTGGTTGTGATTGCCCCTGGCTTTACGCTGGAGCACGTCGACAATGACAAGCCGTGGGTTGTCGACGGACACGCGCCAGTCCTCGAGTGCGTCGAGGACGCCTTTGTTCAAGGCCGGCGCGTCGTTCACCCATTCGAGGCGGGACAGGTCCGGCCGCCGGCGCTGATCGGGAAACAGGATGTTGATCCGCGCCTGAATCCGGCGCTGGCCGTTCTCAAGGTCGATATAGAGCACGTCACCCTGGTCACAGGTGATCGAGCCCATGGCCTTACCACCACAGGCGACGGCGATGGCCCAGTCGAGCACCAGCCAGGGTTTGCCGAGCTTCTGCCGGCCGGCCAGAATGCCCAGACCTTCGGAGACGTAACCCGGTACAATCCAGCGGATCGGCGGAAACGTGATCGCCATGATGCTCGTCGTGCTGGTGCGCACGAAGCGCTGCGCGTTCTTCTGGCTGCGCTCGAATTGGGCGATGGGGATAGGGACGCCATCCATTATGCGGCCCGCCTTTTACCGGAGACGATGAACAGTTCGGGCGTCCGCGCTGGCTTCATGTGGCGCCGGTAGAGCGGCAGCAGGCTCTCCGCAAGTGCGATGCGGGGCGCGTCCCGGAGCCGGTCGAATGTGCCTGTCCAGTCCAGCACTACGATGCCGTCACGCTTCGCCCGAAGCCAGCTGATCGGATTGTCGAACACGTTCAGCGCGCAATCGAAGCTGTAGGTCACAGCCTCGTCGATTGCGGCTTGGCCGAGCGCGAAGACACGGTTGGCATAGGTGGCAAACTTGCCGTGGCGGGGATTCCAGCAGACACAATCTTCGTGCTCTTCGAAGGCCAACCATATGATCAATCCGACTCCGGTCATGATGGCCACTGGAGCAGGTGCGCACGATGGATTGTTTGATCACCATCCCGACGGTGAACCATGGCAGGGACCGTGACGCCGGCATGGCGGAGATGGTCGATGTGCGTCTGGTCGAGCGGATCGAGCCAGATATCCGTACCGAATGGCTGCAGTCAGGAGCTTTGGAGAATATCGGCGGAGAGAGAACGACATCGGTCTTTTCGGCACGGACAGCAGTCAACAACTTGACGCCGAAAACCCGCAGTTCTGCGCCGTTTCAGTGGCGCCCATTGAGGGTAGAGAATATTCGGATCGTAGGAACTGGCGCAACGAAAGGAATTCGAACTCTTACTCCCACGAGGTGCAGTCGGAGTAAATCAGCGCGGTCAGATCGCTACTACCAACGAATGTCGGGATCGGTAGTTGCGTGTCCCCGCAACCAAATAACAAAACA
>NZ_CAXUPX020000026.1:0-8517 GCF_964252895.1 Aminobacter sp. LjRoot7
GCTCGCCGATAATCCGGTCCACCGCCGCCATCGAGCAAACGATGGTCTCCTCGCCGTCAGGGCTGCTCACAACCGTCCACAGCCCATCCACTCGCTCGGCAACTGCTGCTTCGAGTTCCTGCAGCCGGTCACAGCGCCACATTGCTTGCTCATATGCAGCATTCCAATCGCGCCACAGCACCACCGCCGGGTCCGGTGCTGGATCGGGCATTACGTCAGAAGCCGCTGTCGCGCGTGAGGCCCCAAAAGCCCTCCCAACGCCGGCGACAAACAACCCGCCAAGCGCCAGCCGCCGCGTGACGCACCCAAAACTTATGCTATGGTCGGAATCAGCCATGATCCGAGCTCCCAACAGCTTAGATTGTAGTTAGGCCAGATGCGGTGCTGGAACACTGTGTCTGGCCGTTAATGCAAACAAAGGTACATCTTGTGGGGTATATGGGCAACACAAATCATCATAATATGGTGATTTTATGAACCCAGCGCAGTGCCGCATGGCTAGAGCCGCGCTGGAGTGGGGCGTGTTGGATTTGGCGCGAGAAGCGGCAGTGTCTACCCAGACCATCGTTCGCTTTGAACGAGGGGAGGTGCTCAAGGAAGCGACTGTCGATCGTCTACGGAGTGCTTTCGAGGCCGCCGGCATCGAGTTCATTCCGGCAAATGGTGGCGGCCCAGGCGTAAGGCTAGCTCGAGACTCAGAACCGAAAGGCAGCTAAGGCCCAGGGTGGGAGAGTTCCTACCATAGGTACTGTTCCGCACTGACACGGAAACCATTTTCTCACTTCACCTGTGATTCATAGTGATGAGCAGCCTATGACTGTCTCTGCCCTCCGAAGGCAGAGGTCACAAGTTCGAATCTTGTCGGGTGCGCCAACGATTTCAATAGCTTAGCGGCATTGTCGCTTAAATAGAAAATTGTCCCACATTTCCGGCCCACACGACGGGCGCAAACCGCCTAATGCCCTATTCGTTCAATGGCAGAACTAGCGGTGAGCCTTCGCGCCACACACCAAGCGAAGCCCATACTGCCTCAAAAAACTCCTGAAGCACCGCCGGAGTGATGTGCAGCGTTCGCTCGCTCACGTGAGCTTGTTCAGTCACTCTGGGGAAAAGGTCCGGGCGTCGTGCGAAAATTCGTTTCGCCGGACCGCCTGGGGGATGCTTTGCGCAGTTCGCGGCGGCCTCTAAGTCATCGAGCAATTTTAGAACGCGGGCGCGGTCAAAGCCTAGTTTTGCGCCTCGCTCAATTCGCGGCTTTTTATGCCGCTCCCAAAGATGAAAAAGAGCGATCAAAAAAGTTTTTCGGATGAGGTGGCCTCCACGTTCGGTCCGCGCGTCCATATCACTCGCGCGCTCGTAGATCTCACTGATTGGATCTTCGGGATCGTCAGGATCACATGGTGGAAACTCGTCCTCCGGACCTAGACCCAATTGTCGACGAACCATTTCTTCGACTTCAGCTTCGCGGTGAGCCAGGCTGGCGATCGCACCAGCGTAGGCGTCTTCCAGATCCTCTAGATCAATTCGGAACAACCAAAGGCGTATTGCCTTTGAAGTTGATGGCGGAAGTCTTGCCAAGCTGCGCTCCCAATGACTTGATGCTGAACTACTAAGACGGTTCTCATGATCCAACCAGCCGATTTTGGGCGCCGGTCACTAACCCAATGCGCGCGGGTGACAAGCGTCGCCGCAACGGCAGGCTGTAACCTGCCTTGCCTTCAATCCGGGGCCGGTTCGTCGAACTGGCTAGTTCCACTCGTTTCCATTTTGCAGATATTGGAATATTTCACTTTACGCTCTATTTTACAGTGGTATACGTTCCCGCTAGGGGAGTAGGAGCACCACCATGACAGATGATCATTTCGATCCGCTCTTCGGCGCGGCACCCGAAGAGATTCCGCTCCCAGACGCCCCCTTAGTAACGGTTCTCGCCCAGGTGAGATTTCCGGAGATCGTTTCGATCCAACAAAAGTCTTTTATCGGCGAGTTCCAAGAGCGCGTTCGCGCCACCTACCCAATAATGCGCGACGAACAAATGAAGACGTTTTCTGTCAACGAGCAAGGCGCGACGGTTTCCATATCGGGGGAAAGCGTTTGGCGTTTCATAGACGCGCAAGGTGCGTGGCGGCTCACCCTGACGTCAACGTTCATCACGCTGGAAACTCGCAAGTACGTATCTCGCGCTGATTTCATCGAAAGGCTTGGCGCCGTTGTTGACGCTGCTCGCGACACTTTGAGGCCCACTCACATTCTTCGTATTGGCATGCGCTATGTTGATCGACTTCAAATTAATGGCGGCGAAAGCTTAGGCGGCATGCTCCGTCCTGAAATGATGGGCATTTCAGGTGCTCCGATCGGCGGCCACATCGTCCACGCGATTTCTGAAGTGGTTTGCCGTGTAACTGAAGGTCATATGATGGCTCGTTGGGGGATGTTTCCAGAAAACGGTACCCATGATCCTGATTCGATGCCTCCAATACCTCATCCGGCGTGGTTTTTGGACATCGATACGTTTGTTGAATACCAATCCTCGCCGAAGGAGTTCGATTCAGGTATGATCCGTACAACGGCGTTGGCATTGGCTACTCGAGCCTACAGCTTCTTTAGGTGGGCCGTGACTGACAAATTCTTGGCAGCGTTCGGAGGAAAGATAAGTTGATTCCCTTCGCGATAGATGTTCCGCCGCCATTCTACCCGCTCTTTCGCGAAGAAAGGCGGATTGAATTTGACCCTGACCCTGCAGCGAATCCCTTCAGCTTTTTCCCTGAGGAAGTAGCGGACAAGCCGAGTCGGCATATTACTTCGAACTCACTTGATCGGACTGTCGGGGCCGCGCGTTCACTGGGGTCGATTTGGCAGTCTCAAACCTCATCGCAGGCGTTCGACCGCACGTTGGCGGCGATCGAACCAGCGATTAAGCAGTCCGTGCCTGGACAACTCGCAGAGATAAAGCGCATGACAGGGCGCAGTTGGGAGCAGCTTGCAACATTGCTCGGCTGTACTCGTCAGGCCCTACATAATTGGACCTTGGGCGAACCTGTCGCCAAGATAAATCGCGACAGACTGTCGAGGCTGTATGCCACCCTGCGCTACATCGATCAGGGCGACGCGGGAGACAATGCCTCGTTGCTGTTCGCTGCATTCAATGGTGACACCATCGCAGAAATGTTGGCGCAGGAGCGCTTTGCCGAAGTCAAAGCGGCCGTAGGCCGCGGAGCGGGACGCCCAGACGCAGGTTGGGGAATGGTCGAAAGGAACAAAGTTTCTCCCGTAGATCACTGGTATACTCGCCTAGTGGACTCGGATGAACTTAGTCCCCCCAATGTTAGTGGCTCTGAGCCGCAAAAACTCCGGCCTTTGCAGCTGAAAAAAGGTTAACCTGGCGGCATGGGTTCGGACGAAGCCCCGGCTTGGGCGGGCATTCTACGCGAATGGCGACAAGGCGATTACACCGTTGAAATAGACCACATTCTCTTGGCGAACGGCCGGGGCGAAGACGGCTTCCTCGAACCTGTCGCTGGAACGGCAATAGGCTTGGTAGTTATCAGCCAGACTTGCGATGTAGTTAACTACGGTAACTCGGACAAAGAGTGGGTGACAGTCGCCGCGCTGATCAAAATAGACGAAGCGCAACTTACCAACGTTCAGCGAGGTCGGGCGCCAACTTGGACGACGCTCGAGCGGCCGCCTGCCGAAAACGTTGTCGTCAACCTGAACCAGATCATGACCATACATAAATCAGTATTGGCAAAGGTTCGGAGAGAAGTGGGGTTTGACACCGATGCTACCCGCATCCGATTTGCCGATGCATTGGCCCGAAAACACGGTCGGTTCGCCTTTCCAGACGTTTTTAGCGAACAAGTCCTGAGTGATTTGCGCAAACGCGTGACCGAAGCCCACAAAAAGGATTCGGATCAAGGCAAGGCTTACCGATCAATCTTCAGCACACGTGTTTCCGGCGCGCCGAACTGGGACAACGCAGAAGTAACCGTGGGTTTTCGGTTTGTGCTGGTGCCCGAAGCCGAGCTCCAAATCGAGCGAAGCAAGATTTCCGAGGTCGTTGGAACGCATCTGCAGAAGATAAAGTGGCCTGAGGGGTTCAAGCCAGAGAACCCGCCATTCGTGTTGCAAACCGAGGACGAGATGTCTGCAAAGGAGTGGCTGGAGAGCCAAGAGGTTGATTGGGGGTTCATTTCCTGGCCAAGTGGGGGTTGATCGATTGCCCTTCACTGAATGTCGTCTCAGGCTTCGGCCGCCATTATGATGGCCCCATCGTCACCGATAGCGGCTAGCAGGGTCAGCACGTCAGGTCGTTCGGCATAGACTTCTTTCGGCTGGTCGGGTCAGTGATGAGCGCCGCATATAATACTCATTCACTAGGCCTGCCCCGGCTAGGCGGCGCCTGATCGAGGGACTTTGAATCGTCCTTCGCGCCGGGATCGGGCCAATCGCGCTCATACCGAACGACCTCGCAGTTACAACATTGGCAACGAAGGAGCTGCGTGTCACAAAGTGCATGAACATCCGGGGGGATTTCATGAGAAAATTACTGCCTTTGGCCACACTCGCGGTCCTTGCCGGCTGCGCCACGCCACCATCGAACATCAAGGCCGCTCCATCGGACGGCAAGGAATGCACCCAGGCAGATCGCGACCGGCTGGCCGATATCACCTCGCGCCAACAACGCACAGCAAACAAGGACGCGTTCGGTGTGTTCATGATTGGCGTGCCCCTTGGTGGCGATGAAACCCACGAACCGGAAATAGCCCGCCTCAAGGGCCGTTGCGGAGTGAAGTAGTCACATGATTGCTCTGTTGGCCGCAACCGCCATCTCGTGCCTACAACGCAGCGCCGTGGATGGCGATACGATCAGGTGCAATGGCCAGAACATGCGCCTGATTGGCGATGGTGTGCCGTTCAGGAGCGGCATCGACACACCCGAGACCGGCAGCCGTGCGAAGTGCGAACGCGAGCGCTTGCTAGGCAAGGAGGCCAAGAAGCGGCTGACTGAACTACTACGTGATCCAGGTTTGCGCATCGAGGACACAGGCCAGGTGGACGACACCGATCAGCGCCGGCCATTGGTGCGCGTTAGACTTGGGAATGGGCAGCTGGCGGAAAACATCCTGCTACAGGAAGGCCATTCAATCATCTGGCGACCAAAGGTCAAACGGCCTTGGTGCGGGTAACAGGGAGGAATGGAATGAAGTTAGCCGCCTTTGCTATGGGTGCAGCCCTGCTGATATGGCCAATAGCCAGTTCTGCGCGGAATCTCACGCCGTCGCAGATCGAAGTCTATGAAGCCGTCATGACTGCAGAGATCCTTGTCGGCAAGTGCTCCCAGCAGAGCATCTCCAGAGACGTCGGCAGAATTAATGAAATTACCGAGGAGGTTGGTCTCGTTCAGGCGGATTTCGCTGACGAACGAGCGAACTCGACATGGGATCGGCTCAGCGCTGAGATGGGTGAGCTTACAGACAGTGATTGTGCGGCGTACTACAGAAGAATGGGCCCAGACGGTTCCGGCCTACTGATTATCTACTAGTCGGCAAGGGCATTTGCGGTTCGCAATCGATACTTGTGCAAGTTGAGAATTTGGTGGGCAAATGGGAACTGAAATCTGGGTGGGGGATCATCTAAGGCGCAAGGAAGACGCCGACTTCTTGATTGACTATCTGTTGGAGCGAAATGGCCAGGCGGTAGCGAAAGGGCAGCGCGGGACATCAATCAACGTGAGCGCTCCCTGGGGCGCCGGCAAGACCTTCTTCATGACGAGGCTTGCCGAACAACTTCGCTCAGACGGGTTTAGGGTCGCGGAGGTCAATGCGTGGCGCGACGATCATGCCGATGACCCGATCTTTCCGGTCATGTCGGCGATACTTGGGTCATTGCAAAAGGCGGGCAAGACAGCCGGCATTCGGCAATCACTGAAGAAGAATGCAGGAAAGATTACAGCACGGGCCGCTATGGGACTAGCGAAGCGCGGAGCCGAGTTCTTTATCGGTCGGGAAGCAGTCGACGGAATTACGGACGACGTGGCGAAGTCCATCGCCGAAGCTGCTGAGCAGACGTTGAGTGAGTACGCCGAACAGGCACTTGAGCGCTTCGAAGATGGTCAGAAGGCGATCGACGATTTTCGCACTGAGCTCGCAAAGGGGGTTGAAAACGGCAAGCCGTTGTTTGTTCTGATCGATGAAGTTGACAGGTGCCGGCCCATCTACGCCATCTCGCTCTTAGAGCGGATCAAGCACCTATTCGACGTCCCCAATGTTATCTTTCTGGTTGCGACTCATACGGATCAATTGGCGCACACAATACGAGCCGTATACGGGGCCGGGTTCGACGCGGACACGTATCTCCACCGTTTCTTCGACCGCACCTACTCATTCGATCAACCCACCCTGGACCAGTTTGTTGATGTGCAATGGGACGAACTTAGGCTGCAGGAAGATCGCTATCTGCCCATTCCCGACCATACACAAAGCCAGATGGTTTCCGCAGTTTCGCGAATCGCCGGCCTGTCGTTGCGAGACATCAAGCAGTGCATGGAAATACTCGGTAGTGTGACAAACCGAGCGGAAGCTAAAGTTCCTGTACCGCTATTGTATGTGTACCCGCTTGTTGCCGCATATCACCTGAGAAAGACTGGTGCATTTAACGTCGCAACGGGGATGGCCAATCGCGACGGCGATCAGCAGATCGCCGCAAGGCAATTTCAAGCTCTGTTCAGCGGAGAGCCGCTTTTCATATTTCAGAACCGTGACCACTTCGGCCGTCAGACGGGCGAACAAACGGTAGAGCTTACTCGTGTGTTGGACAGCTTTATGGGCTTGCTCAGTAACGGCCTGACGGAACAGGTCGGTGGCGATGCTTGGGAGTATCGGTTTGTCGAGCGCTACCGGCAGACTGAGTTCGCCACTCTACACGGAAGCACCCATAGAGGCATGAAGGTAACGTCCATTCTCGAACACTACCGTGCGATGATCCAAAAAGCCGGACGGATTGGACAACTGACCTAGTTGCTACGGAAGAACTGTTCCGATGATCCCGCGTCCTGAGGCGGCCGGACAATCCGTTGACCGGCCTGATCGATCTGCGAGATGCCCTCGTTCAGCCACTCGATGGCAGACTGGACGTCCTTGTTCTCTGCCAAGGCGCCGGTGACGACATCCACCAGCGCGGGCACGGCGGCCGTCCGATAGGCCATCTTGCCGGCGGTCGGCATGTTCTGGCGCGTGTTCGTCACCCATTTGCGGAACGATGGCGACGTAACGAGCTGCGCCAGGCCACGCGACACGGCTGCAGCCTGCAGCGCGCTGGCCGGTCGCGACAGAATGCCAGTGATGGCTGCGCCAGCTGCGAGGCCGCCGATAGCCGACGTGGTGGCGTCCCGCTCTTGACGCTTCGCGGTGATCAGCGCCAGGTCGCGCAGCGCTTGGACCAGCATGGCGAGCCCGTCGAGGCCTTTCCGCATGTGGGTGTGACCCAGCGCCAGATGCACCTTCACTCCCGCCGGAACGATCATCATGGGCTCACCCCTCCGCTGTCGATCCGTGCGCGCACGACATCGGGATCACACCCTTCCGGCGCGAACATGCGCCGCCCGTCAGGCAGATCGACGGCCATCATTCCGTCAGGTGGTTGCACGAACCTCTGCAGGGCCAGCGTCGCCGGGATGTCATCTGGTAGCGTCACGGATGCGAGTTTTGCACGCTTCCTCTGCGCCACGTCGAACTGTACGCGCCAGCGGAACAGCATCCCCGTGACGATCCCGTGCGTGCGCGCGACGGCCGAGACACTCACGGCTGGTTGCTCTCCAGCGCGATGGCACGCTTTTCCGCATCGCTGAAGAAGCGCCGGGCAGGTTGCCGGCATGGCGTCGGCCCATCCTTGGCGGCATCTGTCAACTCGCTTTCGGGCGCCGTTCCGTTAGCACTAGTGCTAACGGCCGGGCGGGCGGCGGGATGAAGATGCGCGCGCCAGTCGATATCCAGTTCGCCATCCTCCAGGCGGTCACGCCAACGGCGCAGCGCGTAGGGCGACAGATGCAGTGCCGCGGCATATTCGCGAACGCCCATGCCGCTCCAGTTCATCGCCTCGACATGCATTGCCCAGAACGCCCAAAGCGCACGATTGCGCACATCCGTGCTCACACCAAAACGTTGGCGTTGGCGCCGGCGCGGCTCTTTCCGGCGTTGTTGCGGGCACCCTTCACGGCGCAATTGTGCCTGCGATTCCGCATGTTTGCGCGCTGCTTCCTTGCCCATCAGGTGGTCAAGCCAGCGCTCGAACGTACGCCGGTTGAGATGGTGATGGCGGCAATAGGTTGTGCGCGCCAATCCGCTCTGACGCCACGCTTCGACATGAATCACCCAGAAGGACTTACGCGCTGTGTTCTCGAAATGTCTCAAATTCACCGAAGATCCTCCACGCTACGAAGGAACCTCACAAGCTGCGATTTTGCACTACGCCAACGAGGTGTCAGGACCGGACGCTTACGTCGCGAAAAGTACTACC
>NZ_CAXUPX020000027.1:0-6902 GCF_964252895.1 Aminobacter sp. LjRoot7
CCACGGTGGCGGGCGTTACTGTGACAAGACAAACAGGGTATAAAGCTATCTGGCAGCAGACTGGTTGAGGAAAGCCCCACCGTCATGAAGCCGATGAACGAAGAGCAGCTCGCGGTTCTACGCAGGCATATGGTCGAGGTGATTGCAATCCATGCCGACCTTGCAAGCGAAGAACTCGGCAAGGCGACGTTCGATGAGCGGGTGATGGCAGCGATGCGGCGGGTGCCGCGACATCTCTTCGTGCCAGCCCCGGTTGCGCCTTATGCCTACCAGGACATACCGCTGCCGATCGGTTTCGGTAAAACCGTCTCGCAGCCCTTCATCGTCGCTCTCATGACCGATCTCCTTGCTCCCCGACCGCACCAGGCAGTGCTCGAGATCGGCACCGGCCTGGGCTACCAAGCCGCAATCCTCGCAGAGCTCGCCGGGCAAGTTTGGAGCGTCGAAATCATCGAGGAATTCGCAAGCCATGCCGAGGCTCTCCTGCGGGGCCTCGGCTCGTCCAATGTCGGCATTCGTGTCGGAGACGGGTCTCGCGGCTGGCCTGAGCACGCTCCATTCGACAAGATCCTGGTCACCGTGGCGGCTGAGCGGACGCCGCCGGCTTTGCTTAAGCAGCTCAAGCCAGGGGGACGCCTGGTTCTGCCTGTGGGATCTGAAGAAGTGCAATTGCTGACTGTCATCGACAAGGATGCGGCAGGGCAACTCGAGGCTCGGACACTCATCCCGGTTCGGTTCAGCCGGCTCGAAACGGTCTAATGAGGGATGCGGACATCGTACTCTGGGCGAAATCTTCATCAACGACACAACCCGGCAAGCTTTGCCTCGATAGACGCTTGGCCGATTCCTTGAGCGTGGGACCGAGAAGGGGCAGGAACATCCGTGCCGCCTCAATCCTTGGCGCCGGCCTCCTTGGATCGACAATCACCCGCACGCCGACGAATAGCCGCAAGAATTGACCCTCGACGAATCGCGTCCGAAGGGATTTTCACGCCAAGGATCGATTGCTCGGGCGAAGGTCTGGCCGGCGCCCCCTGAACGGCGGCGCTGCCGGTAGAGTCCTGCCGCCTGGTGATGGTCAGGTCGACGTGGGTCGAGCTCGGCCATGATCCTGGGCAAGCTATCGCCGCGGCTTCAGATAGGCATCGGCCGGCTGGGAGACGGGAAGCTCGAACTCCCACGGCTTTGGACCAGGTGTGCGTTTGATGCTGACGCGGCTGCGCGATACCGGCGACAGGCCGAGCTCGGCCATGTATTTGTGCATGATCTCGAGCTGCTTGTTGGCAATTGCCAGCCAGGGACTTTGCTGGATATAGCCGGAAGGCAGCTTGATCAGCAGCGGGGTCTCGGCGAGCTTTTTTTCCGCCTCCACCCAGCGGCCATAGGCCTGGCAGTAGGCGGCAAGAGCTGCCCGGTCGCCTTCGCCGATGATACCGCGCACAAACAGATGCGGGGCGAGGCGTTTCCATTCGGCCTTGGCGCTCGGGTTGAGGTGAGCCGGGCAGGTCGGCGCCTTCGGTCCTGCGTGGCCGGCGCCACGATCCGCGTCATTGCCACCCTCGATGACCCTCAGCTGTGCCAGCTTCGGCTTGCGTCCGCGCATCAGAGCCTCCCGGTCAGTCGTTCCTGCAGGCGCCTGGCGCGTTTCATATCGACAAGGGGGAGGTCCTGCCGATCATCGGCATCACGACCCGACGACTGCCGAGTTACCCCCGAGTTTGTCGACTGGATCGGGGCAGATGAGGCCATGCCGTCAAGGCCTAAGTCGCCGTTTTGTTTGGAAGTTTCTGCCGGCTCCATCGTGGGATACCCCCTTGCCAATTTCTGCTGAGTGCGAGCGGAGCAGGGCGCCGGTCTACAGGTCCAATCCCCCTAGAGAAATGACCGCCCCCCGGGGTTAGGTTGCCAGCCTCTCCAGTCTGGAGCCTTTGGTGCATGGTATCAGAACAGCAAGCCATTGGAATCCCGACAGTTTCTCACATCTCTGCGCAGCACTACTAAGGAGCGCGCAGATTAGGGAGACGTTTCCACGGCCCGCTACGAGGCAGTGGCTGATAATCATCGAACCAGAACGATGAGTGGCGTCGCGAGATAGTTCCCACCGACGGCAAGGGAAAATGCGACGTCATGACAATGCGGCCATTGTCCGAGCAAGCTTCCAGGAATGCCCACCGCGTCCGACGTGCTTGGTCAGGGTCCGTGTCGTACCGAAAGTTCCAGTCTGGGTATACGCATTGCATCGGCCAATGCATGATATCGCCGGAAAACACCGCCCCTACGCCCTGAGATCCCAGCCCGATGGCAACGTGCCCTGAGGTGTGGCCCGGCGTCGGCTCGAGCCACACCTCGTCATCGAGTTCATAGTCCATATCGACAAGCACAGCCCGACCAGCCTCGACAATTGGCAGTACGTTGTCCTCATAGGTTCGTGTGGCATCGCCGGAGGCCGCCTGGGCGGCCTCGAACTCACGCCGTGCCATAATGTAGCGGGCGTTGGGGAATGTCGGTATCCAACGCCCGTCCACCAATCGTGTGTTCCAGCCGCAATGGTCGACGTGAAGATGAGTGCACAACACATAGTCGATCTGCTCGGGAGCAACACCTGCATTCGCCAGCCGCTCTAGAAAGGTACCGTCATGGCGGCGATGCCAATGCGGGAAGTCTGCGATCGTCTTGTCGTTGCCGACGCAACCGTCGACCAGAATGGTATGGTGTCCGGTACGGACCAGAAAACTCTGGATGGGAAGAATAATCCGGCCGGTTGCCGGCGATATCGATCTGGGCGTGAGCCAATGAAGATGCGGTTCGAGTGCTTCGTCGGTGCAGTCGGGAAACCACTCCGATGGCGTCCGCAGAGGGTCGCACATCTCCAGAATTCTGGTTACCCGAATATCCCCGATTCTCCAGTCATCCATCGATGCGATCCTTCTTCGATCAAGGGACGGATCGATAGATACAACATTTGCGGCCATCTGGCGTTAGACATCGCACCGCGCTTATGATCGAGTTCCGAGTGTTAGAGCTGCCACTAGGTAATGGCGCCAAGACGGTCCTGGAACTTGGTCTGGCAACACGGCGAAGGAGTGGGAACAAGCTCCGGACGACCCATGTCACAGGACCCCTGCAACGCGTTCGGCCGTCACCTCCGCGAAGCTGCGGCCGTCGCCCTCCAGCCGCGCCTGTTCGCCGGTGAACTCCTGCCAGCGGGCAATGGCAACGTCGACGTAGACAGGATCAAGCTCGATGGCATGGCAGCAACGCCCGGTCATCTCGGCGGCGATGATGGTTGTTCCCGATCCGCAGAATGGCTCATACACCGCCTGGCCTGGCGACGAGTTGTTCTCGATCGGTCGGCGCATGCAGTTGACCGGCTTTTGCGTGCCGTGGCCGGTTGCCGACTTGCGGTGTGGGATCTGCCAGACCGTGGTCTGCTTGCGATCACCGCTCCAGTGACCCTTGCCGCCCTTTCTAACCGCGTACCAGGCTGGCTCGTGCTGCCAGTGATAGTCGCCACGCCCGATCACCAGCCGGGTTTTGTGATGGTGTCCCACCGCGTGGTGTAGTTGGCGGCATTGGTCGCCGTGCTTTCCGGCATTGCCGGGCTGATCAGCGCGCCACAGCGGGCAGGCTGATCATGGGATCATCGCTCAATTGTCCGACGCTTTCCAGATGTCGTCATGGGGCGGCCAAGACCGGATATGTTGCCGCCTCGTGCAATCGGGAGGATGACAGCATGAAGACCTTCATCGGTATCGACGTTTCGCTCGCAAGCTCGGCGTTCTGTGTTCTCGACGAACACGGCCACATTCTAAAGGAGGTGCAGGTCGCCAGTGAACCGGAAGCATTCGTGGCCTTTCTCCGCAGCCTGCGGCGGCCGATCGACGCAATCGGTCTTGAGGCCGGGCCGCTGTCACAGTGGCTGTACCGCGGGCTCGCTGAGGCGGGCATCGATGCAACGCTTTTGGAGACCCGCCGGGTCAAGGCCGTTTTGAAGGCCATGCCGGTGAAGACTGATCGCCGGGATGCCGAAGGCATCGCGCGGCTGCTACGGATGGGCTGGTTCCGTCCTGTTCACTGCAAGTCGATCTCGGCGCAAGAACTACGAGCCCTTCTGAGCACGCGACGGGCGCTTCAGAAAGCGGCGCTCGACATCGAGCAGTCGCTCCGCGGCATTCTGCGCAATTTCGGCTTGAAGCTCGGTCCTATCAGCAAAGGGCGCTACGAGGAACGTATTTGCGAACTCGTTTCGGGCAACTCCATGCTCGAAGCCACTTCGATGGCCGTGCTGAGAGCTCGCGACAAGCTGCGGCGTGAACTCACCAGCATCGAGCGCCAGCTGCGCGACCGCGCGCGGCAGGACGAGGCGTGCCGCTTCATGATGACCATGCCTGGCGTTGGAGCCGTGGTCGCGCTCACATTTCGTGCAGCCATCGATGATCCTGGCCGGTTCCGTTCCTCCCGTGCTGTCGGACCCTGGGCCGGATTGACACCCCGCAGGGAGCAGTCCGGCGAGAGCGATGTGGTGGGACACATCACGAAGGCAGGGGACGCAACCTTGCGAACGGCACTGTTCAATGCCGCGACCGTGCTTATGCACCGGGCGAAGCCTTGCTGGCTCAAGGCTTGGGGAATGCAGGTGGCAAAGCGGCGTGGGCAGAAGCGTGCCACTGTAGCGGTCGCGCGGCGGATCGGCGTGGTTCTCCACCGCATGTGGACGGATGGCACCGACTTTCGCATGGTTCGCAATACGGACACGACAAAAGCCTGAGCAGGCGGGAGTAAGATCAGGCAAGGAGGATCCTGGTTTCGGCGCGGTAAAAGCACGCTGACGAAGTCCCCACCGGGACGCGGTTCCCGATGACGCCGGATATGACGCTGTCGCCGGACCTTCTCAGGTCCGAGCGCGTTTTCCAGATGGGCGCCCGGGAACCGATCTCACCGACATCATGATGGCGGCCACGCGCCGACCACGAACGGAAGCATGACACCGGTGTGGATCTGGGACTGGGTGCACAGCCACCGCGGCAAAACGTGACGATCGCAGCGATATCCGGAACGACCCGACGCGGGCGTCGCTCCAATGTCTGATGTCTCCACGGCGCCCGCGCCTCACGTTCCGCAAACGGCCACAAGTTACGCGGGTGGCGCAGCTTGGCTGTTTGTGATTGACGCCGAAGGCCCCATGACGGAAGCGTCATGTAGCGGGCGCGCTGGACGGCCCACTCGTCGTTCTGTTCGAGCAGCAGCGCGCCGACGAGGCGGACGATGGCGTCGTCGTTCGGGAAGATGCCGACGACGTCGGTTCGCCGTTTGATCTCGCCATTGAGGCGCTCGATCGGGTTGGTGCTGTGCAGCTTCGCGCGGTGCTCCTTCGGGAAGGTCATGTAGGCGAGCACGTCCAGCTCGGCATCATCGAGGATAGCGGCGAGCTTGGGCACCTTCGGCCGGATTTGGTCGGCGACGGCACGCCACTGGGCGCTGGCCGTCTCGGGCGTCTCTTGGGCGAAGGCGGTGGCGATGAAGGCCGAGACCACGCGGCGGCCGCTCTTGCCGGCATGCGCCAGCACGTTCCTCATGAAGTGGACGCGGCAGCGCTGCCAGGTGGCCGAGAGAACCTTGGTGACGGCGGCCTTGAGGCCTTCATGGGCATCGGAGACGACGAGCTTGACGCCGCGCAGGCCTCGCCGTGTCAGCTTGCGCAGGAACTCCGTCCAGATCGGCTCGGCCTCGGAGGTGCCGATCTCCATGCCCAGCACCTCGCGCCGACCGTCGGTGTTGACGCCGACGGCGATGATGACGGCGACGGAGACGATGCGGCCACCGCGACGGACCTTCAGATAGGTCGCGTCGATCCACAGATACGGCCAGTCGCCTTCGATCGGCCGTTCGAGGAATGCCTTCACCTTGCCGTCGATCTCCTCGCAGAGCCGCGACACCTGGCTCTTCGAGATGCCGCTCATGCCCATGGCCTTGACCAGATCGTCGACCGAGCGCGTCGAGATACCCTGAACATAGGCCTCCTGAATGACGGCCGTCAGGGCCTTCTCGGCCATGCGCCGCGGCTCGAGGAAGCCCGGGAAGTAGCTTCCCTTCCGGAGCTTCGGGATGCGCAGCTCGACGGTGCCTGCCCGCGTCTCCCAGTCCCGGTCGCGGTAGCCGTTGCGCTGGGCGGTCCGCAGCGGGCTCTTCTCGCCATAGGCGGCGCCGGTGGCGGCACCAACTTCCATCTCCATCAGGCGCTCGGCGGCGAAGCCGATCATTTCGCGCAGCAGATCGGCATCGGGTGTCTTCTCGACAAGCGCACGCAGGTTCATCATGTCGTCGGTCATCGGTGTTCCTTCCAGTCAGGAGTTGGCTTCGACAACCAGACCCTACCGGAAAGCGCCGATGACCACCGCGCTACCCAGCTACACCACGTCCGGGGACGTCACCGGTTTTGTCCCAGATGATCTGGGAGCGGACGACAAAGCCGCTGGCCTCGAGGCTCGCGGCCACGGTGGCGGCATGCAGGGCGCCATGCCATACATAAGCGACCTCGCCGGGAAACAGCGCCCAGGTCTCGCGCCAGTCGGCACGGTCGTCATTGAGGACCTTGCCCCTGGCCAGGTTGCTGCCGTCGCCGAAGCGCTCGCGCCAGGCCGGATCATAGCTCACGCCATAGGGCGGATCCGACACCAGCAGGTGAGGCTTCACGCTACCCAGCACCCGGTCGACATCCTCGGCGCAGGTGCTGTCGCCACAGATGAGCCGGTGATGGCCCAGAAGCCAGATGTCGCCGCGACGGCTCGCTGGCCGCTCGGGCACATCCGGAATGGCGTCGGGATCGGTGAGGCCTTGGGTGCCGAGGTTCTTCAGGGCGGCGATCTCGGTCTCGTCGAAGCCGGTGAGCGCCACATCGAAAC
>NZ_CAXUPX020000028.1:5000-6236 GCF_964252895.1 Aminobacter sp. LjRoot7
GTTTGACTGGGGCGGTCGCCTCCTAAAGAGTAACGGAGGCGCGCGATGGTGGGCTCAGACCGGTCGGAAATCGGTCGTCGAGTGCAATGGCATAAGCCCGCCTGACTGCGAGACTGACAAGTCGAGCAGAGACGAAAGTCGGTCATAGTGATCCGGTGGTCCCGTGTGGAAGGGCCATCGCTCAACGGATAAAAGGTACGCCGGGGATAACAGGCTGATGACCCCCAAGAGTCCATATCGACGGGGTTGTTTGGCACCTCGATGTCGACTCATCGCATCCTGGGGCTGGAGCAGGTCCCAAGGGTATGGCTGTTCGCCATTTAAAGCGGTACGTGAGTTGGGTTCAGAACGTCGTGAGACAGTTCGGTCCCTATCTGCCGTGGGTGTAGGAATATTGAAAGGATCTGTCCCTAGTACGAGAGGACCGGGATGGACGGATCTCTGGTGGACCTGTTGTGGCGCCAGCCGCATAGCAGGGTAGCTATATCCGGACGGGATAACCGCTGAAGGCATCTAAGCGGGAAACCCACCTTAAAACGAGTATTCCCTGAGAACCGTGGAAGACGACCACGTTGATAGGCCGGGTGTGGAAGTGCGGCAACGCATGAAGCTTACCGGTACTAATAGTTCGATAGGCTTGATCGTTCTCATTCCTAATGTTCATCGCAAAGCGTGAACGGCACAGACAAAGACCAGCGAACAGCCCCGAGAGGCAACCAGACAGCTCAGCTGTCCATGCCCCTCAACGCTCCTTCGCTCAAAGCTTCTCGAAACAACGTGCGTTTTGCCGACCTGGTGGTTATGGCGGAGCGGCTGCACCCGATCCCATTCCGAACTCGGCCGTGAAACGCTCCAGCGCTGATGGTACTTCGTCTCAAGACGCGGGAGAGTAAGTCGCTGCCAGGTCTGCCAAACGCACGTTGAATCAACGCATCGCTCTGCGATGTCGTAATCTTCTCGATACAAAATGGCCCGCCAACGGGTAGCCGGGCCGCGAAAGCGGCCCTTTCCTTTGGCGAAATCCTCGGAAAAACGATGGCAAATACCCATCCCCGAGAACGGCCAAAAGATCGCAGCCCCAGACATACTGGGAGCCTGCAAATGGTGGCGCGGGGTGGAGCAGCCCGGTAGCTCGTCAGGCTCATAACCTGAAGGTCACAGGTTCAAATCCTGTCCCCGCAACCATTGATAACGACACTCCCGTGAGCCCTGCTCCGGGAGTGTTTTTGTTTGCAG
>NZ_CAXUPX020000029.1:0-3544 GCF_964252895.1 Aminobacter sp. LjRoot7
AGCCCGAGATGCCGACCGCGGAAACCGGTCCGAGCGCCGAACTGGTGGACATGACCCGACGCTTCTGGATCGGCACAGCCCTTGCCATACCCGTGTTCCTGCTGGAGATGGGCAGCCATCTCTTCGATCTCCATGCCTTCATGTCGCCGCAGAATGCCAACTGGGTTCAGATTATCCTGGCGACGCCCGTGGTGCTCTGGGCCGGTTGGCCGTTCTTCGAGCGTGGGGCCGCGTCCGTGGTCGGAGGGCAGAGCCAGACATACGCTACCCACCGTTATGAATGAGAGCTGGGTTAAGAAAATGGTCGCAGTGTTGGCGCGGAGCAATGCCGAAATAGGAACCCTCTCCGGGCTTTACGTGCTCTTCGGTCCTGAGGCTCGAGCCAGCCGTACGCCTGGGCCGCCACCATTTGCCGGAATGAACTCGATACCGGCCGTTTCGAACGCTAGCCGAATTGCGTCGATCGTCGAACTCTTTAGCTGTTCGCCTCGTTCAAGACGGGCGATCGTATCGGGCGATACCTCGGCGTTTCGAGCAAGGTCTCGCGTTCCCCATCCCAGCGCGACACGCGCCATTTTACATTGAACTGAATTCATTTCGTAACGCAGATACGATTTATGTTGATCTGTAGCTCCATCGCCATTATCGTAACCCTGATACGATTTTATCACTGTTAGCGGCCGCCAAGGGTGTGCAACCACCGTTAGCGGCCTAACCACAACCTAAGCTGTTGAGGAGCTCGGATCATGGCTGATTCCGACCATAGCATGAGTTTTGGGCGCGTCACGCGGCGGCTGGCGCTTGGCGGGTTGTTTGTCGCCACAGGTGGATGGACTTTTGGCGGTAATACGCTGGCCCGCGCGACAGCGGCTTCTGACGTAGCACCCGATCCAGAACGGGACCCGGCGGTGCAACTGTGGCGCGATTGGCATGTCGCATACGAGCAAGCAATGTGCCGCTGTGACCGGCTGCAGGAACTCGAGGCAGCACTTGCCGAGCGAGTGGATGCGCTGTGGACGGTTGTAAGCGTCCCTGGCGGCGAGGAGACAATCGTTTGCTCGAAGGCAGCGCTGGATCGGATTATCGGCGAGCGAACGGACATGGCGGAGATCCGCGCCAGGGCCGAAGCTGAACTCGACGCGCGACAAGCACATTTCGAGGTGGTTGCGACGGAGATCGGCTATTTCGTGGGACTGAGGGCTGAGCAGGCAGGCTTTGCAAGATGCGCTGCGCTGCTGGAGGCGCTTTCCGGGACGCCCGCCGTCTCGCTTGCAGGCGTCGTGGGCAAGCTCGATGCGGTGTTGCGCAACGGCGCGGACTGGGAAGATCGTTCGGCCTTTCCCTGGCCACAAATCCGCTCGGCGCGCGAGGACCTGACGCGGATCGGGCGCCATCTGACACCGGATGCGTTTTCCCAGGGCGGTAGTCGGTGAGGCTTGCCCCTGCCCTGCCGGACAATTCGCCGGGTGGCTTCATTGCATGTGGCTTCACGGCGGAGCCGGTCAAGGTCAAGGCGGGTTGGCGCCAAGGCCTTGACCGGCGTTTCCACTCTCGCGACAGTCGGCATCCTGCGTCTGCTTAGGAGAGGGCGCCGAATGCAGGTCATTGCGCTCCACGTTGCTACGACCGCATTTTCCCCCTTCCCGGCCAGCATATCTGGCAGCTTTATCCCCGCTTCGACACAACGAAGCGAGGAAGCCTATGGCAGAAGACAACATGACGGCCGCCGACGCGCGGCATTCTCTGAGCGAGCGCACCGACAGGCCCAAAACCCATCCGGCGATCCTGGCTCTCGCCTGGCTGATCGGGCGGGGCATGGCACGCGAACGCTTTGCAGAAGCGACGGATGCCAATGACGTCTCCAAGCCTCGAGCGCCCAAAGCAGAACCACCGGGCGAAAGAGCCGGCGACGGCAATTCCGACACCAGCTAAACCGAGAGCATTGTTCATGACCATGCGCGTAGCACTCTATGCCCGCTACTCTTCCGACCAGCAGCGGGCAGCCTCGATCGAGGACCAGTTCCGGCTCTGCCGCGATCATGCGGCGCGCGAAGACTGGGAGATCGCCGGCACCTACCAGGATGCCGGCATTTCCGGAGCAAGCCAGATCCTGCGGCCCGGGATCCAGAAGCTGGTCCGCGACGCCCAATGCGGGCTGTTCCAGCTGGTGCTGGCAGAGGCCCTTGACCGCATTTCCCGCGACCAGGCCGACATCGCAACACTCTACAAACATTTGAAGTTCGCCGGTGTCCCGATCGTCACTCTCGCAGAGGGCGCGATCTCCGAACTGCATGTCGGCCTTAAGGGCACGATGAATGCCTTGTTCCTCGGGGATCTCGCCATGAGGACCCGGCGCGGATTGCGCGGCCGCGTGGAACTCGGCAAGTCCGGCGGCGGGCTGTGTTACGGCTATCGTGTCGTCAGGCATGTCGATAAGCGCGGCGACCAGCTCAAGGGCGACCGCGAGATCGACAATGATCAAGCCGACGTCGTCCGCCGCATCTTCCGAGAGTTTGCCACAGGCATCAGTCCGCGCGCGATCGCCAAGAACCTCAACGACCAGGGCATATCAGGGCCTGCCGGCAAGCTGTGGAACGACACCACGATCCGCGGTCATGTCAGGCGCGGCACGGGCATCATCAACAACGAACTCTATGTCGGTCGACTGCTGTGGAACCGCCAGCGCTATGTGAAGGATCCCGCAACCGGCAAGCGCGTCTCCCGCCTCAATCCGGAGAGCGAATGGATCGTCACCGACGTGCCGGAGTTGCGCATCATGGGCGACGACCTTTGGCAAGCGGTCAAAGCGCGCCAGAGCGAGATCGCCGACAGGTCCGTCAACCTGACCACGGCCGTCCGCGCACACCACATGCGCAACCGGCTGAGCAGTGCCCGCCGGCCGAAGTCGCTGCTGTCGGGGCTTGTGTTTTGCGGGTGCTGCGAGGGCCCCTATTCCTTGCGCAGCGTCGACCGCTTTGCCTGCTCCAGCCACACCAGCAATGGCTCGTGCCCGAACAAGCGCACCATAGCGCGGAGCGAACTGGAACAGCGGGTGCTCGCCGGTCTGAAGGACAGGATGATGGCGCCGGAGGCAGCCGCAGTTGCGATGCGGGCCTACGCCGAGGAGACCAACCGTCTCAACCGGGAGCGCCGCGCCAATGCCGACGGCTGGAACGCAGAACTGATGAAGGTCGAGAAGCAGATCCGCAGCATCATCGAGGCCATCAAGGCCGGGATGTTTCAGGTGAGCATGAAGGCCGAGATGGACGCGCTCGAGGCGCGCAAGGCCGATCTCACGAACCAGCTGGCCGCCGCTCCCCAGGACAAGCCGGACCTGCTGCCCAGCATATCATCACTCTATGCGCGGAAGGTGGCGCATCTGACCGAGGCGCTCAACCATCCGGACGACCGGCCGCAGGCCGCAGCAGCGCTGCGGTCGTTGATCGAGAAGATCGTTCTGACACCTGGCGCCAAGCGCGGCGAGATCGAAGCCACGCTGTTCGGAGAACTGGGCACGATCCTCAACTGGACCGAGCGGCAGGCA
>NZ_CAXUPX020000030.1:0-2667 GCF_964252895.1 Aminobacter sp. LjRoot7
TCGGCTTCGGCAACGACCCAGAGGCCGTCGACGTCGTCATGCTTGGCGAGCACCGCCGCAAGCTCCGCCGTATGCCCGGTGACGATGTTGATCGCGCCAGCGGGAATGTCTGAGTACTCGAGCACCTGGTAGAGGTCGGTGGCAACGAGCGGGGCGATGGAGGACGGCACCACGACGGTGGTGTTGCCCATGGCAAGTGCCGGGGCGAGCAGCGAGACCAAGCCGAGCAGCGGCGCCTCGTCGGGGGCGACGATGCCGATGACACCGACTGGTTCATGCAGGGCGAGCGTGACGGTGCGTGCCGGCGGCTGGTGCACCCTGCCCTCGAACTTGTCGGCCATGCCGGCGTAGTAGAACAGCCGCTCGATCGAGGTTTCCACTTCTGACTTGGCGGCCTTGTGGCTGGCACCGGTCAGTTCGACGATGCGGGTCGCGAACTCTTCCGCGCGGCCGGACAGGTTCTCGGCGAGATAATAGAGCACCTGCGCCCGGTTATAGGCTGTCGCTTCCGGCCAGGCCTTGCAGGCGCGCGCCGCCGAGACCGCGTCACGGATGTCCTTGCGGCTGCCCAAGCCGACCTCGCCCGCAAGCTTGCCCTTGGAGGTCAGAACCGGCAGCGCATAGTTGCCGTCGGGCCGCACCTGCTTGCCGGCGATGAACAATTTTGCGGTGCGGTCGATGCCGTTTGGCTCACCATTGTCGCGCGCGGCCGGCTTCGGTGCTGCTGCTGGCTTGATGACAGGACCATGCGGCTCGTTCGGCGCCAGATATTCCTCCAGCCCCTCGCGCCCGCCCTCGCGGCCAAAGCCACTCTCGCGGTAGCCGCCGAAGCCGCAGGCTGCGTCGAACATGTTGGTGCCGTTGATCCAGACCACGCCAGCCTTGAGCTGCGGGGCGACATGCAAGGCGAGATTGACGTTTTCGCTCCACACCGAGGCCGCAAGGCCATAACGTGTGTTGTTGGCGAGTTCGACCGCTTCTTCGGTGTTGCGGAAGCTCATGGTGGCGAGCACCGGTCCGAACACCTCCTCCTGGGCAAGGATATTGGCGGGCGCGACACCCGTCGCCAGCGTCGGCAGGTGGTAATAGCCTGTATCAGGCACGTCCTGGTCGGGCTGCCAGCAGACCGCACCTTGTCTTGCACCTTCCTCGACAAGGCGCCTGACGCGGTCGAGCTGGCTCTTGTCGACCAGCGGGCCGATATCGGTGTTCTTGTCCAATGGCGCACCGACGCGCAGCCGGCTCATGCGTGTCTTGACCTTGGCGATGAAGGCCTCGGCAACGCTCTCCTGCACCAGAAGCCGCGAGCCGGCGCAGCAGACCTGGCCCTGGTTGAACCAGATGCCGTCGACAAGTCCTTCGACGGCACTGTCGAGATCGGCGTCTTCGAAGACGATGAAAGCCGACTTGCCGCCGAGCTCCAGCGACAGCTTTTTGCCACTACCCGCGGTCGCCTTGCGGATGATCTTGCCCACTTCCGACGAGCCGGTGAAGGCGATCTTGTCGATGCCGGCATGGTTGACGATCGCCGCCCCCGCCTCGGGCCCGCCATGGACGATGTTGACCACGCCTTTGGGCACGCCTGATCGTTCGCATATCTCGGCAAACAGGATCGCCGTCAGCGGAGTGAACTCGGCCGGCTTGAGCACCACGGTGCAGCCGGTGGCGAGCGCGGGTGCGATCTTCCAGGCGAGCATCAGAAGCGGAAAGTTCCACGGGATGATCTGGCCAACGACACCCGCAGCCTTGCGGCCCGGGAACTCGCTCGCGAGCGACTGGGCCCAGCCGGCATGGTGGATGAAATGACGGATCGCCAGGGGCACGTCGATGTCGCGGCTCTCGCGGATCGGCTTGCCGTTGTCGAGGCTTTCCAGCACCGCAAACAGGCGCTGGTGGCGCTGCATGGCGCGGCCGATGGCATAAAGCACCTTGGCCCGCTCATAGCCCGAGGCAGCACTCCACTTGGGCAGCGCCTTGCGCGCGGCGGCAACGGCCACCTCGATGTCGGCGGCGGAGGCATCCGACACCTTGGCCAGAAGCTTACCATCAGAGGGATCGGATGTGTCAAAGCTCTTGCCGTCGATGCCGGCGCGCCAGTCGCCCGCGATGAACAGCGACTTGGCAAAGTCGCGGGCCGCAAGCCAGGCATCGGCTTCACTGCGGGCCTCGGGGGCTGGGGCGTAATCCATGGCGTGGTATCGTTCGAGAATGTTCATGAGAGGCCTCCTTCACCCTCCCCCTCGTGGGGAGGGTCGATCGGCATCGCCGATCGGGGTGGGGGTTATTTGCTCTTTGATCTGTTCATAGGACACAATCGGCTGGCCGCTTACCCCCACCCCGCGCCTGCGGCGCGACCCTCCCCACAAGGGGGAGGGTAAGGGGAAAAAAACCTCACGCCATGGCGTGGCGGTGGTTGGCCGAGTAGCGGCCGCTGATGTGGTGTTCGAGCTGGCGTTCGATGTCGGTCAAAAGGCTCGACGCACCGAAGCGGAACAGCTCGGGTTCGAGCCAGGGCCGGCCGAGCTCTTCTTTCATCAGCACCAGCCAGTCGAGCGAGACTTTTGCCGTCGAGATGCCGCCGGCCGGCTTGAAGCCGATGAGGTAGCCGGTCTGCTCGTGATAGGCGCGGATCGCTCTGACCATGGCGAGGCCGACGGGCAGCGTCGC
>NZ_CAXUPX020000031.1:0-2292 GCF_964252895.1 Aminobacter sp. LjRoot7
ACCCAACAGCCTGCCACTCAGTCCAGTTCAGGATCGTGCCCAGTTCTCCATACAGCGTAGCAGTGATCTCGCCGCGCTTCGCGCCAGGTGTCAGAACGATCTTCTCGATCAACGATCGCAGCGCTGTCGCGGCCTGCGGCCGGTCATCCGGATGGTTGAGCGCCTCGGTCAGCTGCGCCACCTTCCGCGCATAAAGTGACGATATGCTCGGCAGCAGGTCCGGCTTGTCCTGGGGAGCGGCGGCAAGCTGGCTCGTGAGATCGGCTTTGCGCGCCTCGAGCGCGTCCATCTCGGCCTTCATGCTCACCTGAAACATGCCGGCCTTGATCGCCTCGATGATGCTGCGGATCTGCTTCTCGACCTTCACCAGTTCTGCGTTCCAGCCATCGGCATTGGCGCGGCGTTCGCGGTTGAGACGGTTCGTCTCCTCGGCGTAAGCCCGCATCGCAACCGCGGCTGCCTCCGGCGCCATCATCCGGTTCTTCAGGCCGGCGAGCACCCGCTGTTCCAGCTCGCTCCGCGCTATGGTGCGCTTGTTCGGGCATGAGCCATTGCTGGTGTGGCTGGAGCACGCGAAGCGGTCGACGCTGCGCAAGGAATAGGGGCCCTCGCAGCACCCGCAAAAGACAAGCCCCGACAGCAGTGACTTCGGCCGGCGGGCGCTGCTCAGCCGGTTGCGCATGTGGTGCGCGCGGACCGCCGTGGTCAGGTTGACGGACCTGTCGGCGATCTCGCTCTGGCGCGCCTTGACCGCTTGCCAGAGTTCGTCGCCCACGATGCGCAACTTGGCCACGTCGGTGACGATCCATTCGCTCTCCGGATTGAGGCGGGAGACGCGTTTGCCGGTTGCGGGATCCTTCACATAGCGCTGGCGGTTCCACATCAGTCGACCGACATAGAGTTCGTTGTTGATGATGCCCGTGCCGCGCCTGACATGACCGCGGATCGTGGTGTCGTTCCACAGCTTGCCGGCGGGTCCTGATATACCCTGGTCATTAAGGTTCTTGGCGATCGCGCGCGGGCTGATGCCTGTGGCAAACTCCCGGAAGATGCGGCGGACGACCTCGGCCTGATCGGTGTCGATCTCGCGGTCGCCCTTGATCTGTTCGCCGCGCTCGTCGACACGCCTGACGACACGATAGCCGTAACACAGGCCGCCGCCGGACTTGCCGAGTTCTACGCGGCCGCGCAATCCGCGCCGGGTCCTCATGGCGAGATCCCCGAGGAACAGAGCATTCATCGTGCCCTTGAGGCCGACATGCAGTTCGGAGATCGCGCCCTCTGCGAGGGTGACGATCGGCACGCCGGCGAACTTCAAATGTTTGTAGAGGGTTGCGATGTCGGCCTGGTCGCGGGAAATGCGGTCGAGGGCCTCGGCCAGTACCAGCTGGAACAACCCGCATTGGGCGTCGCGGACCAGTTTCTGGATGCCGGGCCGCAGGATCTGGCTCGCTCCGGAGATGCCGGCATCCTGGTAGGTGCCGGCGATCTCCCAGTCTTCGCGCGCCGCATGTTCGCGGCAGAGCCGGAACTGGTCCTCGATCGAGGCTGCCCGCTGCTGGTCGGAAGAGTAGCGGGCATAAAGTGCGACGCGCATGGTCATGAACAATCCTCTCGGTCTAGCTGGTGTCGGAATTGCCGTCGCCGGCTCTTTCGCCCGGTGGTTCTGCCTTGGCCGCGTGAGAGTTGGGGGCGGCATTGGCGTCCGTTCTGTTTGCAAAGCGCTCGCGTGCCATGCCGCGGCCGATCAGCCAGGCGAGAGCCAGGATCGCCGGATGGCTTCTGGGCCCGTCTGTGCTCGAAGAGTGCCGCGCGTCGGCGGCTGTCACGTTGTCGTCTGCCATAAGCTTCCTCGCTTCGTGGTGTCGAGGCGAAGATGAAGCTGCCAGATGTGCTGGCCGGGAAGGGGGAAAATGCGGTCGTAGCAACGTGGAGCGCAATGACCTGCATTCGGCGCCCTCTCCTTAGCAGAAACGCCGGTCAAGGCCTTGGCGCCAACCCGCCTTGACCTTGACCGGCTCCGCCGTGAAGCCACATGCAATGAAGCCACCCGGCGAATTGTCCGGCAGGGCAGGGGAGAGGCAGGCCTCACCGTTTACCGTCCGGGAAAAACGCATGCGGTGTTAGCTGGTGCCCGATCCGCATCAGGTCCTCGCGCGCCGAGCGGATTTGCGGCCAGGGAAAGGCCGAACGATCTTCCCAGTCCGCGCCGTTGCGCAACACCGCATCGAGCTTGCCCACGACGCCTGCAAGCGAGTTGGCGGGCGTCCCGGAAAGCGCCTCCAGCAGCGC
>NZ_CAXUPX020000032.1:0-2277 GCF_964252895.1 Aminobacter sp. LjRoot7
GTTCACCGAGGCGCTGCGCGAGCGCAAGCTGGCGACCGGGCTCTACTCCGACAATATCGGCGGCGTGCAGTTTTTGTCGCAGAGCCTGTTTCGCGCCACCCTGCACCTTGCCCCCAACGTGCCGGTCGGCACCCACAAGGCTCGCGCCTTCCTGTTTCGCAACGGCATCTTCATCAAGGAAACCTCGGCCCAGCTCGCCATCGTCAAGTCGGGCTTCGAGCAGACCATCTACCGCTTCGCCACCGACCACGGCTTCGGCTACGGCCTCTTCGCCATCGGCCTCGCCATGCTCACAGGATGGCTCGGAAGGATCGTGTTCAGGAAGGATTGAGGGGGTGCCTGTCGAGCGCGCAACCGCGCGCCAGTGGCGCGATCGCCCTTAAAGCGTTTCCGCCTTTCGTCGAATCAAGAAATCTCTCTATCTTCTTGTTTCTGCGCAATTCCGGACGGAAGTCGCTTCCTGGAATTGCTTAGCCGTTGGCGCGGATGAAGGCTTCGATTTCGGCCCGCGTCGGCATGGAAGGGGCTGTGCCCGGCTTCTGCACCGAAAGGGCGCCTACCGCCGCGCCGAAGCGGACGGCATCGACCGGGCTGCGGCCCTCGGCAATCGCAACGGCGAAGCCGCCGTTGAACGCATCTCCCGCCCCCGTCGTGTCGACGACCTTGGTTACCTTGAAAGCCGGCACGAAATGCGTTCCGGCCTCGCCGTGCAGCAGCGCGCCCTTGGCGCCCAGTGTGATGAGCGCATTGCGGGCGCCACGCCTGACCAGGCTGGCTGCCGCCTGCAGGGCGCCCTCGTCCGTTGCCGTGTCGATCCCGGTCAATGTCGCGGCCTCGGTTTCGTTGGGGGTGACGAAATCGCAATTGACGTAGATGGCGTCGTCGACCGGCAGCGCGGGGGCCGGATTGAGAATGGTGGTGACGCCGTGGCTGCGTGCCAGGCGAAGGCCTTCGATGGCCGTTTCGATGGGCTGCTCGAACTGGGTGACGAAGACCTTGGCGCCGCTGATCAGCCCTTCTGCGGCGCGGACATCGGCGGGGCTCAGATTGGCAGCAGCACCGCTCTCGATGATGATCGCGTTGTCGCCTGTCCTCGAGGAGACGAAGATGAACGCCGCCCCCGTCGGAGCGGCTTCGTCGATCAGTACGTGCGAGGTGATCACCCCATCTTGCGACCAGGTCTGCCTGGCCATGTCACCGAAGGAATCCTGCCCGACACGGGTGATCATCGCGGACCGCGCGCCGGCGCGTGCAGCTGCGATCACCTGGTTGGAGCCCTTGCCGCCGGGACCCATGGCAAAACCCTGGCCAAGCAGTGTCTCGCCGACAACCGGCAGCCGCTCGGCCTTGAAGGCCAGATCGGCGACAAAGGTTCCAAGCACGACGATATCGGCACGATCCATCACATTGTCTCCCATTCCGAACATTCAGCGCGGGAACCTGGCCGCAGCCAGCCGCAGGCATTGCTCGAAGGCCTGATGGTCGGTGTACAGCGCCTCGGCCGCAACCTCGCTCGTGACGATCGTGCCGCCACGCGCCTCGATGCCGCCGTCGAGCATGAGATTGTCGATCATCTCGAAATCTTCGACGGCCAGTCCATCCGGCCCCCGCGGCCTGCCCTGCGCGTCGGCCTCGATGCGTCCCTCATAGAGCACAGCTACCCGTGCATAATGATCGCCAACCGTATTGGAAAACGCATAGGCGGGGCAGCCGCGGGCGCACATGAAGCCGAGTTCGAATGCCGTACCGATATCCGCCGCGATGCCACGGAATGGCGTCAGATTGGCAATGATCATGTCCGCGCTCATCATCAGGCGTTCGTTGATCGAGCTGATGGCAAGCCCTTTCGCCCTTTTGGTATCGGTCGCCGGCACCTCGAGATCGCCGGGAGAGACCGGAACGAAGCCGTAGCGCCTGGTCAATTCGATCTTGCGATCAAGCACTTCGCGCGCATTGGACAGGAAGACTTCGGGGCCGGCAAGATAGATTTTCATGAATGCGTGCTCTTGGACTGGAGATGATTTGCGCGACGTCAGGGAATGTAGGGGAGTATGGGAGTAGGATAGTCAGCTTTTGTACTGCCCTACTCCCTTATTCCCATACTGCCTTGTTCCCTTACTCCCCTAGTCTCCGTAGGGGACCCAGACGTTCTTGATCTCGATGGCGCGGCGGAGGAAGGCTTCGCCCTGGGCGTTTGGCCAGTCGAGGCTGCGGCCGTGACCGGTCCAGACGCGCTTGAGATTGCCTGTCGATTCCGCTTCCGCCCTGGCGCAGATG
>NZ_CAXUPX020000033.1:0-2258 GCF_964252895.1 Aminobacter sp. LjRoot7
GCGGTGCTGATCGACATCGAGGCCGGCGATCGTGTGACGGTGCGCAATTTCGAGGGCGGGCAGGCGTGCGAGCTGGTGGCGTTCGATGCCGCCGGCCGTGCCGATCCGGGCATCCTGTCGACACGCTCGAACAGCGACGCGTCGGGGCTGAAGGCGCTGCTTGTCGATGGCGACGAGAGCCTGCAGAAGTTTCGTTTGGGTCTCGCCCGCCGCAAGCTTGAGCTTGGCCGGGTCGAGGCGGTGCGCTTCTTCGATGGTGGTACGCCCGCCGGGGTGGAAGAGAGTTTTGTCGTGGCGCGGCCCGGCTCGCTGGTGGTTGCAGCACCCGGTGCTGCGATGCCGGTCGACAGCCAGGATACGACGACGCCGCTGGTGGTGATGGTCAAGCGGACCAAGGTCCGTGCTGCATCGGGAGGTTTCGAGCTGCCCGATCCGCTCGCCGATCCGGTGCTCGATCTCCGCGTCAAGTCGAAGACGGCGGAGAGCTACTTCGTCAAGGCCGGCGACTACATCCAGATCATCGACGTCGATGGCCGCCAGTGCACTGACTTCCAGTGCTTTTCGGCCCGCAAGCTCGACAAGGGCAGGGACCTCGCGCTTGACGTCACCGCTACCCGTTCGCTGATGGGCCACGCCTACCCGATGCCCGGCCTGCATGCCAAATATTTCGACCAGGATTTCGAGCCGCTTGTCGAGGTCGTGCAGGACACCTGCGGCCGGCATGATGCCTTCGCGCTCGCCTGCTACGCCAAATATTACGACGACATCGGTTACCCCGGCCACATCAACTGCTCGGAGAACTTCAACGGCGCACTTGTCCCGCATGGGGTGAATGCCCGTGCCGGCTGGATGGCGGTCAATTTCTTCTTCAACACCGGCATCGACGCCCATGGCGTGATGTTCTCCGACGAACCCTGGTCGCGGCCGGGCGACTATGTGCTGTTGCGCGCGCTGACCGACATCGTCTGCGTCTCGTCCGCCTGCCCTGATGACACCACGCCATCCAATGGCTGGAACCTCACCGACATCCATGTCCGGACCTATTCCGGCAACAACAAGTTTTCGCGCGCGATCGCCCGACGCACGACCCCGGAGGCAGAACCCAAGATGACCCGCGAGACCGGCTTCCACGCAAGCTTTGCCAAGCACACCCGCAACTTCATCGAATACAAGGGTTTCTGGCTGCCGCAGGAATTCGCCAAGGAAGGCGCCATCGAGGAATACTGGGCCTGCCGCCAGAAGGCGGTGGTGATGGATCTGTCGGCGCTACGCAAGTTCGAGGTGACGGGCCCCGATTCCGAAGCCTTGATGCAGTACACGCTGACCCGCGACGTCAAGAAGCTCGGCGTCGGCCAGGTCGTCTACACCGCCATGTGCTACGAGCATGGCGGCATGGTCGACGACGGCACGCTGCTTCGCCTCGGCAAGGACAATTTCCGCTGGATCTGCGGCGACGACTATTCCGGTGTCTGGCTGCGCGAGCAGGCGGAGAAGCTCGGGCTCAAGGTGCTGGTCCGTTCCTCGACCGACCAGATGCACAACATCGCCGTCCAGGGCCCCAACAGCCGCGACATTCTCAAGGAGATCGTCTGGACGCCGCCGCACCAGCCAGCACTCAGCGAGCTCGAATGGTTCCGCTTCACCATCGGCCGCATCGGTGACGCGACCGGTGTGCCGATCGTCGTTTCCCGCACCGGCTACACCGGCGAGCTCGGCTACGAGGTCTGGTGCCATCCGCGCGATGCCGAAAAGGTCTTCGACGCGGTGTGGGAAGCCGGCCAGCCGCATGGGTTGAAGCCGATGGGTTTTGCTGCCCTCGACATGGTGCGCATCGAGGCCGGCCTGATCTTTGCCAACTACGAGTTCTCCGACCAGACCGACCCGTTCGAGGCCGGCATCGGCTTCACCGTGCCGTTGAAGACCAAGACCGACGACTTCATCGGCCGCGAGGCGCTGATCCGGCGCAAGGACAACCCGATCCACAAGCTTGTCGGCCTCGACATCGACGCCAATGTCGCTGTCGGCCATGGCGACTGCGTCCATGTCGGCCGCGCCCAGATCGGCATCGTCACCTCGTCGATGCGCTCGCCGATCCTCGGCAAGAACATCGCACTCGCCCGTGTCGAGGCACACCACGCCAATGTCGGCACCGAGGTCGAAGTCGGCAAGCTCGACGGCCAGCAAAAGCGCCTGCCCGCAAGGATCGTGCCCTTCGCCCACTACGATCCCAAGAAGGAACGCCCGCGGTCGTAGGCAAC
>NZ_CAXUPX020000034.1:0-2231 GCF_964252895.1 Aminobacter sp. LjRoot7
CTGCCGGCGAACAAGTGGTTCTTGCGGCCGAGCGCAACGGGACGGATGGCCCGCTCGACCGGGTTGGTGTCGAGCTCGACACGACCATCGGTGAGGAAGCGGGTCAGTCCGGTCCAACGCGACAGCGCATAGCGGACCGCTTCTGCAAGCGTGCTGCGTCCGGAGATGTGCTGGAGCTGCGCTTCCAGCCAGGCATGGAAGGCGGCAACAACGGGTTTCGATCGCTGCAGCCGCGCCGCAAGCCTAAGGGCCGGCGCCTGTCCGCGCACATCCGCCTCGACGGCATAGATTTCACCGATCCGGCGCAGCGCCTCAGTCGCCACGGGCGATCCCGTCGCTTCGACCACGTCATAGAACTTGCGCCTGGTATGCGCCCAGCAGGCGGCAAGAACGATGTCGCCACGGGCAGCGAGTTGTTCAAAACCGGCATAACCATCGACATGCAGCACGCCCTTGAAGTGCTGAAGATGCGATACCGGGCGCTCGGCCTTTCGGTCCGGCGCAAACAGGTAGACTGCTGCCGGCGGCTCGGGTCCGGCCCAGGGTCGCTGCTCACGGGCATAGACCCACAACCGCCCCGTCTTGGTCCGCCCACGGCCCGGATCGAGCACCGGCACCGGTGTGTCGTCGGCGAACAGATGGTTGGAGGCGAACACGCTCTTCACCAGCCGCTCGTGCAGGGCTTCCAGCCACCAGCATGCGCCGCCGACCCATCCCGCCAGCGTCGAGCGCGCCAGATCGACACCGTGGCGGGCGAAGATCTGCGATTGCCGGTAGAGCGGCGTGTGATCGCAATATTTGGAGACCAGAACCTGCGCCAGAAGTGCCGGCGTTGCCAATCCGCCGGCGATCAACCGCTCCGGCGCAGCCACTTGCGCTATCGTCTCGCAGACACGGCAAGCGTATTTCGGGCGCGTGATGCGGACAACGCGAAGCTGTGCCGGAACCCAGTCGAGCATCTCGCTGACGCTCTCGCCGATCGCATGGAGTGCGCCGCCACAGCACCCACAATACGCTTCTTCGATGTCGAGCCGCACGTCCTCGCGCGGCAGATGATCGGGCAGTGGCTTGCGATGGGATGGCCGCTCCAACGGTGGATGGATGCTCGGTCTGCTCTCCCGGATGCGGGCGATGTCGGCGTCAAGGTCTTCCAGGGCGAGCGCCAGTTGATCGGGGTCGAGGCGCTCGGAACGCCTGCCGAACTGCGCCCGCTGGAGCTTCTTGATGATCGATTGGAGGCGTTCGATCTCGCCATCGCGGCTCTCGACGGCAGCTGCCATATCGCGCAGCAGACGCTGCAAAAGTGCTGGATCGGACGGCAGATTGTCGAGATCGATCAACATGATCCAATCTACCATGAACCGCTCAAAAACCCAAGGATTCCGGTAGTTTCCGTGTCGATCGGAGGACCGTTTTCAGCCGGCCAGAGCCGGTCTCCAGACACGCTCCGGTGTGCGCCAGTCGATGCCCTCGATCAGCATGGCAAGCTGTGCCGGCGTCAGCGTGATCGAGCCATCATAACCTGCCATACGCGGCCACACGAAGCTGCCCTGGTCGAGCCGTTTGGTGAACAGACACAGCCCGTTGCCATCCCAGAAAACGATTTTGAGCAGCGACGCCTTCTTTCCGCGGAAGGCAAACAGATGACCCGAGAACGGGTCCTGCTTCAGCGTTGCCTGGACCAGCATGGCGAGCCCGTCGAGGCCTTTCCTCATGTCGGTGTGACCCAGCGCCAGATGCACCTTCACCCCCGCCGGAACGATCATCATGATGCAGTCCCTCCGCTGTCGACGAACGCTCGTACTGCAACAGGATCACTGCCTGCAGGTGCAAAGACACGCCGCCCATCCGGCAGTTCGATTGCCATCATCCCGTCAGGGGGCTGCACAAGGTTCTGCAGCGCGAGTGCCGCTGCCGCGTCCGTTGCCAGCGTCACAGATGCCAGTTTCGCTTGCTTCTTCTGCGTCACGCCGAATTCCGCGCGCCAGCGAAACAGGATGCCGGTCGCGATCCCATGCCGGCGCGCGACAGCCGAGACCGTTGCACCTGCAGCTTCACTCTCTTGCACGATGGTGAGCTTCTGTGCGTCCGTGAAGAACCGGCGGCCGCGCGCGGCGGGAGTGTCATCTGGACGCCCTGTCAAGCTGTTTTCGGACGTCGCGCCGTTAGTGATATCACTAACGGTCGGGCGGGCGGAGGGATGAAGATGTGCCCGCCAGTCGATATCCAGT
>NZ_CAXUPX020000035.1:0-2214 GCF_964252895.1 Aminobacter sp. LjRoot7
TGTCAAGCGAAGCGAGGATTTGACCCCTTTGGCGAACTGAAGAACTGACCCCCTTCATTGGTTTGCTGTTTCGTTAGTTTCGAGCGCCGGTCCGGTCTTCTGCAGAAGGCCTGACCGGCGCTTTTCTCGGAGCCGGTAGCTGTCGCCCCGGATGGTGATCACCGTGGAGTGGTGTAGCAGGCGATCCAGGATCGCCGTGGCCACAACGGGGTCTCCAAAAACGCTTCCCCATTCGCCCACGGACCGGTTGGAGGTGATCAGGATCGATCCCTTCTCATAGCGCCGCGACACCAGTTGAAAGAACAAATGGGCAGCGTTGGCCTCGAAGGGCAGATAGCCCAGTTCGTCGATGATGAGCAGTTTCGGCCGCGACAGGAGCGTCAACTGCTTGTCGAGCAAGCCATCGGCATGAGCCTTGGCCAGCATCGCCACCAGCGTGGCCGCCGTGATGAACTGCACGTTGTAATTCTGACGGATGGCCTCTCGGCCCAGGGCGACCGCCAGATGGGTCTTGCCCGTGCCGGGCGGCCCCAGGAACAGGAGTGTGTCGCCGTGCGCGATCCACCGGCAGGTCGCCAGTTCCCTGATCTGCTCCTGATCCAGTGAGGGCTGCGCCTCGTAGTCGAAGCCGTCCAGTTCGCGCACGAAGGGGAACTGGGCGAGCTTGCTCGACATGGAGATGCGCCGCTCGTCGCGCCGGGCGATCTCCCGCGACACCAGGAAAGCCAGGGCCTCGCGCAAGGTCATCTTCGAACGAGCCGCTTCATCCAGCAGCGTATCGAGCTGGTCGCGGATCGCCGTCAACTTCAGCCGGTCCAGGGTTGCGATGAGCACGTCGTGATCTACGTTCGTCATCACCAGGCTCCTCCGACAACCGCCTCGTATTCCGCGAGTGGCCGCAACAAGGCGGCCGGCGCGATCTCGACAGGATCTGCGCGCACCGGCCCTTCGAAGCCGGCAACGCCAACAAAATGGGCCCGGTCCACGATCCGTTGCCGTCGCCCTCGACACAGGGCATGATCGGCCACCACTTGGCCCGCATGACGGATGATCACCCGGCCTGCCAGCACCACGACCTGGACACTCTCGCCGATCAGGCGCCAGGGGACGGAGTAACTGTTCGTGTCGAGATCGATCGCGCAGTCTGCCTGAACCTTGCGCACCAGATCCCGCAACTGTCCGAATGGCGCTCGGCCAGCCAGCGGGCGCAGTGTACGAGCTTCAGCGGCAAAGCGTTCCGCCGGCGCGACACCGGTGGTGCCGTGTTCACGCTGGTCGGCCACCTCGCGTGTCCACCGGTCCAGATGCGCCTCGAACGCCGCCCAACTCTCGAACCGGCGCCCGGCGATCGCGTTCTTCTTGACGTAGCCGACTCCGCGTTCGTCTTTTCCTTTCGTACGTGCCCGATAAGGAGCGCAGGCCCGCGGCGTGAAGCCCCAATACCGGGCGAAGGTATGCAGCCGCGCGTTGAACTTCACCTCGCGCGTCACCGCGTCATGGTGTTCGACCAGCGCCTTCGCATTATCGATCAGAACTTCCGCCGGAACACCACCAAACCGCAGGAATGCGCCTTCCATCCCTTCGAACCAGTCGGTCTGGCGCTGCCTCTGCGAGGCGCGAATGTGCATTCGGCGGGAATAGCCAAGCGTTCCGACAAACACATGGATCCGCACCCGCTCGCCGCCGATCCAGACACGCGTATCGCCGAAGTCGATCTGCATCTGATGACCCGGCGCCGTCTCGAAGCGGACCGTCGCCCGCTTCTGCGCTTTCAACTCGCGTCGCCATTGTCGAACCCGAAGCTCCACGGAACGCAACCCAATGACGATGCCATGCTCGCTCGCCAGTTCCTGGCGAATGACATCGGCATTGCCGTCGTGGCGGAAAAAGCGCTCCCGAAGCCAACCATCCAGACCATCAAACGCTGTTCGACGAGCAGGCTGGCGATATGACACCACACCACCTTCACGAAGGTAGCGACGAACCGTATTGCGCGCGCAGCCGAACTCCTGCGCAATCCGTTTCGATCCCCAGCCAACCTCATGCAGTCGAACCATTGCCGAAACCTCTTCCCCCGACCGCATCTCCTCAACTCGCGCTGTTTTCGACACGGCGAGCTTCAATGGAAATTCAACGTTCATCTACTGATCCTCTCAAAAACGAGGGGTCAGTTCTTCGTTTCGTTGGGGGGTCAATTTCTCACTTCGCCCGACA
>NZ_CAXUPX020000036.1:0-1602 GCF_964252895.1 Aminobacter sp. LjRoot7
GCCCAAGCACACAGGAATTGCCCAATGGATGACGAACGGAAAACGATCTCCGACCGATGGGCGCCATTGAAGTGCTTGGCAAATGTCGCATTGCTCTTTGCGCCCATCGCTATCGGGCTTGGCATCTTGGCGATGGTTGGTGTCTGCCGGTAATGATCGGGATGTCGATCCCATGGTCACGAGTGCCATCCAGCGAAGCAAGTGAGCTTCGCCAGAATGCTCGGGGAGGCGGAGACGGAACGTGCTCTATGACTTCGCTCTGCCTGGTGCGCGCTTTACCTGTTTCGCCGCAGGCTTGGTCGCGGGCTTGCGGCCAGCGGCGAAATCTCAAACGCAAGTTCCTCGACATCGAGAACGCCATCCGCCACTCGCTGAAGGTGTTCGGCATTCGGCTCGGCAAGGTCGGCCGCGGCGCGATGGAGAAGGCGGTGCGCACCGCCGTTGCCGGCGATGCAATGACGGCGGGGCTGATGGACTGCATGCTTCGTGCACGCGCTGCGCTCTGGGCCGAGTATCTGGTGCTGCACAAGCTGGTTGTCCAGATCGCGATGCACGACGAGCTGTGCCGCCGCTTCATGGCAATCCCCGGCGTCGGTCCCGTGACCGCACTCAGCTACAGCAGCGCCATCGACGACCCACATCGCTTCCGCCGGTCGCGCAACGTCGCCGCCTACTTCGGGCTGACGTCACGCCGATGGCAGTCCGGAACGTCGATCGACGTGCAGGGCCGCATCAGCAAGGCCGGCGATCCCGACGTGCGCCGGGCACTCTATGAGGCCGCCTCGGCGCTGCTCACCCGCTTCAAGGGACGCGACGCGCTCAAGACCTGGGGACTGAAGCTCGCGAAGACGAAATGCCACGCCAAGGCGCGGGTCGCGGTAGCCCGCAAACTCGCCACCGTGATGCATGCGATGTGGCGCGACGGTACCTTCTATGTCGGCGATCCCGACGCATCGGCGCCGGACATTGCCGCGGCGAATGCTGCCAAACTGCAACGGCTGGGCCTCGCGAACTCATGATCATCACCGCTTTATCACCAGCCGGCTGATGGCTCGAACAGCTCAAGGAGGTCCGCGTGAGCGGCAGAGGAATGATACAGACCAGGACAACGGGAAGCACGATATCTTGCCTGTGGCCGCACTGCGCGGACCACGCAGGAATGCCTGTGATGCTGCCCCGTATATCCGATAGCGACATGTGCAGCGACGGTTCGAAATCCGCTCTCTTGCGGTCCAGCCATCCCGTCGCAGAGCACGGAAGAGTGCGCGGCGTATCAGACCCTCGTCACAACGCAAACCTTGCCGGCCTGGCGTGGAACAGAACACGATTACTTATTATGGAGGAGAACCGACGATGGCGAAGACTTGCAAAAACTCGACCCCAAGACCCCAGTATGCGTCCGGGGGCTGCACGTGATGTCAGCTCTTGACGGGATTTTGCGCTTTCCACGCCCATGGCAGGAGTTCGTCGAGGCCGCTGACGGGATGCCCATCGAGCATGCGCTGCAGTACGTCGGCCAGATAGGCATAGGGCTCAACGTCATTGAGCTTGGCAGTTTCGGTGAGAGAGCAAACGATCGCCCAGCGGCCGCCGCCACCATCG
>NZ_CAXUPX020000037.1:0-1482 GCF_964252895.1 Aminobacter sp. LjRoot7
GAAGGGTGGCGTTTGGCTTTGAGGATGGCCTCGTCGCCGTTGTGATAGGCGAATGTGATCTCGATCGAGCCGTCGTCGAGCAATTCAGCGGAGCCATCGCCAGTGACCTCGTCCATCTCGTCAAAGCCGGCCCATGTGAAGAACACCATATTGGGGCCATAGCTGAGATCGAGGCCGGCTTGCAGTGCGCCAAAGGCGATCTCACCGTGGTTGTCGGCTCCGATGGCAATCGTGGCGGGATCGACAAGGTCGAGATGATCGCGATCCCAAAGATCGGCCTCGACGATCCACCAGCGGCCGATCAACTGGCAGTTCGCCGGCGCACTCATGCTGGCGCCGCCAGCAACTTCGGCAACCGCACGAGATTGTAGGCGGCGGCGCTGAGGGTGAAGGCCCATTCGACGCGGTCGCGGCCACGCAACTTCGTCTTCTCTTGCCCGGCGATGGTCTTGATCCAGCCGAACGCTTCTTCGATGCGCTTGCGGATGCGCTGGCTGACGGCATAGCCGCCGTGCCGCGTCGTGCGGCGATCGATCGCCGAACGACGGCCGTTGGTGTTCTGCGCCACATGCGGCGTCACCTTCATCGAGCGCAACTCGTTGATGAAGTCCTGCGCATCATAGGCCTTGTCGGCGCCGATCGTGATCGCCTGCGGCCGGTCGGCACGAGGCTCGATCATGTGCAGCGCCGCCACCCGTTCGGCATGCCCGTCGGCCAGCGTCAGGCAGGCATCGACCAGCAGGCCATGGCGGTTCTCCATCAGACCATGCCCCATGAAGCAGAGCTTCGCCTCCTTGCCCGGCCCCTTGCGGTAGAGCCTTGCGTCCGGATCGGTGGTCGAGGCATGCGTCTGGTTCGAACGCTTCTGGCCGTGGAAGTCTGCCTCCGTATTGCGTCCGCCGCCCTCTGCCGGCGGCTCGCCCGAGCCGTCCTTCGGCTTTACGCTCTTCATCGATGCCCAGGCCTCGATCAGCGTGCCGTCGACCGAGAAGTGATCCGTGGACAGAAGCCTCTTCGCCTCGGGCTGCGCCAGGACCGCGCTCAGGAACTTTGCCGCGATGTCGCCCTCAAGCAGCCGGTCGCGGTTCTTCGAGAACACCGAATGGTCCCAAGTCGCGGCGTCGACGCCGATGCCCACGAACCAGCGGAACAGGAGGTCGTATTCCAGCCGCTCCATCAGCAGCCGTTCCGAGCGGATCGAATAGAAGGCCTGCAATAGCATCGCCCGCAGCAGCTTCTCAGGCGGAATCGACGGCCGTCCGATCGGCGAATACAGCGCGGCGAAGTCCAGCTCCAGCGCCGACAGCGCCTCGCTCACGATTAACCGGATCGCCCGCAACGGATGATTGCGCCGCACCCGCGCCTCAAGGTCAACATAGCTGAACAGTTCGCCAGTTCGATCGTCGCCGCCGCGCACCCACCACCTCCGGAATCTCTACGGAGACACTGAATCACGCTCGCAGCGTCGCTGCGAGCGCCTTT
>NZ_CAXUPX020000038.1:0-1465 GCF_964252895.1 Aminobacter sp. LjRoot7
TTCAACAGATGGGGTGATTGGGGTCTCGCCCGAGCCCAGATGAGGGCGGCTGCTCCTGTCAGGATGTGAGAACGTGGTCGCTTTGGAGCGCCACAAACATCGGGAAGGAGCAACCGTGAAGTATTTTGCCGGACTGGACGTGTCTTTGGAAGAGACCGCGATTTGCGTCGTCGATGAGAGTAGTCGGATCGTGAAGGAAACACGAGCGGCGAGCGAACCACAGGCCTTGTCCGATGCATTGCGGAAGCTCGATCTGCCGCTGGAGCGCATCGGGCTGGAAGCGTGCTCGCTGACAGCCTGGCTTCACGATGGGTTGTGCGCCGAAGGCCTGCCAGCGATCTGTATCGAGACCCGCCAGGCCAATGCGGTCATGAAGACGATGCCCAACAAGACCGATCGCAACGATGCCCGCGCGCTTGCGCAGATCATGCGCACGGGTTGGTATCGGCAGGTGCATGTGAAGAGCCGGCAATGCCGGTTATGGCGCGCGCTGTTGGTTGCCCGCCGCACGGTGCTGAACCAGATGCGCAGCATAGAGAATGTTGTGCGCGCCATCCTGCGCGAGGCCGGTGTCAAGCTCGGCACGCCCTCACGCACCTCCTTTGCCGATCGCGTGCGCGAGCTGGCCGGCACCGACGCCGAGGCGATGGTGATGGTCGAGCCGCTGCTTTCGATCCTCGGCTCCATGCTCAACGAGTTCGCCCGCCTGACCAAGCAGGTTCTCGACATCGTGCGCAAGGAGGCCGTCTGTCGGCGACTGATGAGCGCGCCCGGCGTCGGGCCGATCACCGCGCTCACCTTCCGCGCTACCATCGACCGTCCGGAGCGCTTCAGCTCCTCGCGGGCAGTGGGAGCACATCTGGGGTTGACGCCGGCGCGCTACCAGTCCGGCGAGACCGACATACCGGGCAAGGTCAGCCGCTGCGGTGACGAGCTCGCCCGCACCGCCCTCTACGAGGCAGCACATTCGCTGCTCGTGCGCTCGAAGAAATGGTCGAGCTTACGCGCCTGGGGCATGAACATCGCCAAACGCCGCGGCATGGCGCGAGCCCGCGTGGCGGTAGCCCGCAAACTGGCCGTCGTCCTGCATCGCATGTGGGCCGACGCAACCGAATTCCGCTTTGGAAAGGAAGCCGCCGGCCCTGCATCGGCATGAAAATAGGACAAGGAACAAAGGAACAAAGGAACAAAGGACCAAAAAAGAACACAGACAGTGGTTCGCCCGAGAGGGTGATCCGGATCGTTCCCGTGGGGACGATGGGCAAGGCGATCTCGTTAGCAGGCACGATCCTGGGCGAATTCTCCAAGGTCGTTCAACAGATTGAGACACCTCGCTCTCCTGACCCCATCATGCGGCGGCTCCGCGCCGACCGCGAAGAGAAGCGAGCGACCCGCGGGGCGACGTGATCCGGAAAAAGACAGGAAAAGCTTGACCTCACCGACCCCAATCAGAGAAGCCTGCTAG
>NZ_CAXUPX020000039.1:0-1009 GCF_964252895.1 Aminobacter sp. LjRoot7
TCAGCCCGCCGACGGTTCCTGGATGGTCAGCGGGCTGTCGCGCTTGTCCTCGGGCTCCATGTAGATGTTGTTGGCGCCGAGCGACAGCTGGCGGTAGTTGTTGGGATCGGTGATGTCCTGCGGCTGGCGGGTGGTCGCCACCGAGTAGGACATCGGCACGTTGACGAAGGTCTCCGACTGGGTGTTGATCCACATGCCGAGCACACGGCTCTTGCGCCGCACCACCACTGGCCGCGCCGGACCCTCGAGCACGACATAGACGTCGTAGCGGCCCTGGCGGTTGATCAGCGGGTCGGCGTTTTCGAGCGCCCCGAAGATGGTGAGGTCGGCACCGGCGAAGTCGGCGGTGATGGCGACGCGGTCGGTCGAAAGCCCGATCTGGATGCTTTCGGGATGCGCTGCTTCCTGCGCGCGCGCCGGACCTGTGGCCGCAAGCACCAGGGCTGCGAGACATGCCGCGACCCGCATCACAGAAGCCCGCTCACGCCGGTCAGCGAATAGAGGTTCTGCGGCTTGACGAACAGGTCGAAGCCGAGGCGCAAGGCAACGGCCAGCACCAGCAGTGCCAAGAGCGCGCGCAGCTGTTCGCCGCGCAGCTTCTGGCCGGCCTTGGCGCCGTATTGGGCGCCGGCCACGCCGCCGACCATCAAGACCAGCGCCAGCACGATGTCGACGGTCTGGTTGGTCGAGGAGTGGACAAGCGTGGTGAAGGCCGAGACGACGACGATCTGGAACAGCGAAGTGCCGACGACGACGTTTGTCGGCACCTTGAGCAGGTAGATCAGCGCCGGCACCATGATGAAGCCGCCGCCGACACCCATGATGGCGGAGAGGAAGCCGATGCCAGCACCAATGCCGAGCACCGGGATGACCGAGACGAACAGCTTCGAGGTGCGGAAGCGCATCTTGAAGGGCAGGCGGTGGATCCAGTTGTGCTGGCCCGACTTCTTCAGTGCCGGCGGCACGCCACCTTTGGTCAGGCGCAGCGCATTGACGCTTTCGATCAGCA
>NZ_CAXUPX020000040.1:0-923 GCF_964252895.1 Aminobacter sp. LjRoot7
GCATGAAAAGAGGAGGACGAGATGAGCGTCTATATGGTGGAACGGGATCTCAAAGGGATCAGCATGGAAGCCCTTGGTGGCGCGCAGAAAGCTGCGATCAGCAAGGCAACTGAGATGTCAGCCGCAGGCACGGAGATCAAGTATCTTCGCTCAACCTTTGCGCCCGAGGACGGCCGCTGCATGTGCCTCTTCGACGCCAATTCCGATACCGATGTTAAACGTCTGAACGACGATGCAGGCCTGCCCTACCACAAGATCGTTCCGGCCCTAGATCTAACGCCGTGACTGGCGAGCCTGCTCACTAGCGACTGGCGGTATGGAGTAGACCGTGAGGTCAGCGAAGGAAAAGTCGGCGATCTGAAAAGCCGTCGCGAAAGCGGCGAACTCGACAGGTCGCTCGCGGCCTATCAGTACCAGTTCGACCAGTCTCAGCAGATAACGCGCATTCACGGGCGACCCTGTCGTATTCTCGCACCGCCGTCGGCAGCGTCAACTGCTTGAGGTAATGGCCAAGCAGAACCTGCGGCGGGCCGCTGGTCGTGCCAGTCGGCATCGCATCGACTGCTCCCTGCCGCTCATGCCGCTCTCCCGAAATGAGGACGGTGTAGGCAATACGGATAGGCCGCCGAGGTCCTGGCCGGCCTGCACTCGATCCGGGCCAGTGCGATCTGCTTGACGGCATCGCAGCCGGATCGCGACTAACCGGATCGCCTCGATGACTGGCGTAGGTCACGATATCCAGGATCGCCTCCATCGGCCGCAGGACCTGAACGAACTCAGCTTCCGCGATTGCTCATGCGCGCTTCCATCAGATGCCGCAGATACTGGAACGCTTCGGGCAGCCCCCAGTCCTGCAGGGGGCGAGCTGATCGAGCGCGTTGGGCTTGGTCTCGATCAGCGACAGATATCGCGCCATCTCAGAA
>NZ_CAXUPX020000041.1:0-891 GCF_964252895.1 Aminobacter sp. LjRoot7
GCCCAGCTCGTCTGGGCTGTTTTGTTATTCGGACGCTGGTGACGGTCGAGTTGAACCTGCATCAAGGGGCCCGCAAGGAGGCGATAGCCGACGAAGCGGGACAAAAAGGCCAAATCCTGTCCCCGCAACCAAAACAAAAGCCCGCCAAGGTGAAAACCACGGCGGGCTTTTTGCTATCCGCACGCCGGTGACGCGAGAGTTGAAACCTCGCGGCAGACGAGAGACGATGCGCGCGCGAACGCCACCGGAGCATTCCCTGGCCAACTCGCCCAGCCGGCTCATGACCTGAAAACCTTGGCCTAAGCCAGGTAGCGCCTGTCCCAGTCGGCCATGCGAAACGCGTTGCCGATCTGCATCGCCCGGGAAAAGGCCGAGCTGATCGGACCAAAGACCGTCGACACAAGCATCTTTGGCCTAGCGGCGAGCTCAGCGCTCGCCATGTCCGCGTCACTCGAGCCACGGTGAAGCGCGCGGATGTCCATCTGGATTTGGTGGTGAGAAGATGCTGCACCACGCGATCGCACGTCGGCCAACGATTCGCGAAGCTGACCTCTGACTGCTGACGAGCTAATGAATGTGCCGGCGGCACTCGCCCCAGTCGAGGGCTCCCAGCTTCCTGCTTCGCGGCCGCTATGCCGACATCCTCGATGATTGCGATCCCTGGGCGGAGAGTGCGGGATGCCTCAAGGTTTTGGTCTGCAAGATGGCGCCAGCGGATTATGCCAGGCTCCCATCTTACGCCCACGCCGCTCGACGACGCCCTTCTCGAAGCCCTTGGCGAAGCAGCCCGCGACGTCGTTCGCGTCGACGTCAGGGCCGGCGACGTGATGATGGTGGACATCCGCGCGTTTCACCAGTGGCTCGTACTCGAGCGCGGCCGGCGTGAAGACC
>NZ_CAXUPX020000042.1:0-732 GCF_964252895.1 Aminobacter sp. LjRoot7
ACGCTGCTGCCTCTGGATGACTGCCTCTATGCGCTGCAGGCGACGATCCCGCACCTGTCGCGATCGTCCTTGCACCGTTGCTTGCAGCGCCACGGGATCAGCCGCCTGCCCGACGTCGCCGGCGACAAGCCCGCCAAGCGGCCCTTCAAGTGCTACCCGATCGGCTACTTCCACATCGACATCGCCGAGGTCCGAACCGAGGAGGGCAAGCTCCATCTCTTCGTGGCGGTGGACCGGACCTCGAAGTTCGCCTTCGCTCGGCTGGTGCAGAAGGCGACCACCGTCACCGCCAGGACTTTCCTTGAGGAGTTGGTCGAAGCCGTCCCCTACAAAATCCACACCGTGCTCACCGACAACGGCATCCAATTTGCCGACCTGCCCAAGAACCGGGACGGCCCCACCGCAAGCTGGCGCGGACATCCCTTCGACCGGGCCTGCTGGGGCCATGGCATCGAGCACCGCCTCACCAAGCCCAATCACCCATGGACCAACGGTCAGGTCGAACGGATGAACCGAACGTTGAAGGAGGCAACCGTTCGGCGGTATCACTACGAGACCCACCGCCAACTCGAAGATCACCTTGCCGCCTTCCTCGACGGTTACAATTTCGCCCGACGGCTCAAGACCCTTCGCGGTCTTACACCCTACGAAGCCATCTGTACGGCCTGGGCAAACCAGCCAGATCGCTTCCGGCTCGACCCGGTCCACTTGACCTCGGGACTGAACACCTAG